>JAAENN010000254.1 GCA_024224295.1 Shimia sp. | reverse complement strand
GCGCGCGCACACAACCCCCCTGCCGGAGCGCTCTGAACTGGACGAAGGGCATCCAATTAGCGAGAACCAGTGTGGTACAATCCAATTCGAAGGAGGTGGGTGCAATGGGGCCGACTTTCAGTGACTACGTGATAGCTTCCGTTTTGGCGGTGGGCTTGTTCCTATTTGGCGTCTTTGTCGGGTTGTTCTGGCCGTGTCCTTGTTGACTTGTAAATTCTCCACGCGCCGGGGCGTCCAGTTATTGACATGCTCGTCGTGACGTGATACAATGGGTTTGGGGGTACGCCCCGTTGACCCTTACTCATCGAAAGGGCGAACATGACCACCATTGGTGAAGTCGCAGTTTCATTAGTCTTGAAGCATCAGGATTGCTGCCTGTCGCAATGGGCACGCCAAGCCATCGCGCCGCACGATTATTCATATCTGCCTGCCAGAGCCACCGAGCAAGGCGCGTGGGTTATCGTACTGGTATGCTTTGCGCGTGATTGCGAGAAGTACGGGCGCAAGTTGGGGCCGGGGGGGATTGATGTTTTTCTCCGTCTGGCGTGGCACACGCTGTCTCGACTGACGGAAATGCGGCCTGTGGGCTGGGACCACGAAAGCATAGCGGCGGCGCAGCCGCTTTACATGCGGTGGAAGTACGACAACGCAAAGGCTTATGAGGCTGACGCGTGGCCCGTGTTCTTTCACTCTTGAGGGGGTGACTATGACAGTTGGTCGAGCTTGGTTTTTCGTGCTGGGTTTCACTACCGGGGTACTGGTATTCGCGGTGCTGCTCTTCTTGACTGCTTGTGCCATCAACGGTCTTGAGCCGGAACTACTGACGCCGCCGCCGACGCGCATGCCCGAACCAGCCACGCCGACGCCCGTTCTCGCAACCATAACCGAAGGTGCGCCGCTTTCGCCTGACATGCACACCTTGCGCTTAGAGCTTGAAGCGCTGGCAACGGCGGTCCACGTCGAGAACCGCGCCAAGTGTCACAATTGGTACGTGACGTGGGACGGCCCGGTACAGGTTTCATTTTGTGCTGTGCCAATCCACACGCCGACGCCGATCATGACGCCGCCGCCGACGATAACAGTCAGTGAAGCGGAAGCCATGATGACGTTAGGCGCGGGCACGTTGGAAGGAGGTGAGTGAGCAAACATGCCAATTCCAGCGGGATTTTGTAAGGTCACCTTCAACGTGACGCCAGTCGGTGACGACATTCGAATTAGCAACCTGAAGGCCGTGTTTGACGTGGCTGAGTGGGACGGCGAACCTGTTATGGGTTTCACTGTCATCTACACGCTGGAGACCGTCACACTTAAGCTGGCCGAAGGGCTGGAAAACGTGCAACGAGCGGACGCCACGAAAGGAGGTGAATGATGCCACTCGTGCGGGCTGAAGTATCACGCGAAGCAAGCGCTTGCATAGCCTACGCCGCCAAGATGCTCGACGTATCCGAAACGGTGTGCTGGGGGTTGTTCCTCAACATGGCCCTAAACGGCAAGTCGCCGGATAAGGTCGCGCTGGCGATTGTCGAAGCGCTGGAAAGGAATGAAGTGAGTAATGAGCCTGAAGAGCAGTCTGCAAAGTAGGACGCTGGCTCTGTGGGCAAGCGGGGACTCTTTCGTGTCGCTGGCCTTGAATGGCAGCGCTCAATTCCCCGTGCGTGACTTGGGAGGCGAAGAGTTCGGCGCGGTCACGATAACTGTCACGGCGCTGGCGCGTGTCGCTATGCTGGAACACATCGACCAGCCCGTACCGCCGCGCTTGCGTGAAGCCGCGAAATCTGAATTGCCACCTAGAAAGAGAGGTTGACTGTGCCACAAAACATTCTACTGTCTATCATGTATGACGATGAGGGCGAACCAGCCGTCACGATGGGGCCGCTTGACCCTTACGTGGTTCAATCTCAAGTCGCCGCCCTATCCGACCAAGCCGCCGCCGCCGACAAAGTGCTGGTCATCATGTGCGGCTTCGATGACTACCCGGAACCTGATGAGCCGCCCGCAGAAGATAAGCCCAAGAAGTGAGCGGGCCGTTCCTTCGGTAGTCCTGTTGCGTGTTCGTCATGCGCTGGCCGAAGCGCTGAACCACCTCACGAAAGCGGAATTCTTGAACGGCGTCCAGATGTCAACTGACGGCCTGTTGCGTCTGGACGCCCTACTCGAAGAGGTGGAAAGCGGCGTGTTCAAGTTGTATGACAGTGTGCTTGAGGCACGCGCCATACTGGCCGAGCGCCTAGAAGAAAGGGAGTTGTGAATGTCTGATTATCGCACGCTGGCCGATCTGGCCGAAGAGTTCGACCCGCAAGGCCGCAAACTGGAACCGGGCGAAAAAGAGGGACTTGTTGGGCGGTCCTTCCTGATTGAGAAGGTCAAGCCCTACACTGGCAAGTTCGGGCAGTCGGTGCATGTGGTCATGGTGGACATGGAAAGCGGAGAACGTATCAACACGTCCTTTGGTTCGGGCGTGCGTGACCGCTTGGAAGACTACGCCGAGCATTTGCCGTTCGTGGCGACCTTGACCACGCTGGACACGGCCAACGGCGTGATGTATCTTTTCCAGTGAGCAACCCGCCTGTGGTCCCGCGCTCGTTGGAAGACGCGCCGAATGGCTACAATGTCGAAATCAAAGACCCGAATGGCGCTATCGTTTGGTCCGGGCTGGCGACCTTGCGCCAATACCGCACCCGTTCGTGGGGTTGGCACACGGCTGGCAAGTTCGACGTAGCCAACACGCACGAACAGCGCGCACAGGTCAACATCGGGATAACCGTCATCGGGTCGAAGGACTGGCCCGAAGTCGGGATGAACTTACTGCCCGGATTGGAGGCTGACACAAACTAAGCTCAAACCTCATAGAATTGGCATAGGGCCGGACTTGCAGTATAATAAGTGCGGTCCTTTTTGCTCTCACTCATCCGGGGGACAACATGCAAGGACAATCTGACAAACGAAACGCCGCTGACGACAAGCGGGTCACACAGTCGGGCAAGTACCACCGCTCGTTCGTTGCCCTTCACGTCGCCGTGACTGTGTGGCCGGATGAGCGCTCATCGTTGGCGTTTCCCTCCCTGACCGGGCATCGCTCTAGCTCCCGACCCTGCAATACCCCCAGCGATGCCCGGTTTTCCTGTCTGGCGGTGACACATGGGCATTCCACGACAGCTACCGCCTGACCGCGTTCCAGTTGAAGAGCGCGGCGGGCGGCGGTATCAGATTGGCACGCTATACTACTCCAAGCGGAACAATGCGTTCCTTGAAGCGGGGCGCGAAGGACAAGGCCCGGTCCCAACTGACGCGGTGAGCGGGCGTATTCGTTGGCGGCAGCGGGCCGACTTAGGTTTCAACTTGCGAGATGAGACCGGGCAGTTCATCTCTTCGCAAGCGCCGTTCACGTCAGCGGGCACGCAGTTCGGGCGGCGGGAGTTTCTTGTCGAGACTAAAGACATCACGGGTTTCGAGAAACAGACGCAAGTCGGCCCGGACAGCCAGATTGTCGAGCGTTTTTACATTCTTGGCGATGACAACCGTATCTATATCGAAGAAGTGTATCATGGCGTGGGCAATGAGTTTTCAATCCAGCGCACGGGCAAGCAGTTCTTCCGCAATGTCGGCGGCAGGGTTGGCGCGTTCCCCGGTCAGATGACCAGCCCGGAACTACGGCGCTTTATCATGCGGACTGAAGTTGTGCTGGAAACGGCGATAGCCTGAAAGGCTTGAGGGATGACTGACAAACAACTGCGCTGGTACACTGGACTTCGCAGCGCACCACAAGAGCGCTCTTTCGTGGCCTTTGACATTGAAGGACGCGGCGGTCCTGACGGTTTTGTGAGCGGTGCAACGTGGGGCGATGACGGTCCCGCGTTCTTCTATGACAGACGGGCCATGTGGGACTTTTTGCTGTCGCCCGAACACGGCGATGCTTGGCGCACGGCTCACAACCTGGAGTATGACCTTGCGGTTTTGAACCTTGACGCGCTGTTCGAAGAGGGCGCTTTGATGGGACCGGGCGGCTTGCTATGGTACGATGCTGAAGACCATGACGGCCACCCAATACGTTTCACCTGTAGCACCAAGCTCTTTCCGGGTTACTCGCTGGCCGCTGTGGCTCACATGGTCGGACTTGAAAAGCTCAAGATGGGGGAAGAGATGCTTTCGCTGTTGGTGCGGGCGGTCCCTCTCAGCGCGTGGCCGTCTGACTTGGCGCGTGATCTGGAAGCCTACAACATTCGGGACGCCGAGATTGTCTACCGGGCGCTGGTCGATTTACAAGAGATGACCAACGCGTTAGGTGGGCAATTACGCGAGACTTTGGCTTCCACCAGTCACGACATTTATAGGCGCGCTTACATGCCGCATGGCTGGAAAATTGTAGGGCCAGCGACCAACAAGCACGCACGCGGGGCATTCTACGGCGGGCGGGTTGAGCCGTTTGTGATGGGCAAAGTGCGTGGCGTCAACCTGTACGATGCCAACAGCCTGTACCCGCAGCAGCAGGCGGATCTAAAATTTCCAGACCCTAACGCGCTCGACTTGTGGACGCGTAGCAGCTTGCCAACAGACCTTGAGAACTACGAAGGCGTGGCCCGTGTGGGGGTGCGCGTTCCGAAGTCGCCACTTCCACCGCTGCCCGCCCGCGTGGGAGGGGCGCTGTACTTCCCTTACGGCGAGTGGACGGCCACTTACTGTCTGAACGAATTGAGACACGCGCTTTCGTTGGGCTGTCAAGTGACCGCTTTCGAGTGGGCCATCCTGACCAAGAAGACGTTCAATCCCTTCGCTGAGTTCGTTCACGATCTGTATGCCCGCCGTCTTGACTTTCAGGCCGACGACGACAACCGACAGCATCTAGTCAAGCTGCTGTTAAACGCCAATATTGGCCGCTACGGCGTGCGGCAGGATACCGCCTTGAGTACCTTAGAGCGTGTCAATGGCCGGGCCGATCTGGCAGACGCGGGCGGGCTGGTGTGGTCCCATCTTGGCAATCTGGACTACATCGAAAGGCCCCTACCCCGTGACCACGACGCGCCATACGCTAACGTGATGTTCCCCGCTTACGTGGCCGCTGGCTCCCGCGTGTTTTTGCACCGGGCCATGACGGCCCTTGAAAGCGGGCCGCTGTATTGCGACACGGATAGCTTGATGACCTATGACACCTTGCCAACGGGGGACGGTCTTGGCGAGTGGAAGCCTCAAATGCTGGACGGTCAGGCCGATCTGATTGGCCCGAAGGAGTATGTTGCAATGGACGCGCTTGAGGTTCTATCAGCGCGGGCCAAAGGCATCCCCAAGGGGCAGGCGTTGGAGTATCTTACGTTGGGCTGGACGCGTTACGAGCGCGCCGTCAGCATCCGCGAAGCGCTGGGGCGTGGCCTGATGCCTAGTGAGTGGGTACAGGTTCACAAGTCACGCGGCGACCCGACACCCAAGCGCCCGCCCGTGTCGATGGACAGTGAAGCGCTCAATCTTGGTCTGACGGCGGCGTGGCCTCTTCATGATCTTCTGTTTTGGTATGGTTCGCAGCGCGGTCATCTGAAGAGCGCGAACGACGCTCGTCCAGTTCCAGACTTTCAATGACGGTCATTGGTTTGGGGTCGAGCTTGGCGCGTTCGTCTGACAGGTCTTTGAGCGCGTCGAGTTCGTCGTTGCTTTGCTCTTGTTGCTGGTCGGTCATGGTCTGACGTTCTCCTGTAGGTTACTGGATTTCCTCACTGTCCACGCTTCCAATCGCCACGTTAATATCCTCTTCGCTGAAGCCCAGCGTCAACAGCGCAAGGAACGCTGAGTTCGGGTCAAGCGCGCCAGCCAGCAACGCTTGCCAGATGTCAGTTCCTTCCACGCCGCCCTTCTCCGCACGTAGCAAAAGGTCAGCCGTTCGATAGTCATAACCCACCGCTTGCAGCATGTCATGCGCTTCGCTGTAGCCGACCAACCCTTCGCGGTAGAACTTCAGCACGTCCGTTTTGCTGGCCGCTTTACCTGACTTGGCCTTGCCCACTGTGGCGTTAGCCAGGTACAG
The DNA here is from genome assembly GCA_024224295.1 of Shimia sp. Lineage (GTDB taxonomy): Bacteria > Pseudomonadota > Alphaproteobacteria > Rhodobacterales > Rhodobacteraceae > Shimia. The sequence goes on along the minus strand of JAAENN010000254.1, from coordinate 8,306 downwards.
GCCCGCCGTGTCACGCCCGAAACCAATCTCTGATGCCCGCCTGTAAAATTCAGCCTCATTGACAAAGCCATTGCGAAAGCCTTCGACCAGCGCGCCTATAGTCGGCTGGCGTTGGGCGCTCACCTCTTCGGGCGCAAAGACCGCCGGGTTTTCCGCTTCCACCGTGTCGAGAATAGTGGTAATGCTCTCTTCGGTGAAAGCCAGCGCCGACAGCGCGGCCCGTGCCTCTGGCCTGTTGAACACGGCCACCACGTAGGCGTCCTCAATTGTTGATTGTGTCAGCGGGCGGTCAGGAAGTTCGCCCGGTTGTGTGAGTAGTTCAGCTTGCAAGTTAAGTTCGTCGCCCGTGAAGCCTAAGTTCTGTAAGCCGACTAACACACGGTCCTCTCCAACACGGCCACCTAAAAATAACTCCCTGAGAGAACGTAACGATAAGAAGCGCTGCTTGGATGACGGCGCTTTGCCGAAGTCTTCAGGATAGCGCGCTTCGGTCATCTGCAAGAGCAGTTCGCCGTCATCTTCCGAGTAGCCGAGTTCGAGCAGCAACGCGCCCGCCCTACCCCGGTTGATGACGGCAAGGCGATACATGCTCAGAGTAGTTGAGCGGTTTATCTTGCGGACTGGCGGGTCTGTTTCCCGCTCCCACGTGTCGAACAGTAGCGCGGCTTCCTCTTGGGGATAGCCGAGTTCTCTGACACGCGCTTTTGCTTCCACGTCACCCAGCAGGTTCTCATCCCACGCGCTCTTGATCTGTGCCAGCGAGATTTGCCGCCGTTCGCCTTCCTGCTTGGCCCTGACCAGCTTGACGCGTAAGTCAATCTCTTGAGGTGAATAGCGGTTGTCGTCCAGCAGTTGCCGGAACTCATCTTCGGTCAGAAAGCCGTCAGTGAAAGAGCGGGTCAAGACGCTGATGCTTTCGGTCCTGTCCTCTTGCACCTCTTCGCGCACGTCGAGCAGCATGATATTGCCGATGTCACGCGTATCATAGCCCAGCGCCCGCAGACGCGTTATCACCTCTTCACTTTCTATAATGCCTTCATGCCACATTTTCATAATGTCAGCGCGTGACAGTGTTCGGAAGGACAGCGCGATAACCTTATCAATATCGTCTTCGCGCCAGCCCTCTTCGGCCAGTTCATTCACCAGCCGACTTTGTGTAATCTCGCCCAGCGCGTACAGGTCTTGCAGTTGTGCCCGCGTGAAGCGCGCCCCGCGCCATTGCTTCTGAGCGGCCCGTTCCAGAGGTTCGAGAATAGCAGCTTGCAGAAGTGGGGCCATCGTCTGCCATGTCAGGAAGCCCAGCCCCAAGTTCCAATATACGTTCTGAATATTGCGCCCGATCTGGTCAATCTGGCCGAGTGACGCCGCTTCCACCACACTGTCTAAAATGGCAGGCAGCGCGCCCAGCGCCGTAACGTAGCCCACGAAAGAGCGCGCCCGGTCTACGCTAGGGTCATCGGGCGGCAGACCTTGCCCGGTAATAGTGGCGATTGAGGTATCATACACCAGCGCGCCCAGCAGTTGCAACGGTTCATTGACACCCGCGCCTGTGATTGCTTCTGTCAAAAATTGGCCCATCGCTTCGGACGGATTGGCTAGAAATTCCTCTAGCGTCACTTGCGCCTCTTCGCTCTTGGCGGGCGGTCCTTGCCCAGCGATGAAAGAGCCGAAGACACGCGGCCATTGCGTGACAGGCGTCGGCGTGGCTGACAGGTAATTGAGCGCGTCGGCTATGCCGTCCGCTGATTGGTTGAGAAAAGGCGCGACGACATCGTTCATCACGCGCACCGTGTCACGAATGCCGAAAGTGACGTAAATCCACTCTTTCAGGCGTTCGCCAAAATTGCCACGCGGGCGCGGCTCACTCATTGTCCCAATTCCTATCCAGCCATGATAGCAAGAAGTCTTCGAAAATCTCCATCAGCCAATCCCAGAGCGTAGCCAGCGGGTCATTGATGAGCGCTTGTAGCATGTCCCAGCCGTCTTGCAAGAGGATTGATAATCTCGGCCACAGTTCCCCGAAGAGCGCTTTTTGATAGGCTTGGTAGTCCTGTGCCTGACGCTGTAGCTTGTCGAATAGGTCTTGTGCGAGCGCTCGCAGCTTGTCAAACCAGTCCTGTTGCTGCTTGCCCGCCTTGCCGAAAAGCGCTTGAGCATAGGCCCGGATTTTCTCAAACCAGTCCTGTTGCTGCTTGTTGGCCTTGACAAATAAATTCTGTACCAACGCCGCAATGCGTTCAAACCAGTCCTGTTGCTGCTTGCCCGCCTTGCCAAAAAAGTTCTGTACGCTGGTCTTGATATTCTCGAACCAGTCCTGTTGCTGCTTGTGGCTCTTGGAGAACCAAGATTGAACATAAGTGACAAGCTGGTCATACCAGCCCTGTTGCAGCTTGCTCGACTTGGCGAACCAGCTTTGCACGTAGGCCACGATTTGCCCGAACCAGTTCTGTTGCTGCTTGTGGCTCTTGGAAAACCAGCTTTGAACATAAGAGGCTAGGCGTTCGTACCAATGCTGTTGCAGCTTGTCGGACTTGCGGAACCAGTCTTGCACGTAAGCCACAACGCGGTCAAACCAGCCCTGTTGCAGCTTGCTGGTCTTGTTGAACAGGTCTTGCACCAGCGTTCGGATACTGTCCAGCCAATTCTGCTGTAGCTTTTGGGCCTTGCTCCCGCCGCCTGAAACCAGCGCCCGGATAGAATTGTAGGCGCTGTCAAGGTAGAACTTCAGGCGGGAGAAGCGGTCAGATAGCCATTGGTACAGCCAGAGCATCGCGCTTCCCCCTACCCCTACTCAAATGTCATGCCAAGAAGACCGCGCCGTTCTTCTATGGCCTGTGAGACAGCCAGTTCAATATCAGCGCGCCGCTTGCTTGGCACGTCAACATTAAACACTTCGCCCGTATCGTCATCGCGCACCGTTACGCGTTGGCCGTCAGCAGGCTGATTATCGAGTCCGGTCACAATCCAATCCTGGCGCTTTACGATGGTGAACGGCATGTCAGTTCACCTCCTAGTTAAACTTGCCGGATAGCAGACGCAGCAAGCTCTCGCCACCGAGATAACCGCCAATGATAGGCAGGATTATCTCGCCTACCGAGTCGGCTGCATCGCTGCCTGTGGCCTTGAGGTACAGCCACGCGACAGCAACGCATATCATCACTACAGTTCGGATGACCAGCCGCACGGTTCCATCGAAGTTGTCGTTCACTATTCCTCACCTCCTTCTTGCTCTTCGGCTAGTTCGTTCTCCTTCCGTTTGTCAGCCCACGCGTGCCCACACTGGCGGCAAGACCAGTGACCCCCCTCGTCGTAGTCGATGGGAGCTTCCCCGCAGTACGGACAATCCGTTGACTTGAACTTCGGCTTCTTCGGCTTCTTGGCAGCCATGCGTCACCTCCTAGAGTTCGTCATACGTTAGAATGATGTCATCCACCCACCAGTCCATGCCCACGCCAACGTCATCCCTGATAGTAGTAATAATGCGCAATTCCGGTCCTGTGGTGGCGTCGGGAGTTACCTGCCCACTGGCGGTCAAGACTTGTAAGGTAGTGCCAGCCACAACGCGCACGTAGGCCTGCGCCGTCAGGTCAACCACTAACTGAATAAAATGCCAGCCCAGCAATTGCGTAGGATCAGGTGACAAAGTGCCCAACGTCTGTTCAACGCCCGCGTTATCCAGATAGAACCACTCTTTAGAAGCGGGATAGAAGACCAGCCCTAAAACCGTTAATTCAGTCCCGCTCAGATGACGAATGGTAAAGCTGATATGGTCATCTGTGCCATCGTACCAGAACCATAGGCCAAAGCCTATCTTCATGGATGGAGTGCCCGGAAAATCCCGATATACAGAAGCCGTGTGCCCTACCCCCGCCCCTGTCGTCAGCTTGTAGGAGTAACTTTTCGAATTGGCCCGCGTGTTGTCCACCGTTGCACTGGCACCAGCGCCCACCGATGCCAGTTCCATATGCGGCGTAGATGAGTCCGGGCTGTCGTGAAAGAAGACCTTGCCAATCCGCGTCCACGCGGTCGGCCAGTTCAAGCGCCGTCCTAGCTCAAGGTCCGAACCCGACAGGCTCAAGCCTGTTTCTCCCGTGTCGATTGTGAAGTCAGGCGCGCCGAATTGGGCAAGCGGCAGCGTCCCGATAATATCAATGGCTGGCAATGGCGTGAAGTCGGGATAACCATACTGTAACAAGCCCCCGCTCCCCGGAAAATCGAGCGGTCCAAATGGGTCAAAGTCCTCCCCCCCGAAGTCCCGATTGCTGTCACATGGCACGCCCGTTGTAGCTGCTTGCGCCCCGTAGTCAGGCGCGCCATACAAGCGGCCCGCCGCGCACGGACCACCGATTTCAGCAGGCGTGGGGAGCCAGTCAGGACGGCCAATAAGCGCGCAGTCATCCGATAAGCCCACTCTCGAAGACTCCTATTGTCGGGCGACTTGCCAGCACAGTCGAGAGCAGGTCAGCCGACTCCCGAATAACAGCGATGTGAAAATAGACCGCGTGGTCGTATACGCAGTCATTGTTGTAACCTTCCAGAATGAAAGCGTGCGGGCGGTCATCTATCTTCAAGTTCTCCACAAAGTCGAATGTCTCCCCGCTGCCTACGAACCACTGGTCAGCGTTGGAAGGCCATAACACGCGCTCCCGAAAGCGAACGCGCACGCCCACCAAGCCAGCCAGCCCACCCGGAAAAGTGATAAAGACTTGCTTGACTATGCCGTCAGCTACGGGCAGGTCTTGGATAGAAGTGGACGGCAATTGGGTATCAGACGAGATAGTCAACTTTTGAGCGTATATCATAGTCGTCAGGGAACCTGTGAAAGCCAGTTGACCATGCCCGCCGAGAGCGCCACGTTCCAGACAGCCACACGGGCGATAGCTCCCACGAATGGCGAAGAGCCGAAGTTACTGGCCGCACCGATGACGCATAGGTTAACATTCAAGGCAGCAGTCCACGCGCCCAGCCCGGTTTGTGTGCTGCCCAATTGCGCGCCGTTCTTGAAGGCTTTGAGTTCGTCGTCTGCCTCTGACCACGTGCCAACTAACGCAATCGGGTCAGTCGTCGTGACGCTGGTTTCTTGCACGAATTTTGTAGTTCCAGAGCAGATGTGAGCCATGTTATAAGCGTTATTAGCAGCCGTTTTCTGGACGATGAATTGGTCCCCATCACCCCGCAATGAGAAAGCCAAGCGCTGTGAGCCATCAGTCCAGACCGCGCTATCGGTGATATGAAAGTGTAAAAGGACCGTGCCCGCCGTGCCATCAAAAGCCGCCGCCAGCGCGGCGCTGTAAATATCAACTTCGTCATTCGCGTCCACAAAAGAGGGATAAGGTCGGCCATCCTTGAAAGTCTGGTCAGCCAGCATCGTATCATCATAAGTTCCATCTGACGCCAGCGGGGACAGGTCTTTAGCCACCGTGCCCGACAATTCCCACAACGGCCAGAGGCCCACCAACGCGTCACGCCGCACACTGGCTACCTTGCGCCAGTAAACGCGCTCCAAATCTTGTACCTGATGGGGGATGAGTAAAGACAAGTCAGCCGCCGTAAACCAAATAGGTGATTTCTTGACTGGCCGTGTCAGAGATGAGGTACAGGTCTTCCAAGTCTTCGATTGGGATAGGCGGCGTCAGCGCGCCCGGTTCCAGTTCAAAGCCCACGCCATCAGCGGTTGTGCCACCTCTGACAGCCACCGAAGCGCGGCCCACGTACACGTTGCCAGCGTTGGTAACTTGAGCCTTGATATAAACAATCGTGCCGTACATCTGGGGCATACGAACGATAGTGGTCCCGACTGTCACTTCACCTGTTCGAACGGAGCGCGACCTAGGGAACCAGCGTTCTAGGACTTCCAACAGTTCATCCATTGCAAGCCTCTTTCAATTGAAGACAACGGGCGGGCAAGTCCCCCCGGACCACTCCGAGCGCCAACGCTTCGGCGAACGAAAAGCCCGCCCCATTGTCATGTGCAACAGGAAAGCGACTCACTACGCCGGGTGAGCAACCACGCTTTCCAGAACTACCGTGTTCGTCCCATCGGGAGCCGAAGCGGCATCCCGCGTGTGAACGTCGAGTGTGATTGGCCCGTGCGTGTTCGGATTGAGCAGCCAATCGGGACGGCACTCGCGTTCATAGAACAGCGTCCCGAAATTGAAGGGAGCCAGCCCTAGAACCAGCCCGCCAACAGGACTATCAGCTTCCCGGTCTTCGAGCTTTTGGGTATAGTCGTTCCGGTCTTCCATCGTCGGGATGTTCGCGCTGACCGCGCCATCTTTCGAGAGCGATGACGTTGCAATGCCGTAGGGACGGCCCAAGCCAACGTTGAAGCCATAGTCAGCCGTCTTGTCAGCTTGAAAGCTGGTTATGGGCGTGCCCGGAAACTCGAAGTGATTGTGGTGGAAGAGGTGATCGGCCCCGCCCTTGAAAATCCTGTGAGCGCGTGCCCGCACGGCGAGTTCGATGTCATCAGCGTTGTTGTGGGCGTTGGTCTCAGCCAAATAGTTTCCGTCAATGTCGGGTATCAGTTGCAGATGGATACCCCGCATCGGAAAGGCGTCGGGCAAGTCAAGATACTCCGTCGCGTTCTGAACGGTTGTCCAGCTTCGGAACTCTTCGGCCCTGATGTAGCCACCCGGAAAAGCGCCCGCAAGCTCTTCGATGAAAATGAGCTTCACGTCCAGCGACAGCGCGGCGCTGTGATAGGTGGATGACGTGTCGTTCGTCATGCGGATTTCCACGTTCTTCCACCTGGACAGGTCAAGGCCGAATTGAGTGTCACCCAACGAGCGCCCGAACAACATCATCTGCTGTTCGAATTGGGTGGCCGTCGCGTAGTTGCGCCAGAAGGTCGGCGGCATCTTGCTCTGAGCAAGGTAAGTCAGGTAGGCGATATGCTCCCAGTCCAGCGAAGCAATCACTTCGGCCCCATTGCCCAAGATTTCGACCTTCTCCAAAAAGTCGGCCAGCCACGTGTCGGCTGTGGCCGCTGTGGCTCCCGATACGCAAGAGCCGGAGACTTCGAAGAGCAGCCCGGTCAAGAGTCCAGATTTGGGCAGGTCTTCCCGATAAGTGCCGCCGCGTGTCCAATCAACGGCTTCCCTTAGATATTCTGTTCTCAAATATGGCATAGTCTCTTTCCTTTTGGGTTAGCTCTTCGCTAGAAGGTCAGCGAGAGACTAGCCACCCTTGCGCTGACGCCACGCGTCACGAATGTTCCGCATGTTCTGGACGGCGCGTTGCGTGCGCTCTTCGAACGTCGAGTTCGCCATCGACTGAACTTGCGCGCTCGACGCTTGGGCGATTTCAAGCACGGTCTGAGCGACACGCCCGTACTCTTCCGCAGCCGATTGAGCCGCCGCCGTGTAGCGCTGGACGCCAACGGTGGTGACTTTGCGCTGCCACTTGCTGTCCTTCCCGGCAACGCCCTTTGAAAACGCGTCACGCCCGATTGCCTCTTGAACGCCAGTCGCCCAGCGCGAAGCGCCCTCACGTGCGCCCTCTTCCCAAGAGCGGGAAGGGTTGTTGACGCCGAACTCGAAATCGCCGCCAGCCGCCGCCATTTTCTGACGGAACTTTTCGGTGATTTGTTGGGCCGTCTTATTCGCCATAGTAGTTCCTCCGATACTTGTCTTGCGAGATGACGAAACCGTTAGAGGGGGTATAACCCCCCGTTCCGGTTTTTAGGGTACTTAGAGTGTATCACAAAACCAGCGCGAAGAGGTAGACCCCCCTCCCCCAAAAGGAATATAAAGACCCGCCGAAGCGGGTCGTTGTTTGGGAGTGCGTGCGAGTTACTGGTCAGTCGGCGTAACTGGCGCGTGACCCATACTGAAAGAACTTGTGGTCCTTCAGCATCGGTGCGGGGATGATGCTTGTCCCGTGTTCTGAAACCGTGATGTCACAGGGTACGGACAATACCGCGTCAAGCAACCTGACAGCCTGTGGAGAGTTCAGCATGTAGGTTCGCTGATGCCTTGCGCGTGCGGCCCGGTCCCAGTAGGAAACCGTCAGCCCTTCAGTGTCTTGGTAAAGCGATACGAGCATTGCGTTCTTCATGGTTCTCCCCGTTCCTATATGCCCTATGAGTTCATTGTATCACACAACGGGCAACCTGTCAAGAAGTGGACGCGCCCGCGCTTGGACTGCTGACAGTTCCGCAGCATCCCCCCCAATCCCCCCACCCTCCCCGATCTATCCCACTCAGAAATATTTTTCGGACTCTCACCAGCCCCGGAGAGATTATCTCAGAAACGGGAGCGCTTCGAAGTCGTAAAATGAGGGCTGTTGGCTGTGTTGTGTGCGCG
>JAAENN010000253.1 GCA_024224295.1 Shimia sp. | reverse complement strand
TGGAGGAAACACTACAACACCAAACGACCGCATAGTGCTCTGGGCTACCGCCCGCCGGCGCCGGAAACCGTCGTCCCGATGGACCAGAGGCCAATCATGCACTAACAATCAAACTGGACCACTTGGGTGGGGCTGATCACCTTTACAGCGTGAGCAACGCAGGCGTGGCCGAATGCCTTTTGAAAACTGAGAAATCGCTTTCTCGTTGGTTGTGGACCTGGTGTTTAGTCCTGACCTTTGTCAATCGCGATTCCAAACAATCTTTAAGCCTTGATGTCGTCGGTTGAATATTTCGGGGAGAAAGTTCTCAAAGTTTCCGATTTCCTCGACCGTGTGCTGCATCCACGCCGCGTTACTTTGCTCCCATCTCCTATTTCTAAAATAGAGCCAGGGTAAAATAATTCTATTTATCAGAGACTTAAGCAGTCCTAGCTCGACGCCTACCGTAAGTTTGCTAGTGAAATTTACTCCACTGTCACAGTCATTGAACCTAAATTCGATGTCTGCAACGCGCATACCCGCGCGTGAAACTTGTAGGGTGTAAAAATCGTTTTCGAGGCTTAAAACTGTAAGCCTTTCGTTTAACATTTGATCTATTTCCCGATTGTAGCATTCTTGCATTATTATGTGATCGCCAGGTTGCAGAGTTTCGTTTGGTGTTGATGTTTCTCTTTTAAGAGAAATGTGGTCTGTAGGGTGGCTTATAAGGAACGCGGGAAAAACCTGTCCATCAATCACCAGTGTCAGATCTGCATAAACACTGTACCACCAGCTAATCATTTCCGCTGTGACACCTCTCACTTTAGAATGTTCAATTTTGTACTGAGTACGACCATCTGACAAAAGCGTCATTGTTAAATGAGCGTTTTCTAACCTCTTCAGTGTCCAGCCTAGATTTCTAGGTTTTGGTAAGTTTATTATTTTGCTCATTTTTCAATCTTACAAATTGTCCCGTGTATACCTGAGAACACATGGGTTTTCCTTTTTTACATTCTGTCTTCTGATCTGTTCTAGAAATGTCTTATGAGTGTTGCCAACCAAACCCCAGGGTTTGCTGCATGGTGCTTCGATTAGCCTAGCCATCTGGGATATGCTCTTGCTCTGTACGGCATCCATCCAGCGCGCAAGCGCTTGGGTTCCAAGCCATCCGAATTTCAAGGTTCAGGGTACCTTTACAGCGTGAGCAGCGCAGGCGTGGCCGAATGTCTTCTGAAAACTGAGAAATCGCTTTCTCGTTGGTTGTCGTCCCGTAGTAACCGCAGGGGCATTTGATCTGGAGACAAAGCAAACAGGCTTCCTTGTTGGATAAAGTCAGAGCCTTCTAGGACTTTTCCTGGAAGGTCGTTCCATGCTGGCGCATCTCGCCACTAACCTCAACCCACCCGCCTCTGGCGGGTTTTTTTGTGGAGAAACACATGAACATAAACCAAGCCACCTTAGACCTTGTGAAGCGCTTTGAAGGTCTTGAGCTGACTGCGTATCTCGATCCGGTTGGTGTGCTCACCATTGGATACGGCTACACCAACAGCGCGGGCTTTGGTCCAGGCGTGTCTGTGGTTGACACGTGGACCAAGCCCTTTGCGGAGCAAATGCTGTGGGAGGGGCTTGAACGCTTTGCGGATCAAATCAGACCTATGTTCCGTCGAGCGCCCAATGACAATGAGTTCGGTGCGATGCTGTCTCTCGCGTATAACATTGGCGTTGGGGCGTTCAGCCGATCTACCTGCCTTCGCCGCTTCAACGCGGGGGATATTGAGGGCGCTGCCGAAGCGCTGACATGGTTCAATAAGGCTGGTGGCAAGGTCTTGCGCGGGCTTACCCGCCGCCGTGCGGCCGAGCGCGAACTGTTTCTTACGGATGCTACAATCATTGAAGCGACACCCAAGGCTGACGCGGAGCGCAGTTCACCGGCTCAGTCTACAACGATCCGCGCCGTTGCTGGTACTGCTGCGGCGGGGGCAGGGGGTGTTCTAACCGCATTGGGCAAGCTGGACCCTTTGGCTCAGTATATCCTCTTGGGCTTTTCTGCTGTTGCGCTGATCGGGCTGGGATGGATTGCGCGCGAGCGGCTTCGCAAATGGGCGGGAGGGGCGCGGTGATGCTGCGCTTCCTACCTTCCAAGGCGGCAGTATGGGCCGCACTCAGCGCGTTTGTGGTCGTCTTGCTTGCATGGCTTCGCATCGATGCGAAGAACGATCAGAGGCGCAAAACAGAAGCCCTGCAGAACAAAGCCCGCCTTGATGCCATCCACCGCAAACAGGAGATAGAACGAGATGTGGAAATGCAAGACGATACCGCTCTTATTGACCGCCTCACTCGTCGTTAGCGCATGCTATCAATCTCCCGATGGAGATTTCTGCGACATTGCGGAGCCTATCTGGTTTGAGCGTTATGTCGCTTCGGTGGTTGTGACAGGAGATCGCGACACCGCCGAAACGATAGATGCCCAGAACCGCTATGGGGAACGGCACTGCGGATGGTGAGCCATCCCCGATTTGTCATGCGTCGGTTATTGCGTGTCTCACCTGTGATGGAGACTTCCCATGAAAATGATGACTGTCACCGTTTTGACGGCCCTGTTGGTTTGTCCGGTTGATGTGCAAGCGCAACAACGCTGTGCGGCTCGTGAACACGTAGTTAATCATCTCGCGCAGAAATACGGCGAAAGGCGTCAAGCGCTTCCGGTGGCCGAAGCGGAGGGTCTCCAGAAGCTCTTCCTGGGAGGTGAAGCCCCAAGGCACGGGCGGGAACACCTGCTCGTTCGGCTGAGGTGCTGCCAAGCTGTCATCGCCGCCATCGCCCTCGTCCCCTGCTTCCTGCCCTTCGCCGCCTCCAGACGTGGCCTTCATGTAGACCTGGTGCACCTGCGCGTCCGTCTGGTACGCCCGCGGGTGCTTCTCGACCCGAGCTCGCGCCAAGCCCTCCAAGTTCAGCGCCACATCCTCGCCGATCAAGGCGACGTAGTGGTCCACCGTAGCTCGGGGCTTGCCGGCATCCGGATCCATTGGCGGCGCCATCCGCTCCTCCGCAGGCAATGCACCGTCGTCGTCGCCAGTCTCCTCCGCCCACATGGCGTCCAAGCGGTCCTGCACTTCCTGCGTCTCCCAGAGGGACGGCCACTCGTAGCGCGACAGGAAGCGTCGCCTGGCTTCCGAGGCCTTCGCTTTCTGCGCCGACTGGAAGGCCAACCAAGCGGCGGAGAAAGCTTGCGCCGCTTGGACGCTGCGAGTCCGCTGAGGTACGTTCAGCTGGCAGGGAGCACAGAGCGAGTCGAAGGCTTGCAGAAGGCGAACGTCCTCAGGATCCTCGCTTTCCTCCACCCGCAGCGGGCGCAAGAGCACCTGCTTGTACATGGCTGCCGTCTCTGCGTCGACGCTGTTCGGAGGCATCGTGAAGCCTTCGAAGAGAGGCACCCGGAACTCCGTGGCCAAGCGCTGCGCGTGCGTCACGTTGAGCTTGTAGTCCGCGGAGAACTCGATGTCGACGAAACGGTGCCGGACGTGTCCCTGCTGGGCCTTGGATCGCGGCGGCTTCTCGATGCGGTAGACCCACATCGAGTAGACCTGCCAGCTCATTGGCGCGAGGATCGGGTCGTCGCCTCGCCACAGCCAGTCTTCCAAGGTGCTGGTGGTCACCACCACTGGTCGGGCCGGAACGGCGTCCTCCTCTCCGTCGCCGCCGGCCGGGTCCTGTCCACCGCCGCCTCCGCGCCCTGCC
>JAAENN010000252.1 GCA_024224295.1 Shimia sp. | reverse complement strand
CGGGTAGTCCCAAATTGATAATGATGTTATCCTACGCACAGCAACATTGACGAGGGACCAAAGATGCCGACCTGCCCGAGCTGTGGAACCAACCACGTGGTCAAGAATGGCCACATCCATAATGGCAAGCAGAACTACAAATGCCGCCCCTGTGGTCGCCAGTTCGTGGAGGATCCCCAGTGGCGTGAGGTCACCGATGAGATGAAGACGTTGATTGACAAGCTGCTGCTGGAGAGACTGTCCTTGGCTGGGATTGCACGGGTGATGGGGGTGTCGGAGCCGTGGCTCCAGGCTTATGTCAACAAAAAGTACGCGGAAATCCCGCAGCGAATTGACAGTGTCAAAAAAAAAGGCCGGCTGACGATTCAATGCGATGAACTCTGGTCATTCGTAGGGAAAAAAAGCAACAAACAATGGGTATGGCTGGCCCTGGACGTGGACACTCGCGCGATTGTCGGGGTTCATGTGGGGCGCAGAGACGAGCAGGCGGCGCGGCAGCTGTGGGCCTCGCTCCCCCTGGTGTACCGCCAATGTGCCGTGTGCTACACCGATTTCTGGGCCGCCTACGGCCAAGTCATTCCCGCTGCGCGTCATCGGCCCGTGGGCAAGGAGACGGGCAAGACGAGCTACATCGAACGGTTCAACTGCACGTTGCGGCAACGAGTGAGTCGCCTCGTTCGGAAAACCCTGTCGTTTTCGAAGAAGCTGGCAAACCATATTGGGGCGATTTGGAACTTTGTCCATCACTACAATGCGTCATTACCGATTTAGGACTACCCTTGAACGAAATGATTCGACTGGTGGCCGGCCTCGGCGGTTT
>JAAENN010000251.1 GCA_024224295.1 Shimia sp. | reverse complement strand
TTGTTGACCAGCAACTCCGCCACCGCCTTCCTGCCATCGATATTTTTGAATGTAATTCCTTCGCCGCGTAAAAGGGCACAATCAAGAGGTGTCCAATTCTTTGGTCCTTCGGAGAATTTAGTGGGTGGGAGGGAGGATAGGAAGAGCATTTAGGGTGAAAGAGGAGGAAGGTCTGGGGATGGAAAGCCTTGCGGAGCATTACGAGCGGTTGTTGGGCCTTGATGACGATTGGCAGGTATTGGATGTGGAACTGGTGTTGGAAGAGCAGCGGGTGGCGATCCGGTTGGAGTCGGTGGCCGGGGCGGAGTTTTGTTGCTCTGGATGCGGTGAGAAGTGTTCGCTTAAAGATCATGCGAAGCAGCGGGAGTGGCGTCATATGGACACGATGCAGTTTGAGACGGTGATGCGGGCCAGAGTGCCGCGAACGGATTGTCCGGAGTGCGGAGTCAAGACGTGTGCGGTGCCGTGGGCCGATCTGCATGGGCGATTTACGCTGATGTTTGAGGCGTTTGCGGTTCGAGTGTTGCAGGCGGCATCGAGTGTGGAACAGGCCAGCAAACTGCTGGGACTCAACTGGAAAGGGTTGCATCGGATCATGGAGCGTGCGGTGGAGCGGGGCTTGGCCAAGCGGGAACTCGATGAGGTGGAGCATGTGGGAATGGATGAGAAGAGTTTTGGACGGGGCCACGATTACGTCTCGGTGATGACGGACATCGATGGGGCGAGGGTGTTGGAGGTGTCGCGTGGGCGCGATGAGGCGGCGGCCAACGTGCTGTGGAGCGCGTTGGCTGTGGAGCAGAAGAGCCATGTGAAAGCGGTGGCGATGGACATGTGGCCCGCCTTTGCAAACAGTGCCGAGCGGCACGTGCCGGAGGCCGAGATTGTGCATGACCGTTTTCACATCTCCAAGCACCTCAACGAAGCGGTGGACAAGGTGCGGAGGCAGGAACACAAGGCACTTAGGAAAGAAGGTGACGAGACGCTCACGGGTACCAAGCAGCTTTGGCTCTTCAATCCCGAGAACTTGAGTGAAGAGAAATGGCTGGTCTTTGAGCCGCTCAAGCAACAGGAATTGAAAACGGCGAGGGCATGGGCGATCCGGGAGCAATTTCGCTGGTTCTGGGATTATCGGTACGCGGGCAACGCCAGAAAGTTCTTCAAGCAATGGTACCAATGGGCGATCCGCTGCCGACTGGAGCCGGTGAAGAAAGTGGCGCGGATGCTCAAGTGCCATTTGGATCGGATACTGAGTTGGTTTCGGCATCATATAAGCAACGGCATGGCCGAGGGTTATAACAGTCGCATACAATCGATCAAGACAGCCGCAAGAGGGTTCCGAAACTTTGCCAACTACCGGACAAGAATCCTCTTCTTCTGCGGCAAACTAAATCTCCTCCTCAACTCCACCCACAAAAATGTCCGATGAGCCAAACATGCCAACTATTCGACCATGATCGTCCAAGTCAATAAGTTCAGCTGACGGCGTTTTT
>JAAENN010000250.1 GCA_024224295.1 Shimia sp. | reverse complement strand
TGGCGCTTGTTCCGAGCGGTGATGACCCATCTGGTGGCCACCGGCGCGGTCGCCGCTGGCGACGACCTGATTGGCACAATTGCAGGAGGTGGGGCCTTGGCCAAGGTAAGCCGCCGCTTTGGTGAGGGCTTGGTCAATGGCGCGTTGACGGCACGGGTGGGCGTGGCGGCGATGGACGTCTGTCGTCCTTTGCCATTTGGCGCGGGGCGACGCCCAAGTGTTGCCGGGTTGGTGAAACGCGCGTTGACCGGGTTGTTCTCTAAAGAGGGCTAAGCGCACTCAGCGCAGGATAGGCACGCCGCCGGGACCTTTCATCTTTTCAACAACACCGGCGCGCAGGCTGCGGCCAATGCGATGGGCCAGTGCTGACCAGGCCGCGGCCTGATCCGCGCGCAATTCTTCGCGCAGGGTCAGATCAAACAGCGCCAACCACGTTTCAAACATGCCAGGGCGCACGTTGCCTGCGTCACGATGCACCTTGAGGGGATTCGCATCGTAGGAGCGTTCATGTAGAATCGCATTGGCCCAGAAGTCGACAATTTTAGCTTCGTGCTTGGGCCAATCATCGACGTGCACCGCAAACACTGGCCCCAATCCGGGATGTTGACGGATCAGTTCGTAGAATGTACCCACGACGCGAGTGATGTCATTGCGGGTCACATCAAATTTGGGTGGCAAGGTGGCCATGCGGCGAACTCCTTTTTTTACTAGTTAAAATTCACCTGAGGGAGTTGCAACTGCAAGACAGTCGCAGGTGAGCGTTTTTGTCGACTTCTGCGGAAGTAAAACGCTCAGATCTGAAAGGTTGAGTAAATCAGTCAAGTAACTGAAAATAAACAAAAAAAGACTTGAAGTCGAAATCTCATCGACCTAAGTTTTGAACACCAACAACATACGGGAACATGATGTTTCCGAAAGCCGTAAGATCAGCGACGCAGCCAGCCAGACGCCAGCCACGCAGCCAGATCCTTTAGCCAAAATGGAGAGAGCCATGACTGACAAAGCTTGCAACGTATGCGCGTTTTTTGACAACGAAGTTGTGAAAGAAACCTCAGCAAATGAAACCGGTGGACTGTGCCGTTTCAATGCGCCGACTTTCCTCACTGAAGAGGAAAAGGCAGGTGCCGCCCATTGGCCGCTTGTGAAAACCACAGACTGGTGCGGCAGCTTTGAAGGTCAAGCGGCGTAAAAGGTTTTAGCGCGCCAGGTCCAGCTTCGCAGCCAGCAGTATTGCCAGCAACGTCGCCAGGTCCAGCCAGCCAGATTAAGACATCAAGAGGGTGCGCCTGCGTGCCCTCTATTGCTATTTAGGCCTAGGCGAGTATGGCTTTACCCCACACGTCCAGCGGCCTATAAGGCGGCTATGACGCAGATATTCGCAATTATTATTCGAATTATCAGCCCGGCGCTCTAACTGTTCGAGCCGCCGGGACAAGGCGTATGGAAGACCGCGCCGACCCTAGACCATTCCAGATACGACGCCTGAAAAGGACCGGACACATGTGTGCCGAAACACCTGACTACAAAGATACGCTGAACCTCCCGAAAACCGACTTCCCAATGCGCGCTGGCCTGCCCAAGCGCGAGCCTGCGTGGCTGGAGCGTTGGGAGAAGATGGGCGTGTATGACCGTCTGCGCGAGAAAGAAGGCCGCGAGCCGTTTATCCTGCACGACGGCCCGCCCTACGCCAACGGTCACCTGCACATTGGCCACGCGCTGAACAAAACCATCAAGGACATGATCGTGCGCTCCCATCAGATGATGGGCAAAGACGCGCGCTATGTGCCGGGCTGGGACTGCCACGGCCTGCCGATTGAGTGGAAGATCGAAGAGCAGTACCGCAAAAAAGGCAAAGACAAAGACGCCGTGGATGTGGTGGAGTTCCGTCAGGAATGCCGCAAGTTTGCCGAGGGCTGGATTGATATCCAGCGTGAGGAATTCAAACGTCTGGGCATCACCGGCAACTGGCCTGATCCTTACATTACCATGGATTATCACGCCGAGGCTGTGATCGCGGATGAGTTCATGAAGTTCCTGATGAACGGCACGCTTTATCAGGGCAGTAAGCCTGTGATGTGGTCGCCGGTTGAAAAGACCGCGCTGGCTGAAGCCGAGGTGGAATACCACGACAAAGAGAGCTTCACGATCTGGGTGAAGTTCAAAGTGGCCGGATTGAGTTTTGGTTCCGACAGCGAAGCTGAGGATGCTGAGAAAGAGGCCGCTCTGAAGGACCTGCAAGGTGCGCACGTGGTAATCTGGACCACAACACCTTGGACCATCCCGTCCAACAAGGCGGTCGTGTATGGTGCAGACATTGCGTATGGCCTCTATGAAGTAACCGGCACGCCTGACGAAAGCTGGGCCAATGTTGGCGACAAGTTCATCTTAGCGGATAACTTGGCTGGCGATGTGATGCAGCGGGCGCGTCTGGATGACTCTATGTGGAAACGTTTGCGCGATGTGCCCACCGAAGATCTAGAAACGTTGCGGTTGGCGCATCCGCTGAGTGGCGCCGAAGGCTCCGAAGGCGAATGGGACGATCTGCGCGATTTCCGCGCGGCGCCGTTTGTGACCGACACCGAAGGAACCGGTTTTGTGCATTGTGCGCCGTCCCACGGTATGGAGGAATTTGAACTTTACCGTGACCTCGGCATGCTGGAGCAGATGATCACCTATAACGTCATGGATGACGGTGGCTTCCGCGCCGACCTGCCGTTCTTTGGCGGCACCTACATCTTGAACCGCAAGGGCAAGGAAGGCGACGCCAACAAGAAGATCATCGACAAACTGGTCGAAGTGGGCGGTTTGCTGGCGCGTGGCAAGATCAAGCACAGCTATCCGCACAGCTGGCGCTCCAAAGCCCCGATCATCTATCGCAACACGCCGCAGTGGTTTGCCTCTGTGGATCGCAAGCTGGATGACGGCCAGAACGAAATGGGCGACAGCATCCGCGAACGCGCGCTGCGCTCGATTGATGAGCTGGTGAAATGGACTCCGCAGAAGGGCCGCAACCGTCTGTTCTCGATGATCGAAGATCGTCCTGATTGGGTGCTGTCGCGTCAACGCGCCTGGGGTGTGCCGCTGACCTGCTTTGTCAAAAAGGGCCTGCTGCCAACCGACGAAGGCTTCTTGCTGCGTGATCCAGAGGTGAACGCCCGGGTGAAAGCCGCTTTTGAAGAAGAAGGCGCGGATTGCTGGTACTTCGACGGCGCCAAAGAGCGCTTCCTAGGCGACGCCTACAACGCCGATGAGTGGGAGCAGGTGTTTGACGTGCTCGACGTGTGGTTTGACTCCGGTTCGACTCACGCCTTTGTGCTGCGCGACCGTGAAGACGGCGTGGCCGACGGCATCGCCGACGTCTACATGGAAGGCACCGACCAGCACCGTGGCTGGTTCCACAGCT
>JAAENN010000249.1 GCA_024224295.1 Shimia sp. | reverse complement strand
CATCGAGCGCTTTTGTCAGGCCCTCGATCTGCTCCTGGAGCTGCGCTTTTTTCTGCTCGAACGCCGCCACTTTTTTCGGTTCGATTTCACCTTTGAGACCCATCGCCGAGAAGGCGGCAAGCTTTCGGGTGAGATGACCTCGAAGGCTTCGCACCTGGCCATCGAGTCGGCGATATTCCGGGTTCACCACCTTTGTGGTATCAGGAATCTCCTCGGTAGCATAGTCGAGCAGACGGTCTAATCCATAGTGTTCACGCATGTATCTGAAAAAGTTTTCCTGAGACCATCGAGCAAACATGGCCGCCGCCACTAGCTCCAGGTTCGAACGATAATCGCTCGACAGCACCGAGGTTTGATGGCCGCTTTCGGTGAGTTTGCGAATTTCGCGCACCCAGACCTTACCCCCCAGGAAAGTGCCTCGCTCGGCCAGGCGCATTTCCACGCAGGCCCCTGAGGCGAGACTCACCTGGCAGGGAAAGAACTCCTCCTGCGGCCAATCCGCCCCAGGGTATTTGTGGTAAGTCAGACAGGCAATTCGCTTTTTCTTCAGAGTCCGTAGAAAGGCCGGGCTATAGCCTTCCCGATCAAAGACCAGGATGAAACGATGCAACTTCGCATCGGCCGCCAATTGCGCGGGCGTGGGCTGGTTGGGAATCTCCTTTTCCAAACGCGGGACAATCTCGTGTTCCAATACCTGGAGCAACCCAGGATCGACGGCCTGGTTGATCAGAAAGAACGGCTGTCCATCCATGGCATTGACCCAGTAGTCGGTGGTGGCGCGCAAGCAAAGCTTTTGGCGCGCCACATAGTGGCGTGGCAGCTGGGTTTGATGACCGTAGTACACCCGCACATGGCCATCGACGTACAACACCGCGGCCTTGTCGGGATCCTCTCCCATCCAGTGGGCGCACAGTTCGGCGCTCCAGGCGTTCGCCTGTTGTTGATTGGAAAGCAGGGCGAGTTTCTTGCGCAGGGTGCGTACTTCCGGGATGCGGTCCAGCCCCAATAATTTGCCCCATTCACCCGGAGCACAGTAACGCAGTTGCTCCAGCGATGGCAGCCGGGCCAAGGCCAGAAAGGCCAGCATCAAAAAAAGGCTCTCCAGTCCATAATAGCCCTTGGGTAATTGGAAATATTTGTGGGCTTGATGCAGCAGACCGACCGCCAACAGCGCTGGCAGGGTGAAGAGCACGCCTCCATTGGGAACATCCGAAACCGCTTGAAATATTGGTTCAACGGCCGTTAGATCCCCCATGCTGGCCGCCACCCGATCCAACACATTACTCGCCCCCACCCCCATCGGCGCCGCGGCGTCCTCGCCGCTGCGTTGGCTCTTGGTGCTTAGCGATGTGTCGAGGTCTTTTTTTTGGTGGGCTTATGCAGGCGCCCGGCGCGGATCGCCTTGGCCAGCGTATCGCGTTTCACGGCGAGTTGCTCGGCTACCTCCGAGGTGTCTAATCCCTCATCGAGCCGCTCTTGCGCCTCCGTCAACACCGCCTCCGTCAGCACCGCCGGCCCTCGCCGCTTCGCCTCCTCATAAAACCCCGAGACCCCTTTCTCCCGATAGCGCTTGACGGCCCGTTTGACGCTGATGAGCGTGACGCCAAAGGCGCGGGAAATATCCGCCTGTGTGGCATTGCCATTAATGCAAAACTGCGCCGTGATCATGCGAAAGGTCGCAATATCCTGCTCGTCATGAATAAATACTGGCATGTGCCCGTTGAAGTAGGTTATCTGGCCAGCCTTTTTTTCAAAGGCTAATTCCGGGGTAATGTGCTCCACGCCATCAGGGAAAAGGGGCAAGTGCATCTGCGGCATTGTGGAAATCCCTCCTAGGGCTTGCTTGGATTTGGCCGCTGTTTGGTAGCCTCAGCAACGTGAAACAGTATCGTTTCAAAATCCTACCGAGTAGACAAGCCCGCAGCAGGCGCAACAGTAATTTCTGACATAAAATCCAGTGCTCATGCGGGTTTCGCCGCTCGAGGATTGCCGTAAGCCCATGGGGCGAGATCAGGAGGTCTGAAACTACAGTCGAGCGGGGTGGATATGCGTCACCATTTAAGCTTCCTCGGCAGTGGGAAGGCAGTAGGAGGACAGACTCCAAGGTCAGAACCGGACCCGGGAAATCCGGCCGTCCGGGATCGCAGGGGGGCTT
>JAAENN010000248.1 GCA_024224295.1 Shimia sp. | reverse complement strand
GGCCGCATGCACGAAAAGCCGGTCGGCCCGCATCCGTGCTGGAGCTGTCAGCTGGCTTTCGAGCCTGAAACCTTCGCCGCCTTCATCCCCTGGCTGGCCCTGAACCGGGACGGGCTGGTGGTGTTCATTCACCCCGACACAGGCGACGAACTCAAGGACCACACCGAGCATGCGATGTGGATGGGGGAGATGATGGAGTTGGACCTGTCGGTGTTTGGATAGGGTGACGGGCGTTTTTGTGAAGGATTGTAGGACACCTGCCCCTGATTGACGGCGGCCAGGTGCTGGTTGGGCAGGTGTTCTGCAAGCCTCAATGGAGGAAACCGCGGGGGGCTCAGGCGCGATGTTGCGGCTTGGAGCGGCTATGGGGATTGTGCGGTAGTTGACGGGCTTTCGGCCATGCCTGGATCGCACTTGAACCAAGGCAGCGTCTCGAGGCTGGGTGTTCGATTGGACCTTGGCCTGTCTGAGGCGGGTGCGGACGGCTTGTGTTGGCGGATCGGCTGATCTGAGGGCGGTGTTGCACAGAGCGATGCGGTGGCCGGCGGCGAAGACCGGCATCGGTGGCGGCTTTCATTCGTGTGATCGTCATGGGGTTTTCCCGCTTTGCGCCGGCGGGGCGCGCGGCTGGGCGCGGGGTTTGTGTCCGGGCTCGAAGGTTTCGATGATGATCATGGCTCCGCCGCAGTACGGACAGGGCTTGGCGGGATCTGATGGCTCTGCGGGATCGGTGACGGTGTCCGGCTCTTCGCGTGGCGCCGGCACATTGAGCAACTCACGGGCCCGGGCGAGGTTTTCGGTGCGCCCGCCATTGGCCAGCAATCCCCCGGATCAAGTCCGGGGCAGGCTCCGTGCCGGATGCGGTGGAAACGGTCAGGCAGGACGTGGAGAAGGAAGCGGCGAATGAACTCAGGTGCGACCAAAGTCATGGTCTTGTGGCGGACCCGTCCTCCATTGGCTTTGGCGGCGCGGTAATCTTTGTAGCGGAAGCTCACGCCTGTGTGGTCGTGAGCGATCAGCCTGGAGTTGGCGATGGCGACACGATGGGTATAGCGCGAAAGATAGGCAAGCACGGTGCCGGGTCCTGAGAACGGAGGTTTTGCGTAGACCGTCCACTTGATGTCGCGGAGCGGTGCGAGATAGGCGGCAAACACTCGGCGGTCGGCGAGCCCGGCCTCATCACCGAAGAACTGCAAGCGGCCGGCTTTGTGGGCCGCGTTGAGCGCGTCCAGCATGAGCCGTTTAAACAGCGCCGACAGCACGCCCACATAGACGAAGAAGTTCGCCCGGCACCTGACCCAGCTTTGGCCGTCCAGCGAGAAGCCGCCGCCGGGAACGATCATGTGCACGTGGGCCCTCTCGGCGGCGCTTCGCTTGCCTGCCGGGTAATAGATGATGGGTCATGGTTGAACTCCAGGTGTGGAGCACGGCCGTGAAGCCGATTCTGGCGCCGAGGTGCCTGGGGTCGGCTGCAATCGTCAGCACAGTCTCGGCGGATGTCTTGAACAGCAGATCATAGACCACCCGCTTGTTATGGTAGGCGATTTTGGCGATTTGCGCCGGCACGGTGAAGACAACGTGAAAGTAGGGCACGTCCAGGAGGTCAGCTTGGCGCGCCTCGAGCCAGTCCTTGGCGACCTGGCCCTGGCATTTGGGGCAATGGCGGTTGCGGCAGGAATTGTAGGCGATCGATGTGTGGCCGCAGTCTTTGCAAGCGGCGACATGACCGCCAAGGGCCGCGGTGCGGCAGTTTTCGATGGCCGACATGACCTTGAGCTGGCCGAGGCTGACATGGCCTTGATTGGCCTTGCGCCATAAGGCTCCGTGGGCCCGGAAGATGTCCGCCACCTCCAATGAGGGGCGGGGCATGATGCCCCGGTACTCAGTCGGGCGGCAGGGGTCCTAAGTCGAGATGGTCGAGCGGGCTCTTGACGGAGCGCAGTGTGCTGGAGGCGACCCGGACATAGCGCGCCGTGGTCTCCAGCTTGACATGGCCCAGCAGCACCTGGATCACCCTGATATCGACCCCCTGGTCCAGAAGGTGACTGGCAAAGCAGTGCCGAAGCGTGTGCAAGGTCATGGGCTTGTCGATACCGGCGGCTTGCTTGGCATTGTCCAGGGCCCGGCGCAACTGGCGCGGGGTCAGATGATTGACCGGGTTCTGACCCGGAAACAGCCAGCCGCCGGGGAGCATCACACCGCTGGCATAGCCGGCCTTCCACCAGGCTTTGAGCAGGTTGAGCATGGGCTTGGACAGCTTGGCGTACCGGTCCTTGCGTCCCTTGGCTTGTTCGATGCGCAAGAGCATGCGGTCTGGCGCGCTGTCGATGTCGCTGATCTTCAGGCCGACAACTTCAGATGCTCTCAAGCCTGCGCCGTAGGCGAGCGAGAAGGCAGCGCGGTATTTGAGGCCGGCAGCGGCCTGGAGCAGGCGCCGGACCTCGTCCTCGCTGAGGATCACCGGCACCCGCTTGGGCACCCGCACCGTGGTCATGCCGGTCTGGGCGTCGTTACGCCCAAGCGTGGTGCCGAAAAAGAAGCGCAAGGCAGAGACGGCCGCGTTCATGCTGATATCCGAAGCGCCGTTCTCCCTCATATGCACCTGGTAGCGGCGAAGGTCATCCGCGCTCGCCTGATCCGGCGAGCAGCCGAAAAACTTCGTGAACTCCCGTATCATGGTAATGTAGGCTCGCTGCGTTGCCCGCGTGTAGCCGCGGACCGTCATGTCCTCGATCATGCGCTGGCGCAACGGGCTGATAGGCTTGTCGGTCATGGGTCTGCTCCTGGATTGAGTGAGGTAGGGAAACCCCAAAGCTCAACACAGGACAGACCCAGTCCCTAATCCCCGGACCGTGCCTCCTATCTCAACTCACTACCGCGAGAGCGGTTTTGTCCTTTGCTCCATAGGAGAAGTGCTGACTGTCACTCACAGATGGCAGCTATGCCCCTGAAAGGCACCGTAGAGCCGGCATGTAAGAAACTGATCTCTACGCTCCACCGAAATAGGCTTGGAATTCCAGGTCCAGTCTCAGCTTCCCATTGACTTTCATTCCTGCCAGCAGAGCCTTGAGGCTGGCCGCGTTGTTCTTGAACTTCCTGAATTC
>JAAENN010000247.1 GCA_024224295.1 Shimia sp. | reverse complement strand
TTCTATGCCGTTGAGGTGGGTGGCCGCCCCCTCAGCGGTTTTTCTTTGCCCTTTCGCCAGAGCGGGAGACTGCGAAAAACCGTTTACTTGGGCCTCGTAACCTATTGAAAAGTGACCCTGAACGAAACAAGTCCGTTTACAAATTTTTCCTTTTAAATCAACGAAATTTTCCGGATTGCAAATCCGTGTACACCGGTTCGATTCCGGTACTCGCCTCCAATAAAATCAATGACTTACGTGATTTTTGCCTAGTGTTTGATTGTAAACCGAACTATCGATTATGCTCTGTCGACAGGTTTCAGCTTCACAAGCACTCACAGGAAGTTATTGATTTAATTTAACAATCCGCGGGTCTCGCTGACCCTCGCCCTCTTGCTTGGCAGGCATCACTGGAAATTGATCTCCGATGCAGTTATCGATGGTCAGTCGTAAGTAATTGGAAGCGGCAATCCATAATCGCAACCACATCGGCCCCACTTCGATTTTTGCGTCGCGGACACAATCAACGATGTTTGTCAGGAGCAGACGTTCGCATAAGCTGCGACTAACGACTGGAACGATGAAGATTTTCTGATGCGGGCCAGGGTGCACGGTTTCGACTTGGCCTGAGTGTGGCCCGCGTTGGAAAATCTCTCAGGGAGGAAGCCGCGGGGGCCGGGCGTTGTCTATGGGGAAAGTGCGGTGCCGGTTGGGTCTGTGGCCGTTTCGGGCGCGTTGCTGGGAAGAATGAACGGGTTGAAAGCAGTCGCTTCCCCGTTCCACTGGAGTGTTTGCCTTAGATTTAACCTGGGTTGCTGGCGGTTTGCGCCTTTTACGCGACTTTCCGGTTCGCTGCGCACAGTGGGTTTGGGCCGGTTTGGCTGGGCCAACCGGTCTGTATTGGATGGGATGATTGGGCACTTGGTCATGCGGCCTGTTCCCTTGGTGGCGCGCGGGATCGGGGAACTTGGCCACGCCGGAACGTTTCAATGATGCGCATCGAGCCACCGCAACAGGGGCACGGCTCGCGCAGGGTAAGTGGTGCGGGATCATCCTCGGAAGGTGGTTCTTGCTCTGGCGCGCTTGCCCCGGTCAGGGCGCGGACCTTTGCGATATTGGCCTTGCGTTGTGCGGAGGCCAGCAGTCCATAGTGGCGGATGCGGTGGAACCCGTCCGGAAGAACATGCATGAGGAACCGACGGATGAACTCGTGCGTATCAAGCCGCATGACCTTCATTCGGTCTCCGCGTTTGATCCGGTAGTCCTTCCATCGGAACGCCACGGTGTTGGCATCTGCGCTGACGAGGCGCTGGTTCGAGATCGCGACACGGTGCGTGTATCGGCTGAGATAGGCCAGCACCTGTTCGGGCCCACCGAAGGGTGGTTTGGCATAGACCACCCATTCGCTTTTGCGGAACGGGGCCAGCCATTTGGCAAAGTCATCAGCGTCCGCCAACCGGGCCAGATCACTGAAGAAGGCAAGTTCTCCTGTTCGGTGCAGCGCGTCCAGCCCTTCAAGGAACAGCCGACGGAATAGACGCGCCAGCACGCGGACATGCAGAAAGAAGCCTGGCTTGCAGGCCACCCAACGGGAGCCGCCTGGCGACAGGCTACCACCGGGTACGATCATGTGGATGTGAGGATGATGGGTCAGCGCCGAGCCCCAGGTATGCAAGACACTGGTCAGGCCAACGCGAGCACCAAGCCGCTTGGGATCGGCAGCGATGGTCATCACAGCCTCTGCCAAAGCCCGGAACAGCAGGCCATAAATGGCCCGCTTGTTCCAGAGGGCGATCCGCGCAATCTCGGCAGGCAAGGTGAACACGGCGTGGAAATATTCGACCGGCAGCAGGTCTTCGGCCCGCGCCGCCATCCAGTCGCGCGCAGCCGGACCCTGACACTTGGGGCAGTGCCGGTTCTTGCACGAGTTATACGCGATGTGCTGATGGCTGCATTTGGTGCAGGCTGCCACATGCCCGCCGAGCGCCTCGGTTCGGCAGGCCTCTATCGCTGACATCACCTTCAACTTGCTCAGGCTGACATGCCCGGCATTGGCCCGCCGCCACGCGGGGCCATGTCTGCGGAATATGTCGGCAATCTCCAGTTGTGTGCGGGGCAATCCCCGCCCGTCACCCCGGTCGCTTCTTGCGTGTCTGCAAGTTCAATTGTTTGAGGGCCTCGAACGGGCTGGGCGTATCCCGGATCATCTTGGTAGCAACTTTGGTGTACTGGGCTGTGGTCGTCAGCTTGGCATGGCCTAGCAGCACCTGAATGACCCGCACATCCGTCCCCGCTTCCAGCAGATGGGTGGCAAAGCTGTGCCGCAGTGTATGCAACGTCGCGGGCTTGTTGATCCCGGCCATGCGTTTGGCCGATGTGAATGCCCGGTTGAGCTGGCGCGGTGAGATCGGATTGATCTTTGGCTTGCCGGGGAACATCCACCCCTCGGGCCGGGCCTCGCACCAATAGTCCCGCAACAGGTCGAGCAATCCTGGCGACAGCATCACCTTACGATCTTTACGCCCCTTGCCCTGCACGACATGGATCAGCATCCTATCGCTATCAATACCGCCGGTCGTCAGATTACAAACCTCAGATGCGCGTAGGCCCGCACCATAGGAAATACTGAGTGCCGCGCGGTACTTGAGCCCGGGACCAGGTGCTACGGCCAGAAGCTCTGAGACCTCCTCAACGCTGAGCACAGCAGGCAGCTTGCGCGGTTCAGTGCGGAATTGCATGTACTTCTTCATCTCATCACGCCCGCAGGTCATCGAGAAAAAGAAACGCAGATCAGTGATGCGGGCATTGTAGACCGAGGGCGTGACCTCGGTATCCGTCATGTGAAGCTGATACGCGCGAAGCTCCTCGAGGGTCGCCGTATCCGGTGAATGCTTTAGAAACGCGGCAAAATCCTTGACTGCCCGGATATGCGCCCTTTGGGACTGGTGACCCAACCCCCGAATGCGCATGTCTTCGATCATCCGCTCGCGAAGCGGTGTTGTTCTCTCATTGACCATGAAATCCTCCTGTCTGTCGATTGAGAACCCTCAATCGTCAAACAGGTCAGCCAGATCGCAAAATGCGCAGGCCGACTAGGTGCAGATCAACAGTCGCCACAAGCGCCATTGCCGCGCGAGCGGCTTCGTCCGTGAGCCCCGAATTGCTCGATGCCGCATCCAGCACCGATGTCCGTGATGAGCACCAAAGCCGACGCCCGACGGCGGCATTCAGTCTGCGCCCATGTGCAATGTTTGCTCACGAAGCGATCGCGAGGTGTCGTGCGGGTTCGAAACGAGTTGGGCCATATTTTGTGTGTGAGATAGCAGATTACGGACTCGACGAGACGGGTTGGATTTCAGCGAAAGCCCCTAGTCAGATTTGAACTGAAAACTCTGCTCGGCAAAGATGATCTATTGCGGCCCATCTCGAGGGATTTCACAAAGTGAATTCTAATCCGATAGAGAAGGGTCACTGGGCGCCTTCTTTCCAAGATAACGCCAGCCGATAGCAACGAATGCGCCGCAGGCGCCAACCACGATTACCAAGCCGGTTTTCCAAAGCAGCAGGACAGCCAGCAGCAGTCGAAGCGTCGTTTCCGGCGCTGAAATGCGATTCTAGTCAAACTGGGTCAGCGCAGAGGTCAGAAGATAGAGCGCAGGGGCTACGCGCAGCAGCATCAGAGCTAGCTGGCCCCAGTCGGGTCGCCCTGAGTATCCTTCGATCAGGAGGCGTTGTCCGGTTTCGTCGATAATCGTGAAGCAATTACCGTATGCTTGGTAGGTCTATTGCGTGGTTGCGTTTCTAACGTGGGTGAATGAAGGATCTCATCCAAGACTGAAGCTTAGAACCGCACTCGTCTTTGCCGATCGATGATCGCTGAAACGACACTCATTGCTGCAAGCGCCGAAGTGCGCGGGTTTTCAGGCAGTCCCTTGCCGGTGACCTGGAACGTCATGGTGCCGAACGCGCCTGACGCTTCAACCTCGTGCGTGTTTCCGACTGCAACCGGGTCCGCGATCAGTTCGACTGTTGTCTCGTCAAGGCCTGCAACCGCAAGGGCCACAGCTGCCGCGACGTTGGCGTTCTTGGGATAGGCCAGCGCGGCTTCGCGCGCGGTTCCGGAGAAATGAGTGGTGGCTTTGGCCAGCGGTTTGTCCAGATCCAAAACCTTTTCCGCCGGTGAGCCGCGCCAGCCTGCGGGCGGTTTGCGACCGCGATAGCTTACGTGGTCGAGCCCACCGATGGCCGCGGCGCGCAGAACGTCCAGCGCACCAAGAGCGCCGCTTGCCAATTGCAACGTGGCACCGCCCTCACGCGCGGCTGTCTCAAGCCTGTCCAGTAAAGACTGATCCGCCAGGGCACCAATGGAGACTGTCAGAACATCAATCCCGCGCCACAGCGCTTCGGGGCCATGCTGAGCCAAGCCCTGGTGCCCGGCACACTCCACAAGCAGCGACGTCTCTTTTGGCAGGTCCGCAACGGACGACACCTGAAGGATGCCCGCGTTGGCGCCCTGCTTGCCGGGCCGCACGATCTGGTGAGTCAGCAGGATGCCGCGATCGCTACAGTTTTGCACTACAAATCCTGCCATGGCGCCTGCGCCGAGAATGGCGATGTTCATGAGGACCTCCTTTTGGGTTTCGACTGGCCTGAACGACAGCCGCGTTTTGTATGTTTCCGAAGGGGCCCGATGGGACACCGTGACACGACCGGATCGTTTGTTGCCGAGGGCGCGGGGAGACAATTTGCAGCCATGTCCGGGCCCCTTAATTTTTGCTGCCCGCATAGTCCGCTGGTGCGCGCCCCCCGGTCAGGCTGGTGATCTCCGCGGCCGCAGCGGCCACGGCGGCGCCGAATTCCGCAATACTGGCGTCTTCAAAACGTATGCTCGGGCCCGAGATCGAGACCCCGGCAACAGGCTGCTCGTTCTGATCGAAGATGGCGCTTCCTATGCAGGACATGCCGACGTACCGTTCTTCGCGATCAAAGGACCAGCCACGGTCACGCGCCGTGGCCAAATCTGCGAACAGGGAGGTCGGGTTGACGTGTGTCTTCGGGGTGTATTGGATCAGTCCGGACGGGAGCAGCAATTTGCGCACCTCATCTTCCGGCAGCGCCGATAGAATGGCCTTACCGGTCCCGGATGCATGCATAGATGTCCGTGTTCCTGACGGGAAAAGCGCTCGAACAGGGTTGCTCGTTTCCACTTGCCCGATGAAGACCACTTCCGAATTGTCGTGAATGGCAAGATTTGCTGTTTCGCCGGTTTCCTCCATCAAACGACGCATCAAAGGGCGGCCGACCTCGGAAAGGCTGGTGCGATCGAGGAAAGATGCGCCTGTGCGGTAGGCCTCAATGCCGATGACCCATTCCTGCCGGTCTTCGTCGAAGGCGGTGAAGTCATGCTTTTGCAGTGTCGTGAGAATCCTGTGCGTGGTCGCGGTCGGAATGCCAAGAGACATGGCCATGTCGGTCAGTGTCGTGCTTCCCGATTTGGCGACGGCGACCAGCACGCTTAGCGCGCGATCAAGCGACTGTAAGGTTCCGGCGGAGCCTTCACGGAACTGCGACTTGGGGCGTCCACGGGGCTTTTTCGAGTGGGAGGTCATGCGGTCTCGAATCCTTAGATATTACAGGTGGTCATTAACGTATGAGAATGAAAAATATTTTCAACGTTTCTTGTTGTCGAGGAAATGAGAAATTTTTTTTGCAACCAAATCAATTTGTTGAAGTTTATTTTCGCTTTTTGAAAAAGGTTTTCGAGAAAATTGCATGCTACATGTCGATTGGTTATGTTTCCTTACCAAATTGGAGGTAAGCACAATGTCAGACCAGAATCCGGTGTTCATTCCGGGCCCGACGAACATACCAGACCGCTTGCGGCTGGCCATGCAGGTTCAGACCAAGGATCACCGTGCGCCGGACTTTGTCGAGACGTTTGCTCCGGTGCTGGAAGACACTAAGAAAGTGTTCTCCACCACGTCCGGAAAGATCATCACCTTCCCCTCGAGCGGCACAGGTGGTTGGGAAGCGGCAATCTGCAACACACTCAGCCCCGGTGATACCGTTTTGGTCGCGCGCTACGGTATGTTCAGCCATCGTTGGATCGACCTGTGTCAGCGGCACAGCTTGAATGTCCAGATCATCGAGTGCCCTTGGGGCAGTGGTGCGCCCGCCGACAAGTTCGAAGCGGCGCTAAGCGCGGACTCGGATCACACGATCAAGGCTGTGCTGGTGACACACAACGAAACTGCCACGGGCGTTCTGTCAGATGTGGGCGCTGTGCGTGCCGCGATCGATGCGGCCAGCCATCCTGCGATGCTGTTCGTGGACTGCGTCAGCTCTCTGGGCTCGGTGCCGTTCCAGATGGATACATGGGGCGTCGACATAGCTGTGGCCGGTTCGCAAAAGGGCTTCATGCTGGGTACCGGCATGGCGATCCTTGCTGTCAGCCCGAAGGCACTGGATGCAATGGACAGCGCCAAGCTGCACCGCACCTTCTTTGATTTCCGCGACATGATGAAAGCCAATTCGTCGGGCGGGTTCCCCTATACGCCGCCACTTTCGCTGATCTACGGGATGCGCGAGAGCCTCAAGATGCTGTTCGAAGAGGGTCTTGAGAATGTCTATGCCCGTCATCACCGCCTTGCCGAAGGGGTCCGTCGCGCAGTTGAAGCTTGGGGTCTGAAGCTCGTGGCGCAATCGCCGGAGCTCTATTCCGACACGGTCAGCGCGATCTACGTGCCCGACGGCTTTGACAGCAACGCGCTGACCGATCACGCGTTTGCCGAATATGGCGTCAGCTTTGGCATCGGTCTGGGCGAGATGAATGGCAGAGCCTTCCGCATCGGCCACCTAGGCAGCCTGACGGACGTGATGGTCCTGTCGGGTCTTGCAACAATCGAAATGGCGATGGCCGATCTGGACTACCCGGTAGACCTCGGCAGCGGCGTGATTGCAGCACAGAACTATTTCCGCAACAGCCGGCCGACGGCTGTTCGGTCCGCGGCGTAGGGAACGGGAACCATGCTTGACATTAATTCCACTGGTCAGGACCTCACGATCGAGGATGTCCGCGAAGCGCACGAGCGGATCAAGCCGTATATCCACAACACGCCGGTTCTGACATCCAGCTACCTCGACGGTCTCTCCGGGGCGTCGCTGTTCTTCAAATGTGAGAACTTCCAGAAGGCCGGTGCGTTCAAGGTGCGCGGTGCATCGAATGCTGTCTTCGGACTCAGCGATGAACAGGCCAAGAACGGTGTTGCGACCCATTCATCTGGCAACCATGCCCTGTCGCTGTCTTATGCGGCTGGTCGGCGCGGTATTCCGTGTCACGTGGTCATGCCGCGGACGGCACCGCAGGCCAAGAAAGACGCGGTCAAAGGTTACGGGGGGATCATCACGGAATGTGAGCCTTCCACCACCTCCCGCGAGGCCACCTTTGCCAAGGTCCAAGAAGAAACGGGGGCCGAGTTCGTGCATCCCTACAATGACCCCCGCGTTATCGCCGGGCAGGCCACCTGTTCATTGGAACTGCTGGAGCAGGTCAAGGATCTGGACATTGTCGTTGCCCCGATCGGCGGCGGCGGCATGATCTCGGGCACCTGCCTGACGCTGTCCAATCTGGCACCGCACGTCAAGATCTACGCCGCCGAGCCGGAGCAGGCCGACGACGCAATGCGGTCTTTCAAGGCCGGACATATCATCGCCGATGATGCGCCGGTGACAGTGGCAGACGGCCTCAAGGTGCCGCTCAAGGAAAACACGTGGCATTTCGTGTCGCAGTTCGTCGAGGACGTCCTGACAGCCAGCGAGCAGGAGATCATCGACGCGATGAAGCTGACCTGGCAACGCATGAAGATCGTGATGGAGCCCAGCTGCGCCGTGCCGCTGGCCGTGATCCTGAAAAACCCCGATGTTTTCGCGGGCAAACGCGTCGGCGTGATCGTCACCGGCGGCAATGTGGATTTGGACAAACTGCCCTGGATCAAGGGCTAAGGAGGAAAGACATGAACACTCAGGTGAAACTGGAAGACTTTGAAGTTGGCTACGATATCCCCGCGTCGATCGGCATGGATGAGGCTGAAATCAGCACCCCCTGTCTGGTGCTGGACCTCGACGCGCTGGAGCGCAACATCAAGAAAATGGGTGACTTTGCGGCCTCCCATGGCATGCGCCACCGCGTCCACGGCAAGATGCACAAGTCGGTTGATGTCGCCCTGCTGCAAGAGAGCATGGGCGGATCGTGTGGTGTCTGTTGTCAAAAGGTGTCTGAGGCTGAGGTGTTCGCCCGCGGCGGCATAAAGGATGTTCTGGTGTCCAATCAGGTGCGTCAGCCCGAGAAGATTGACCGCCTGGCCCGTCTGCCCAAGCTGGGTGCGCGCGCGATCTGTTGTGTTGATGACATCGACAACGTGGCTGACCTGTCCGCAGCGGCGGTCAGACATGGGACGCAGATTGAGTGTCTGGTCGAGATCGACGTGGGTGCTGGCCGCTGCGGCGTGCAGTTTGGCCAGCCTGTGGTTGAACTGGCGCAAGCCATCAACGCGGCCGAAGGGCTCAAGTTTGCTGGCATTCAGGCCTATCAGGGCGCGATGCAGCACCTCGATTCATACGAAGAGCGTCAGGGAAAGACCCAGATTGCAATCGATCAGGTTCGCGAAAGCGTAAACATGCTGAAAGACGCGGGCCTTGAATGCGACATCGTCGGTGGCGGCGGTACGGGCTCGTACTACTTCGAAAGTGCTTCAGGCGTGTTCAATGAGTTGCAGTGCGGCTCTTATGCCTTCATGGATGCCGATTATGGCCGCATCCTTGACAAGGACGGAAAGCGTATAGACGAAGGCGAATGGGAGAACGCTCTGTTCATCCTGACCTCGGTGATGAGCCACGCCAAGGCAGACAAGGCTATCGTCGACGCGGGCCTCAAGGCACAGTCGGTCGACAGTGGCTTGCCCACGATCTTCGGCCGCACGGATGTGGAATACGTCAAATGCTCGGACGAGCACGGCGTGGTCGCGGATCCCGAGGGCGTGCTCAAAGTCAATGACAAACTAAAGTTGGTCCCGGGTCACTGCGACCCCACTTGCAACGTTCACGATTGGTACGTCGGCGTGCGCGGAGGCAAGGTGGAAACACTATGGCCGGTGTCGGCACGCGGTAAAGCCTACTAACGCCGACCCTCCCATCGGCAAGGGGGATGCGCACGTCTCTGGGCGCCCCCCTAAAAAACACACACAGACAAAGGAAGCGACACCATGACCTCCACCGAAAATAATGGACTGCTGATTATCAGCGAAGAAGTTTGCGCCGAGGTTGTCAGCCGAAAGGACGCATTTGACGCGGTCGAGGCAGTCTTTGGCGCCATGGCACGCGG
This sequence comes from Shimia sp., assembly GCA_024224295.1. Classification (GTDB taxonomy): domain Bacteria; phylum Pseudomonadota; class Alphaproteobacteria; order Rhodobacterales; family Rhodobacteraceae; genus Shimia. The sequence continues at coordinate 17,875 of JAAENN010000247.1, read as the reverse complement.
TGATGCCTACAACTTTCCAGTGATACGCGAGGCAATTGGCTATGCGGATGCGCTCTATGGGTTCAAGTCCGGCTTTGATAAGTTCGGCAAGGCCTTGGGTGTGAAATCCGGCGGCTTCTGGCCCGGAAATATGGACAAGGGGTTGACCAACCACCAGTCCACGATCTTTCTGTTTGATCCCGACACCGGACGCCTGCAGGCGTTGGTGGGCGGAAACTATCTGACGGCCGTGCGCACCGCCGCCTCCTCTTCAGTGTCCATCGCGCATCTGGCGCGCAAGGATGCCAAGGTTTTGGGCATGGTCGGGGCCGGGCATCAGTCCACTTTTCAGGTCCGGGCCGCAGTAGAGCAGCGCGACATCGAAAAAGTGGTTGCCTGGAACCCGCATCCCGACATGTTGCCGCGATTGGGCGCGGTGGTCGAAGAGCTTGGACTGGAGTTCGAGGCAGTCACCCAGGAAGAGCTGGGCGCGCAGGCAGACGTCATCATTACAATAACTTCTGCTTTCGAACCCCTGATGATGGCCGATTGGATCAAACCCGGCACGCATATCGCCTGCATGGGCACCGACACCAAGGGAAAAATGGAGATTGATGAAAACCTCTTTGCCCGCTCCACGGTATTCACGGATGAAGTCGCACAATCAATCAGCATTGGCGAAGCCCAGCACGCGATCGCGTCGGGCCTGATCGCTGAGGATGACATCATTCCCATAGGCGCGGCCATCAACGGTGACCATCCGGGCCGGACAAGCGAAAACGAAATCACGATCTTCGATGGCACGGGCGTGGGTCTTCAGGACCTTGCCGTAGCTTCGGTCGCTGCCCGCGTGGCACAGAAAAAAGGACTGGCGACGCAAGTGGCGCTTTGAACTGAACTCGAGAGGAAGCAAAGATATGTCAACTATTTCAATGCCTAAGCCCGATCAAAGTGTTCTGGACCGCAAAGCCATTATCGTGGATGCATTATCAAGTGTGTTGCCGGTTGACAGTGTCATCTCTGACGAACGCGAAACACACGCTTATGAGTGCGACGCGCTGACCGCCTATCGCTGTCCGCCGCTTGCCGTTGTTCTGCCGTCCACGACCGAAGAAGTGGCCGCCGCCATGCGCATTTGCCACCAGATGGGCGTACCCGTCGTGCCGCGCGGGGCGGGCACCTCACTTGCGGGCGGGTCGCTGCCAACGGCCGATAGCGTGATCCTAGGCACGGCGCGGCTGAAGGACGTGGTCGAGGTGGATTATGACAACCGTTTCATCCGCGTTCAGACCGGCGTGACCAATCTGTCCGTAACAGGTCATGTCGAGGATGACGGCTTTTTCTACGCGCCTGATCCGTCCTCTCAGTTGGCTTGCGCCATTGCGGGCAACATCGCAATGAATTCCGGTGGGGCGCATTGCCTGAAATACGGCGTGACCACCAACAACCTGCTGGGCGTCAAAATGGTGATGACCGATGGTGAAGTCGTAGAGCTGGGAGGTGTGGCGATGGATGCGCCGGGGCTCGATCTTCTGGGGCTGATCTGTGGTTCCGAAGGTCAGCTGGCCATCGTGACCGAGGCGACGTTGCGAATTCTGCCCAAACCCGAAGGGGCGCGACCAGTGATGATCGGATTTGACAGTGCCGAGGTGGCGGGCGAGTGCGTCGGCAACATCATCAGGTCGGGTGTTCTGCCCGTCGCCATAGAATACATGGACCGCCCCTGTATCCGTGTCGTCGAGAACTTTGCAAAGGCCGGCTATCCGATGTGCGAGGCGCTGCTGATCGTCGAGGTCGAAGGCTCCGAGGCGGAGATCGAGGACCAGCTGGACCGCATCGTCAAGATCGCTGAGGCGCTGGACCCGGTAGAACTGCGGGTAAGTGAAAGCCTGGAGGAAAGCGCGCTGATCTGGAAAGGCCGGAAATCGGCCTTCGGGGCAATGGGTCAGATCAACGATTACATGTGTCTGGATGGCACAGTGCCGATTTCGGCATTGCCATTCACGCTCAAGCGGATCGGCGAGCTGAGCCAGGAGCACGGGCTGGAAGTGGCCAACGTGTTTCACGCAGGCGACGGAAACATGCACCCGCTCATTCTGTTTGATGCCAACAGGCCCGGCGATCTGGAACGGACCGAGGCGTTTGGTGCGGATATTTTGCGGCTCTGTGTCGAGGTTGGCGGCTGCCTGACCGGCGAACACGGGGTCGGTATCGAAAAGCGTGATCTGATGCTGGAACAGTTCACTGCAGACGATCTTGAATGCCAGATGCAGGTCAAGGACGTGTTTGATCCGGACTGGCTACTGAATGCTGCGAAGGTCTTTCCACTGGAGGTCAGCGAAGCCCGACGCCAACGCGTCAACTGACGCGAGACGTAATCATTTCCGCAAGGAAACACTGAGGAGGACGCCCAAATGACTGCGTTTGCAACGCCGACCACCGAGTCGGCGATAAAGGAAGCTGTGTGTGATGCAGTGTCACAGAAGAAAGCCCTGCGGGTCTGTGGTGGTGGCACAAGGTCGGGCATCGGCCAGATGGTGGAGAATGCCGAGCGTCTTGATGTGTCAGGAAATGCGGGGATTGAGCTTTACGAACCAGGGTCACTGACGATGGTGGCTCGTGCAGGCACATCGATGACCGAGATCACCAGTGCGCTGGATGCCGAAAACCAGATGCTCGCTTTTGAGCCGATAGACCACCGCCCGCTGCTGGGGACGACGGGTGAACCGACGCTCGGCGGTGTCGTGGCATGCAACATTTCCGGACCGCGCCGCTTCTTGAGCGGGGCTTGCCGGGATCACCTTCTGGGTGTGCGCTTCATCGACGGCCAGGGCCGTCTGGTAAAAAACGGGGGCCGCGTGATGAAGAACGTCACCGGGCTGGACCTGACCAAACTGATGTGCGGTTCCTTCGGCACGCTTGGAGTGATCAGCGAGGTTTCGCTGAAGGTGCTGCCAAAACCCGTGTGTTCCGCATCGCTCCAGATTGAAGGCGTGGACGAAGAGCAAGCTGTTCTTCTGTTCTGCAAGGCGCTGACGACACCTTATGAGGTTTCAGGGGCAGCGTACCAGAATGGTGTGGCGGGGTTGCGCATCGAAGGACTTGAAACCCAGGTCACCTACCGTATTGCGCGCCTGCAAGCGCTGTTCCCCGAGCATTCAATGTCCATTCTGGACGGAGAGGTTCACAGCGATCTCTGGAAAGGACTGCGCGACCTGCATTTGTTCTCCGGGACAATTGAAACCGTCTGGAGGATGTCGGTCAAGCCGACGGACGCGCCAGCCATTGTCTCTCATCTGAAACGCAAGCTGGCGGCGCGGGTAATGCTGGATCACGGCGGCGGAACGATCTGGGCTGGCGTTCCCGCAGATATCACAGAGCAAGCAGCAAGTATTCGCAGCGTGATCAACACGCTGGGTGGCCATGCAACCCTTGTGCGCGGCAGCGAGGAATTGCGCCGCTCAGCGGATGTCTTCCAACCGCAGGCAACTCGGCTCGCCGCAATTTCCAAGTTGCTGAGACAGCAATTTGATCCGTCGGGAATTCTAAACCCCGGCTTGATGGCCGCTTAACCCGGAGGAGGGCGACGTGCAGACGACATTTACACCCGAACAACTGAAAGATCCGGCTACAAAGCGGTCCAATGAGGTCTTGCGAACTTGTGTCCATTGCGGTTTCTGCACGGCGACTTGCCCGACCTATCAGGTGTTGGGTGACGAACTCGATAGTCCTCGTGGCAGGATTTACCTGATCAAGGACATGCTTGAAAACAACCGCAAGCCGGACGCGAAAACCGTCAAACATATCGACCGGTGTTTGTCTTGCCTTGCGTGCATGAGCACCTGCCCGTCGGGGGTGCATTACATGCATTTGGTTGATCACGCCCGGGAGTACATCGAACAAAACTATGACCGCCGCTGGGACGACCGAGCCTTGCGCTGGGTTTTGTCGAAGATCCTGCCTTATCCTATGCGGTTCCGGGTAGCACTCCTCGGGGCCAAGATGGCGTATCCCTTCCGCAAATGGATGCCCGATGCGCGGCTACGGGCCATGCTGGAGATGGCGCCGAAGACCATCCCCCCGGTCAGCCGCAATGATGATCCGCAGGTCTTTTCGGCTATCGGGCCGCGCCGCAAGCGCGTGGCGCTGATGACAGGATGTGCACAGAAGGCGCTGAACACTGATATCAACGACGCCACCATTCGTCTCTTGACGCGGCATGGCTGCGATGTCGTGGTTGCCGATGGTCAGGGGTGCTGTGGCGCGTTGACTCATCACATGGGCAAATCCAGCGAAAGCCACCGCACCGCAGGCCAGAACGTTCGCGCCTGGGCGCGCGAGATGGATGGCGAAGGTCTTGATTCCATTGTCATCAACACCAGCGGCTGTGGCACCACGATCAAGGATTACGGCCACATGTTCCACGAGACCGATCTGGCCGCCGACGCCGCGCGCGTGTCATCGATTGCCAAGGACATCTCGGAGGTAATGAACGATCTCGGCCTGACCGAACCTACCAGGGCCGAGCCGCTGCGCGTGGCGTATCACGCGGCTTGTTCCCTGCAGCACGGCCAGCAGATCAAGACCTTTCCAAAGGATCTGTTGCGGGCGGCCGGCTTCGAGGTCGTCGAACCCAAGGATAGTCACCTGTGCTGTGGCTCTGCGGGCACGTACAACCTGATGCAGCCTGAAATCTCGGAACAGCTGAAGGCGCGCAAGGTCTCCACGCTGGAAGCCACGGCGCCGCAAGTGATTTCGGCTGGCAATATCGGCTGCATGATGCAAATCGGCTCCGCTATCGGCGTGCCGGTCGTGCATACGGCCGAGTTGCTGGACTGGGCGACAGGTGGCCCAAAACCAAAGGCGCTGAGCGGTGAACGAAACGTGCCTCAAACCGGTTTCAGAATGCCGGATGAGGCCGGAATGGCGGGCGCGTAACACGTCCTGTCACTCTCGACTGGCGTGATATGGCGCCCGAATACATGTCAATACGGAGGAACCCGACATGAAAACTAAACTAATCTCAGCCGTTACGGCGGCACTGCTGGCGGCCACACCGGCGCTTGCAGCTGACAAAATTCTGCTAAAGACGCCGGTTGCTTTCTCGACCGAACTGCCCGGACTGGGCACGCCGATCGTACGCGTGTCCGAAGATCTTGCTGCCATCTCCGGTGGTGCCATCAAAATGAAAGTCTACGAGCCCGGCAAATTGGTTCCTGCTTTCGAAATCCTTGATGCGGTCTCATCTGGCAAAATCAACTCTGGCTTCGCGACTGCCGGCTACTGGGCGGGCAAGATCCCAGCAGCACCGTTGTTCTCGGCCGTTCCGTTCGGTCCCGAAGCTGGCGAATATATGGCCTGGCTCTACTACGGCAACGGTCTGACGCTCTATCAGGAAATGTATGACCAGGCAGGTTACAACGTGCATGTTCTGCCCTGCACCATCATTGCGCCGGAAACATCCGGTTGGTTCGCCGAAGAGATCACGTCGGTCGAACAACTGGACGGTCTGAAGATGCGTTTCTTTGGGCTTGGCGGCAAAGTCATGCAGAAACTGGGCGTGGCCACTTCGCTGCTGCCCGGTGGCGAGATTTTCCCGGCTCTCGAAAAGGGTGCGATTGACGCAACCGAGTTTTCCATGCCCGCCATCGACCAACGTCTAGGGTTCCACAAGCTGGCGAAGTACAATTACTTCCCCGGCTGGCACCAGCAGGCCACGATCTTCGAACTGATCATCAACAAGGATGAGTGGAACGAGCTGAACCCAGCACTGCAAGCGCAGATTGAGGTAACCTGTCGCGCGCAGATGACCGAGAGCTTTGCCGAAGGCGAAGCCATCCAATTTGCCGCGATGCAGAAGAACGTGGATGAAAACGGTGTGACCATCGTGGATTGGACGCCGGAGATGCTGGATATCTTCCGCAAGACCTGGACCGAGGTCGCCGAAGAAGAGGCTGCGAACAACGAGTTCTTTGCCAAGGTTTACAATGACCTGAACACCTTCAGCGAAGGTTACAGCCTATGGAAAGCGCACGCTTTCCTGCCGCGTCAATAATACATACAGCCCGGGCCAGTTCGCTGGCCCGGGCATTTTGCAACCGGCCATGATCCGGTGAAGGGGAGAGGACGACATGACACCAACATCTCAAGATCAGCAAGAGCCCCACTACGAGCCGCTATGGGAAGAAGTGGAGAACGACGACCGCACAGACCCTAAGATTGCGGCTTGGCTGGACCAGGTGGTCAAGAGCGTTGGGCATGTGGTCATGTGGGCCAATGTGGCTTTGATCATAGCGATCATCTCGCAGGTCGGTATGCGCTATACGCTGGGTTTGAATTTTCCCAAACTCGATGAATTACAGTGGCATCTCTACGCCCTGACGACAATGGTCGGCGTGTCCTATGCGCTGAGCACAGACGCGCACGTTCGTGTCGACGTTTTGCGTGCAAACTTCTCATTTCGCGCCCGGCGGGTCATCGAAATCCTCGGGATCGTCGTCCTGATTCTGCCGTTCTGCTATTTGATGATCGATCAGGGACTTGACTATTTCCACGACAGCTACCGGGTAAACGAACGCTCAGATAGCCCTACTGGTCTGCCAGCACGCTGGCTGTTGAAATCGGTCATCCCGGCCAGCTTTGTTCTGATCACAATTGCTGCGGTCGCTCGCTTGATTCACGATGTCTACATGTTGGTCACCCGCGCCGATGCGCCGTCTGAAAGTGCCGGCCTCAAGTCCCTGCTTTGGATGATGCTTGGGTTCGCCGTCGTAACATTCACGCTGATGCGACTGGTGGAAGCACCCGAAGAAAAGCTCGTTATCGCAATGTTCATGTCATTCGTTGCGCTGCTGTTCACCGGCATTCCGGTGGCATGGGTGCTTTCGGGTGTAGGCGTTCTGTATTGTGGCATCGCGTATCTGGGAGACAACGACATGTTGCTCTGGACCGGTATGGAAGCGACCTTCACCGGACTGGACTACCTGACGCTCGGCGCGGTGGTGAACCGTGTATATGCCACCATGTCCAATGCGGTTCTGGTCGCCTTGCCGATGTTCATCTTTATGGGGCTCATGCTGGACGAAAGCGGCGTTGCACAGCGCTTGATGAGTTCGATGCAGCGATTGTTCGGAACCATGCGCGGCGGCCTGGCCATTACCGTGACCGCGATTGGTATCATTCTTGCCGCGTCAACCGGCATCGTGGGTGCCTCGGTGGTGCTTCTTGGCCTTTTGTCGATGCCGCAGATGATGGAACAGAAATATGCCAAGACACTCGCCTCGGGCGTCGTTGCCTCTTCGGGGACCCTCGGCATCCTGATCCCGCCATCGATCATGCTGGTGATCATGGCGGACCAGATGGCGCTGTCGGTCGGCGATCTGTTCATGGCAGCCCTGTTCCCGGGCCTTTTGATCGGTAGCCTCTATATCGCCTATATCATTGTCATTTCGACGCTGAGGGAAGATGTTGCTCCGCTGCCGGAAGGGGCCAAGAAAGTCGACATCGAGGCCATCATCGACGTGTTCAAGGCGGTTCTGCCTCCCGTCGCTCTGATCTTTGCCGTGTTGGGGTCGATCTTTGCAGGTCTTGCCACACCGACGGAGGCCTCCGGCGTTGGCGCTGCGGGCGCGACGGTTCTGGCAATTGCCTATCGCAAGCTGACACTGGCCAAACTGGTTGAAGTGACGCGCAATACGTTCAAGACCACTGCCTATATCTTCGCGATCTTCCTCGGGGCGACCTGCTTTGCCTTTGTCCTGCGCGAACTGGGTGGCGACGAGTTGATCACCCACACAATCGAAGGCATGGGCCTGAGCGAAATGGGCACGATCTTGTTCATTCTGTTCATCGTGTTCCTGCTTGGGTTCGTGTTGGACTGGATCGAGATCACGCTGATCATCCTGCCGCTGGTGGCGCCGATCATTGCGGCTATGACGCTGTCGGTGCCGGGTTATGGCTTGGATAATCCGGAGCTTGTGTGGTTCGTCATCCTGGTTGCTGTGACGTTGCAGACCAGTTTCCTGACGCCTCCAGTCGGTTTCTCGCTCTTCTATCTGAAGGGTGTTGCCCCGAAGGAGGTCCAGCTGACGGACATCTACAGAGGCGTGGTTCCCTTCATCATCCTGCAGCTTACCGGCCTGGCCCTGGTTATCTTGTTTCCATCGATCGCCACTTGGCTCCCGTCAGTCGCCTATTAAGCTCGAAGAACGGCGGCCAGAAGGCCGCTGTTCACATTCCTTTGGAGTACCAAGATGAAACACGACAAAATTGCCAAGTCCATATCTGATGCCTTGGAGTACCATCAAAGGGATCGTCCGGGGAAACTCGCCATTCGGGCCACCAAACCACTGAGTTCGCAGCGCGATCTGTCGTTAGCTTACAGCCCGGGTGTGGCGGAGGCCAGCACGGCCATTGCAAAAACGCCGTCAGATGCAATGAAATACACCGCCCGCGGCAACCTTGTTGCGGTCATCTCGAACGGCTCGGCCGTGCTGGGACTAGGCAATATCGGCGCCCTGGCCTCCAAGCCGGTGATGGAAGGCAAGGCGGTCCTGTTCAAGACCTTCGCCGATATCGACTGTTTCGACATCGAGGTCGACGAGAGCGACCCCGATCTTCTGGCAGACACGATCCGCCGTCTGGGCCCGACTTTTGGTGGCATCAACCTCGAAGACATCAAGGCACCGGATTGCTTTGTGGTCGAAGGTCGGCTGCGCAAGGAAATGGACATTCCGGTGTTCCATGACGACCAGCATGGCACGGCGATCGTGGTCGGGGCGGCCGTCTTCAATTCCATGCGTCTGGTGGGCAAGGATTTGTCCCGCTGCAAGATCGTCTCGACCGGTGGCGGGGCAGCGGGGATTGCCTGTCTCAACCTGCTGGTTGATATGGGGGCCAAGCGTGAAAATATCTGGCTGATCGACCATGAGGGGCTGGTCTACGAAGGCCGCGAGGCTGACGCTCAGAAAACAGCCTTTGCGCAAGCCACGGATGCGCGTGAGTTGGGCGATGTTATCGATGACGCAGACATCTTTTTGGGCCTCTCGGCCCCCGGTGTTCTGAAACCGGATCAGGTCAAGCGAATGGCGGTCAGTCCTCTGATCCTGGCGCTTGCCAATCCCAACCCCGAAATTCTTCCCGAAGAGGTGCTTGCCGCCCGTTCTGATGCGATCATTGCGACGGGTCGTACGGATTACCCCAATCAGGTCAATAACGTTCTGTGCTTTCCGTTCATCTTCCGCGGCGCTCTGGATGTCGGCGCAACCGAGATCAACGAAGCGATGAAAGTGGCCTGTGTCGAGGCAATCGCCAATCTTACACATGACGGTGCGTCTGACGAAGTGGCGCAAGCCTATGGCAATCAGTCGCTGGTCTTTGGCCCCAATTACATCCTTCCCAAACCATTCGATTCCCGATTGCTGGTGTCGATTGCGCCGGCTGTCGCCAAGGCGGCGATGGAGTCTGGCGTGGCCACCAAACCGATTGCCGATCTTGAGGCCTATCGCACGGATCTGGCCCGTTTCGTCAATCGATCCGCCCCTCTGATGCGTCCCGTGGTGGCCACTGCGCGTACAACACCGCGTCGTGTGGTCTTTGCCGAGGGCGAAGATCCGCGTGTGCTGCGTGCGGTGCGAGACATCCTCAAAGAAGGCGTGGCCAAACCGATCCTGACGGGCCGACTTGATGAAATCAAAAACCAGGTGGATCACCTCGGGTTGGGATTTGTGCCCGGCGCGGACGTCGACGTGTTTGATCACAGCGACCCGGGTATTGCCCAGAACTATGGCGCGCCGTTTCATTCGTTGCGCGCCCGCGACGGCGTCACGCCCGAACAGGCGCGTAAGCTGATCCGCTCCAGTGACACGCTCGCCAGCGCATTGCATGTGCATCTGGGTCACGCAGACGCGGTTATTTGCGGCACATCGGGCGCGTTTACCGATCATCTCAAGCGGCTTGAACAAGTGTTCGGGGCCAACCGTGATGACAATATCTTCGCGACGCTGGTGCCGGTCCTGCTGGAGCAGCGAACCGTGTTTGTCTCCGATGGATATGTCAACAGTGACCCAACCGCCGCCGAGATCGCGAGTATCTGCCGCATGGCCGCCGATCAAGTGCGCCAGTTCGGCGTAAAACCACGCGTAGCGCTGATCGGGCATGCCAGTTTTGGTGCGCATCCGACAGCCACAACAATAAAAATGCGCGAAGCAACCGCGCATCTGGCCGCCGCAGATGTCGATTTTGAGTTCGAAGGCGAAATGCGACTGAACCTGGCCTTCGACAAGGCTGAGCGTGATCGCGTTCTGCCCTGTGGCCGTTTGACCGATGACGCCAATGTACTTGTATTCCCTAACCTCGATGCCGCCAACGCTGCGATCAATGCCTTGAAATCACTGACGGAGGCAGAAACCGTTGGCCCCTTCCTGCTTGGTCTCAAGGGGGCCGCCCATGTTGTGACGCCTTCGGTCACGGCACGCGGGTTGTTCAATATTGCCGCTCTGGCGAGCGCAACAAGCCGCCAGACGTCCGGCGGTGAGGCTTATCTTTCAGGGAGCAGCAAATAACCCGTTGCCAGACATCCTACGCGGCCGAGGTACGGCTCGACCATCTCTGCCAAAGACGCACATTTGTCCCTGAGGAAACATCATGAGCATCAATCTTACCGACCTTGACCCGATAGAATCCCTCGAATGGCAGGAGGCTATTGCCGATGTCATCGAACGCGATGGCGCGAACCGAGCCCACTTTCTGCTGGACAAAGCCGTTCAGCAGGCACGGGCCGCCGGAGCAACTCTGCCCTTTTCGGCAACGACACCGTATCAGAACACCATCCCCACCGATGATCAGGAGGAGTTTCCCGGCGATCTGGAAATGGAATGGCGCATTCGCACCATCAACCGCTGGAACGCAATGGCCACGGTGGTGCGTCGCAACAAGGAAAGCAGCGAATATGGTGGTCATATCGCCAGCTTTGCGTCTTCTGCGGTCATGTACGATATCGGCTTGAACCACTTCTGGCGCTCGAAGTCAGCGATCCACGGGGGTGATCTTGTGTTCTTTCAGGGTCACGTGATCCCGGGCATCTATGCCCGATCCTTCATGGAAGGCCGAATTAGCGAAGAGATGCTGGAAAACTTCCGGTCGGAAGTCGCGGGGGGCGGACTTAGCTCATATCCGCACCCCTGGCTCATGCCGGATTACTGGCAGTTCCCGACGGTCAGCATGGGCCTGGCCCCCCTGATGGCGATCTATCAGGCGCGGTTCATGAAATACATGCACAACCGCGGCCTGATCGAAATGGCCGACCGCAAGGTCTGGGTCTTCCTGGGGGATGGCGAGATGGACGAACCCGAAAGCCGGGGCGCCATCGACCTGGCCGCGCGCGAAGGGCTCGATAACCTGATCTTCGTTGTGAACTGCAACCTGCAGCGGCTCGACGGACCGGTGCGCGGCAACTCGAAGATCGTGCAGGAGCTTGAAGGTGGCTTCCGCGGAGCCGGATGGAACGTGATCAAGTTGCTCTGGGGCAAAGGCTGGGACGGCCTGCTTGAAAAGGATGTCAGCGGTAAGCTGCGCCAGTTGATGGATGAGACCGTCGACGGCGACTACCAGACGTTCAAATCCAAAGACGGCGAATATATCCGCAAGCATTTCTTTGGCAAATACCCCGAGACGGCAGCACTGGTCGAAGACTGGACGGATGATCAGATATGGGCCTTGCGCAGGGGCGGGCACGATCCAGAGAAGGTCTACACTGCCTTCAAGCGTGCGACGGACACAGAAGCGCAGCCGACCTGTTTGCTGATCAAGACCGTCAAGGGCTATGGTATGGGCACCAGCGGTGAGGGCCAGAACACCTCGCACCAGCAAAAGAAACTGGCAGAGGATCAGTTGCGTGCCTTCCGCGACCGGTTCCAGATCCCAATCAGCGATGAGGATCTTCCCAACGCCCCGTTTGTCAGCCTGAACAACTCGCAAAAAGCCTATCTGGCGGACCAGCGCAAGAAACTGGGCGGCGAATTTCCCAAACGCGAATGGCGTGACACACCGAAGCTGGAAATCCCGCCTCTGTCGAAGTTTGAAGCGCAGCTCAAAAGCACGGGTGAACGCGAAATCTCGACCACCATGGCCTTCGTGCGCATTCTGACCACGCTTCTGCGCGACAAGAACATGGGCAAGAACGTCGTCCCGATCGTGCCTGACGAAAGTCGCACTTTCGGCATGGAAGGGTTGTTCAGGTCCGTCGGAATTTACAACCCCATGGGCCAGAAATACACGCCCGAGGACGCCGATCAGATGATGTTCTACAAGGAGAGTACCGATGGTCAGGTGCTGCAGGAAGGCATCAACGAGGCAGGCGCGATGGCAGATTGGATCGCAGCGGCGACGTCCTATTCCAACCACGGCGTGCCGATGGTGCCCTTCTATATCTACTATTCGATGTTCGGCTTCCAGCGGATCGGAGATCTGGCCTGGGCAGCAGGAGACAGCCGGGCGCGAGGCTTCATGCTCGGCGGCACGGCAGGTCGAACCACGCTGAACGGCGAGGGATTGCAGCATGAAGACGGTCACAGTCACATCCTTGCTGGCACGATCCCGAACTGCATCACTTATGATCCGACCTTCAGCTACGAGGTTGCGGTTCTGGTGCACCACGGTTTGCAGCGGATGTTTGTAGATCAGGAGGACGTTTATTTTTATCTGACGCTGATGAACGAGAACTACAGCCACCCTGACATGCCAATGGGGGCTGAAGAGGGCATCATTCGGGGTCTGTACCGTCTGCAAGAGACAAAGGCGCCTGGCAAGAAGCATGTTAACCTGATGGGTTCCGGCACCATTCTCATTCAAGCGATGCAGGCGGCGGAGATGTTGAAAGAGGACTTCGGCGTCACCTCTGATATCTGGTCGGCCACCAGCCTAAACGAACTGGCGCGCGATGCCCAGGATGCGGCGCGCCACAATCGGCTGAACCCGCTTGCTGACGAGATTACGCCTTATGTGACGCAAGCCTTGTCCAAGGCGACTGGCCCGATCATCGCCGCCACCGACTACATGAAGAACTATGCTGAGCAAATCAGCTCTTTCGTCCCCGGTCGGTTCACGGTTCTGGGCACGGATGGATTTGGGCGGTCTGACAGCCGCGTCAACCTGCGCCGGTTCTTTGAGGTGGACGCCAACCATATCGCCGCTGCGGCGATGGTCGATCTATACCGCGAAGGTGTGGTCAAGAAGGCCGAACTGCAAAGAGCGCTCAAGAAATTCAACATCGACGGCAATAAGTCGAACCCGCGCCTGGTTTGACGCGCGGAGACGAAGAGACAGAACATGACAATCGAAGTGAAAGTTCCTGATATCGGCGATTTTGATGATGTACCGGTGATCGGTATCCTCGTCAGCGTGGGCGATGTGATTGCGGTAGAAGATCCGCTGGTCGAGCTGGAATCGGACAAGGCAACGATGGAAGTGCCGTCGCCCGCCGCCGGCAAGGTTGCCGAAATTAAGGTCACCGAAGGTGATACGGTTTCGGAAGGATCGCTGCTGTTGGTCCTTGAGGGCGATGGCGCGGGTGACGCGCCGACGGCTGCTCCTGCGGCGGCAGCTGCTGCCCTCGCGGCGCCTGCGGCGGCACAGACCGCCGTGACCGATGCGGGTTTTGGCAAGGCCCATGCCTCGCCGTCGGTTCGCGCCTTCGCCCGACAGTTGGAGATTGATCTGTCGAAGGTCAATGGCACCGGTCGCAAGGGGCGTATCCTGCGAGAGGATGTAACTGCAATGCTGAAATCTACCATGGCTCCGGCTGCAACGGGTGCAGCAAGCGGTGGTATGGGTATCCCGCCGATCCCGGCGGTGGACTTCTCGAAATTCGGCCCGACCGAAGACGTGGAAATGCCCCGCATCAAGAAGATATCGGGCCCTGCCTTGCACCGCTCGTGGCTCAATATCCCGCACGTCACCCACAACGAAGAGGCAGACATCACGGAACTGGACAAGTATCGCAAGGAACTGGATACCCAGGCCAAGACAGAAGGCTACCGGGTCACATTGCTGAGCTTCATGATCAAGGCCAGCGTCTCTGCGCTGAAAACTCATTGGGAAGTGAACAGCTCGATCAACCCTGATGGCGACAAACTGATCCGGAAAGATTTCTACAACATCGGGTTCGCGGCGGATACGCCCAACGGACTGATGGTTCCGGTGGTCAAGGACGCCGACCGAAAGGGCATCGTCGAGATCAGCAAGGAACTGGGCGACCTGAGCGCGCAAGCCCGCGAGGGCAAACTGAAGGGACCGGACATGACGGGTGCGACCTTTACCATCTCGTCGCTGGGCGGCATCGGTGGCACCTCCTTTACCCCTATTGTCAACGCGCCCGAGGTGGCGATCCTGGGCCTGACACGGTCCAAGATGGCGCCGGTCTGGGATGGCGAGGCATTCCAGCCGCGCAATATGCAGCCTTTGTCGCTGAGCTATGATCACCGTGCCATAGATGGGGCTCTGGCCGCGCGATTCTGCGCCACATTGAAACACCTGCTCGGCGACGTGCGCCGGCTGATGCTGTAAAGGGGCGCGGATCATGGACGTTAAAGTACCCGATATCGGAGATTTCTCTGATGTGCCGGTTATCGGCATTCTGGTCTCGGTCGGCGATATCGTCGCCGAAGAAGACCCGTTGCTGGAACTGGAATCCGACAAAGCCACAATGGAGGTGCCAAGCCCCGCTGCGGGTGTCGTCAAGGAAATCAAGGTTTCTGAAGGAGACTCGGTTTCCGAAGGCTCGGTCATCATGGTTCTTGAAGGGGTCGAGGCCGGCGACGCGGCACCTGCCGCTGCTCCGGCTGCGGCAAGTGCACCCGCCGCTCCTACGGCAGTGGCGGCGACAGGCTCTGCCAGTGGCCCGGGCGACTTGCATGCCGAAGTGGTGGTTCTGGGGTCCGGCCCCGGTGGTTACACCGCAGCCTTCCGGGCGGCTGACCTCGGAAAATCCGTCGTGCTGATCGAAAAGGACAGCAATTTGGGTGGGGTCTGTCTGAATGTCGGCTGTATCCCGTCCAAGGCCTTGCTGCATGCCGCGAAAGTGATCACCGAGGCGGAAGAAATGTTGGATCACGGCATCAAATTTGCCAAACCGAAAGTCAACCTTGATAGCCTTCGGGGCTGGAAAGATTCAGTTGTTGGGCAACTGACCGGCGGATTGTCAGGCCTCGCGAAAGGACGCAAAGTCACGGTTGTGACCGGTTTCGGGGCTTTCTCCGGGCCCAACTTGATCGAAGTTCAGGACGAAGATGGGGTCACAACCGTTAGCTTTGAGCAATGCATCATCGCGGCAGGTTCCGAGCCTGTGTCGCTACCGTTTATCCCGCATGATGATGATCGGGTGATGGACAGTACCGGCGCGCTTGAACTCATTGACATACCAAAACGATTGCTAATTCTGGGGGGAGGCATCATCGGGCTGGAAATGGCTTGCGTCTATGACGCGCTAGGCTCCAAGATCACGGTCGTCGAATTCATGGATCAGCTGATGCCGGGAGCCGACAAAGACATCGTCAAGCCGTTGCACAAGCGCATTGAGGCGCGCTACGAAAACATCCTCCTCAAGACCAAGGTCACCGCTGTCGATGCATTGAAAAAAGGGCTGAAGGTCACCTTCGAGGATAACAAGGGAGAGACCACGACAGACATCTTCGACCGGGTGCTTGTCTCGGTCGGCCGACGCCCGAACGGGACCAAGATCAACGCAGCCGCAGCCGGTGTGGCTGTGGATGAGCGCGGCTTTATCGCGGTGGACAGCCAGCAGCGCACCGGGGTGCCGCACATTTTTGCCATCGGCGACGTAGTGGGGCAGCCGATGCTGGCGCACAAGGCGGTTCACGAAGGCAAGGTTGCGGCTGAGGTTTGCGCGGACCACAAACGCCACTTCGACGCGCAGGTGATCCCTTCCGTGGCCTACACCGATCCCGAAGTTGCATGGGTCGGGCTTACCGAGACCGATGCCAAGGCCAAAGGGATCAACTACGAAAAGGGTGTCTTTCCTTGGGCCGCATCCGGCCGAAGCCTGTCCAATGGTCGCAGCGAAGGCGTCACAAAGGTTCTGTTTGATCCTGCGGATGACCGGGTGATCGGCGCGTCAATCGTGGGGACCAATGCAGGTGATTTGATCGCCGAGGTGGCGCTTGCCATTGAAATGGGCGCGGACGCGGTCGATCTGGGGCATACGATTCACCCGCATCCCACGCTAAGCGAGACGGTGAATTTTGCCGCTGAAATGTACGAGGGCACGATCACCGACCTCATGCCGCCGAAAAAACGAAAATGATGCAATGGCCCGGCGGTGCAACAAAGGTCGCCGGGCCGATACACCTTCACCAGTCCGATGAGGTGAGACACCCTTCGCGCGCATCGCCATGTTCCGCACACATGACAAGGCGGAGCCGGAACGCGCGTTTGAGGACACGATCACCGGCAGAATTAATGGATACGACCGACAGATGCACGCATTCTACTCCGACACGCAAACCCGCCCCACCCGCGCGATGCGAGAGGCTGCGTTGAACGTTCCTTTGGGCGATGAGCGACATGACGCGGACCCGTCTACAACAGAACTCTGCGCACGCGTTGCTGACATGCTTGGAATGGAAGCTGCGGTCTTTCTACCTTCCGGAACCATGTGCAACGAAATCGCGATCGCGGTGCATACGCGCCCCGGTGACGAAGTGATATGCACACGTGAGAGCCATATCATCTTTGCAGAAAGCGGTGGACCGGCGGCTTTGTCAGGGGTTATGATGTGTCCGATTGACACGGAAAGGGGCATGCTGACGCCCGAACAGGTCAGGGACCATGTGCGCCCGGCTTCGGCGCATGCACCGCGCAGTCGTCTGCTTCTGGCTGAGCAGACCGCCAATCTTGCTGGCGGAGCCGTCTGGCCTGTCGAGCAGCTGAATGCCGCCGCAGACACAGCCAAAGCCGCAGGATTATCGACACATCTGGACGGCGCGCGTCTGCTCAATGCCCAAGTGGCCACTGGTGTGCCTGCGGCAGATTATGCCCGCGGTTTCGACAGCGCCTGGATCGCGTTCACAAAGGGCCTTGGTTGCCCGGTGGGCGCGGTCCTCGCCGGCTCACGTGACTTCATCGCCGAAGCCTGGCTACTTAAGCGACGGTGGGGCGGTGCCATGCGCCAGACCGGGGTTCTGACTGCCATGTGCATCTATGCCCTTGATCATCATGTTGATCGGCTTGCCGATGACCACGCCTTGGCGAAGTTGATCGGCGCGCGCCTGGGTGAGCTGGCGATAGTTTCCAATATCCTGCCGATCGACAGTAACATCGTCATTGCCGATCTTGCCAACAGGGGGCCCGACGCACGTGAAGTTGCCAGTCAACTCCGACACAAGAACATAACCATCACAGTTGTCGGCGTCAGGCGGATTCGCATCGTGACGCACATGGATGTCGGGCGAGTTGATGCTGATGCACTCGTCGCAGCAATGACAACCGTAACGTGACCCTTACGGCCGTTCTGCCCAATCAATGATCACAATCGAGTCGGGTCAGGGAGTGCTGGAAATCCTGTCTGAGCAGATGAAGGTTCTTGTATCGTTGGCCAATGTCTCGCTTCTTCGATCGACTCCCGCCCAACGGAGAATTGGAAAACCTCCTCGGGTGTTTCAAACAACAGCCACTCTGATTGAGCGATTTGAATGAAACAAAGAACAAAGGTCTGCAAAGGGCGGTTTATCCAGCCATGCACGCAATTGCAGCGAATTCGTGCTTTGTCCCGCAGAGCACCAGTTCCCCCAACTGCCGGTTCTGCACTTGCAGCGAAAGTCCGGTCTGAGGAGTTGCACTGAAGCGACATCGGATGCTTGTGGAAGTCCAATTGGCAGCGATC
>JAAENN010000246.1 GCA_024224295.1 Shimia sp. | reverse complement strand
TTTCGATCCAAGGTTGGAAATGAAAGTATATTGTCGATGACGGATAGAGTAAGAGCGGTTTTACAACGACGATACAATGTTAAAAGGGTGCAGCTCTTTTAGAACGACGCTAATTGCTCATGCAGCCTCCTGTAACGGAAAGCTGTCATATTGCGAGACATGATTTCGCTTCGATGTTTGGTCTTTATAGAAGTCCCAGTATGCTTCGGAATCCCCACTGGATTTCAGCGAACGCAGTTTCAGTATGGCTTCTGCGCGTTGCAATCTCCAGCGGGCACCGGTGATCGCCATGCGATCATTAACCAAGTGTCGACAGGTCCCTTCAATGACCCCTGTTGCAATCGGTAGACCTGCGGCCAAGTATTCATCGTATTTCAGCATATCCTTGTAGTTGAGCAGATACCCCGCGCACTCATCCACTGCTTCGCGCTCTTTAGCCGAGAGGCCACGCAAGGTGGCACTACGGCGTATCCCGCCGGCCACAATGCTCGCCTTACCCTTTAGAATCTGCAAGGCCCGCTCAGCGACCCAGGCTTCGGCCTGTTCACTGCCTGGGGGATGAAAGCAGTACGCCGCCTTCCACAGGTATTCGAGCACATGGATGAAATCGAGGATGAGAATGACTTCCACACCGAAATGCTTGATATTGGCCCAAATATGCTTGAGTTGATCCTTATGCCCATCGACCAGCATCACCCAGGGGCGCTTTTGTTCAGGATCACGCCGATGCGCTTCCTCAAACAACTCCTCGGTAACCTTGCCTGGATCACGTTCCACGCTAGCCCAGACACGCTTGTTGCGTGCCCGTGGTCTTGATGCGGGGCAAGCCTGCGGATCCTCCTCCAAGCCCATAATCGCCTCAGGGCGGCGAAAATGCCGGGCAATACTGTACACCGTGGCCACCATCGCCATGCGCTTGCGGTTTTTCTTCTCACCCTGACTCAGGCGTGTTTTGAGCTTGTGCTTTGCTTTGAGCGCCGCCTTGCGGGTGGCTTCTCGTAGGTCTTCAGTTCGCATCACGATGCCCTTGCCGTCCTCGCTCAGAATCAACGGATCTGAAGTCGCTTCCGGCTCATTGCTTCGGCCGCTGTCATAAAAGGCTTCAAAGTCTTGGCTGAGCTCCACGGCAATCTCTTCGCTCTGGCGCTCGGCGACCTTGCCGCCCGTAGTGCGTTTTACACTGGCCACCGCTTCGTCAAATGAGTCTTTAGTCACTTCTTCGCCAACGCGTTGGCGCAATCCATGGGAGTATTTATCCCGCGGCAGGTTGAGCTGCGCATCCAGCGGGAAAATACTCTCTTTACCGCGCGCACCATAGCCCATGCGTTTGACACTGACCTCTCCGAACAGGCTCATCAACGTACGAGTACACCCTGCCCGGCGATGTGTGCGTATCACGCTATCGCCTCCGATGACGTGCGCGCGTTTGGGCTCTCGGGCGCTGCGCAGATCAAGATGCCCTTGCAACATTCGCCTTAACAGCTCTTTGCCATCTTGCCAAATCAGCTCCTCGATGTCGCCATGCTCCCGCTTAAGGTTGTGATCAGATTGAAGGGCTTCGATAAGCTGACCGAATTGCTCTCGCGCTGCAACAAATTCGTCTAAACCCTGGTGAATAAGGTACGCTTGTCTCATGCGGGGGCCTTCTTTGTGGGATAGGTATGGCTGTGTATAAACCATAGATACCCCGGGTCGCCCTCTCTTTCAAGTGCTTTCTTTTCTAACCCATTGATTGAATGGCTCTATACCGTTGTTTCAGAAGAGCCGCACCCAAATCAAATTTATTTCTCTCTTGAAGCGGGCCGTACGTTGGTGGTTGTGAAGGATTTTGGGGTATTGGGCAGGCAACAGCCATAGTGGACTGTTGGCACGGGAGCTGGATTGATTTTGAGTATTGGTATGGAATCAAGCCGTTTCTGAGAGATCGAGAGGCCGTGGCGGTGCCGACGTTGCTCGAGCCAGCATCCTGAGAAGTAGTGATGGTG
>JAAENN010000245.1 GCA_024224295.1 Shimia sp. | reverse complement strand
TCGGCAACTTGGGTGTCGGTGACGGCTTGGCTCATCGCTATGCCCTCTCTTCAGTCGTTTCTGATGCGGCAAACTCAAACCGCATGCGGCGACGCAAAGGGGCTACAGGAAGCACCTCCGCGTCAGGGAATGGTTCAGTAGGCACCTCAGTTTCGGCCAACACACCAATTGGCGCAACCTCTTCGACCTCAGCTGTGTCACTCTCGTCAGAGTTCTCCGTCAGTGTTGTCTCAGCTTGCGCTTCAAAGTCTTCCAGAGATGCGCGACCTTCGGCCAAGGCTTTGGCCTCTTCTTCCTGACGCGCCATCTCCTTCACATGCTCAAGCATGCCTTTGCCCACTTGGTATGTAGTTTGGATGGCTTCCACAGCCATGGCGCTGTCGGTAAAGTCTTCGCCGTAGTCCACCAACTCGTCGATGTTGGCCAACACCGGATTGCTCAACCACAGATTCCGCAACGCCCGACGGCGAATACGCTCCGGCACCGCCTTCTCCAAAAACACTGAAAAGTCGTCGCCTTTTTCAAGCGCGTCGGGATCGGGCAGATCCAGCTCCGCCAAAATCTCGGCATCAGACTTCTCTTCCAGCGTGGCATGGGCCTGCGCCAGGTCTGCCTTTTCGACGGCCACTACTTCGGCTTCAGCTTCCGCCGCAACGCCCGCCTTACGGCGCGCCCAGAAATCACCCCCGCGGCTCAATTTGGCCTCCCGGTGCGTGGCGCGCGGTATACATCAGAGATCTGGGAAATACGCGCATCACCACGTCCATCTTCGACCAGATCAATCCGCTTCTTGTCACGGCGACGTTTTACAAAAGTCTCTTCTTCATGGTGCTCTTCGACAAAGTCACGCAGGAAGGCCACAAGTCCCTCCGGCATCGGCACCAGCTCCAGCAGCTCTTCGCCGCTGTCGGCATAATCCTGAAATTCATAAGCAGAGGCGGTTGCCAGCAGCACCTCATAGGGGCGGTCCGCATTACCATCATCAGCTTCGCGCATCACCACGCCAATCGACGGCACGCGGGCCGTCAGGGTGGTCAGATACGCTTCGGTGTCGGTGTGCCACAATTCCAGAGGTACGGTAGCGGCGTGAAATTCCACCGCCTCGTCTTCTTCTCGCATCACCCGCCAGTCAGCCTGCGCAGCCCCAGGGAGCACGCCAACAGCCTGCCACGCAAATTTCGCCCATCGGTTGGCTGAGGGCGTTCTGCGGATCACGATGCCCAACGGCAATGATACCGGCGCTTGGCGCATGAATTTGTCTTCCTCCCATGCCTACGCAGTCGTCAAAATTTTTTTCGCAGGCATCTTTAGCTTCGACGCTTTCCTGAGCCTTGCCAAAGGAAAACGCAAAACTGGCGCATTTCGCGTGAAAAACTGGACATTTTGGACCAGCCGAACCCGCCCCGGCGCAACGCGCGGACAGATTGTCCACATCCCCCAAAAACCAATAGAATCACTTGGTTTTACGTGGGGTCACAATCCAGAGATTCGGCAGAGGCCGAGGGCTTTACGCAGAAGCAGAAACATGCATTTCTGACGCAAATATGCGCCTCCGCTTGGAGGTATTCTCTGGGAGGAAATCATGTCCAAGACATTGATTTTGTGTGACTGTTCTAAAAGTATGCCGTTGAGTGCAGAGTCCTTCGACTCTGTCGACTCCGTGCAGTGTACCAAGGTGCATACTGAACTTTGCGGGGCACAAGCACAGCGCGCGGCAGAGTTGATGCAAACCGCTCCAGACCCTGAAAACACATGTGTTGCTTGTACGCAGGAACAGACATTCTTTTCCGAGTTGGCGGACGATTTGTCCCTGCCTGAGCCAACATTTGTCGACCTACGCAATCGCGCAGGATGGTCCGATGAAGCCGAGGCAACGGGGGCCAAAATGGCCGCGCTTTTGGCCGACGGACTGCGAGAGCCCCCGGCGACCAAAACATTTGATATCACGTCCGAAGGCCTATGCCTCATTGTTGGCCCGGAAGAGGTCACCCTCACGGCTGCCCGCCAACTTACGGAGTTCCTGAGCGTCACCGTGTTGTTGTCCCCGGGCTCTGACGCGCCGGAAGACCGTGATTTTGACGTGATCACTGGACAGCTCAAAAAAGCCTCAGGGGCGCTTGGCAACTTCTCTGTGGAAATCGATGCCTTGCAACAGATAGACCCGAGTGGTCGCGGTCCCCTATCCTTTGGTGAGCCCCGCAACGGCGCCAAGACCACCTGTGACATCCTGCTAGACCTACGCGGCGAAACACCTCTGTTCCCCGCACCTGAAAAACGCGAAGGCTATCTACTTGCAGACCCCAAAAGCCTGCCAGCCACGCATGCCGCCATCCTGGAAGCCTCCCACTTGGTGGGCACATTTGAGAAGCCGCTCTATCTGGCGCTCGAACCCAGCATCTGCGCCCACTCCCGCGCCTCACAGACAGGCTGTTCCAAATGTCTGGATGTCTGCCCAACCTCAGCCATCCGACCCGCAGGCGACCACATCGACATTGATCCCAACATTTGCGCCGGTTGCGGCTCATGCGCCGCCCTGTGCCCGTCCGGGGCCATCACCTATGACGACCCACCGGTCAGCGCGCTCTTTGCCCGCATCAACGCCATGGCAGGAGCTTACCGCACCGCTGGCGGCGAGGCCCCGCGTCTCTTGGTCCACGACCGCGCATTTGGCGCTGAACTGATCGCGCTGGCCGCCCGCCATGATCGCGGCCTGCCCGCCAAAGTGATCCCGCTGGACCTAGAACGCGTCAGCGGATTTGGCCACGCCGAGATGCTGGCTGCGCTCTCTAGCGGCTTTGTTGGTGTCGACGTACTGGCCGCACCGACCACTGACCGCGGCGCGCTCGACAGCGAGCTTCTCCTGGCGCAAGCACTCAGCGGCGACAGCGACGCCCTGCGCATTCTGGACCCCGAGGAACCATCCGCGCTTTGTGACGCGCTCTATGGCGCCACCAGCGGCCTCTCAGGCATTGCGCCGGTGCTGCCGCTTGGCAACCGCCGCCAGGTCACCCGCCTAGCTGTCAAAGCGCTGCGTGGTGAGCAGGCCGATCCACTCCCCCTGCCGGAAAACGCCCCATACGGCGCGGTTCTGGTCGACAAAGACGCCTGTACCCTATGCCTTTCCTGCGCCTCGCTCTGCCCTGCCGGAGCCTTGGGCGACAACCCGGACAAGCCACAGCTGCGCTTTCAGGAAGACGCCTGTCTGCAATGCGGTCTGTGCACCCATGTCTGCCCGGAAAATGCGATCTCTCTGGTGCCACAATTCAACACCTCAGACGCCGCACTATCGCAGCAGGTGGTACACGAAGAAGAGCCATTTGAATGTGTCGAATGTGGCGCACCTTTTGGGGTGAAATCCACCATCGAACGCATCGTCGAAAAACTCGAAGGCAAGCACGCGATGTTTGCCACTTCCGACGCTGCCCGCATGATCCGCATGTGTGACGACTGCCGTGTAAACGCGCAGTTTCACCGGGAAAACAACCCGTTATCCGGTGGCGAACGCCCGAAGGTGCGCACCTCGGAAGACTACTTCAGCAAACGCCGGGATCACTGATGCGCGATGGGCGATCCCAAATCTGCCGGATCCATGGTTGCGGCGTAGGCCACAATGTTCTCCAGCTCCTCCAACGTCAAAGTGACGGGGCTGATCGGGGATGGACGGGTCTCGTCAAACGGCTCTGTCACGTTCGGAATGACAGTGAAAGACGGATGCGGGTTCAGCGCGTAAAACGCCCAGAACCGCTCCATCCAGTCGTCCAAACTGCGCAAAACCGCGAAGCTGGGCGTGGAGCCAATGCCGTTCATCCGGTTGGCCTCGCCCACCACATGACACCGACCGCAGGCACTCAACGCCAAGTCCGCGCCCCGCGCAGCGTCGCCGTCCAGTTCAACCGCTTCTACAATCTCCGCCTCCACAACCGGCGCCTCAAACACCGCCTGCCCGTCTTGCTTGAAGCTCAAAATAGTGCGCCGCCCCACATCGCCAGTCAGCCAGGCGGCCAAAGTAGCCATGTGCGGATCGTCCACACTATGCACACTCAGGCCGTAGTTGATGCCACCGCGCGAAAACACCGGCTTGTCACCACCTTCGATCAGGCTACCCGCAGCATCTTCTTCATTGACGACTGTCACCCGCACACCGTGTTTCAACGTGAAGCGCGGCAACATGAATTTGACAACACCGCTGTCCTGCACCTCCGGCGCGACCTGCAAGGTTGTGGTTTTGCCTTGCGCACACACGAGGCTGGCGACACAAATGGCGGCCACAGCCGTAAACACACCCATCAGAGACCGAAAAAAATCCATGACACAAACCTAGGCCTCCGCCGCGGTATGCGTCAACATGGACCCAAGTAGAATGCCCTAGGCAGAAGGAAATCCACCTATGAGCGACGATTTTAATATGAGCATGCGCAAGTTCCTCAAGCAGGTTGGCGTGACCAGCCAGCAAGCGATCGAGGACGCCATGCGCACCGCCGGGGCAGAGGCGACCGACGGCAAAGAGTTCACCGCCAAAATGGTGCTGACCATCGACGGTCTGGACATGGAACATATTGTAACCGGCCAGATCAAAGGGCGTGGCTAAATGGCAAACCGCGACGATATTCTAAACGTTATCAAAGGCTTCACCGATCCCGCCTCGGGGTCCGATCTGGTCGCCGCCGGCATGGTCCGCGCGCTCAACGTGGACGGCGGCGAAGTGCGCTTTGTGCTAGAAATTGACCCTGCCCGCGCGCAAGCGATGCAGCCGATGAAGGTTGAGATCGAAGACAAACTCAACGCGCTGGACGGCGTGGACAGTGTCTCAATCGTGATGACCTCACACGCCGCTTCCAAGCCACCACCCGATCTTAAAGGGTCCCGTCCGGCAGAGCCGCAAGGCCCACAAAAAATCCTGGGAATCGATCGCATTCTCGCCGTGGCCTCCGGCAAAGGCGGCGTGGGAAAATCAACCGTTTCTGCCAACCTCGCCGCCGCGCTGGCCGCGGAAGGCCGGCGTGTTGGTCTACTCGATGCAGACGTTTATGGCCCGTCTCAACCACGCATGCTGGGCGTCTCCGGTCGTCCGTCGAGCCCCGATGGCAAAACCATCCTGCCGATGCGCAACCACGGTGTGACGATGATGTCGATTGGCCTCATGACCCGCGAAGAAGAGGCCGTAGTCTGGCGTGGTCCGATGCTGATGGGCGCGTTGCAACAGATGCTGAATCAAGTGCAATGGGGTGCGCTGGATGTACTGATCGTCGACCTGCCACCGGGCACCGGCGACGTGCAGATGACCCTCGCGCAGAAGGCCGAACTGACCGGCGCTTTGGTGGTCTCCACCCCGCAGGACATCGCACTTCTGGATGCGCGCAAAGGCATCAACATGTTTGAAAAACTCGGCACGCCTATTGTGGGTATGGTCGAAAACATGAGCACCCATATCTGTTCCAAATGTGGCCACGAAGAACACATCTTCGGACACGGCGGTGTGGCTGCGGAAGCGGAGAAGCTGGGTGTGCCGCTCTTGGCCGAAATCCCGCTAGCGCTAGACATCCGTGTGGCGGCTGACGGCGGTGCGCCGATTGTGGTGTCCAAACCTGAGTCGTCCCAAGCGCAATCTTTCCGCGCCCTCGCACGTCGTCTGATAGAGGACGGCAACGCATGAGTGACGCCCCGAACTTCCCACCGCTTTTTGAAGGGCTCGCGCTGACTGGCAGCGCGGACCCTTTCGCCAAGGCCAAAACACAAGCGATCATGGGATGTGACGCGGGGCTTGTGGTCTACAATCTCGCCGCAGATCAGTTGCGCGCAGCCATTGTCTTTGCACCCGAGGTGCCCTTGACCGAGGCGATGCCCGTGTTGATCAGCTGCACCATTGGCTTTCAAAACGCCTTGGGCGCGCTGGCCCCACCGGAGGTCGCAGTACACCTGGATTGGCCCGGCGGCATCTTGGTCAACGGCGCCCGTTGTGGCCGGATGCGCGTCGCTGCCTCCACGCATGAGGCAAATGAAGTGCCGGATTGGCTGGTGGTGGGGCTGGAGTTGCCGCTGATCCCGCTGGATGCAGAAACACCTGGCGCGACCCCAGACCAAACTGCGCTGTATGAAGAAGGCTGTGTGGACGTCACCCCCGACACGCTCTTGAGCGCTTGGGTGCGGCACACGCTGGTCTGGGTCAATCGGATGGAAGACGAGGGTCTCAAGCCGCTGAACACGGAGTGGCGCGGTCTCGCCCACAACCTCGGTGAAGAGGTCGAATGGGCTTTGGACGGTAACACGGAAGCCGCCACTTTTGTTGGCACAGACGAACACTTTGGCGCGCTCCTGCGCAGCGGAGAGGACACCCGCCTGCTGCCGCTCAGCCGCCTATTAGAAGGAGACAGCTGATGCTTCTGGCACGTGCGATCCATTTTGACGAAAGCGACCAGCGGGTCTATTTCAACCCTGCGCGCACTGGTGAATGGGCGATCAGCGGCGGGTTTGAGTTCTCCAACTGGTCTGAGGCCGATCTGACCGGCAAAGCGCGCCAAGCTTTTGCCAATGGCTGGCTGGGGATCGAAACCTTTGGCCGCGTAACCTTTGTGGCGGTGACCACAATTGAGGCCACAGAAGTCGAAGCCCTCACCGATGCGCTCGCTCAGCATTTTGTGGATGTTTACGGCGCGCCTTCTGTGGAGGCAGCGCGTCCCGTGGCGGCAGAAGAGATTGCTCATATGGCTGATCTCTGCGCCGAGCATGAGCCAAACACGCTTCTGACCGTGGCCCGAGAACTCACCGAATCCGGTGTAAAAGAGCAATTCCGCAGCATCGCGCCCGCAGAAGCTGAGTTGGAGCAATTTGCAGTGCACGTCACCCCAGACGAATGACGTGCACCGACAGGTTTACTGTTCCGCGTTAAAGATAAACAGGCGGCCACCTTTCAAAGTGTAGCCGTCAATCAATTCTTTGGCGCGGTCGCTGACCAGCCAGGCTTCCAGTTTCTGCGCCAGTTCCGCCTGCACGTGGGCGTGCGTCTCCGGGTTGACCGGGATATAGGCATACTGGTTAAACAGCTCGGGATCGCCGGAATACAGCAGCGCAAGATCACCTTTATTGCCGAATTTGAGCCAGCTTGCACGGTCACTCATGATGTAGCCGTTCATGCCAGAGGCGGTGTTCAATGACGCGCCCATACCGGCACCGGCTTCCTTGTACCAATCCACAGAACGCGCATCCGCATCCACACCGGCCTCAGTCCAGAGCGACAGCTCTTTCTTGTGGGTGCCGCTGTCGTCCCCACGGCTCACAAACGCGGCCTTGGCTTTAGAAATCGCGGACAGCGCCTGAACCACGCTCTCAGACTCGGCGATTTTGGCAGGGTCGGCATTGGGGCCAATCAGTACAAAATCGTTGTACATGATCTCACGACGGTGCATGCCATAACCGCCCGCAACAAACGCTTCTTCCGCCTTCTTGGAGTGCACCAGAATCGCGTCCACATCACCTGCTTCCCCCAGACGCAAGGCCTGACCGGTGCCAACCACCAAAAGCTGCACTTCCAACCCCAGGTCCTTCTGGATTTCTGGCAACAGAACATCCGACAGGCCCGAGTTGTGGAAAGAGGTTGTGACCGCCATCTTCATGGTATCTGCCGTTGCCATCACACTGCTCAATGCAAAGGCCACTGCGGCAAGCGTTGTACCAAACTTCATTCGACTATGTCTCCGTTAATGAATGCGCGCGCTTCAATAGATTTGGGTGAGGCAAAAAATTCCGCCGCAGGTGTCTGCTCCAGAATCTGGCCATGGTGGATGAACCAAACATCCTCCGCCAGCCGCCGTGCCTGACCAATGTCGTGCGTGGACATCACCACGCGTGTTCCATCTTTGAACGCCTGCATCAGCAGCGTCTCAAATTCCCGCGTCGCCCGGCCATCAAGGTTGGCGCAGGGTTCGTCTAGGAACAAAATTTCAGGTTTGCGGATCAAGGCCCGCGCCAACGCCAGCTTTTGACGCTCTCCGCCGGACAGCACCGTGGCCTGCTTTTGCGCGCTGTCTGCCAAGCCGACACGCTCGAGCCACTCCGCCGCACGGGCCCGTGCATCCTTCTTGGACACCCCATGTGTCATCAACGGATAAGCCACATTGTCCAACGCCGTGCGCCGCATCATGATGGGGGACTGAAACACAAAGGCCTGCAGCGCGCGGGCGTCTTGTTCGGGGATTTGCCACTGAAGCGATCCCCCACCAGAAACTCGCTCCATACCGTGCAACAAACGCAGAAGCGTGGTCTTCCCGGCGCCATTTGGCCCCATCACAATCGACAGCCCACTATCACTCACCGTGGTGGTCACTGGTCCCAGCAGCGTTTTTCCACGTCGCCGCACCACGGCATCTTTCACGTTCAAAGGGAGAATAGAGGTCACCATCGCCCACTCACCTCCGTGCGCGACAAGGTGTGGATCAGCAAGTTCACCACCACCGCCAAGCCAATCAAGACAAAGCCCAAGGCCAGCGCGAGGGAGAAGTTCCCCTTGCCGGTCTCCAGAGAGATCGCGGTTGTTAAGACGCGGGTGGCGTGATCGATATTGCCTCCCACAATCATAATCGCACCGACTTCACCGATACCCCGGCCAAAACCGGCCAGCGATGCCGTCAATAGCGCCCGTCTGCCGTCCCACAACAAGGTCGCAATGCGCTGCCCGCGTGTGGTGTTCAAAGAAATCAGCAGGTCATGATACTGCGCCCAAAGCTCCCGAATGGCCTGATGCGCAATCGAGGCAATCAAGGGCGTTAGGATAATCACCTGTGCAATGATCATCGCCGTAGGGGTGAACAACAGTCCGAACACGCCAAACGGTCCGGCCCGTGACAGCATGAGATAGACAATCAAACCAACAACAACGGGCGGTAGCCCCATTAGAGCGTTCAAAGTCGCAATCACAAAACGACGAAAGCGGAAGCGACGCACCGCCAACCAGCAGCCCAAAGGCAGCCCGATAGCCGAAGAGACGGCCACAGCCGTCAGGGTCACCTGCAAGGATCGTAGCGAGATCTCGATCAGATCCGCATCAAGTGTGATGATCAGTCGACCCGCTTCAAGCAGGCCTGCCAGTAATTCATTCATGCAACCGCTCTGGTGCCCCTCCTTGCGGCCAGCCCTCCCGGCGGCCGGAGCCCGCCATTCCCGTGGCAGGTTCATTTAACGTCATTGTGCCATTTCACCACAGAGGCAAGAGGGCGGCTTCACTTTCCCAAATCACACTAACGCAGGCCTGCGAATTGGCGCAAATTGTCCACTCGCAACACCGCCTAAAAGTCATTTTGTCCCAAGTGTTTTAGGCAAGTTTAACCCGTCAAATCAAAGAAACATGTCCAACTGGTCAAATTTCCCTTGGCAGAACGTCTTGCTTCATCAACACTCTCCCCAATCGGGAGAAAAGACTAATCGGGAGGACCGACATGACCCTGCGCAAACCTATTTTCAAACTACTGGCCGCCGGTGCCGCCGTGGCAATCAGCGCCACCACCGCACTGGCCCAAGACGTGACTCTGCGCATGCACCAATTCCTGCCGCCACAGGCCAACGTACCGAAACTCATTTTGGACGTCTGGGCGGATGCTATTGAAAAAGACAGCGAAGGCCGCATCAAGATTGAGCGCTATGCCGCTATGTCGCTGGGTGGTAAGCCGCCAGAGCTGATGGATCAGGCGATCGATGGTGTGGCGGACATCGTTTGGACCGTGGTCGGATACACTCCGGGCCGCTACCCCTCTACCGAAGTGTTTGAATTGCCTTTCATGGTCGAAGATGCGCGCGCGGGCTCTTATGCCTATGCCAAGATGTTTGACGCGCACATGAAAGACACCGAGTTCAAAAACCTGAAAATCTTCGGCACCTGGGTCCATGGCCCGGGCATGTTCCACACCAACGCGGCGGTCTCCTCCCCGGATGACCTAAAGGGCATGAAAATCCGCGGCGGCTCTCGCTTGGTGAATGAACTGCTGAAACTGACCGGCGCCTCGCCCATCGGCATGCCAGTGCCCGCCGTGCCGGAAGCCCTGTCCAAAGGTGTGATCGACGGCACCACCATCCCTTGGGAAGTCACCGCTGCGCTGAAAGTACCAGAACTGGTGGGCAACCACACCGAGTTTGAAGGCAACGCGCTCTACACGCTGACTTTTGTTCTGGCCATGAACAAAGACCGTTACGAGTCCATGCCCGACGATCTGAAAGCCGTTATGGACAAGAACTCCGGGGTGGAATTCTCAATCTTTGCCGGTGGCGTGATGCAGGACATGGATGCCCCCGCGCGTGACATCGCTGTGGCCCGTGGCAACAACATCGTGACTGTTTCTGCCGAAGACGCCGCCAAATGGGCCGAGGTTGTGCAACCAATCTACACCACTTGGATTGCCGACATGGACAAGCGCGGTATCGATGGTCAGGCGATGATCGACGAGGCCAAGGCGCTGATGGAAGAGTATAAAAAGAACAACATGTAACCCGTGTTATTGCGAACAAAAATGGCCGCAGCCTCCTGCTGCGGCCATTTTTGTTTGCTTTTTTATGCCCGTGCCACAACGAAATCTCGATAGTGGCACATGGCCTATCGCCACGTTCTTATTTGCTCCTGTAAGCTTCTCAGACCTACCGTTTCTCTTACCCGCCACATAGCTTGTTCCCAGAGATTACAAGGAAAGGAGGCCCCCATGCCCCGCCAAACTCAAGGCCGCGGCCGCCGTTATGACAGCATTTTGGACACCGTTGGCGACACACCTGTTGTCCGCCTGAACCGGATTGCGCCCAAACATGTGAACATGTTCGTGAAATTCGAGGCTGCCAACCCTGGTGGGTCCGTCAAAGACCGCCTTGCGCTCAACATCATTGAAGCCGCTGAAAAGGACGGTCGCCTGAAGCCCGGCCAAACCGTGGTTGAAGCCACCTCCGGAAATACCGGTATTGGCCTTGCGATGGTCTGCGCCGCCAAGGGCTACCCGCTTGTCATTACCATGTCCGAAGCCTTCTCTGTGGAACGCCGGCGGCTGATGCGGTTTCTGGGTGCCCGCGTTGTGCTGACCCCCAAAGCGCAAAAAGGCTTTGGCATGTACAAAAAGGCACAAGAGTTGGCCGCACAAAATGACTGGTTCCTGGCCAGCCAGTTTGAAACCGCTGACAACGCCGACATGCATGAGAGCACCACCGCACGTGAAATTCTCGCAGACTTTGCTGATGAAAAGCTCGACTATTGGGTCACCGGCTATGGAACCGGCGGCACGGTCGCTGGCGTGTCCCGCGTTCTGCGCCGCGAAAGCCCGGACACCAAAATCATCCTGTCTGAACCCGCCAATGCCGCGCTGGTGGATTCAGGCTACACCAACACGCGCGACGCCGCCCATCAGGCCACCGAAAGCCACCCGGCCTTCGAGCCACACCCTGTCCAGGGCTGGACCCCGGACTTCATCCCTTGGGTACTGCAAGAAGCGCTGGACAACAAAGGCTACGATCAGCTGATCAAAACGCCCGGTCCGGACGGCATCAAGTGGTCCAAACGTCTCGCCACAGAGGAAGGCATCATGGTCGGCATTTCCGCCGGTGCGACATTGGCCGCTGCTATTGAGGTCGCTGAAACCGCTCCAGAGGGATCCAACGTCCTCGTGATGCTGCCGGACACCGGTGAGCGCTACCTGTCCACCCCGCTGTTTGAAGGCATCCCGGAAGGTATGTCTGACGAAGAACTGACCATCTCCCATTCCACGCCCAGCGCGCATCTATAAAAGCAAAAAGGGTCGCTCGATTGAGCGACCCTTTCCGTAACAATGATCAGAGCGATCAGCCGTTCACGCTGTCTTTCAGCGCTTTGGCAATGGTCATTTTCACAACCTTGTCCGCTTCTTTTTTGATCTGCTCACCAGTTGCCGGGTTGCGAACCATACGCTCAGGACGCTCGCGGCAGTAGATTTTGCCAACACCTGGCAGGGTCACTGCGCCACCGGCGGAAACTTCGCGGGTGATCAGTGCGCAAACGGCTTCCAGAGCTGCGCCTGCGGATTTCTTGTCAGAGCCCATATCTTCGGCCAGCGCGGCAACGAGTTGGGTCTTGGTCATCGGTTTTGCCATTTCAGGTCTCCATTAGTCTGCCCGATTATTTGGGCCTCACGCCCGGCATTTAACGGGATGTTGTGGGCGAACACAATAAATTGTATGCCAAAAAACCGTGTTTTTAAGGGTTTTCCACAGATTTCCGTAGGGTCAGAGGAAGGCAGTCTCATCAAATGAGCGCAATTTCCGCGAATGAAGCCTTTCAAGCGGCATTTCCCGCAGCCGCTCCATGGCACGAATGCCAATTAGCAAATGCCGCGTGACCTGTGTCTTATAAAAGTCTGACGCCATGCCGGGAAGCTTTAATTCACCGTGTAGCGGCTTGTCGCTGACACAAAGCAAAGTCCCATACGGCACCCGGAATCGGTAGCCATTGGCCGCAATTGTTGCGCTTTCCATATCCAACGCAATGGCACGGGATTGGCTCAACCGCTGCACCGGCCCGGTATGTTCACGCAACTCCCAGTTCCGGTTGTCAATCGTCGCCACCGTCCCTGTCCGCATCACGCGCTTGAGCTCAAACCCAGAAAGCTCAGTCACCTCAGCCACCGCGCTCTCCATCGAAGTCTGAACCTCTGCCAGCGCCGGGATCGGCACCCAGATTGGCAGATCATCATCCAACACGTGGTCTTCACGCAGATAGGCATGGGCCAGGACAAAATCGCCGAGGCTTTGCGAGTTCCGCAAACCGGCACAGTGTCCCACCATGATCCAGGCGTGTGGACGCAGCACTGCAATGTGGTCTGTGGCCGTCTTGGCATTGGACGGCCCCACACCAATATTCACCAGAGTGATACCGGACCCATCTTCTCGCTTCAGGTGATAGGTCGGCATTTGCGGCTGTTTATCCACCGGCGCAATCGGCGTCTCAGCATCCGAGATCTCCACGTTACCAGTGCTGACAAAACTGGTGTAGCCAGACTTGGGATCATCCAGCATCTGGCGCGCGTAGGCCTCAAACTCGGTCACATAAAACTGGTAGTTGGTGAACAACACGTGGTT
The DNA here is from genome assembly GCA_024224295.1 of Shimia sp. Lineage (GTDB taxonomy): Bacteria > Pseudomonadota > Alphaproteobacteria > Rhodobacterales > Rhodobacteraceae > Shimia. The sequence goes on along the minus strand of JAAENN010000245.1, from coordinate 68,320 downwards.
CTGAAAATGCTCCGGATCAGTAGCCGTGTAGTGGCTCAACCGTGCAAGTGAATAGTCCACCCGCTGCGCCGAGAAGGGCGCCAACGGCGCGACACCGTTTGTGACCGCTGTGCCATTCACAATGTCATCATTGGTGGTCGACAGGTCCGGCACATCAAAGATGTCGCGCAAGGTGAAATCTGCCGCGCCTTCTTGCGGCACGGTCATGTCGCTCTGTGCCGCCACAGCAAAATGCACCGGAATAGGCGTAGAGGATGGGCCAACCTCCACAGGCACACCATGATTTTCCAGCAGGAGCGCGATCTGCTGTTCCAGATAATGGCGGAACAGGTCGGGCCGGGTCACGGTGGTCGCATGTACCCCGGGCTCGGCCACATGGCCAAAACTCAACCGGCTGTCGATCTGGGCAAAGCTGGTCGTTGTGATCCGGATTTCCGGATAAAACGCGCGAATGCGATGCCCATCCGGCCCCTTGCGCAGCGCGTGCCGGAACTGGTCACTCAAGTAAGTGGTGGCGATGTGATACAGTTCTTCAAGACGCGCCACGGCGGCTTTGGCATCAGTGAAGGCTTCAGGGGCGGGAACGGCAGGGGAATGCACGGGGATATTCTGTGGAGTCATTGCGCAGCCTTAATCACATCTGTCATTTCAAATTTGGTCACATCCACAAGCCCCAGATCGGAAATCCGCAGTTCTGGGATCACCACCAAGGCGAGGAGCGAATGTTGCATATAAGCGTTGTTCAGCGTGCAACCGCAAGCCTCCATCGCCTCAACCATCTTCTGCGCTTTGGCTGCAACCTCGATCGCAGGCGCATCTGACATCAATCCGGCAATCGGCAGTTCCACCAAAGCCAGCTCTTCGTCATCCTTGATCACAGTGACACCACCACCGACCTCGCCAAGCCGGTTGGCCGCCATCGCCATCATCTCGCGGTCTGTACCCACAACAATCATGTGATGGCTGTCATGCGCGACAGTAGAGGCCATCGCCATCCGACCCTTATAGCCAAAACCGGAGACAAAGCCGTTCACAACATCGCCGGTCGCACGATGTCGCTCGACCAGTGCAATCTGGGCTACATCTGTCTCTATATCACCTTGAACCACACCATCGTTGACCAATAGATCAGCGGTCAACGCCTTGGTCGGCGCTTGGTTCTCAATCACCCCAATCACATTGGCCGTGACCTGTGTTGCGCCGACTGGCGCTTTGACCTCAAAGTCGTCCGCCGTGCGCTCGCGTCCTAGATTCACGGTCTGCCGTGCACGGTTAGGCCAGTCATAATGCGGGCAGTCCACCAACACTTCGCCGTCCTGCGCCACGGTCTTGCCACGGGCAATCACCTGCTCAATTGGCAGTGTTTTCAAATCAGAGGTCAGGATCACATCAGCCCGCCGTCCTGGCGCAATAGAACCCACATCCCGCTCCAATCCAAAATGCGTCGCGGTGTTGATCGTCGCCATCTGCAGCGCCACCAACGGATCACAGCCACAGTCAATCGCATGGCGCACTACACGGTTCATATGCCCGTCGTGTACCAATGTGCCCGAGTGGCAATCATCCGTGCAGAGGATAAAGTTGCGCGAGTCCAAGCCCTTTTCGGTGATCGCGGTGATCTGCGTCTCTACATCATACCAGGCGGAGCCTAAGCGCATCATCATGCGCATGCCTTGACGCACCCGTGCGATTGCGTCTGCCTCAGAGGTGCCTTCGTGATCATCAGCAGGGCCGCCTGCCGCATAGGCATGGAAATCCTTACCCAGATCAGGCGAGGCGTAGTGCCCGCCGACAGTCTTACCGGCGTTTTGGGTCGCAGCAATTTCCGCCAGCATCTGCTGGCTGCCATTGATCACACCGGGGAAGTTCATCATCTCCCCCAGCCCAATGATGCCGGGCCAGCCCATGGCTTCGCTCACATCATCCGGCCCAATTTCAAACCCGGTGGTTTCCAGCCCCGGCGCGGATGGCGCACAACTTGGCATCTGCGTGAAAATGTTGATCGGCTGCATCAGCGCCTCATCGTGCATCATCCGCACGCCTTCCAGCCCCAAGACGTTGGCAATCTCATGTGGGTCGGTGAACATCGTGGTGGTGCCGTGACCGATCACAGCCCGCGCAAACTCAGCTGGGGTCAGCATGCCACTTTCGATATGCATATGCCCGTCACACAGGCCTGGGATCATAAAGCGCCCGTTGGCTTCAATGATCTCTGTCTGAGGCCCCTCACAATGGCGCGCGTCCGGCCCGACATAGGCGATCCGCCCTTCAGCCACCGCTATATCATGGTCCGCCAACACCTCGCGGGTGTGCACATTGACCCATTGGCCTTTGCGAATGATGAGATCGGCAGGCTCGCGGCCCGCGGCCACGGCAACAAGACGGGGGGCAACATCTGCCCATGTTTGAAAATGCTTCTGTTCCATGGCCCACGGTGACATGTGTCTTGGGCATGTTCAACCTCAGCGCAGATGAAGCTTTTGCAAAAAGTCCTTCAGGATGAGATTGAAACAGAAAACGCCAGCCGCCTGCAAAGGCTGTTCAGAACCGACGTCGCAAACGTGCTTGACTGTTGAACCATCCCAATGCTCCGCTAACCCAAACAAGGAGTGAGCCATGACCGTCGCAGAACTGCACCCCAACATCACCCATTGGCGGGAGCGTGTTGATCTGGCCGTTGCCTTCCGCTGGACCGCGCGGCTCAACATGCATGAAGGCGTGGCCAACCACTTCAGCCTTGCGGTGAACGACGATGGCACACGGTTTTTGATGAACCCCAATCAGAAGCACTTTGCCCGTATCAAAGCCAGCGACTTACTGGAAATCGACGCCAACAATCCAGACGCCCTGCAAGGCCCAGATGCGCCAGATCCCACCGCTTGGGGATTACATGGCGGCGTGCATCGCCACTGCCCCCACGCGCGCTGTGTGATGCATGTGCACTCCATCTTTGCCACCGTCCTGGCTTCGCTCGCGGACAGCACCCTGCCACCCATCGATCAGAACTGCGCCACCTTTTATGATCGCGTCGTCGTGGATGACGGCTATGGCGGCTTGGCCTTTGAAGACGAAGGCGCCCGCTGCGCCGCGCTCCTGACCGATCCGAAAAAGAAAGTCATGGTGATGGGCAATCATGGCGTGCTGGTGATTGGTGACAGCGTCGCAGACACATTCAATCGGCTCTACTATTTTGAACGTGCTGCCGAAACCTACATCCGTGCCCTACAAACCGGTCAGCCATTGCGGGTTCTGCCGCATGAGATTGCGGAGAAAACCGCACAAGAGCTGGAGCAGTATCCAGAGCAAGATGTGCGCCATCTGGCGGAGTTGAAAGCCATTCTGGATGAAGAAGGCAGCGCCTACGCCACCTAGCCGCCTTTGCGCAGCGCCTGCGGCGTGGTGGCAAATTCTACCCGAAACGCCCGTGTCATCGCCGCCGGATCAGCGTAGCCGCTGCGCAGCGCCACTTCCGCCACGCTCAAATCTGTGTCCACCACCAATTTGCGTGCCAGATTGAGCCGCAAGCGCCGGTACACCACGGCTGGCGTGGACCCAAGCTCAGCCATCATCCGCGCCGCCAGCGTTTTCTGTGTCACGCCAGCACGGCGCGCCACCTCGGGCAACGCCAACGGCTCTTCCAGATGATCCTGCATCACGGCCAAAGTGCGGTTCACAACCCGCCCCGCAGGCGTCGCCCCGCCCTCATGAGATCGTGCACCGTCGCGTGTCATAAACAACTGCGCCACTTCCAGCGCCAGCGCCTGCCCAAAGTCTCGGCCAATGAAATGCATCACCAAATCAAACGCCGCCATCGCTCCCGAACAAGTCACCCGCGTGCCATCAATCACAAACCGCTCGCGCTCCGCCGCCACATCCGGAAAGCGCTCGCCAAAAGCGGTCAACTCTTCCCAATGGATCGTGGCGCGATGACCCTCAAGCAGCCCCGCCTCCGCCATCAACCAACTGCCCGTATCCATGCCGCAAACCGTGCCAAACCGCTTTGCCGCCGCCCGCAAACCACTCTGCGTTCGCCACCCCGCATGGTCTTTAAATCCATAGGACGGCATGACCACCAGCATATCGCCGGAAAACTCACTCAACCGCCCATGAGGCGCCACCGGCAGTTGACTGGAACTGCACACCGCTTCGCCATCAAAGGACAAAAACGCCCACTCATAGAGCGCTTTTCCAGAGAGCGTATTGGCTGCGCGCATCGGTTCCACGGTGTTTGCCAAGCAATGGTTGGAAAACCCATCAAACAGCAATACCCCAATCTTCTGCGGTGCAGCGGATGTATTTGACCAAAACTGCATGAACTAACGCTATTTCTGCATGATGTAGTTGGTCAAGCGCGCTCTGCTGATGACAGCCAAATGAGGAAGCGCGCCATGCAGTTTGATCTGACTGAAGAGCAGGAGATGATTGTCTCCACTGTCCGCAGCTTCGTGGAAAATGAGATTTATCCACACGAGGACGAGGTCGAGCGCACCGGTGAAATCCCCGAAGGCTTGGGCGAACAGATCAAACAAAAGGTCATCGACCTCGGCTTTTACTCGTGCAACTTCCCCGAGGAGGTCGGTGGAGCGGGGCTGAACCATCTCGACTTCACTTTGGTTGAACGCGAATTGGGGCGCGGCTCCATGGCGCTCACCCATTTCTTCGGCCGCCCGCAAAACATCCTGATGGCCTGCAAAGGCGAACAAAAGGAACGCTACCTTCTGCCTGCCGTGCGCGGCGAACGCATGGACGCTTTGGCCATGACCGAACCGGGGGCAGGGTCTGACGTGCGCGGTATGAAATGCGCCGCCGTGCGCGATGGCGGCGATTGGGTCATCAACGGCAACAAGCATTTTATCAGCGGCGCGGAGCACGCGGATTTCTTTATTGTCTTTGTCGCCACAGGCGAAGACCAGACCCCCAAAGGCCCCAAAAAACGCATCACCACCTTCCTTGTGGACCGCGGCACGCCGGGCTTCACCGTGCGCGACGGCTACAAATCGGTGAGCCACCGCGGCTACAAAAATATGGTGCTGGAGTTTGACGACTGCCGCCTGCCCGACGCACAGGTCTTGGGCGAAGTCGACGGCGGTTTTGCGGTCATGAATGAATGGCTCTATGCCACCCGTATCACAGTGGCAGCCTTTTGTGTGGGCCGGGCCCGCCGGGCCTTTGACTACGCGCTGGACTACGCCGCACAGCGCGAACAATTTGGCCAGCCCATTGGCAAATTCCAAGGAGTCGGTTTTCAGATCGCCGATATGATTACAGAGATTGACGCCGCTGACCTATTAACACTGTCCGCCGCCGCACGCCTTGATCGTAGCTTGCCCTCCAACCGCGAAATCGCTTCGGCAAAACTCTACGCCACCGAAATGCTGGCCCGCGTGACCGACGCCGCGATCCAAATTCATGGTGGCATGGGGTTGATGGACGACTACCCGCTCGAACGTTTCTGGCGCGACGCGCGAGTGGAGCGTATCTGGGACGGAACAAGCGAAATCCAGCGCCACATCATTAGCCGCGACCTCTTGCGCCCGCTGGGGGCCTGATGGAAGGCGTTGTGTTGGGTACATGCTTGCGGCACAACCTCGACACAACGTCGAAGGAGCCGCCTCATGAAACCATCAGTAACGATCACTTATTGCGTCGGCTGCAACTGGCTGTTGCGGGCGGGCTGGATGGCGCAAGAGTTGCTGTCCACCTTCAAGGACGACCTTTCCGGAGTGACACTTGTCCCAGCCGAAGTTCCCGGCACATACAAAATCACCGTCGGGGATACGATGCTCTGGGATCGCAAACGCGATGGGGGTTTTCCAGAAGCAAAGGAACTGAAAAAACGCCTGCGCGATGTGATCGAGCCGGGTCGAAATTTAGGGCATCTCGACCGAAATTCTCAAACATAAGAGTGAAAAACGTGGGGGCCAGCCCCCACACCCCCGGAGTGTTTCCGGTCAGAAGAAGCCTGGGGTCCGCCCCCCGAAGAGTAGACATTGACCGGGGGGCTTCTCCTGACGCGGTCATCGGCGCTCCCGTCTGTACCGCCTCAACACCCTTCCGCATCGTGGTTAAGAAAGTGTTACCTTACGCGGAGTTGGGATCTTTCAAGGTGGGAGGGCGGGAATGACCCGTGATCTCTCGCGCCTGGTCCGTCCCAAATCCATCGCTGTTGTCGGTGGTGGTGCCTGGTGTGCCGAAGTCATCCGCCAAACCGAAAAGATCGGTTTTGACGGAGATATCTGGCCTGTGCATCCCAAGTCTGAAGACGTAGCAGGACGTAAAGCCTACTGCTCCATCGAAGCACTGCCCATGTCGCCTGACGCCACCTTCGTCGGCATCAACCGGCACGCAACAATCCCCGTTGTGAACGAGCTTGCAGCGATTGGCGCGGGCGGTGCCGTGTGTTTCGCCTCCGGTTTTTCTGAGGCCGCTGCCGAAGACGCCGCCGGCGAAAATCTGCAAGCAAACCTCGTTGCGGCGGCAGGTGACATGCCGATCCTCGGTCCCAACTGTTATGGCCTCATCAACGCTCTGGACGGGGTCGCAATCTGGCCTGACCAGCACGGCTGCACACGGGTAGACAGCGGCGTCGCCATCCTCACCCAAAGTTCCAACATCGCGATCAACCTCACCAACCAGCAGCGCGGCGTGCCAATCGCCTATGTCGCGACATGCGGGAACATGGCGCAGCTTAACCAAGCCGACATTGCATCCGCCTTGCTTGATGATCCACGGGTCACAGCGCTTGGTTTGCACATCGAGGGCTTTACCAATCTGCGCACATGGGAAGCTTTGGCAGCTAAGGCCCGCACCAAAGGCATTCCGGTTGTTGCCTTAAAAGTCGGGGCCAGCGACGAAGCCCAGGCCGCCACCGTCAGCCACACCGCCTCCCTCGCAGGCAGCGACGCCGGGGCCGCAGCTCTGATCAAACGCTTAGGCTTTGCCCGTGTACATGACCTGCCGGTGTTTTTAGAGACCCTGAAGCTGCTACACCTCTCCGGTCCGCTGTCCAAACCTACCATCGCCTCGATCAGTTGCTCCGGCGGCGAAGCCAGTCTTATGGCCGACACCGCCCTCAACAGCGGCCTCACCTTTCCGCCCTTGTCTGACGGCCAGCGCACGCAATTGGCCGACGCTCTCGGCCCCATGGTCGCGCTTGCAAACCCATTGGACTACCACACCTACATCTGGCGTGACACTGAGGCGATGGCGAAAGCTTGGTCCGCCATGATGACGCCGGAAATCGGCCTGACCTTATCTGTCGTGGACTATCCCCCAGAAAATCGAACCGACTGGGACTGCGCCACCGAAGCCGCCATCAAAGCACACAAGACCACAGCCCGCCCCCTGGCAGTTGTCGCCAGCTTGCCTGAACTTCTGCCACATGATGTGACTCAAACCTTGATCGATGGCGGCGTTGTTCCCATGCACGGCCTGCGCGAAGCCATTTCTGCCGCCGCCGCGACCACACAGATCTCAGCTCCCGAAACCTCGCCCCTAGCGCTCGCTCCTGCCCAACCGCCACAGACACCCTGTGTTCTTACCGAGCACGCCGCCAAGACCGCGCTCGCCTTTCACGGCCTCGACACGCCACGCTGTGTTACGGTGCACAGCACGGATGACCTCACCGAAGCCGCCGACACCCTGCCCCCCCCACTGGTGCTCAAAGGCCAAGGCATCGCCCATAAAACCGAAGTCGGTGCTGTGAAACTCCACCTCACCGCCGCTGACTTGCCTAACGCTGCAAAACAGATGCCAACCAACAGCTTCCTAATCGAGGAAATGATCGGCGACGTGGTCGCCGAACTGCTCGTTGGCGTCACCCGTGACCCGGCACATGGCTTTGTGCTTACCATCGCCGCAGGCGGCACCCTTACCGAAGTGCTGTCAGACAGCGTCTCGCTCTTGGTCCCAGCCAGCCACAAGACGATACGAGAAGCACTGGACTCCCTCAAAATCGCCCCGCTGCTCACCTGGTATCGCGGCGCGCCCCCTGCCAACACCAACGCCATTCTCCAAGCTATCGACGCGCTACAAGCCTATGTGCTTGCCAACCTCAACAGCTTGCAAGAGGCTGAGATCAACCCGCTGATCTGCACACCCACCCGCGCAGTGGCTGCGGACGCGCTGATACGAAAGGACATGTCATGAATGACAGCCCGGTCAAAACCCGCCGCGACGGCGCCATTCTCGAGGTCACACTCGATCGCCCCAAAGCCAATGCGATTGATCTTGCGACCAGCCGCATCATGGGCGAGGTCTTCTGCGACTTTCGCGACGATCCTGATCTGCGTGTCGCCATCATCACCGGTGGCGGTGAGAAGTTTTTCTGCCCCGGCTGGGACCTCAAAGCCGCCGCAGATGGCGACGAAGTGGATGGCGATTACGGGGTTGGCGGTTTTGGCGGCCTGCAAGAGCTGCGCGACATGAACAAACCGGTGATTGCGGCCGTGAACGGCATCGCCTGCGGTGGCGGATTGGAATTGGCCCTCTCCGCAGACATGATCCTCGCCGCCGACCACGCCACATTTGCGCTGCCCGAAATCCGTTCCGGCACTGTGGCCGATGCCGCCTCGGTGAAACTGCCCAAGCGCATTCCCTACCACATCGCCATGGAACTCCTGCTCACCGGGCGATGGTTTGACGTGGAGGAGGCGCACCGCTGGGGATTGGTGAATGAGATCCTCCCCGCCGACACTCTGATGGACCGCGCCTGGGAACAGGCCCGCCTACTCGCCTCCGGTCCGCCACTGGTCTACGCCGCCATCAAAGAAATCGTACGCGACGCAGAAGACGCAAAGTTCCAGGACGCGATGAACCGCATCACAAACCGTCAACTGCGTTCTGTCGATGTGCTTTATGACAGCGACGATCAGCTCGAAGGCGCTCGAGCTTTTGCCGAGAAACGTGACCCAGTGTGGAAAGGAAAATAGCCCGCGCTAATCTGCGTTGGCTCAACGCCACATTCCTGTACAAGTCCGCTGCATCAACGCCGCTGTGACAATAATTCACCGCCCATGCTCTTGTGCCTACCGGGTCGCAGGCGCAAAGTGTCGCCATGACCAAGACCCTGCTTTCGCTCGGCCACGGCTACACCGCCCAGGCCCTCGCCACCCGTCTTCTACCGCAAGGCTGGACCATTCTCGGCACCTATCGCGATCCCGCACAGGCGGCAGATCTACGCGCCCAAGGTATCACACCACTGCAGTGGCCGATCGATTTTGACACCGCCCTTAAGGATGTCACCCATGTGCTGACCTCGATCCGCCCAGACAAGGACGGTGATCCGGTGCTGCGTCTAGGCAAAGATGCTTTGCTGCAAGCCGCGCCGAACTTGGATTGGGTAGGTTATCTCTCCACCACGGGCGTCTACGGCGACATGGATGGCGGTTGGGTTGATGAAGACACCCCGCTGGATCCGGGTGGCCATCGCGGCAAAATGCGGGTTCTGGCAGAAGCCGAATGGCAGGCTCTTCCCAAACTGCCGCTGCACATTTTCCGCCTTGCTGGCATCTACGGCCCTGGTCGCGGCCCCTTTGCCAAGCTGCGCAATGGCACCGCACGGCGTATCATCAAAAAAAATCAGGTCTTCTCCCGCGCCCATGTGGATGACATCGCGCAGGTGCTGGAGGCCTCGATGAAAGCCCCAAACCTGGGCCGTATCTACAACGTCTGTGATGACAGCCCTGCGCCGCCGCAAGACATCCTCGCATATGCCGCCGAATTGCTCGGCATGGCCCCGCCTCCGGAAATTCCCTTTGAAGAGGCTGAGATGACCCCCATGGCGCGCAGCTTCTATTCCGACAGCAAACGCGTGCGCAACAACCGCATCAAAGGCGAGCTGGGCGTTGTTCTGAAATACCCCAACTACCGCGACGCTCTAAAAGCCATGTTGGACGAAGAAACCGTTCCTTAGACTTCATTTGGCCAAAAACATCCCGAGGGGGGTTGGGGGCTGGCCCCCACGCTTAAGCCCGCTTGCTGTCCAGCGTTGTGATGCCCAGTGCGTCCAGCACCTTGGCTTCGATATGCTCGGCGTTCATCGCCGCCACATCGTACATCGCCTTCGGGCTGGCCTGATCAATAAACGTATCCGGCAGCACCATGGAACGGTACTTCAGCCCACCATCAAACACGCCTTCCTCGGCCAATAGCTGCGCCACATGGCTACCAAAGCCACCAACAGCGCCCTCTTCAATAGTGATCAGTGCCTCATGATTGGCCGCCAGATTGAGGATCATGTCGCGGTCCAATGGCTTGGCAAACCGCGCATCCGCAATGGTTGGCGTGATCCCCCGTGCCGCCAGCGCCTCTGCGGCCTTGCGTGTCTCATCCAAGCGTGTGCCAAAGGACAGCAATGCCACACGCTTACCCTCCTGCACCACGCGCCCCTTGCCGATCTCCAGCACTTCGCCGCGTTCCGGCAGCTCCACACCCACGCCTTCACCACGCGGGTAACGGAAGGCAATCGGTCCATCATCATAGGCCGCCGCTGTGGCCACCATGTGTTTTAACTCGGCTTCATCCGCCGCCGCCATCACCACCATGCCCGGCAGGTTAGCCATATAGGCGATGTCAAAACTGCCCGCATGTGTGGCGCCATCCGCGCCAACAAGCCCCGCCCGGTCAATCGCAAAGCGTACCGGAAGGCGCTGGATTGCCACATCATGCACCACCTGATCATAGCCACGCTGAAGGAACGTGGAATACATCGCACAGAACGGCTTCATGCCCCCAGCCGCCAACGCGGCAGAAAATGTCACGCCATGCTGTTCCGCAATCGCCACGTCAAAACACCGGCTCGGATAGCGCTCTGCAAACAGGTTGAGCCCCGTGCCATCCGGCATCGCCGCCGTGACCGCACAAATCCGGCTGTCCTCTGCGGCTTCTTCTACCAAAGCATTGCCAAACACCGAGGTATAACTCGGCGCATTGGAAGGCGCTTTGTGCTGTTTGCCCGTAGGCACATCAAACTTTGCGGTGGCATGGCCTTTGTCCCGGGCCGCTTCAGCGGGCGCATAGCCCTTGCCCTTCTTGGTGATCACATGCAGCAACACCGGCCCTGTCGCGCGCTGACGCAAGGTGCGCAGTAAAGGCAACATCTGGTCCATGTCGTGTCCGTCAATCGGCCCCACGTAGGAGAATCCCAACTGCTCAAACAGTGTGCCACCCACGGTCATGCCTTTGAGCACATCTTTGGCCCGCTTCGCGCCTTCGCGGAACGGCTCCGGCAACAGGCTCACCGCGCCTTTGGCGGCAGACTTCAATTCCTGAAACGGCTCACCGGCATAGAGTCGCGAAAGATATTCACTCATCGCCCCCACAGGTGGGGCAATCGACATGTCGTTGTCATTCAGCACAACAAACATACGCTTACCCAAATGCCCCGCGTTGTTCATTGCTTCATAGGCCATGCCCGCCGTGATCGACCCGTCGCCAATCACCGCAATCGCATCACCCAAGCCGCCATCGCACTGTCCACCCAAATCCCGCGCCACGGCAAAGCCCAAGGCCGCAGAGATCGAGGTCGAACTATGTGCCGCGCCAAAGGGATCAAAAACGCTCTCGCTGCGCTTAGTGAAACCGGACAAACCGTCTTCCTTACGCAGGGTGCGAATCCGATCCCGTCGACCGGTCAAGATCTTGTGAGGATAACACTGGTGGCCCACATCCCAGACCAACTTGTCGCGCGGCATGTCAAACACCGCATGCAGCGCCACGGTCAGTTCCACCACACCCAAACCAGCGCCCAAATGACCACCGGTCTCACTGACCGCCGAAATGGTCTCAGACCGCAACTCATGTGCAATCTGCGTTAACTCACTGTCTGAGAAACGCTTCAGGTCCTCAGGCAGGTGCACTTGATCCAACAATGGGGTCTGGGGTCTCGCTGACATAGGCGCGCCTTCCGGTTAGCTGTCCCGCGAGATAACGAAACGTGCCGCCTCCCGCAAGGTATCCGCGTCCTTACCGTAAACACAAAGCGCCTCACATGCATCCGTCACAAGGTCGCGGGCCCGTTGTTTAGCACCTTCAAGCCCCAGCAGCGACACAAAGGTGGCTTTCCCTGCAGTGGCATCTTTGCCAACGGCTTTGCCCACTTTGGCGGCATCCCCTTCTACATCCAGAATGTCATCTGCAATCTGAAACGCCAAACCCAAGTCCAGCGAGTAGCGCATCAACGGTTCAATGTCGGCCTTTCCCATCACCGCGCCCGCCGTGGCGGACCAGGCAATCAGCGCCCCGGTCTTACCGGCCTGAAGCCGCGTAATTTCTTCCAGCGTCAAAGGCACCGGCGCAGTCTCTGCCGCGATGTCCAATGCCTGCCCCAGTACCATACCCTGCGCGCCTGCGGCCCGCGCCAAAGACACTGTCAACTCCGCGCGCACGGCGGCATCCTCATGGCACTCGTCCCGGCTCACACATTCAAACGCCAAGGTCTGCAAGGCATCGCCAGCCAGAACTGCGGTACACTCGTCCCATTTGATATGCGTCGTGGGCAGCCCGCGCCGCAGTTCATCGTCATCCATGCAAGGAAGATCATCATGCACCAGCGAATAGGCGTGCATCGCCTCAATCGCAGTGGCCGGCCAAATCGCATGTTTTGGATCGACGCCGTGTAAACGCGCACTTTCCAACACCAGAAACGCCCGCAGACGCTTGCCACCCGCACTCGCATAGCGCATGGCCTCCACAACCGGTAGGTCACCAAACGGCTTCATGACTTCAAGCAGATGGGCCTCCACCTGTGTGGCGGCTTCTTTCAGACGTGTCTCAAACATTACTGAAGAACGCTTACATGCCTTCAACCGGCGTCAACCCGGCTGGGGTGCCATTGCCATCCAAAGTGATTGCGGCCACCTTTTCTTCGGCTTCTTTGAGTTTCTTTTCACAACGGGCTTTCAACGCCGCGCCACGCTCATACAGCGCAATGGATTTCTCCAACTCCACGTCGCCACGCTCCAACTGGCCCACAACCTGCTCCAGCTCGCGCATTGCCGCTTCAAAGCTCATCTCTTCAACAGGTGTGTCGCTCATTTGGCTCTCTCCATCAAAACCTCGACATGCGCCGCCACCGACGCTGCCAAAGCGTTCAGATCATATCCACCTTCCAAAGTCGAGACCACGCGCCCATCGCAGTGCTTATCCGCCACATTACAAAGCTTTTGCGTCAACCAGACAAAGTCATCTTCGGTCCATTCCAGCTGCGCCAGGGGATCATCTTTGTGTGCATCAAATCCGGCTGACAGGATCAAAAGCTCCGGTTGAAACGCCTCCAGCGCCGGAAACACCTGCGCGTCATAAGTCGCCCGCATCAGCCGTCCGTCGCTATGCGGCGGCAACGGCAGATTCATCACATTGTCCTCCGCGCCAGTTTCCTCCGGCATCCCGGTACCCGGCCACAGAGGGTTCTGATGGCTGCCGATAAACAGGCTGCGCGGCTCGTCCCACAACAGGGCCTGCGTGCCGTTGCCATGGTGCACATCAAAATCTACCACAGCCACACGGCTCAATCCGTGACGTTCCAGCGCATGTTTGGCCGCAATTGCTGCTGTGCCAAACAGACAAAATCCCATCGGTTTGTGTTGCTCCGCATGATGCCCCGGCGGACGACAAGCCACAAAAGCATTGCCCACCTCACCCGCCATCACCGCGTCCACAGCCGCCAGACACCCGCCAACCGCGTGGCGTGCGGCCAGGGTAGAGCCCGGCGACATATAGGTGTCGCCATCCAAAGCCACCGTACCACTGGCCGGTTCCGCCGCTGTGATGGCCTCCAGATGGCTCTGCGGATGGCACAGCAAGATATCCGCATCCGAACACTCCGACGCGTCTCGCCGATCCAAAGTATCAAACTTCGCCGCCTTCAAAGACGCCTGAATATGCTCGATCCGTGCAACCTGCTCCGCGTGCCCCGGAGGTGTCTGGTGGTGCAACGAACTCTCATGACTGAACAACGCTGTGGCCATGCCACTCCCCCCAGTTTGCTTTGTCGCGCTTGCTGCTTCGCCAGATCAATCCGGCGCTAGCATATACCCTGCCCCGCGCACGGTTTGCAGGTAGCGCGGCTGTTTCGGATCTTCTTCAATTTTGCGCCGTAAACGGGTGATCTGAACATCCACCGCCCGCTCCTGCGCCTGACCTTTGTCGCGGCCCAATTCCTCGACCAGCTTGCCCCGGCTAACCGCCTCACCCGGTGTCTTGGAGAAAATCTTCATCAGCTGGCTCTCGGTCGCAGTCAACCGTACCGGCTCCTCGCCCTGCCACATCTCTCCGCGATCAATGTCATACCGAATACCGCCTAGATGTAGCACCTTGGGGACAGTCGACGCATCATCCACCTCAGGCATGCGCCGAAGAATGGCATTGATGCGCAAAAGGAGCTCTTTGGGCTCAAACGGTTTTGGCAAATAATCGTCCGCGCCGGCTTCCAGTCCGGCAATCCGATCCTCGGTTTCACCTTTGGCGGTCAACAACATGATGGGCGTCTGCGAGGTCTCACGAATGCCACGGGTAAGGCTCATGCCATCTTCACCCGGCATCATCACATCAAGCACGATCAGATCAAAATCCAGACCCGACAGAATCCGTCGCGCATGCGCGGCATCCCGTGCTGCGGATACCAAAAATCCGTTGCGCATCAGAAACTTCCGCAAAAGCTCCCGAATACGTTCATCATCATCCACAATCAGCAGGTGGGGATCGATGTCCTTCATTTGCCCGACTCGCGCAGGGACAGATATTGTCGTTTCATTTCACCTTCCATCATCGCCTCCAGCACCCGCCGGAACCCGGCCACATCCTCTGGCCCTGCCTCCCGAAACGCGGTGCGCATCCGCGCACGTTGCGAATCCGACAAACGCCGCTCCAACGCCGTGCCATCTTCTGTAAGAAAGAGGTTGCGTTCGCGCCTATCAGACGTGCCAACGCGACTTTCCACAAGCCCATCTTCAATCAATGTCCGCAACACACGATTGAGTGACTGTTTCGTCACCCCTAAAATATCAAGCAGATTGGTCACCGTGGTACCCGGCGCGCGGTGGATGAAGTGAATCGCCCGATGATGCGCCCGACCATAGGCCATACTCTCAAGGATTCGATCCGGGTCAGCAGTGAACCCGCGGTAGGCAAAATACATCGCCTCTATCCCCTGCCGAAGCTGCTCATCAGTGAGATAAAGTAGGTTCTCACTTCGAATTGGATCGCTCATTTGGCCCTCCCGCATCACAATTGACAGGTTTGCCCGTCACAATACGTCAGCTTTGTTGACACTCCAAGCGCTAACTGGTAGCGAATCGCAGGTTTTGCGCAATTTTGTGACCGTTTCGGCCATATGACGCGCAATAAATGAAAAATTGAAGCCCTTTGGCAAGCGAAAGGAACGACCATGGCTGGTGCATATGACGATCGTGACGGCGTCATCTGGATGGATGGCGAGTTTGTTGACTGGCGCGAGGCCAAGGTCCACGTCCTGAGCCACGCGCTGCATTACGCAAGCTCCGTCTTTGAAGGCGAACGCGCCTACAACGGCAAGGTTTTCAAGAGCCGCGAGCACAACGAACGCCTGTTCAAATCTGCCGAAGCTCTGGACATGCCCATGCCGATCTCTCTGGAAGAGCTGGAAGCGGCCAAGCAGGAAACACTTAAGAAATCCGGCCTTGAAGATGCGTACGTGCGTGTTGTTGTCTGGCGCGGCTCCGGCGAAGATATGGGTGTCGCCTCTGCGGCCAACCCTGTCCGCGTTGCCATCGCGATCTGGCCGTGGGGCGCGTACTACGGCGACGCCAAGATGCAGGGCGCCAAGCTCGACATCGCGGAATGGAAACGCCCAAGCCCGGAAACCATCCCGGTACACGCCAAGGCGGCGGGTCTCTACATGATCTGCACCATCTCCAAGCACAAGGCGGAGGCCAAGGGCTGCTCTGACGCGCTGTTCATGGACTACCGTGGCTACGTGGCTGAAGCGACCGGCGCCAACATCTTCTTCGTGAAAGATGGCGAAGTGCACACCCCAACCCCGGATTGCTTCCTGAACGGTATCACCCGTCAAACCGTGATTGGCATGCTGAAAGACAAAGGCATCAACGTGATCGAGCGTCACATCATGCCTGAGGAACTCGCTGACTTTGAACAGTGCTGGCTGACAGGCACCGCCGCCGAAGTGACCCCGGTGGGACAGATTGGCGACTACACCTTTGAAGTGGGCGACATCACCCGCGACATCGCCGAGTCCTACGAGAAACTCGTGCGCGCGTAAGCCAACCTACCAATCCAAGCGGAGCGGGGGCCATTTGGCCCCCGTTTTAGTTTAAGAAAATAGCTCAGCGTAGCTTTCACGAAGCGCTTTCTTCTGCACCTTGCCCATGGTGTTGCGCGGTAATTCACGCAGAAAGATCACCTGTTTCGGCTGTTTGAATTTTGCTAGGCTCTCCGACAACGGTCCACTCACCTGCGCCTCGGTCAAAGACGGATCAGAGCGCACCACCACAGCCACCACCGCCTCGCCAAAATCCGCATGCGGCACACCAATCACCGAGCTTTCGAGCACGCCGTCGAGATCATCAATCAGCGATTCGATTTCCTTCGGGTACACGTTGAACCCGCCGGTGATCACCAGATCCTTGGAGCGTCCCACGATGGTCACATAGCCATCCGCATCCACCTTGGCCAAATCGCCAGTAATGAACCAACCGTCCGGCAACAGCTCCTCTGCTGTCTTTTCGGGCATCTGCCAGTAACCTTGAAACACATTGCGCCCGCGCACTTCCAGCACACCAATCTCGCCCTGCGCCACCTCTGCACCCTCCGATCGGATACGCGCCTCGACGCCCGGCAACGGGAAGCCCACCGTGCCAGCCCGCCGTTCGCCGTCATAGGGGTTGGACGTGCTCATATTGGTTTCGGTCATGCCATAGCGCTCCAGAATGCGATGCCCTGTACGCGCCTCCCATTGCTCATGCGTGTCCACCAACAAGGGAGCAGAGCCGGAAATGAACAGCCGCATATTGGCCGCCAGCTCCTTGGTCAGCCGCGCGTCTTTCAAAAGCCGCGTGTAGAACGTTGGTACCCCCATCAGGCTGGTTGCCTTGGGCATCGCTGCTAAAATCGCATCCGCATCAAACTTCGCCAAGAACACCACCGACGCCCCGGACAGCAGCGCCACATTGGTCGCCACAAACAGCCCATGTGTATGGAAGATCGGCAGCGCATGGATCAACACGTCATCCTTGGTGAAGCGCCAGTAAACCTTCAGCGTCTCGGAGTTTGAGAGCAGGTTGTCATGGCTCAACATCGCCCCTTTGGAGCGCCCGGTTGTACCGGAGGTATACAGGATCGCCGCCAAATCATCTGCGCCCCGCGCCACCGGCACAAACCCCGCTTGGCCATCCGCCAAGTCTGTCAGACTCCCTTGGCCAGCGCCATCCAGCGTCAGCACCGCTGCGTCTTTGGCTATCGCGGTGATCTCTTCCGCTTTGGCAGGATCACAAACCACCACGCGCGGCGTCGCATCGCCCAGGAAATAGGCCACCTCAGAGGTAGTGTAGGCCGTGTTGAGCGGCAAAAACACACCACCCGCCATAACCGTACCCAAGTACAGCTGGATCGCCTCAATCGTCTTCTCCACCTGCACCGCCACCCGGTCGCCCGGTTGCACACCCTCCGCAACCAAAGCTGCTGCCATGCGCTCTGCTCCGGCAAACAGCCCACCAAAGGTCACCGGATCCTGCCCCGGCACCTCGGCAAATACCTCACGCCCGCGCCCCGCAGCGGATGCGCTCAGCGCGGAAATCAAATAGTTGTCCTGATACATGGCAGCCCCTCCGTATTTGGCACGGACCTTTCCCGCTCCCCCGCCAAAGATCAAGCCCGCCTTGTCATTCCCGCGCCCCTGCGCCACAGTCCGGCCAACCCCTATCACCGGACATCCCCATGCAGCCGCTCAAAGGCATTGCCTTCAAGATTACCGCCATTGCGCTCTTCTCCGTCATGGCTGCCATGATCAAAGCCACAGCCGACTCCGTGCCGGCCGGCCAAGCCGTGTTCTTCCGGTCGTTCTTTGCGATGTTTGTGATCTTCATCTGGCTCCTGCAGCGGAAAGAAATGCCCCAAGGTCTACGCGTGAACAACGCCATGGGCCATGTCTGGCGCGGGGTGATCGGCACCACGGCTATGGCAATGAACTTTGCCGCGCTTGGCTTGCTGCCCCTACCCGAAGTCACCGCCATTGGCTTTGCCGCACCGCTGATGACGGTGATCTTTGCGGCGATGTTCCTTGGCGAAGAGGTCCGCGCCTTTCGCCTGACCGCCGTTGGCATTGGTTTAATTGGCGTCTGTGTCGTGCTCTGGCCGCGCCTGACGATCTTTGATGCGGATCAGGCCTCCGCTGTGGCCACAATCGGCGTCATGTTGGTGTTGGGTTCCGCCCTGTTTCGTGCCTTGGCGCAAATCCACATCCGCAAGTTGGTACAAACCGATCAGACTTCCGCGATTGTGTTTTACTTCTCGCTCACCGCCTCGTGCTTGTCGCTGCTCACCCTGCCATTTGGCTGGATCATCCCCACTTTGGAACAGGCCGCACTTCTGGTGACCGCAGGCCTCATCGGCGGTGTGGCGCAGATTATGCTGACGTCATGTTATCGCTTTGCGCCCGCCTCGGTAGTGGCGCCGTTTGACTATGTGGGCATGCTGTTCGCGATTGTAATTGGCTACGTTTGGTTCTCAGAAGTTCCCACACCACAAATGCTGATCGGCGCGTCTATCGTAATCTCCGCTGGCATCCTGATTATCTGGCGCGAGCGCCAATTGGGTCTACAACGCGGCAAAGCTCGACCCGGCATCACACCTCAAGGCTAAATGGCGCTACGCCCAGCTGTCTGGCAACTCTCGGCCCAACTCACCTGCCAATACCTGCGCGTAGGCGCGCATTTCAGCCACCCGCTCTTCAGCTGTCAGTTTCCCGGCAAGAGTCATCATGTCTTCCGGCAAACGGAACAGTTTCACTGGCCAATGATCCAGCGCCCAGGCGCCGTCATCCAAGTCACGGTGCTCGGCAAACGGATCATTCTCGTCATAAAGCGCCCGGCCCAAAGCCCCGCCCACTGCAAAGGTGCGCGCAATGCCAATCGCGCCCAGCGCATCCAGCCGATCCGCATCCCTCAAAATTCGTGCTTCCAGAGATTTCGGTTTCAAACCAGCAGAGAAACTATGTGTGGCAATCGCATGCTGTGCCGCCGCCACCTCGTGATTGGTATAGCCATGGCTGCGTAAAATAGACGCCGCAGCGCTGGCTGCCATCGAACTGGCCCGCGCGCGATTGGGCGAATCCTTGGGCAAATTAACCAGATCATGCAGATAGCTCGCCCCCAGAAGCACCCGCAAATCGGCACCGCCTTCAGCCTTTGACAATGCCTGCGCCGTCGTCCAAACGCGGTCCAAATGCGCCAGATCATGCGCGCTGTCCTGTGTCATCCGCTCCGCCGCTTCTGCACGCAAAGCGGTTTTCAGGTTACTCAGGTCAACGATCTCCAGCATCAGCCAATCTTGCCCTGATTCTCACCCACCTGACCACGATGCAGCAGCAGGTGATCAAGGATCACACAGGCCATCATCGCCTCGCCCACCGGCACCGCGCGAATGCCCACACAAGGGTCATGGCGTCCCTTGGTGATCACCTCGGTTGGCGTACCATCAATCCGGATCGACTGCCTCGGCGTGAGGATCGAGCTGGTTGGCTTCACAGCAAAGCGTACGACCACATCCTGACCGGTGGAGATACCACCCAAAATACCGCCCGCATGGTTAGACGAAAACACCGGCTGGCCGTCGTTGCCCATGAAAATCTCATCAGCATTTTCCGAGCCTTTCAGACCCGCCGCCGCCATGCCTTCGCCAATCTCCACGCCTTTCACCGCGTTGATCGACATCATCGCCGCCGCCAAATCGGTGTCCAGCTTGCTGTAAACCGGCGCGCCAATCCCGGCGGGCACATTGCGCGCCACAACCTCAACCACACCGCCGACGCTGTCATGCTCTTTGCGCAGCTTTTGCAGGTAGTCTTCCCACTCTTGCGCCACATCCGCCGCCTGAGGAATCCAGAAATCATTGCGGTCAATCGCATCCCAATGGAAATTCTCGCGATCAATCTCCATCGCGCCCATCTTGGTCATGTAACCTTTGATCTCAAGGTTGGGCGCAATCGCCTTGATCGCCTCACGCGCAATACCGCCAGCAGCCACGCGCGCGGCTGTCTCACGCGCCGAACTACGACCGCCGCCGCGATAATCACGGTTGCCGTATTTCATATGGTAGGTGATGTCCGCGTGTCCGGGGCGGAACGTCTGGCTGATCTCGCCATAATCCCGGCTGCGCTGATCCGTGTTCTCGATCATCAATTGGATCGACGTGCCTGTGGTTTTACCCTCAAACACACCTGACAGAATTTTCACCGCATCCGGCTCGTTGCGCTGTGTGGTGTTCTTGTTTTGACCGGGACGACGCTTGTCCAGCCACTGCTGCAACATCGCCTCATCCACCGGCACCCCCGGAGGACACCCATCCACCGTCGCGCCCAGCGCAGGCCCGTGGCTCTCACCCCAAGTGGTGACGCGAAAAAGATGTCCAAAGCTATTCATCGACATGCGGCAACTCCCGTTTCACCGCACCTTTAGCGTCATTGGGTCCAAGGGGGAAGATTGCACAGAGCAATTGCGGCTCTTAGCCTCGCCAAAGCCACACTCGCTTAACAAGGAAATCGCTTTATCGCCTGATTGCTAGTCGCTCAAAAAGCACTGCACCTCAACGACGTAGCCATTCGGGTCTTCGCAAAAGAAACTGTAGATCCCGAACCGCGTCAATACCTCCGGCGCCCCGCGCACAGATGCCCCAGCCGCCGAGACACGTGCGTACCATGCATCCACCGCCGCGCGGTCGGCCACCAACAGCGTGATCATGCCGCCGGCAGGCTGAACAACCCGCCCATCAAAGGCCTCACACAGCCCCAAACGCGCACCCGGCGCCATCGCAAATATCAGCGCACTGCCCGCATCGCGCACCACAGGCAAGCGCAACACATCACGATAGAACCCCGCCGCCGTGTCCAGTTTTTCCGTGTAGACCCAGGTGATCTGCGCAGTGACATCCGTCATTTCAAACGCCCCACAATGCGGCCAATGAAGATCGCCACAAACATCGTACCAACGATGGCCTGCATCCCGGTCAAAATCCGCGGCAGGCTCGCCGCCGGGGTGATCTCGCCATAGCCCACCGTGGTCATGGTGATCATCGAGAAATACACAAAGCCGGCCTTCTGCCCGACAATATCCTCCGGCATGTTGAACGATCCCGGGAAGGCCGCCTCAATCCGCCAGTAGGCCAAGCCCCACAACATTGCGATCAACAGATACCCAAACACGCCACTGGACAGCCGCTCATATTCAGAATGCACCGGTGCAAACAGTTGCCGAAAGCTGATGATCATCGAGCCAAATAGCATCAGTGCTGCCAAAGCATAAAGCCCGCCATTCACCGTCATGCCAAAAAACTCCGCCATGATCAGCAGCACGAACCAGGCCATGACCGGCACCGCCATCGTGATGCGCAAAAAAGTATTGCGCTCCGTTGCGCCAACAATCCCGAGAAAAAGAAAACTCATCCCCCAAAGCCCCACTGTGCTGGCCCACTCAAATCGATCATCCAATCCGTCCAGCAACATCAAGACAACCAACAATCCCAAAAGGATTGACCAACGATGTTTTTGATAAAACCCCTCGGGCGCTGCCATTTCGCTGTTGCCGTTCATTTTTTGTCCTCAAATCACCTCAGGCTGTGCAAAGATGCCCTCATAACAACCGCATAAGCCACAAATACTCGGCCAGCCTAAGCGGAATTTGAACAATAAGGGAAGTATTCACGATGGATGAAAGACGATTGATCGATCTTGGTATACGGCTACTGTTTCTTGGCGTGTTTGCCTTTGCGGCTTTCACCATCATCCTGCCGCTCTCCGGCATTGTGGTCTGGGCCATCATTCTGGCCGTCGCAATCTACCCTCTTTTCGACTGGCTCTCCGCCAAACTCGGCGGCCGTCGTGGGTTGGCCTCGACCCTGATCACACTCTTAGGATTTGGCCTCACGATTGGCCCGCTCTGGGCTTCAGTCAGCAGCTTTTTTGCCCACTTCAACGACCTCAGCGACAAACTTCAAACTGGCAAGCTTGATTTACCGCCAGCCCCTGAAGGGCTCAGCGAGATCGCGCTTGTTGGTCCCAAAGCCACCGAAATCTGGAACTTGTTCAACAACAACCTCGCCCTCGCGCTGGAGCGCTATGGCGATGTGGTGTTGGGTTTTGCCTCCACCATCGGTGGCGCAGTTGCGGGGCTGAGCTTCCAATTGCTGGCCATGGCACTCTCTGTGATTGTCATGGGCATGATGCTCTCCCCCGGGCCAAAACTCGGCGATATGGTGCAAAAATTTGGCAACCGCGTCTTTGCGCCCAAGGGCGGCGAATTTGTAGACATGGCTGCCGCCACCGTACGCAATGTGTCGCGCGGCGTATTGGGCGTGGCCGCTCTGCAAGCGGGCCTCATGGGCGTTGTCATGATGCTCTTTGGCATTGAGGCCGCTGGTCCATTGGCCGTTGTCGTACTGATCCTCGGCATCATTCAGGTTGGCCCAACCATCGTTGTGATCCCGCTGGTGATCTGGGCTTGGGGGTCAATGGGAACCAGCGCCGCGCTCCTGTTCACCGCCATTATGATTCCGCTGATGTTGATGGACAACTTCCTGCGCCCGATCTTCATTGCAAAAGGTCTCCACACACCAATCTTAGTGATCCTGGTGGGTGTGATTGGCGGCGTGCTTTCCGGCGGCTTGATCGGTATTTTTGTTGGGCCAGTAATCCTGTCCGTATTCTACGAACTTGTTATTGCTTGGATGGACGCGGAGGTGGCTGAGGAAATCGAAGCGGATGCCGAAGCACTAGAGGAAGCCCGCCAATGAAGCGTACGTTTTGGAGCATCCTTGCTCTCCTCTTCATAGTGGTATCCTGGTATCTTGCAGCAGATCGCATCACGCCGTTCACCTCCAACGCCCGTGTTAAAGCCATCATCACACCAGTCACCCCCCAGGTGTCTGGCACTATGATTGAGATCAACGCAGAAAACGGTGAAATTGTCGAAGCTGGCACCGTGATTGCCCGCATCGATTCACGTCAGTTCGAAATCCAAAAACAAAGCGCCGAGGCGGATCTGGAACGAGCCACTCAAGACGTGGGTGCCGACAGCGCCGATGTCAGCAGCGCGCAAACCCGCGTCACCCGTGCGCAAACCGATCTGGAAACCGAGCGCCTGCAATCTGCCCGAGTGTTTGAACTGGAAGAAAAAGGCCTGATCGCTGTTGCTAAAGCGGATGAGGCCCGGCGCCGTCTGGCCGATGCAGAATCCGAGCTGGAGCAAGCTCAGGCCGACCTAGAAAGTGAACAGAAAGCCCTTGGCAGCACCGGCGAAGACAACCCGCGTATTCAGGCCGCCTTGGCCAAACTTGCAGATGCCGAGTTGAAACTCAGCTGGACAGCGCTCGAAGCCCCTGCCCGCGGCGTGCTCTCTGATCTGGACATCGCTGAGGGCAACTACGCCAAATCAGGCCAAAGCCTGATGACTTTCATCGATGCGACCAATGTTTGGGTCGAGGCTTACCTGACCGAAAACAACCTCGGCAACATCAAGAAAGGTGATCCGGTGGATGTAGTGCTCGACATGCATCCCGGCAAAATCTTCAAAGGGGAGGTCGCCAGCCTGAGCGCCGCAAGTTCGGACGGCACCAAAAGCAAGCCTGGTGAGGCCACCGAAATTCCTCGCGCCAACGGCTGGCTGCGCGATCCGCAACGTTTTGCCTTGCGCATCATTCTGCCAGGCTACACCGAGGGTGACGAAACGGATGACGTACGCTTCAACGTAAATGGGCAGGCCGATGTGATTGTCTACACCAACGACAATACTTTCTTGAATCTGGTCGGCCGCGTGTACATCAAAATGGTGTCCTGGCTGTCTTATGCCTACTGAGGCCAGCCCAGCCCTGGAACGACGCGGCTTGCGGTTGGCAATCGGCGTGTCCGGCAGCTTTGCCCTCGCCATTCTGATCGGCTGGCCGCTGGCCACTATTTGCACCGTGTTTGTGGTGCTGTTCCTGCAGGCTCCCGGTCCAATGCCGCCCGTCGCCATCCGCACGTTGTTCCGGCAGGCGGTGGTGTTTCTGGTCGCGTCTTGGGTGTTCTCCACCGCGCTTGCGCCATACCCCGTGGCCTTCCTCATGGCGCTCGCGCTGGCTGTCGCAACCTGTTTCTATTGGTCTACCAAGGGTGCGGGCATACTCAGCGTCGTGCTGGCCCTTATGGCGGCATTGATGCTGCCAACTCTGGTGCTCACATCCCAAGACCTCGCGCTGATTTTGGTGATCTGGATCCCCCTCAACCTTGTGTTGGCGTGGCTCTGGACCGTGGCGATGTTCCACTTTTTCCCGCCCACGCCGCAAGGTGTTGCAGCAGCGGCCAAACCCGACGCGCCGCATTATGATCCCAACCGGTTGGTGCTGCGCATGTCGCTGGTCACGATCCCCTTTGCGATCTACTTCTACCTGATTGGCAGCGGCGCTCTCGTGACGCTCCTCTTTGTCGCCATCTTGTCCCAACAACTCTCCACCGCAACAGCTGCCGGTCCGGTTGTGGCCAAAAATATGATGAAGGCCAACTTCATTGGCGGTCTTGTCGCCATTGCCTGCTACGAACTCACGGTCATCGCGCCCTTGATGCTGACCGCGTTGCTCGTCTTTGCCGTGGCCGCTTTCCTGCTGTCCTACTGGTTCATCTCTGACCGACCGGATGCCTCGATGGGCGGCACCGCCCTCACCACCACCGTGATCTTGTTTGGCGGTTCCATCGCCCCCTTTGGCAAAGACGCAGATGTAAAAATGATCGACCGCCTTGTGCAAATCGGCAATGCGCTGATCTTCGTCCTCATAGCCTACATCGTCGTGGACGCCTTCTTCCCGCTTGATCCGCAAAAACGTGAACGCCGTCGCCGTGGCCTGCGCGGCCTCCTCAAACGCGCCGAGGCCTGATCGCTAAACCGCCGCTTGCAACCCGGCGAGACATGCGTTTACCTCGCGCCAGAGAACACCTTCACAAAGCAATCACTTGAGGCAGGCATCATGGATATCCGCGCACTTGGCATGGGGCTGCTCTTTGCCCTGATCTGGTCCTCTGCTTTCACCTCCGCACGCATCATTGTGGCTGATGCGCCGCCTTTGATGATCTCCTCGTTGCGCTTTGCCATCGCAGGCACCATCGGCGTGATCATCGCCCGTGCTTTGGGGCAATCCTGGCACCTGACACCCGCGCAATGGCGCGCCACCATCCTCTTTGGCCTCTGCCAAAACGCGCTCTACTTGGGCCTGAACTTTACTGCGATGACCACCATCGAGGCCTCCCTCGCCTCTATCATTGCCTCCACCATGCCCTTGATCGTCGCATTGCTCGGGTGGGCCGCCAAAGGCGAAAAGCTCAGCCCCATGGGCTCCATCGGCCTCATCGTCGGCTTCGGCGGCGTGCTCCTGATCATGGCAGGGCGGCTCAGCAACGGCGTTGACCTCTTTGGCGTGCTCCTCTGCGTCATTGGCGCAACTGCCTTGGCCATTGCCACGCTTGCCGTACGGAACGCCTCCTCCGGCGGCAACGTCATCATGATCGTCGGCCTGCAAATGTACGTCGGTGCGATCACGCTCTTTTTTGCTTCGCTGGTGTTTGAAACCTGGACAGTCAACTGGAACCCCAAAATGCTGACCGCCTTCATCTACACCATTGTGGCACCAGGCCTCTTCGCCACCTGGATCTGGTTTGCGCTTGTCGCCCGCATTGGGGCAGTGAAAGCCGCCACATTCCACTTCCTCAACCCCTTCTTCGGCGTCGCTATCGCGGCCATGATTCTTGGTGAAAAGCTCGGATTTTGGGACATCATCGGCGTCGCCGTGATCTGCGCCGGCATCCTTGCCGTGCAACTGTCGAAACAATCGCACACGGCCAAGTGATCCCGCGTCACCGCTGTTTGACATGACACGGCCCGCTGCTGTTGGCACAAAGAAGCCATGGAATACCTTTTTGCATATGGCGCGGGTCTGCTGACCCTGATCAACCCCTGCGTGGTGCCGGTTCTGCCCATCGTGCTGACCAGCGCGCTGCAAGCCTCCCGCCATGGCCCAGCTGTTTTGGCCCTCGGCATGAGCCTTAGCTTTGTTGTGTTTGGCATGGCCGTCACTGTCTTTGGCCACGCCGTTGGCCTGACACCGGAAACGCTCTCCAAAGCCGGGGCGATCCTGATGATGGGCTTCGGCGCCGTCCTTCTGGTCCCGCAGTTCAGCACCGCCTTTTCGACTGCCACCGCAGGCATGGCCGCTTCCGCAGATAGCACGCTCAACGCGGTGGACCACACCAGCCTTCAGGGCCAATTCCTCGGCGGCCTGCTGCTCGGCCTCGTCTGGTCCCCTTGCATCGGGCCAACACTGGGTGGCGCAATCGCGCTCGCGTCTCAAGGCGAAAGCCTCACCCATGCCACCGTCATCATGATCGCCTTTGCCGCCGGCGTCTCCACCTTGATCCTAGGTCTCGGCTACGGCGCCCGCTCGGCGCTTGGCAAACACCAAGCCACCCTCCGCGCCATCGCCGCAAAATCGCGTCCCATCCTAGGCGGCGTCTTCTTCCTCACCGGCCTCGCGCTATTTTTCAACGTTCACCACATGATCGAAATCTGGCTCTTGGGTGTCCTGCCCCCCTGGCTGCTCGATCTCTCTGTTGCCCTTTAAAAGGAGTTCCCCTCATGCACCGTCGCACCTTCCTCGCTTCTGCCGCCGCCACGCTGGCCCTGCCCATGGCCGCCCGCGCCGCCACCGACTACACCCCGGGCCTGGTCAAAAAACACCTCGCTGCTGGCGATACTGTGTTCCTGGATTTCAAAACCGAGTGGTGCACCACCTGCGCCGCACAAGAACGCGCCATCAACGCGCTCAAACAATCCAACCCCGCCTACGGCAACGCCATCACTTTCATCAATGTCGACTGGGATCAGCACAGTAATTCCGATCTTTCTCGCGCGCTAAAGATCCCACGCCGCTCCACTTTGGTGGTGCTCAAAGGCAATCAGGAACTCGGCCGCATCGTTGCAGGCACCAACAAATCCAAGATCAAAGCACTCTTGGACACCGCCCTCACCGCCGCCACGGCCTAAGCTTTCCGGATCACGCCAAATGTTGCACCGCGACACGTCGGCGTGATCCCCTCTTTTCAAACCCCCGTATCCTCCCATATGCCTGAACACAGGACACTGATCAGCACGACGAGATCAGGGAAGGAGACGCGCATGACCAAATACACCCGCGATACCGATGTGATCGCCACCCTCACCGATGAGCAATTCTGGGTCACTCAGGAAAACGGCACCGAACGCCCCGGCTCCGGCAAGCTGCTCTACAACAAAGAGCCCGGCATTTATGTCGATGTGGTCTCAGGCGAGCCGCTGTTTGCCAGCTCTGACAAATACGAAAGCGGCTGCGGCTGGCCCAGCTTCACAAAGCCAATTGAGACCGCTCATGTCACCGAACACCATGACGCCACTGCGGGTATGATTCGCACCGAAGTGCGTTCCAAACACGGCGACAGCCATCTTGGCCACGTCTTCCCCGACGGTCCGCAGGACCGCGGCGGGCTGCGCTACTGCATCAACTCCGCCTCCCTACGGTTTGTGCACCGCAACGATATGGAGGCCGAGGGCTACGGCGCCTTTCTTGATCAAGTAGAGGAGATCGACCAATGAGCGAACGCGCAGTTCTGGCAGGCGGCTGTTTTTGGGGCATGGAAGATCTGATCCGCAAAATGGACGGTGTTTTGGCCACCCGTGTTGGCTACACCGGCGGCGACGTCCCAAACGCGACATATCAAAACCACGGCACCCACGCCGAGGCGATCGAGATCACTTTTGATCCCTCAAAAACATCGTATCGCAAGCTTTTGGAATTCTTCTTCCAGATCCACGACCCCACCACGCCTAACCGTCAGGGCAACGACCGCGGCACCTCTTACCGCTCCGCGATTTACTACACCGACGCCGATCAAAAGGCGGTGGCCGAAGACACCATCAAAGACGTGGACGCCTCCGGCCTCTGGCCCGGCAAGGTGGTGACCGAAGTCGAGCTGGTCAGTGATTTCTGGCAGGCGGAAGAATATCATCAGGACTATCTGGAAAAGAACCTTGGCGGCTACACCTGCCACTTCGCCCGCCCCGATTGGGTTCTGCCCAAACGCAACGGATAAGCCAACAGGCAGGCGTTCGCGCCTGCCGCCTGCCTCACAAGGTCCGCCTCCGCACCGCTGTGTGCATGATCACGCCCTCCGCCAAACGGCGCCGCTACCCGTCTCTGCTCGGGTCGTCCGGGTTGCTGGAATAAAGTGCGATCTTATTGCCTTGGGGGTCACGCAGATACCCCACGTAAAACCGTGGTCCATAGTCAGCGCGAAATCCCGGCTGCCCTTCATCGCGCCCCCCTGCGCCAAGTGCCGCGGCGTGCAGCGCCCGCACCTGCGCCTGATCCTGCGCTTCAAACGCAACCATGTTGCCGTTGCCCGCACCAGCCGCTTGGCCGTCAAACGGCGGCTTGACATAAAAATCGGGTAAGACCGGCCGCGTGCCCTCCGGCACCGGCAGCCCATAGCTCAACCCTTCCGGACCCACTTTCAGCCCATAGCCCAGCGCTGGCAAAAACGCCGAATAAAACCGCTGCGCCCCATTCAGATCGTCGGCGCCCACACAAACATAGCCAATCATCCGACACCCACCACTCCAAAAATCCTCTCCTGCGCCGCGCGCCCAAATAGCCTACGTCAAGCCTGCCGCTTCAGGAACGGCCTGTCGAAACACCCGGCTGTGGCTGATCCAATTCAGCCAGCTGTTCAAAGCCCAATGGCGCGCAATCTGCGCACGCCCCGCGGGCAGCTGTGCCAAAGCGGCCACCATCGGTGCCAACTGACAATCCGCCAAAGTGATCCGCAACCCGTTGAGCACATGCCCTTCCGTTGCAATGTGGTCCAACTGCGCCAGCACCGGATCCGCCGCGGCCAGCCCGGCATCCACCTGCGCCATATCCGAGATGACACCGGCCTGCGGGCGCACAACCCCATGGGCATAGGCCTGCCGCACCATCGGCCAATAGGCGTAATTGTCGGCCATCGCGATCACCTGATCCATCCGCGCCAGCGATGTGGCCGCGTCCGGTACAAGGCACACGCCCGAAAATGCCCGCTCAATATAGCGCGTGATGGCGCCCGTCTCATAAAGCGTAAACGCCCCATGCTTCAGCACCGGCACCCGCCCAAACGGATGTGATCCGGCCGCCGACGTCTCAAAAGGATCTTCATGCTGCAGCTCATACGGCACCGCTTTTGCCGTCAGCGCCATCCGCACCACCTGTGTGTAAATGCTGTCCACAAAGCCACAGAGCGTGACCGATGTTGCAGCGGCGTCAGACATCAGCCCAGCCGCTCCACCGCCCAGCGCGCCGCATCCGCCACAGTGTCATCCGGATCTTCGCACAGCCCCTGCGCCACCGACTTCAACGCGCCATCCCCGGAATTGCCAATGGCATACAGCACATTGCGTACAAACCGATTGCGCCCAATGCGTTTGATCGGCGAGCCAGAGAAAAACGTACGAAACTCTGCGTCTTCCAGCACAGCCAAATCCGCCAGTTTTGGCGCAATCAATTCGTCGCGCGCGTGATACTTGATCTCCCGCGCACTCTGGGCAAACTTGTTCCACGGACAGGCCGACAAACAATCATCACAGCCATATATCCGGTTGCCCATCAACCCGCGCAACTCCTCATCCACCGGCCCGTGATGCTCAATGGTCAGATAAGAAATACACCGCCGTGCATCGATCTGATGCGGCGCTGGGAAAGCATCGGTTGGACAGGCATCCAGACAGGCCCGACAGGATCCGCAATGATCGATTTCCGCTGTATCCGTGTCTAATTTCAGCGTGGTGAACACCGAGCCAATAAAGAACCAAGAGCCAAGGTCACGACTCACCAGATTGGTATGTTTGCCCTGCCAACCAAGCCCGGCAGCTTGCCCCAAAGGCTTCTCCGGCACCGGCGCTGTGTCCACAAACACCTTCACCTCCGTCTCTGGGCTTGTCTCCGCAATCAACCACCGCGCCAGCCGTTTGAGGCGCTTTTTCACCGTGTCATGATAGTCGCGATTCTGCGCATAGACCGAAATCGCCGCCCGATTTGCCTCTCCATGCACCGCTGTTGGATCATGTTCCGGCGTGTAGCTTTCCCCAAGCACAATCACCGAGCGCGCCTCCGGCCACAGCACAGACGGATCAGAACGCCAATGCTTACGTGCTTCTAACCACTGCATCTGCCCGTGGTAGTCTTTGGCGAGAAACCCGTCCAAACCAGCCGCCACATGGCCAACCGAATCTGGACGACACACTTTGGCCAGATCAAACCCCATGGCCACGGCTTCCGCCTTCATGCGGGTGGTCAGATCATTCGCCATGACGCCCCCGCTTGCTCAGTCCAGAAATACCTTTGGGGGTGCGGCCGTCAGGCCGAGGGCGCAGACAGCCCCCTTGCCAGCGCCCGCGATCAGAAATCCAGATCAGCATAATGCGCAGGCGGCGGAAAGCCGGGCACCTGATCTGCCAGCACAGCCCGGAACGCCGGACGGGACTTGATGGTGGCATACCAATCCTTGACCACGGCGGAGCGGTTCCAATCCACATCACTGATGTAATCCAGCGCGCTCAAATGCGCCGCCGCCGTGAAATCCGCCAGGGTCATCACATCCCCCGCCAACCAGCGGCGGTGATCCAGCAACCAGTGCATATAATCAAGGTGATATTTGATCGCTTTGGCCCCGGCTTTGACATGGGTACTGTCCGGATAGCCTGTGCCCATCAGCTTGCGATTGACCCGCTCATACAGCAGCTTTGAGGTCACCTCATGATGGAATTTGTCATCAAACCACGCCACAAGCCGCCGCACTTCATAGCGCCCATCCGGATCTCGCGGCATCAAAGCCGGCTCGGGATACTTCTCTTCAAGGTATTCAACGATGGCATTGCTGTCCGCCATCATCTTACCGTCCATCTTCAGAACCGGCACTTTGGCGGCGGGATTGCGGCGCAGGAAATCAGGATCCTGCTCCCAATAGCGCTCCTCCACCAGCTCCACCTCAAGCCGCTTCTCCCCCATCACGAGGCGCACCTTGCGGCAAAACGGGGACAACGGAACATGGAACAGACGGTTCATCAGCAGGATCACAATATCATTGGGCTTTGTCCTTCAATGCCTTGCCCATGCGCATATTTCAATCCGCAAAACACGCCGCACGCGACTCTCCGCGTATCGTAGCGGCCCCGTCTAAGATTGCCGACGCCCGCCGCCGCAGCGCCGCTGAGGGCTTACTTGCAGAGCGTTTTTTGGGGTTGGGCAGCACCGCCGCCAGACGCGCGGCTTGCACCGGCGTCAAATCCTCCGGCCCCACGCCAAAATAATGCCGCGCCGCCGCTTCCACCCCGAACACACCCTCATCAAACTCGGCCACGTTCAGGTAAACTTCCAAAATCCGCCGCTTGGTCCAGGTCATTTCCACCAACGGAGTCATCAGTGTTTCCATCGCCTTGCGCGGCCAGCTGCGGCCTTGCCAGAAATAGACGTTCTTCACAGTTTGCTGACTGATCGTACTGGCCCCACGGCCCGCGCCTTCGGCAATCGCGTCCCGGATCGCCTCCACGTCAAACCCCCAATGCAGACAGAAATTCGCATCCTCTGCCGCCACCACAGAACGACGCATCACCGGTGCCACCTGTTCAATGGGCACCCATTGGTAATCCACCTGCCCAAGCCGACGCTTCTCGCCAATCATTGTCCAGGTGATCGGCGGGTTGATCACGATGAAAATCAGAATCGAAAATATAAAAAGCGAAACCGCCCACATCAGCACCCGCCGCCACCAAAAGCGCAGCCGCAACCACTGGCGTGTGAACACGCCAGATTTCGGCGTCTCCGCCTTCTTTGCACCTTGCTTTTTCTGCGCTGGTTTGGCGGTCTTTTTGGCCATGTCCCTGCCATTCTCTTTGGCAATGGGAGTAGAGCCTCACGCCGCGTTGCGCAAGCCTACGGCGAACACGCCCAAACCCGCACACTGCACCCGCCGCCGTTCTGATAACAGTAACCCATCGCATTATCTTCGGCCTGTGACCGCGTACCAGCCCAGCCATAACCCCAATTTCCGGAATTGCCTTCTGCAATCGCCCCACAGGTGTTGTAGAAGGTGTGCACGTTGTCACAATCCCACTCGCATCCCCCTTGCAAAGCGTTCACCGCGTCAGTCTCGGAATACTTACCGTAAGAGTACCCCCAGGCCCCGCCAGGCCCGATCCCGACCGCGCCCCAGCATTGGGCATATCCGCATTCACCAGCCATGGCGCCGCCCGCCAATGCCGGGAACACCATCAAGGCTGCCACCATCCGCACTGCCACATCCCGCATCTTATCCTCCTATAAGTACCGTCCAACTATGAGACCACTTCGCCATTTTTCCTAATCAGCAAAGAAAAACCCCCGACTGACAGAACAGCCGGGGGTTAAGATTCAATTTCAAGCTGTGCTTATTCCGCTGGAACCGCCGTGCC
This sequence comes from Shimia sp., assembly GCA_024224295.1. Classification (GTDB taxonomy): domain Bacteria; phylum Pseudomonadota; class Alphaproteobacteria; order Rhodobacterales; family Rhodobacteraceae; genus Shimia. Next base: position 35,579 of record JAAENN010000245.1, on the reverse strand, counting down.
TTCTTGGTTCAACGGGTGTGCAATATGTACCAGCATCTCTTTTGGGCAAACCTGCAAGAAGTTGGCTTTCTCAACATCCCAGTGCTGCAGGATATCGCGCGCCTTGGCGGAGCCGGTCTCCGCGACATGGCGCTCGATCAAACCTTTCAGTTGATCTTCCCAATGCTGCACAGTCACCGGACAAGTCACCAGAGTCTCTAGGTTCATAACCCCTTCGGCTTTGCCTTCCGGGTCATAGAGATAGGCCATGCCACCGGTCATACCGGCCCCGAAGTTGGCGCCGATGTCACCCAGGATCACCGCGATACCGCCGGTCATGTATTCACACCCGCAGGCACCGCAGCCCTCGATCACAACCTTGGCGCCGGAGTTCCGCACCGCAAAACGCTCACCGGCACGACCTGCGGCAAACAGGTGCCCGTCGGTGGCACCATAAAGCACGGTGTTGCCGATGATGGTGTTCTCCGCAGCCGTCAACGGGCTCGCCATTGGAGGCCGCACCACAACGGTACCGCCGGACAGCCCCTTACCAACATAGTCATTGGCATCGCCTGACACTTCGATCTTCAGACCTGGCGCTGCGAAGGCACCCAAGCTTTGACCCGCGGAACCGGTCAGCTTGACGGTCAGGTGATCCTCCTGAAGCGCATTGCGCATGCCAAAGTTGCGCACAATGTGGCTTGAGGTGCGTGTGCCCACGGTCCGGTGCGTGTTCTGCACCGCATAGGACAGTTGCATCTTCTCACCATCTTCCAGGAAGCGCGCCGCATCCCGCACAATTTCCGCATCCAGCGTGTCTGGCACGTAGTTGCGGTCTTTGTCGCGGTTGTAGACAATGTCATGTGCGCCATCGACGGTGATCAGCAACGGGTTCAGGTCCAGATCATCAAGGTGGGCAGAGCCACGGCTGACCTGCGCCAGCAGGTCCGCACGGCCAATCACCTCATCCAAGGACTTCGCACCGATAGAGGCGAGGATTTCCCGCACTTCCTGCGCATAGAAGGTGATCAAGTTCACAACTTTGTCTGCAGATCCGGTGTACTTCGCACGCAGGTCTTCGTCCTGAGTACACACGCCAACCGGGCAGGTGTTGGACTGACACTGACGCACCATGATACAGCCCATCGCGATCAGCGCAGCGGTCCCAATACCATACTCTTCCGCACCCATCATCGCGGCCATTACGATGTCGCGTCCCGTGCGCAGACCACCATCGGTCCGCAGCGTGACGCGTTCACGCAGGTTGTTCATCGCCAGAACCTGATGCGCCTCGGTCAGACCCATCTCCCATGGCAGACCACAGTATTTGATTGAGGTCGCAGGGGACGCACCAGTACCACCGTTATGACCGGAGATCAGGATGATGTCGGCTTTCGCCTTCGCCACACCGGCCGCAATTGTGCCAACGCCCGAGGACGCCACCAACTTCACCGTCACTTTACAACGCGGGTTGATCTGCTTGAGGTCATAGATCAGCTGCGCCAGGTCTTCGATCGAGTAAATATCGTGGTGCGGAGGCGGAGAAATCAGGGTCACACCTTTGGTGGAGTGACGCAGACGCGCAATCAGGTCGGTGACCTTCATGCCCGGCAACTGACCACCTTCACCGGGCTTCGCGCCCTGGGCCACCTTAATTTCCAGCTCTTCACACTGGTTCAGGTATTCGGCAGTCACACCAAAACGACCAGACGCCACCTGCTTGATCTTCGCAGACGGATTGTCGCCGTTTGGCTCTGGCACAAAGTGTGCCGGATCTTCGCCACCTTCACCGGAGTCAGACTTTGCGCCAATCCGGTTCATCGCGACGTTCAGGGTCTTGTGCGCCTCAGGAGACAGCGCGCCCAAAGACATACCCGGCGTCACAAAACGCTTACGGATCGCGGTGATGCTCTCCACGTCCTCAATCGGAATGGCCTCACCCAGCGGCTTGATGTTCAGCAGGTCACGCAGATGGATCGGCGGGTTCGCCTGCATCTTCGCCGAGTACTGCTTCCACATCTCATACGACGCGCGGTCACAGGCCGCCTGCATCATATGCATGGTCTGCGCACCCCAAGCGTGGGTCTCGCCAGACTTACGCGCCTTGTAGAAACCTCCAATCGGCAGCACGTCTGTGCCCGATTTGAAGCCTTTGGCGTGCACTTCTTCAACCTTGTGCTGAATACCGCTGACACCAATGCCGGAAATCCGGCTGGTCATGCCCGGGAAGTACTCCGCACACATCGCGCGGGACAGACCCACAGCTTCGAAATTGAGACCACCGCGATAGGAGGAAATCACCGAAATCCCCATCTTCGCCATGATCTTCAACAGACCCTGGTCAATCGCCTCACGGTAGCGCGCCATGTTTTCGGTCAGTGTGCCATCCGCCAGACCACGCGCAATGCGATCCGCCAGCGTGTCTTCCGCCAGATAGGCGTTCACCACAGTCGCACCGGAGCCAATCAGCACCGCAAAATAATGCGGGTCGATACATTCCGCAGAGCGCACATTGAGAGACGAGAATGTCCGCAGGCCTTTGCGTGTCAGATGGCTGTGCACCGCGCTGGTGGCCAGGATCATTGGCATCGCAACCTTGTCCACACCCTGCGCCTGATCGGTCAGAACAATATGGCCCGCACCCGAGCGCACCGCATCCTCAGCTTCGGCACGAATGCGCTCCAAGCCAGCCTGCAACGCGCCGCCTGCATCATAGGTGCAATCGATGGTCACAACCGTATCGTCAAACGCTTCCAACATGCGCTCGAACTGGCCATTGGCCACAAACGGGCTCTCCAGAACCGCAATCTCGGTCTGACTGCCATCTTCGCTCAGCACGTTCTTCAGATTGCCAAACCGTGTCTTCAGCGACATCACGCGGTACTCACGCAAGCTGTCGATGGGCGGGTTGGTCACCTGAGAGAAGTTCTGGCGAAAGAAATGGCTCAGCGGGCGATACATCTTCGACAACACCGCACTTGGCGTGTCATCGCCCATCGAGGCCAGCGCCTCTTTGCCATCCTCCGCCATCGGCGCGAGAATTTGCTCGACCTCTTCCATGGAATAACCGGCTGCGATCTGACGCTGGCGCAGCTCTTCCCCGGTGTAAGTCGCGGTTTCTTCTACGCTGGCCAACTCGTCACCCAGATCACGGATCTTACCAACCCACTCACCAAACGGACGCGCACCCGCCAGCTTATCTTTGATCTCAGTGTCGTGGTACAGCTTGCCCTCTTTCATATCCACGGCCAGCATCTGCCCCGGACCAAGCGCGCCTTTTTCTACCACAGAGGCTTCGTCAATCGGCACCATTCCGGCTTCAGAACCCGCAATCAGCAGACCATCCCCGGTCACCACATAACGCATCGGACGCAGCCCGTTGCGGTCCAGACCAGCACAGACCCAGCGCCCATCGGTCATCGCCAACGCAGCCGGGCCATCCCACGGCTCCATCACGGAGTTGCAGTAGGAATACATGTCACGCCAGGACTGCGGCAGTTCCACCGCCTGCTTGGACCAGCTTTCCGGCACCATCATAGTTTTTGCCATCGGCGCGGAACGACCCGCACGCACCAGAACCTCAAACACACCATCCAGCGCAGCGGAGTCAGACGCACCACCCGGAATGATTGGTTTGATGTCTTCCGCAAAATCCCCAAACGACGCAGATGCCATGCGGATCTCGTGGCTCTTCATCCAGTTCAGGTTGCCTTTTAGCGTGTTGATCTCACCGTTGTGCGCCAACATGCGGAACGGCTGTGCCAACCACCACTGCGGGAAGGTGTTGGTGGAATAGCGCTGGTGATACAGCGCAAACGCAGATTCAAAGCGTTCATCCATCAGGTCCGGATAGAACACCGCCACCTGTTCCGCCAACATCATGCCTTTGTAGATGATCGATCGGCAGGAGAGCGACGCAATATAAAGTTCGCTGATGTTCGCCGCCAAAGCGGCTTTCTCAATGCGACGACGGATCACATAAAGCTCACGTTCAAATGTGTCCTCATCCACACCCTTGGAGTTAGAGATCAGGATCTGCTCAATCTCCGGGCGGGTCGCGTTGGCCTTTTCGCCCAGACAGGTCACATCCACCGGCACATGACGCCAGCCATAGATGCGATAGCCCATCTTCAGAACTTCGGTTTCCACAATCGTCCGGCAGCTTTCCTGCGCGCCGTGATCGGTGCGTGGCAGGAACACCTGACCGACCGCAATGAACTCATCTTTGTTGGGCTCATGACCGGTACGTTCAATCTGGTCATAAAAGAAGCTCACAGGGATCTGCACGTGAATGCCCGCGCCGTCACCGGTCTTACCGTCCGCATCCACAGCGCCGCGGTGCCAAATCGCCTTCAGCGCGGTGATACCGGCTTCAACAACTTTACGGCTTGGCTTGCCATCCACGGAGACCACAAGGCCCACACCACAGGAGGAGTGCTCCTCGGTTTCGGAATAAAGGCCGTTTTCCGCCATCCATTCGCGTTTGGCTTCTTCGGCTCTGACCCAGTTTTCATCATACTTTGTCATCGGCTGTCTCCTGTCCCAGAGTTGCGGGGTAGATTGGGGCCTTTTGCTCCGCCTTTGGCAGGTCTTCCCTGCGCAATACGGTGAAATGGCTTTCCAATAATCTGCGCACTTGGCGCGTTTTGGCGTCCATGGCCCGCTGCAACAGCGGCCCCATGATATCGATTTTCTTCAACTTCCCCACCAGATCGTGGGATTGCCCACGCAGGATGAAATGGTTGAAGGTTTGCGGGGCCAGCGGAAAGCGGGCCCAGTGAATACGTTCTTCCGGCGTGTCGCCGTGCAGCACAAGATAACGCGTGCCATCTTGTGGCGCGGGCACCTGACGGAAGCGATAGGTTGGGAACCGGCGGCGCCACTTCTGCCAACGGGTTTCTTCCCGCACCACTTGCGGATGCATGGAGAATTGTGGAGACAGCGCCACAACGGTGTCGACACGGGTCAGCGTCGGCAGCACAAGCGCCATAAAGCCGCCCATGCTGTTGCCCAGTGCAACCACCTCGTCAATGGCTTCGCGTGCCACCACCGTCTCTATCTCCTTCACAATCGCCTCGGGCAAATCCGGGCTGTTCATCCATGTTCTGGCCCGCTCTGTGACCAGGATTACGTGGTTCTCTCCGCCCTGCGACGCGGTTCCCACAAATTCAAACGGCGGCATTTCCTCGGGCTTTGTGCCCACCCCGCCAAGCGACACCACCAACCGGTTTCCGGTGCCGCGCATATAAGCCAACTCATGGTCTTCGGTCGCAATCAGCGTTTGAATTTCGACACGTTGATCCATCAGGCGGCCGTCCCTCAGGTCGTCCCAAGATCGCTAAACAAAGCGATGCATTGGGCGCGCGTCATTTCTTTGCGCCCATCTCCGGTAAAGCCAAACGTGTCCGGCTTCTGGTCGATGAAGATCTCATTCTTCAGCGCAAATCCATTTGGATCATCAAACAGGCCAACCGGTATCTCTGTACCTCCCGCCCATTCATTCTCTGCGGTCACGCGGTAGAACAGGTTGGTGCCGCATTTGCTGCACCAGGCCCGCTCGGCCCACTCCGAACTCTGGATACGTGCGATATGCTCGACACCCTCCCACGTGATCGACTCGGTGGGCACAGTGACACCCATCAACGCGACGCCAGTCCAGCGACGACATTGGTCGCAATGACAGATGCCTGCCTCTGCTGGCACCTTGGACGACTCAAACCGCACCGCGCCACACAGGCATGCGCCGGTCTTGGTCGATGTGGTTGCTATTGTCGCCATTAGGTCAATGCCTTTGCCATTTTAACACTTGGACGCTGATTTTCGCACCGCCGCAAAACAGTCGTGATACCGACGCGATACCGACGTCCCATTTTGGGGACGGCACGGCGCCGATTAACTCCTATTCCGCTGCCATTGCCGGGGTTGCGCCCAGCTTTTCAAGGATCGCATCTGCGCAGTCACGACCGTCTTTGATCGCCCATACTACCAGACTTGCGCCACGTACGATGTCGCCCACGGCATAAACGCCCTCAAGGTCGGTTGCGCCGGTAGTGAACTGCGCTTTTACAGTGCCCCAACGGGTCACTTCCAGCTCCGGTTGATCCCATAGGGTTGGCAGATCTTCAGGCTCAAAGCCAAGCGCCTTGATCACAAGGTCCGCGTCTTCAACATAGTCCGCACCCTCGATCACTTCCGGGCTCTGTCGACCCGAAGCATCCGGCTGACCCAAACGCATCTTTTGCACCATCACACCCTCGACGCTGTCACCTCCGGTGAAGCCCTTCGGGGCGGAGAGCCACACAAATTCAACACCTTCTTCTTCGGCGTTCTGCGTTTCCCGCTGGGATCCCGGCATGTTGGCTTTGTCACGGCGGTAGAGGCATTTCACGCTCTCCGCGCCCTGTCGGATCGCCGTACGCACACAGTCCATCGCAGTGTCGCCACCACCGATCACAACAACCTTTTTGCCTGCGGCATACAACTCACCGCTCGCGATTTCCGGCACAGTATCGCCAAAGTTTTCGCGGTTGGAGGCCGTCAGGTAGTCAATCGCTTTCACGATACCCTTCGCACCAGAACCCGGACCACCAAGGTCACGGCTCTTATACACACCAGTCGCAATGATCACCGCCTCATGTGCGTCACGGATATCCTGGAAAGAGATGTCCACACCAACGTTGCAGTTCAGCTTGAAAGTCACGCCGCCGTCTTTCAGCAGCTTGTTGCGGCGCATAACCACATCTTTTTCCAGCTTAAAACCAGGAATACCGTAGGTCAGCAAACCACCGGCGCGGTCATAGCGGTCATAGATCGTCACCTGAAGACCTGCACGGCGCAAACGGTCCGCGGCGGCCAGACCACCGGGGCCAGCACCAATGATGCCAACGCTCTCGGAGCGCTCCTGCACAGGGGAAATAGCCTGCACCCAGCCCTTTTCCCAAGCGGTGTCGGTAATGTACTTCTCAACAGAGCCAATGGTCACAGTGCCATGGCCAGACTGCTCAATCACACAGTTACCTTCGCACAGACGGTCCTGTGGGCAGATGCGACCACATATTTCCGGGAAGGTGTTCGTCGCTTGGCTAACAGCATAGGCTTCTTCGAGACGGCCTGTGGCCGTCAGGCGCAGCCAGTCCGGGATGTTGTTGTGCAGCGGGCAATGGCTCTGACAATACGGCACGCCACACTGACTGCAACGACTCGCCTGCTCCTCCGCCTTCGCCTTAGCGAACTCCGCGTAGATTTCGTCAAAATCTTCCTTGCGTACAGTGGCGCCACGCTTCTCCGGCATGTCGCGATCCACAGTCACAAATTTCAGCATAGGTTGCTTAGCCACGTCAGCTGCCTCCTGATTAAATCCAGTTCGCAGTGTTTAAATAATGTTCACCAAGTATAAAAGTCAACTGTATTGACCTATTATTCAGTTTTTTGGCAAATCGCCACTCGGAATTACAAAAATCCAACCAAAAATAGGTCCGACCTGGACATAAATTCTGTATTCCCCTTGAAACATTGACCAATTATACGTGAGTCGGACAACGAGGGATCCTGCCAAAAATGGCACTTTTTCACATTTTTCTGGTGGCGATCATTCAAGGCCTCACCGAATTCCTACCCGTGAGCTCCTCCGGGCACCTAATTCTTCTGTCCAAAGTGACTCCACTACCTGATCAGGGACTCGCCATTGATGTTGCCGCCCACGTCGGCACATTGGGTGCGGTAATCCTATATTTCTGGCGCGACGCCAAAGAGGCCTTCTGTGGATTGCCCCGCATGCTCACAGGCCGAATCGACACCCCCGGCGCGCGTCTCGCTCTGTACCTAACCCTTGCAACAATCCCGGTCTCCATCGCTGGCTTCCTACTAAAAGTTACTGGACTGTCAGATGCCATGCGATCCATTGCTGTCATCGGCTGGGCCATGATCCTCTTTGGTATTTTGCTTTGGTGGGTGGATCAGCGCAGCACCCAAACCCGGACAGAATCCGAGTGGACTTTGAAAGACGCGGTGAAAATGGGCCTTTGGCAAACCCTCGCCCTTATCCCCGGCACGTCCCGCTCAGGCATCACCATTACCGGCGCACGCCAGCTGGGCTTCACCCGCACAGATGCCGCCAAGCTTGCCATGTTGATGTCAATCCCAACCATCATCGCCAGCGGCGCGCTGCTGTCACTTGATGTTGTAAAAGAAGCCGATATAGGTCTGGCCAAAGATGCTGCGATCGCCGCGGTCTTTTCATTCTTTGCCGCCCTTTTGGCGCTGGCGCTGATGATGCGCCTGCTGCGCTCGGTCAGTTTCACACCCTATGTGATCTACCGCATCCTTCTTGGGGTCGCCCTGCTCTTCATCGCCTACAGCTGAGCGCAAAAAAACGCCGCTGAAACAGCGGCGTCTTTCCAAATTCGTTGTGAAGTACGGCTTACGCCAGCGCTTTCACACGTGCTGCCAAGCGGGACATTTTCCGTGCAGCAGTATTCTTGTGGTAAACACCTTTGGAGACACCGCGCATCAGCTCTGGCTGGGCCACTTTCAGAGCTGCGGAAGCCGCACCCTTGTCGCCAGACTCGATGGCTTCTTCAACCTTGCGGATGGAAGTACGAATGCGGGAACGACGCGCTTTGTTAACTTCAAGACGGCGCTCGTTCTGACGGGCGCGTTTTTTTGCTTGGGGCGAATTTGCCATGATCTAAGACCTTTTAATTCGGTACGGTTTATTACGTGCTACGTCCCGAACGGGCTCTCTTTTCAGAGAATCAGATCAAGCCAGAGCGGGCTGCACGCGCATGTATGGCGGCCGTTTATAGTGGATTTCCAAAAGAACGCAAGCGCAATTCGGACAAACAGCAAAGCCGATGTCGGTGGTAAATTGGTGCCCAGAAGATTTCTCATCTCCAGCAATTGGGGCACCAATTTCTCTTGCACTGTTTATCCAGTCCAAATCTCTGCCCCAGGCAGCGCGTTGTAGACATGTGCCAGACGGATCAATTCTTCCGCGCTGACGCACTCTGTTTGCCAGGCCTTAGAACTGACCCCCAACATACGCGGCATCAGCATCGGCCAAAGTTGATTGTCCTGCGTGGTGAACTCTGACCAGAAGGTGCCCTGCACGCCAATAATGCGTTCCACAAGGTCTGACTCCGGTACCGGCTCCCAATTGATCGTGTCGGTAAGAGAGACAAAGGCGGCCCAGCTCGCCCCCCAGTCATCTTTGTCATCGGTGTGTGCCATATCCAGATAGACATGCTGTGCCGGGCTCATAACCACGTCATAACCGTTGTGGGCCGCTTCCAAACCCGGTCCCTGCCCAGTCCAACTGAACAGGATAGCTCCATTGGCAATCCCGCCGTTGGAGCCTTTCGCAGCCTCTTCCCAAGCACAGGGGCGCTGACCGTTTTCGACTGCCTTGGCACCCAACCTCTGCATCATCCAGCCCTGCAAATCGTCTGTGGTTTCCAGACCTTCACGCTTCATCAAGCCTCGCGCCAACGGACTGCCCATCCAGGTGCCTTCCGGCAATTCGTCACAGCCCAGATGCAGGTGGTTGAACGGGAACAATTCCCCAACCTCGGCCATGATGCCTTCCAGCACATCCCAGGTGCGGGATATCGCCGGGTTCACCGCGTTGCCTTTGTAACCCTGTACACTGACCTCAGCCCCATTGTCGCTAGGATCGCGCAAGTCCGGGAACACATGGGTCAACGCAATAGCATGTGCGGGCACTTCGATCTCTGGCATCACCTCGATGTTAAGTGCCTTGGCATGGTCGATAATCGCACGCGCGGTATCCTTGGAGTAACTGCCGCCAGCCTCCACGGCGCCGGAGAACAGCGCTGGCAGCAGATGCCCTTCACCACAGAGTGCGGTTTTCTGCCAAAGCTCCGGAAAACACTCGATCTCAAGGCGAAAGGATTCATCATCGGCAAAATGCCAATGGAAGCGATTGAATTTCAACAGCGCCATCAGGTCGAGCAGATCCAAAATGGTCTGCGGCTCATAGTAATGACGGGCGGTATCCAAATGCTGCCCCCGCCAGGAAAACCGTGGCGCATCTTTGATCACACCACAGGGAAATGATCCGTGCTGCAGCAAGGTCAACAAGGTGATCGCGCCGTAAAACTCGCCACCAAAGCCGCCGGCACGCAGGATCACACCATCAGTGCACACCTCCAGCTCATAGGCGTCTTCCGGCAAATCTGCCTGCTCAACTGTGACCACTGTATCGCCGACAAAAGACCAACCACGGCGCGCAGCCAAGGCCGCCACACTTTCAAACGCAGGACTGTCACAGACAAACCCAGAGGTTTCCAAAACACCTTCAAAGGCAGTCCAACTCTGCGGTTGGGGCACCAAAGGCAAACCTTCAACCGGCCCGAGATCCAGCAAAACTTGCGGACGGCAGCCTGAGTCGGGGATGGGCAATTCAATGATCTCTTTTCCGCACCGCAGATACGGCCCCAATGGCAACCAGGCGCGGTTGGCCGGCTTAAAGCCACCAGCATATTGAATCACCAGTTCAAAGGCCTCACCCGCCGCCAGATTTGGCAGAGAAATCTCAGTATAGCTCCCGAGCGCATGCGTCACTGTTCCGCCTGAAACCGCCTCAAAAGGACCCATTCCAGAGAAACAAAAAACCGGGGCCGTCAGGGCGCGCTCCGGTGTGAAAACACATGTGATGGTGTCGCCCGTGATTCGGCTGCTGTAGTGCATGTCAGTCCAATCTGAGTTCGGAAACAAAGTCGTAAATGTCAGAGCGGTAAAGACCGCGTGTAAGTTCAATTGGGCGGCCAGAATTGAGAAAGGCTGTTCGCACAATCTGCAAGACCGCGCTGCCCTCAGGCAAATTCATCAATTCCGCTTCTGAAGGAGACAGATTTGATGCAGTCACGCGCTGGATCGCGCGAGTTGGGGCGCAACCATCTTTGCGAAGAACCTCGTAAAGAGACGCTCCCACTTCAGCAGGGTTGCGAAGAATGTCGCGTGGCAATGAAGAGGACTCTAAGGCAACGGGTGTGCCGCCTGCGCTGCGCAAGCGGTTGAGACGCGAAACTTTGTCGTGTGCAGCAAGCCCGAGTGCCACCATTTCGTTTGGACTTGGCGCGAACAAGCCGCGTTCAAGGACTTCACTTGTCGCCTCCATACCACGGGCGTGCATGGTTTCCGTAAAAGACACCAGAGTTGACAAAGACTGCTCCAACCTTGGCGAATCTGAAGCCACAAAGGAACCCGCGCCGCGCCTTTGTTCAATCAACCTTCCTTCCACCAAGAGAGATACAGCTTTGCGTACCGTGACGCGGCTGATGTCGGCCTTTTCCGCCAGATCCCGCTCGGGAGGCAATTGGTCCCCTGGTTGCAATCGTCCCGCTCGAATCTCTGCGGCGATATGGCGATACAGCTGTTGGTAGCGCGGTCCGCGGCCAGCGCGATACCAGCTCTCCGGGCTAAATATCGTATCTAAAATTGTCATTTGGTTTCCTGACATGGTCTAAAAAACAGTACCAATCTAAAAATGTTACGCAAGTGCCCTTTGCCAATTATATCTCAATGCATTGTAAATGAACAATAAAATTCACATACCTGTTTTTGGTATTATATTGGTAGCATTTTGGGCTTTTTGAGGTACCATATTTTCAACACGGTGATTCGCTCGTTGATTCGCCGCACGAAACCAAGGGGGGGAAATTGATGGCCGAACTATCCGCACAGGCATCACAACCAGCCGCCAACACCCGCAAACGCGCCATGTCCGAAAATCTTTTCGGCTGGATGCTGGTGGCTCCGGCGATGATCTTTATTGCTGTGATTGTTGCCTGGCCATTGACCGAAACAATCCGCTTATCCTTTATGGATGCTGGTTTGGGTGGCGAAGAATTCATCGGGCTTGAAAACTATCAAGACCTGGCCGACAGCCGCAAATTCCACCAGACCGTCATTCGCACCTTCTATTGGATGTTCCTATCTGTAGGCATCAAACTGATCATGGGTTTGATTGGCGCGACTCTCCTCAATGCTGCCATCCCAGGCCGCGCCTTGTTCCGCGTGTTGGTCATGCCGCCTTGGGTGATCCCGGTTGCTATTGGCTGTATCGGCTGGTTGTGGCTCTACAATGGCTACTTTGGTGTTCTGTCCGGTGTGATGATGAAACTGGGCATCACCGATGGTCCATTTGAATTCCTCGCTTATAAGTCTTCCGCGTTTTACTCCGCCGTAGTGACCGACGTCTGGGTTGGCACACCGATGGTGACGCTGTTCTTCCTTGCCGCGATGCAGGGTGTGTCTCGTGACCTTTATGAAGCCGCATGGGTAGACGGCGCTGGTCGTTGGTACCGCTTCCGCCGCATCACCATTCCACAGATCATGCCAGTGATTGTCTCTATGGCGTTGCTGTCCGCGATTTTCACCTTCAACAGCTTCGAAATCATCTGGATTTTGACCGAAGGTGGACCACGCAGCGCGACCACCACCCTGATCATCGACACCTACAAGGTTGCGATTGGGAACTACAAATTTGGCGAAGGCGCCGCGCGGGCCGTGGTTATCGTTGTCCTGCTGGCTGTATTCTCGCTCATCTACCTGTTCTTACTGAACAAAATCAACAAACGCTACGGGGCGAAATGATATGATGGATCGCTACACAAAACTGCAGCTGGTTGGCATCTACGCGGCTCTCGCTGTTTTCCTGACCTTCATCCTGCTGCCCTTCTTTGAAATGTTCATGGCGTCGCTTCGCCCTCTGGAGCACCTGTTCCGCAGCCCGTATCAGTTCTGGTCGGATGACTTCAGCCTACAGGCCTATAAAGACATGTGGGTGACTGTGCCGCTTTTGGGCCGTTACATCTTCAACTCGATCTTCATCGCAACCTCGGTGACCGTCATCACAATGGTTTTTGTGGTACCAGCGGCCTACGCGTATGCGCGACTGGAGTTTCCCTTCAAAAACATGAGCCTCGCCATCTTCTTGGGAGTGAACATGTTTACCGGTGCGGTTCTGCTGATCCCACTGTATCGCGTACTGCGCACCATGGGCCTCTTGAACACATACTGGGCGATGATCGTACCTGGCGTGGCCTTCCTGATCCCAACCGGCATCTGGCTGTTGCGCTCTTACCTGGAAAAAATTCCGCGTGAATTGGAAGAAGCGGCATTTGTGGATGGTGCATCTCGCATGTACACTCTGCGCCGCGTGGTTCTGCCCCTGGCCGTGCCTGGCCTGATCGTGGTCAGCGTCGCCGTCTTCATCGGCGCCTATGCCCAACAATTCCTGTTCGCAATTACCTTCAACCAGACTCGTGAGCTGCAACCGCTGCCTGCTGGTCTGTTCGAATTCATCGGCTACCAGTCGGTGACTTGGAACGAGATGATGGCCGCGGCCTTGGTAGGCGTCCTACCAGTCATGCTCATCTTCCTGTTCCTACAAAAATACCTCGTCGCCGGTCTCACGGCAGGCGCGGTGAAAGAATGAGTTCAACCAAGGGAGAGAAGATTATGAAACTCGTGAAACTCACATTGGGCGCAGCCCTTCTGTCTGGAGCCGCAAGCGGCGCACTGGCAGCTGACACAGAACTGCACTTCATCATGTGTGGCGGCGAAGTCCGCGAAGCGGATCAAGCTGTTGTTGATCAGTTTGAGAAAGACCACGAAGGTGTGTCCGTGAACCTCGAAGCTGTGCCATGGGGCACATGCCAGGACAAATCTCTGACACTGGCCGCCGCTGGTGATCCACCCTCAATCGCTTACATGGGGTCCCGTACCCTGCGTCAGCTGGCCAACAACGACCTGATCGTTTCCGCCAACATCGACGCAGCTGCGCCTTACCAGCCAGGTGTTCTGAACACTGTGACCATCGAAGGTAGCCAGTGGGGCTACCCACACGCCTTCTCCACCAAAGCGCTCTACATCAACTGTGGCATCGTGGAAGAATCCGGCCAGGAATGTGTCGCTCCAGCAACTTGGGATGACATGTACGCAATGGCCAAAGGCGTTGTGGACAACACCGAAGTGGCTGGCGTTGGCCTCTCCGGCAAAGACTTCGACAACACTATGCACCAGTTCCTGAACTACCTGTATTCCAACGGTGGTTCCGTGATCGACGGCGCAACCGGCAAAAACATGCTGGACAGCAAAGAGACTCGCGAAACTCTGGAATTCTACGGCAAGCTCGTAGACGTTGCTCAGGACGGCCCAACCGCATGGGAACGCAGCCAGCTACGTGATCTGTTCAACGACGGCAAGATCGCTATGTACGTCACTGGTCCTTGGGGTCACGGTCAGCACAACGAAGACATCAACCAAATCGTTGCGCCGATCCCTGCTGGTCCTTCCGGCGAAAGCGGCTCCATCCTGATCACCGACTCGATCGTGGTGTTCAAAGGTTCCGGTCACGAAGATCTGGCCCATGATCTGGCACAGCGCATCACCTCCGGTGACAGCCAGTACGACCTTGACAGCAGCTGGGGTCTGACACCGATCCTAGACTACACCAAGTTGGGTAAAGAAGACCCATACTACAACGACGGCATCTGGCCGACCTTCACTGCATCGATCGCTACAGGTGGCCCAGAGCCGCTCGTAGAAGACTTCAAATCGCTGCAATCTGTGTTCACCAACATGGTTCAAGGCATCATCCTGCAGGATGACACTGTCGACAACCTGGTGACCATCGCAGCTGAAGAGCTCGACGACGCCCTCTAAGGGTTCCTCCCTGCTCCAGGCGCGCCAAACGATGCGGCGTGCCCGGGGTGCCTCCACTCACGAAACTTCTCAGACAAACGGACAGACCCATGGCGACGCTCAACCTGAATGCTATCAACAAGTCCTTCGGTTCGGCCAAGGTGTTGCACGACATCAGCCTGGCAATCGAGGACAAAGAATTTGTGGTCTTCGTAGGCCCCTCCGGCTGCGGCAAATCCACATTGCTGCGCATCATTGCCGGCCTCGAAGAATCAACCTCCGGATCCATTGTGATCGGCGGCGACGACGTCAGCGACGCCGCCCCGGTGGATCGTGGTATCTCCATGGTGTTCCAGTCCTACGCGCTCTACCCACACCTGAGCGTCTATGAAAACATCGCCTTCCCTTTGCGCGTGCAGAAAATGGAAAAAGAAGAAATGGACGCGCGCGTGAAACGCGCCGCTGGCATTCTTCAACTCACGGAAAAACTCGACCTAAAGCCGGGCCAGCTCTCCGGTGGTCAGCGCCAGCGTGTTGCCATTGGCCGATCGATTGTGCGCAATCCGAAAATCTTCTTGTTTGACGAACCGCTTTCCAACCTTGACGCGGCCCTGCGTGGCGACATGCGCGTGGAGCTGAGCCAGTTGCACAGCCAACTCGATGCCACCATGGTCTACGTGACCCACGACCAGGTCGAAGCCATGACTATGGCTGATCGCATTGTGGTTTTGAACGGCGGGCAAGTGGAACAATTCGGAACTCCAATGGAGCTGTATCACCACCCCGCTAGCAAGTTTGTTGCAGGTTTCATCGGCCAGCCAAACATGAACTTTGTGCCTGCCAACGTTCTGGACACCTCCGGTGCGTTGACCGTTGAACTGGATGGTGGCCACAAGATGACGCTGCCCGTCGACACCACCGGCGTCTCCAAAGGCGACATGGTTGAAGTTGGCATCCGTCCAGAACACGTCAAACTCGCCGAGGATGGCCTCGATATCACCGTGAACGTTCTGGAACGCTTGGGCGGCGTCTCAATCACCTACGGCACCATCGGCAACGGCACCCGTTTCTGCGCGTCCCTTTCTGGCGACGCCCCCATTCAGCAAGGCAAAAACATGCGCCTCTCCGTGGCGCCAGAAGATTGCCACGTATTCCAATCCAACGGTCAGGTGCTGCGGCGCAAATCCGCGCCAGCTCTGGTGGCGTAAGGATCTCCCATGCGCGTTGTCACAGCAGGCATAGGCCTTCGGGCCGGGCATGTGCTCTCCATCCTTAAGGAGGCCATGCCAGAGGTGGAGTTTGTCGGGTTCTATGACCCACAGCCTACGCACCTTGAGATGATTGGCACCGAAGTGCCACAGTTTGACACAATAGAGACAATGCTGGCCCAAACCGCCCCAGATCTCTTCTTTGTTGGCTCTCCTAACAGCTTTCACCTGGAGCATATCAAGATCGGCCTGGCCGCTGGCGTGCGCATCTTTACCGAAAAACCTGTGGTCACCACGAAAGGGGAGACCATGGAACTGGCCGCACTCTTGGCGGAACACGGGACAGACCGCGTCATGGTGGGCCTTGTGTTGCGGTATTCGCAGCATATGGTCGATCTGCGACGCGTGCTGGATCAGCTTGGCCCCATCACCTCGCTGGAGGCCAACGAACATATTGCCCCGTACCACGGCGCATTCTTCATGCGCGACTGGCGCCGCATGGTGCAGTGGTCCGGCGGTTTCATGCTCGAAAAATGTTGCCACGACATCGACATCTACAACATGGTGACAAGCTCGCGTCCGTCTCAGGTCGCGAGCTTCGGCGGGCGCAAATCATTTGTTCCGGCGTTTGCGCCCGCCTCAAACACTGAAAACGAAATCATGCACCGCAAGAAAAGCGTCTGGCAGAGCATTGATGACCCGTTCCACTCGGACGGTGATATCATCGACTACCAGACGGCCATTCTGCAATACGAGAGCGGCGCCTCCCTGTCGTTTCACACCAACCTCAATGTGCCAGACGAGCACCGCCGTTTTTGTGTGATGGGCGCTTTGGGTATGGCCGAAGGCGATTTTGTGCGCGGCTATCTGAAAGCCACCGCACGTGACGGCTCGGTGATTGCGGACCACGACTACACCCAAATGGACAGCGCCCGGGCCTCTGCTCACTACGGCGCGGACCACATGATGGTGGATGACATCGTTGCCTTCCTAAAAGGCGAAACAGAGACCCTACCAGTAGGCGTGGTGGACGCGCTGGAGGCAGGTCTTGTCGCGATGGCGCTCGATGAGGCGCGTATCGATGGAAAAATGATCAACATGGCCCCGATCTGGGCCGAATTCGACAAGTTTGGATTGCGAGAATGACAATGAACACCCCAGTCCCCGGCGCACTCATGGCCAAAGAAAGCGCACAGGCGATCGACGTCTTTGCCAAAACCGCAACACAGGACGTCTCGCTGCCAAATCTGGACGCGGTTCAGGCGATCTACACCATCGCGCGCGGCTCTTCTGATGCCGCCGCCAACATCCTGTCTTATGAATTCATGCGTGAATTGGGCGTCCCCATGACATCGCTGCCACCCTCGGTTTTCTCGATTGGCAAAGGTGTGTCCATGGACAACGCCGCCGCACTGGTGGTGAGCCAGTCTGGTGCATCCGAAGATCTGGTGCGCAGCGCCAAAGGCGCCACCTCCCGTGGGGCCAAAGTTCTCGCCCTGACCAACATTCCTGACAGTCCAGTGGAAGCTGCTGCTGACGCCACAATCGCAATTGGCGCGGGTCCGGAAAATGCCGTTCCCGCCACCAAAACCGTGGTTGGTTCTGTGGCCGCAGGCATGGCCCTTCTGGCTGGAATAGACTCTAACTATGACGCCAAAACCTCCGCAGAAGCTCTGGCCACAGCCCCCTCTGCCTTGCCAGAATCAGATGCGCTTCGTGCGGCCTTCCTGCGCGCCCGCCACTTCTTTGTTATCGGTCGCGACTCCGGATTTGGTGCCGCCCATGAGGTTGCGTTGAAACTCAAAGAATGCTGCGCCCTGCATGCCGAAGCCTACTCCGCATCCGAAGTGCTGCACGGCCCGCTACAACTGGCGACCAACCCGCTGATGGTGCTGATCCTCGATACCGGGCAAGCCGATATCCAGGAAAGCCTGGATCAAGCGGAGGCCCGTTTTAGGGACGTAGGCTGCGACGTGCATCGCCTGCGCGTGACCGACCTGATCAAAACGGAGATCAAACCGGCAGCCGCGGCCGCCTACCTTCTCGCGTTGATCTATCCTGTCATCCTTGAAACCGCGCTCGCAATGGGCTTGAACCCAGACACACCGGAAACTCTGTCGAAAGTGACCCAGACCACATGAGCACCACGTTGAATACCTGGGCCACATGGCGCGAGATCCACCAACAGCCCGACGTTTGGCGCGCTTGGGGTGAAGCGCTCGATGTTGACGGATTGCGCAGCTGGATTACCACCCAAAACGCCGACGAGGTTTGGTTCTGTGGCGCCGGGACAAGCGCCTATATCGGCGACATCGTCGCCGCTGCCGTGCCGGGCACCCGCTCGGTTCCGTCCACCGATCTAGTCGCCAACCCACGCGCATTCCTGAATGGCAATCGCCCGCTGGTGGTCAGCTTTGGTCGCTCCGGCAACTCAGCTGAAAGCTTGGGCACGCTGGACGTGCTGGACGCCTTGGCTCCTGACGCACCAAGGTTGCATATCACCTGCAACCCAGACGGCGCATTGGCCACCCGCACATCGCCAGGTCCGCTCAAAGTCATCAACCTGCCTGACGTTACCCATGACGCAGGCTTTGCCATGACCAGCAGCTTTTCCACGATGCTGCTCACCGCGCTGGCCCTGTTTGACGAACCCTGCGACGTGCCTGCGCGCTTCAACGCACTGGCAGATCAACTCGAAGGCCTGCTGCCACAGTTCGGTACCCCACGCCCGGATCGCGCGGTATATGTGGGCTCCGGTCCACTGGCCTTTGCCGCGCGCGAGGCCGCGCTGAAGGTCATGGAGCTCACCGCAGGCCAAACGCCTGCCCTCTGGGACAGCTCGCTTGGCTTCCGTCACGGGCCAAAATCCTTTGTGCGCGACGTGACCTCGATCACCGTTTTCAGCAGCCCGCAGGCGCCGACACGCGCCTATGACACTGACTTGGTGGCCGAATTGCGTGCGCAGTTCCCGGACGCCCGCGTGACCAACATCGGCCCCGAGGGCGACATCGCTATCGATATGCCCTTTGGCACCGCTTGGGCCGCACCGCTGTGTATCGCGTCTTCACAGATCGACGGCGTGAAATGGGCCGCAGATCTGGACCTCAATGTTGATGACCCCTTCACCGGCCAAGGCACGCTGTCGCGCGTGGTGTCCGGTGTGAAACTGCACGGAGTGGGCTAATGACCGTTGCGGGGATCGATCTTGGCGGCACCAAATGTGAGGTGCGCCTGTTTGATGCGGAGTGGAACGAGGTGGCCCGCCACCGCGAGCCGACGCCAAAAACCTACGAAGGTCTGGTGCAAACCGTGGCCAAACAGGTGGCCTGGGCCGAAGCCGAGTCAGGGGAAAAGCTGCCGGTTGGCATTGGTGCGGCTGGTCTGGTCAATCCCCAAACCGGGCTTGCATTGACCGCCAACCTACCGGCCACCGACAAACCACTTCCGACGGATATCGACATCGCTGCGGGCCGTCACATCACCTATGTGAACGACTGCCGTGCGCTGGCCTTGTCGGAAGCCGTGTTTGGCGCTGGCAAAGGTCAGAACATCGTCATGTCGCTGATCCTCGGCACCGGCATCGGAGGCGGTATTGTGGTGAATCAGTCTCTGCTGCAAGGGCCAACTCTGACCGGCGGCGAATTTGGCCACACCTCTGCTCCCGCGCACATCGTGTCCCGTTACAACTTGCCAATCCGCCGCTGCGGGTGCGGTCGCTTGGGCTGCATCGAAACCTATGTGGCAGGACCAGGTTTGGCCGCTTTGGCTAAAACGCTGAAGGGTCAGAAGGTCACGCCGCCAGAAATCGCAGCCCGTCGTCACGACGACATGGCCGAAGTTTGGGATGTTTGGTGCTCCTTGGCTGCAGAGATGATCCACAGCCTCACTCTGACTGCTGATCCAGATGTGATTGTGCTTGGCGGGGGGCTGAGCCAGATCGACGGTGTGATCCAAGACCTGTCCGTCGCCGCACAAAAAGCCCAAATCGGGGATTTCTCCACCGCCCGCCTGACCCTGGCGCAAGGCGGTGACAGCAGCGGCGCCCGCGGGGCCGCGTATGCCGCTTGGCAGGAGGCCAACTCATGACACACGCCCTGCGTTCCATCATTCAGAAAAACCGCGCTGGCACACCTGTTGCAATCCCATCGGTCTGCTCTGCCCATCCCGATGTCCTGCGCGCCTCACTGGTGTTGGCAGAGCGACTCGATCGCCAGATCGTGGTCGAATCCACCTCTAACCAAGTCAATCAGGACGGCGGCTACACCGGCATCACGCCCGAAGGGTTTATTCGCTTTGTTTATGACATTGCCGACCGCGCCAATGTCGCTCGAGAACGCATCATATTTGGCGGCGACCACCTTGGACC
Source organism: Shimia sp. (assembly GCA_024224295.1). Classification (GTDB taxonomy): domain Bacteria; phylum Pseudomonadota; class Alphaproteobacteria; order Rhodobacterales; family Rhodobacteraceae; genus Shimia. Next base: position 15,359 of record JAAENN010000245.1, on the reverse strand, counting down.
GCAAGCGTGGCGCGCCATGCCAGCTGACGCTGCGATGGACAAAGCCCGCGTTCTGGTGCGCGACTACGTAAAGGCCGGTTTTGGCAAAATTCATCTCGATTGCTCCGAAGGCTGTGCTAGCGAAGCGGCACAGCTGACTGACGATCAAACCGCTGAACGCTCGGCTGACCTCGCCCGCGCCTGTGCAGAGGAAAGCGACGATCTGCTGTTTGTGGTTGGCACCGAAGTACCCCCGCCCGGTGGTGCCCGTGCCGACGAAGATGGCGACATCCCACCAACCAACGCGCAAGACGCCGCCGCCACACTCAAGGCCCATATTGATACGTTTGGTGATCTGGCTTCGTCCATAGGCGGTCTGGTGGTGCAACCCGGTGTCGAGTTTGGCCCCACAGATGTGCATCACCTGCCGCTCAACCGCGATCCCGGCTTCCTCGCCGCACTGGCAGACCACCCAACTGTATGCCTGGAAGCACACTCCACCGACTATCAGCGCCCCTACACCTTTGTGCGCCTTGCGGAACTTGGCTTTGCCTTCCAGAAGGTGGGCCCAGCGCTGACCTTCGCCTATCGGCAGGCGGTTTATGCGTTGGATGCGTTGCGCCAACCCTCCGGTGTGCTGCGTGCCACGATGGAAGAGTTGATGTTGAGTGATCCAAAGTACTGGCAAGGCCATTATCATGGCGACACAAATTGTCTGCGTCGCCAGCGCCATTTCGGTCTCGCAGACCGGATCCGCTATTACTGGCCACAACCCAAGGCGCAGACCGCCGTGCAAAAGCTCTTGTCTGACACGCCGGACGCTCTTTCAGAGGCCCATATCCGCGCCACTTTTGGCACCACCACTCTTGAACGTGCCGAACAATTGTCTGGGTCGCATGCCCAACGCCTGATCGATGCGCAAATCGAACTGGCGCTGGAACCCTATTTCTTTGAGGTAACCCCATGACCGATCATTGGATCGCCCCGGACCGTTTGTTTGACGGTCACAGCATTCAATCGGGCGTCGCCGTGCGCGTCAAAGACGGTCTGGTAGCGGGGATTGGCCCGGCACCGGCGGAAGCAACCAAAGTAAAGGGCCTGCTGACCCCCGGCTATGTGGATCTTCAGGTCAACGGCGGTGGCGGGGTATTCTTGAACGAAACCCCAACCCGCGAAGGTATTGCCACAATCTCTGATGCCCATCGCCGGTTTGGCACGGTGGCGATCCTGCCCACAGTCATCACTGATGCCCCCGAAGTGCTTGAGGACGCCGCCAACGCGGCGATAGCTGCGAAGGGCCTGCACGGCATCCTCGGTCTGCACATTGAAGGCCCCCACATTTCGCGTGAACGGCGCGGCACTCATGCCGCCACCCATGTACGCCCGTTTGATGACCGCACCATGGCCGTGGTAACCCACCTGCGTGACATCAACATTCCGGTTATGATCACGCTTGCACCAGAGGTAACCCCGCTAAAAACCATCTCCAAACTGGCAGAAACCGGCGCAGTTGTGTCCATCGGGCACAGCAACGCAACCGCTGAACAGGTCAACGAGGCCATCGAAGCGGGGGCAACCTGTGCCACCCACCTGTTCAACGCCATGTCGCCCATGACCAGCCGCGCGCCGGGGGTTGTCGGCGCGGTGATCAACTCAACAATCTATTCTGGCATCATCTGCGACGGGCACCATGTCGCCGACAGCATGGTTGGTTTGGCCGTCCGTGGGCGCCCACAGGCAGATCGCATGATCCTTGTCTCAGATTCCATGGCCACCGTCGGCGGACCGGACCATTTCAACCTCTATGGCCACGAAGTGGTGCTTAAGAACGGCCGCCTGATCAACAAGGAAGGCAGTCTTGCTGGCGCCCATGTGACACAGGCCGAGGGTGTGCAACGCCTGATCCACAAAGTGGGCCTGCCCGAGGAAGCCGCGCTACGCATGGCGACGTCAACGCCAGCAGCCTGCATGGGACTCCCAAAGGTTGGTGCCCTGACAGGCCGCCGGGCTGATGACGTGCTTTTGCTGGATGCAGAGCATGCAGTAGACGGCACTTTGGCGGAGGCCGTTCTGTCGGTGAAGGCGGCAAATGTCGGTCACTAGCCTCACGTTTGAGGTCTGCATCGACACTGTTGCGGGCTACGCCGCCTGTGAAAGTGTCGTCGATCGGATCGAACTGTGTAGCGCCCTGGACGTGGGCGGGCTGACCCCGTGTCCAGGACTGATTGCTGCAGCACAAGAAAGTGCCATTCCCTCTCATGTCATGATCCGCCCTCGCGCCGGGGACTTCTGCTATGACAAAGCAGATCAGAAAGCTATGTGCGCCTCTATCGAGGCCGTTCAAAAGGCGGGCTTGGCAGGCGTTGTGTTGGGCGCGTCTCTGGGTGATCAACTGGACCAAATCGCGCTGCGTGACCTTGTTTCTGCTGCCGAGGGGCTGGACATCACCCTACATCGGGTGATTGACCTTCTGCCCGACCCTCTGTCCGCCGTGGAACAGGCGATTGATCTGGGATTCCACCGCATCCTGACCTCAGGAGGTGCGCCTCAAGCTGTGGAAGGTCAAGCGACCTTACACGCCATGCAAGAGACCGCAAAAGGACGGATCGAGATTATGGCCGGCAGCGGCGTTTCCGTCTCTAACCTTGCAGAATTGGCAAAAAACACCGGCATCACGGCCTTCCACGCGTCATGTAGCACAGCTGTTCCAGTAGCTGAACATCTACTCCACTTCGGCTTTGCCAAAACGCAGAAAGTCACCGACCGCGACACGGTGCTGGCCTTCCGCAAAACGCTCGACAGCCTCTCAACCTGATCAGTCCCGTAACGCCTCCGCCAAAGCATGATAAGACTGCTTTGGCGTGCGCTCAAACGTGTCGAAATCCACGTGGATCAGGCCAAACCGCTTCTCATAGCCCAGCGCCCATTCGTAGTTGTCCATCAAGGACCATACGTAGTAGCCCGCCAAAGGCACACCTGCATCGATCGCATCCCTCGCCGCAGACAAATGGCTGTTGAGATAGGAAATCCGATGCGGATCGGCCACCGCGCTATCCGCGATCTCATCCGGCGCCGACATGCCGTTCTCCGTCACATATATCGGCAAATTTCCGGTGTATTCCTGCGCCATGCGTACCAGAAACGCCCGCAACGCATCCGGATAGATTTCCCACCCCATCGAGGTCTTTGGCAAGTCGCCAACGCCCTGCCGATACCGCGGCCAGGGCGTTCTTGAATCATCGGATACCAAAGTACGCGTGTAGTAGTTGAGCCCGCTCCAATCCACTGGCGTGCTGATTAAAGCAAAATCATCCTGCCAGCCTGTAGGCAAATGGGGCTCCAAACCCTCTAGGGCCAGCTCTGGGTATTCCCCCTTGAAAATCCCGCCAAGAAAGAACCGATTGTAAATCGCATCATAGCGCGCTGCCGCGGCCACATCTTCGGGCGAATTGGTCGCTGGAGTTGCCCATTCAAAATTACACACCGCACCAAGATTGCTCATGCCCAAATCACGCATTCTCTGGATCGCCGTGCCATGCGCCAGCAAAATGTGGTGCATCGCCCGCGCCGTGGCGCGAATGTCCCGCAAACCCGGCGCATGGGCCCCAACAAAATGGCTCAGCCAGCCCACACACCAGGGTTCGTTGATTGGTGCGACTGACCAAACGCGATCGCCAATCCGCCCCATCACCACTTCCGTGAAATCACCAAACCACTGCGCCACATCACGATTGCGCCATCCTCCCAGATCGGCCAGCGCGGAGGGCATCTCCCAGTGATAAAGCGTCGCCGCCGGTTTGATCCCCCGTTCCAGCAAGCCATCCACAAGCCGGTCATAGAAATCAAGGCCCGCCTCATTCACCGCCCCGCGCCCTTCCGGCAGAACCCGCGCCCAACTGGTGGAAAACCGGTAGGCATCCACGCCCAATCCGGCAATCAGGTCGAGATCCTCCTCGAGCCTGTGATAGTGGTCACACCCCAGCGCGCCGTCTTCCGCCCGCACCACATTGCCCGGCGTCGCGGCAAAATCATCCCAATGTGTGCGCCCCGCGCCACCAAACTTATGGCCCTCAATCTGATAACTTGAGGTGGCCACGCCGAACTGAAATCCTTCGGGAAAATCCGAGCGTTTATGCTGCATCAGTCTCTACTTTTCTTGTTCCAAGGCTTGCCGTAAGGCAGGCGCTTGCCCGGTCGACCGCCCCACCGTCAGCACCGCTTCCAACATCTCCTGATGCACCTGCGCACCCGGGGTAGCGATCTTGTTTATCAAGGCTTGTGCCACATGGCGCCCGGCCTGCCGTACAGACGAACGCACTGCCGTAAACGCTGGCTCGTCGCCCTCATTGCTAAAGTAACTCAGCGCATCGTCATGGATTACAACGGATACATCTCTGCCCATCTCCAACCCGGAATCAGAGATCGCGCGCCGCACACCTATGGCCGGAATGATCGAAGACACCACAAACGCGGTTGGTGGGTTGTCCCCTGCCAACAATACCCGGGCTGTTTCGAACCCAAATTTCTCAGTCATTTCATCATGAAACATCAGGGCCGGATCAGCCATAACGCCCCGCGCCTCCAAGGCAGCGACATAACCCGTACCACGCCGCGTTGCAAAATCCATATCCGCCAACCCGTTCAAAAGGGCAATCCGTCGATGTCCCAGATCAAGCAAAAATTCTGTCAGTCGCTGAAAGGAGCGGGCGTTGTTCACATCCACCCAGCTGTACTCCGCCTCAATTTCTGTAGACCGCCCATGCACCACAAACGGCACACCCAACTCTCTGAGCAACGCAATCCGGCTGTCGTTCACCTTGGGTCCGTGCACGATCAGCCCATCCACAGCCTCACGGGACACCAACTTGCGATAGCTTGCTTCTTCAGAGTCGTCATCCACGACCGACAACAACAGATCAAACCCATTGTCAGAATAGATCTCCCCCGCACCCGCGATGAAATCCGCGAAAATCGGGTTCACCATCTCGTGTTTCTTGGACACTGGCAAAACATGCCCAATGGTCATGGCTTTTCCGGTTGCCAGTCGCTTGGCGCGGGCATTGGGCGCGTAATTGTGCGCCCGTGCCGCTTCCAGCACTTTCTGCCGTGTTGATTCGCGCACTTCCGGATAGCCGTTGAGCGCGCGGCTCACCGTTGTCTGGGATAATCCCAGCAAATCCGAAAGCTCTTTTAGGTTCATTGACTTCGTATTCATTCCTCAAAGCGCTTTGATTGATGAGTCGTGCTTTTCTTTTGTTTTTGCACGCTCCGCACAGCGCTCCTCCCGTTTTTCCTAATAAATCATATGGATCGAGGTGACAAGCAGGCGGTTTTCTTCGCCGTTGCAATTTTCAAAGCGCTTTGGTAAATTGGTTTTCAATTCATGAAGACTGGGAGGAATTCTCATGAAACCGACTCTCTACGCAGGCGCAGCCGTTCTGGCGCTGACCGCCGGCACAGCCATGGCCGATGGCCATTTGAAATTTGCGCCCGGCGAAGGCGCGTTTAGCTGGGACAGCTACAACGCTTGGGCAGAAAGCGCGCCAGACCTATCCGGCCAAACCGTCACTGTTGCTGGCCCATGGTTGCAGCCAGAAGATGATGTGTTCCGCTCTGTGCTTGCATATTTCACCCACGCCACAGGTGCCGAGGCGGTCTACACCGGCTCCGACAGCTTTGAGCAGCAGATCGTGATCGACGCCGAAGCAGGCGCCGCTCCAAACATCGCAGTGTTCCCACAGCCGGGCCTCGCTTCCGATCTGGCAGCACGCGGCCTGCTGCACCCACTGCCGGCCTCCATGAGCCCATGGACCGTCGACAACTACGGCGCGGGCCAAAGCTGGGTTGATCTGGGCACCTACGCCGACAAAATGGGCGCGGATCAGCACTACGGCTTCTTCTACAACGTCAATGTGAAGTCCCTCGTCTGGTACGTGCCGGAAAACTTCGAAGACGCTGGCTACGAAGTACCTGAGTCCATGGAAGACCTGCGCGCCTTGACCGAACAGATCGTCGCCGACGGGGAAACCCCATGGTGTGTTGGTCTGGGTTCCGGTGCCGCCACCGGCTGGCCAGCCACCGACTGGGTCGAAGACATCATGCTGCGCACCCAGCCAGCGGACGTCTACGACGATTGGACCACCAACAAAATCGCCTTCAACGACGAGCGCGTTGTAGCCGCCATCGAAGAGTTCGGCTGGTTTGTTGGGGATGACGCCAAAGTCTCCGGCGGCGCCGGTGCAGTTGCCACAACCGACTTCCGTGACAGCCCTAAGGGCATGTTTAACTCCCCGCTGGAATGCTACATGCACCGTCAGGCATCCTTCGTCCCGGCGTTCTTCCCCGAAGGCATCGAGTTTGGTGAAGACGTAGATTTCTTCTACTTCCCATCCTACGAAGGCAAAGACCTCGGCAACCCGGTTCTGGGTGGCGGCACGCTGATGGCGATCACCGATCCGTCTGATGCCACCTCTGCGTTGATGGAGTTCTTCCAGCTGCCAATGGCACACGAAGTCTTTGCAGCACAGTCCGGCTTCCTCACCCCGCACAAAGGTGTGAACCCAGAAACCTATCTGAATGACGCTCTGCGTGGTCAGGCAGACATTCTGGTGAACGCAACCACCTTCCGCTTTGACGGCTCTGACCTGATGCCAGGTGGCGTGGGCGCGGGCTCTTTCTGGACCGGCATGGTCGACTTCACCAGCGGCAAGGACGCCGCCACTGTGGCGCAGGAAATCCAGGATAGCTGGGACGCGCTGAAGTAACCCTTCACTCACGTAACAAACTGCTCCCTCGCGCGCACCGCGCGGGGGAGCCCACTAAAACCTCGGGGGGAGCGCGTCATGTCACCAGCACTGCTGGGTCTTGTGACCATCGTCGTCGGAGTTGGCGGATGCCTCGGGTATTTCTACTTCTCCAACCTATTTCTTGACAAAGTACTGTTTCCGGCACGCGGCCCCAACGCAGGGCGCAACATCAACCGAGCCAATATGGTGCGTCCTTGGCTGTTCCTCGGACCCGCGATTGTCGCGCTTGGCCTCTATCTCGGATACCCGGTGTTTGAGACCCTGCGTCTGTCCCTGACCGACCGCATGCAAGACGACGCCTTTGTTGGCCTCGCCAACTACCAACAGATGTTTGCCGAACCAAAATTCTGGGAAGCGATGCGTAACAACATGCTTTGGCTGATTGTCGTGCCTGCCGCCTCCACCGCCTTTGGCCTCTTGGCGGCACAGCTGACAGACCGCATCAAATGGGGATCTATCGCCAAATCGCTGATCTTCATGCCCATGGCGATCTCATTTGTGGGCGCCTCCGTGATCTTTAAACTGGTCTATGACGCCCGCCCAGCTGGAAATGAGCAAATCGGTATCCTCAATGCGGTGTGGATGCAGTTTGACGGTGGTCTTGGCTCCCTGTTGTTTCTCAAGGTGGTCCCTGTCTTGATCCTGGCAGTGTTTGCGGCCTTGGTAGCCTACATTGGCTGGCTGCTCCTGCGCCCCATCATGCCCGGAAGTGACAACACGATTGTGAAGGCACTACGAGCCGTTTCTGGCTTGATTAGTCTCTGGATTACCGTCGTCGCCTTGCGCAATATCCTTGACGTGATTGGCATGGATTTCCCTTATGGCCAGCCACAATCCTGGCTCACCGTGCCGTTCTACAACAATTTCTTCCTGATGGTGGTTCTGATCTGGATCCAAACCGGCTTCGCTATGGTGATCCTCTCCGCTGCCCTGCGCGGCATTCCTGAGGAAACCGTTGAGGCCGCGATTGTCGATGGCGCAAACCCGTTTCAGATTTTCTTCAAGATCAAAGTGCCGCAGATCATGCCCACTATTGTGGTGGTCTGGACCACCATAACGCTGGTTGTGCTCAAGGTCTTTGATATCGTCTTTGCGATGACCAACGGCCAATGGGAAACCCAAGTTCTGGCCAACTACATGTACGACAAACTGTTCCGCGCCAATGACTGGGGCGTCGGCTCCGCCAGCGCCATCATCATCATGCTGCTCGTCTCCCCGATCCTGATCTGGAATGTGGTGCAGGCCCGCAAAGAAATGCGCTGAGGAGAGAGATCATGGACAATATCGCAGGACGTAAATCCGGCCTTTCCTGGGCAGTAAATCTCTCCGTTGTGCTGCTTGTGGCACTATGGCTGTTCCCCACTGTCGGCCTTCTGGTCTCCTCTTTCCGTACCGCGGATCAAATCTCCGCGTCTGGCTGGTGGAAAGCCCTGTTCCCGTCTGAACAGGTGGTGCAGCTGCGCACCGGCGGCGCAGAGGCCGCCACACAAGAGGGCGACCTCTGGGTGGTCGAGGGCAATTTGCTTGAGGATTCCGACGAAGGCCCGGAGCCCGGCACAGAGATCACCCGTTTTGGCGTATCTTCCAAAGCTGTGGATGCCTTTACTGTGGGCGAAACGACCTCTTTCACAAAGGACACCAAGACCTTCACCATGGACGCCGCTGGCAACTATCGCTTTACCTCCACCAAGGAGCTGAAAAAACGCGGTCAACGGGTGTTCATCACCGCCACCCTGCCGCCCGAGTTCACGCTGGCCAACTATGATCAGGTGCTTCTGTCCGGCAACAGCAACGACAGCATGACCAAGGCGTTTCTCAACACGTTAACAGTCACTATTCCCGCCACAATCATCCCAATTGTGATTGCCGCTTTCGCCGCCTACGCGCTGGCATGGATGGAGTTTCCCGGCCGCGCATTGCTCATCGCAGCAATTGTTGGCCTGCTGGTTGTGCCTCTGCAACTTGCGTTGATCCCACTGCTGACTTTACACGGCTCTCTTGCCGAATTGTTTGCAAGTATCCTGGGTACGACCGATCCTGACGCACCAAGAAAACTTTTGGCCACAAATTCTCTTGGTGAACTCTTTGGGTTTAGTGCGGGGGACAGTGTTGCGGCAAAAGGCTACCTTGGCGTCTGGCTGGCCCATACCGGCTTCGGCCTGCCGCTCGCGATCTACCTGCTGCGCAACTACATGTCCGGTCTGCCCCGCGACATCATCGAAAACGCCAAGGTCGACGGCGCCACCGACTTTCAAATCTTCACCAAGATCATCCTGCCGCTATCTTTCCCGGCGCTGGCCTCCTTTGCCATCTTCCAGTTCTTGTGGACCTGGAACGACCTGCTGGTCGCCAAAGTGTTCCTGATCGACAGCACAGGCAACACCACGGTGATGACCAACCAGATTGTCGAACTGCTCGGCACCCGTGGCGGCAATTGGGAAATCCTCGCGACAGCCGCCTTCGTTTCCATCTCGGTACCGCTGCTCGTCTTCTTTGCGATGCAACGTTACCTGGTGCGCGGCCTTCTGGCCGGTTCCGTCAAATAAAATAGATACTAACACGGCCCCAAAAGGCCTCACTATCGGACACAACCATGACTTATCAGGACCCGACCATGACCAATGATTCCGCACTCATCACAGACCCCGATTGGTGGCGTGGTGCGGTGATCTATCAGATCTACCCGCGCTCCTACCAAGACAGCACCGGCGACGGCATTGGCGACCTTGCCGGCATCATCCAGCGCCTGCCCCACGTGGCCTCGCTTGGCGTGGACGCCATCTGGCTCTCACCGTTTTTCACCTCGCCCATGTTGGATTTCGGCTATGACGTGTCTGATTACCGCGATGTCGACCCAATGTTTGGCACGCTCTCAGACTTCGATGAGCTGATCGCCAAGGCGCATGAACTGGGCATCAAGATCATCATCGACCTGGTCCTGTCCCACACCTCGGATCAACACCCGTGGTTCATTGAAAGCCGCGCAGACCGCACCAACGACAAGGCCGATTGGTTTGTTTGGGCTGAACCAAAGCTGGACGGCACGCCGCCCAACAACTGGCTTTCCATCTTTGGCGGTCCAGCCTGGCAGTGGGACACCTCCCGCCAGCAGTACTACCTGCACAACTTCCTGGCCGAGCAGCCAGACCTGAATTTCCATAATGCCGAAGTGCGTCAGGAACTGCTCGATGTGGCCCGTTTCTGGCTCGACCGTGGCGTGGACGGCTTCCGTCTGGACACGGTGAATTTCTACTACTGCGATGCCCAACTGCGCGACAACCCTGCGTTGCCACTGGAAGAGCGCAACGACAACATCGCGCCTGCGGTGAACCCGTATAACCATCAGGAACACCTCTACGACAAAAACCAGCCGGAAAACCTTGGCTTCCTGCAAGACCTGCGCAGCCTGCTTAACGAATATGACGCCATCACCACCGTGGGTGAGGTCGGCGACAGCCAGCGCGGCAGCGAAATTCAGGCGACGTACACCGGCGGCGGCGACAAACTGCATATGGCCTATGACTTTGCCTTACTATGCCAAGCCCATCCCACCGGCTCCCGCGTCGCAGAGATCATGCAAACCGCCGAAAGTTTTGGCAGCGACAGCTGGGGCTGCTGGGCAAACTCCAACCACGACGTAGAGCGCCACGGCTCGCGCTGGAACCTATCTGACGCCGCCCAGCGAACCTATGCTGCCTTGTTGATGTCCTTGCGCGGCTCGGTCTGCATCTATCAGGGTGAAGAGCTTGGACTGCCAGAGGCCGATGTGGCCTTTGAAGACTTGCAGGACCCCTATGGCATCCGCTTCTGGCCAAAATTCAAAGGCCGCGATGGGTGTCGCACGCCGATGGTGTGGAAGTCAGACAACCAAAACGGCGGCTTTTCTGACGGCAAACCGTGGCTCCCGATCAGTGCCGATCACCTCGCAAAATCCGTGGAAGCGCAGGAAGACACCCCCGGCTCCATGCTGAACTTCTACCGCCGCCTGATTGCCTTCCGCAAAGAGCAGCTGCCGCTTTTGAAAGGCGCCTTTGAGCTGCTGCACGCGGATGAGACCCACATTCGATTTGTGCGGGAACACAACGGCCAAACCATCCTCTGCGCCTTCAACCTTTCAGGCAAAGAGCAAAACTTCGACCTTCCGGCAGGCGCCTGGACCATGGATCCAAAGGCTCCCTTCACCATCAGCCGAGACGGCGCCAAAGTGACCCTGCCCGCGTGGCAGGCTGCTTTCGCCGTGACCCAAGGCGCGAATTCTGGAGACAAAGACAATGGCTGATCTCATTCTCAAAAACGTCGCAAAATCCTACGGCCCGGTGAATGTCCTCGCCAACATCGATCTGGAGATCGAAAAAGGTGAACTGGTGGTCTTTGTCGGCCCCTCCGGCTGCGGCAAATCCACCTTGCTGCGCATGATTGCGGGCTTGGAGCACATCACCGCAGGAACGTTGGAAATTGACGGTACATTAGTAAATAATGTCCCGCCCAGCGAACGCGGCATCGCGATGGTGTTCCAATCCTACGCGCTCTATCCGCACCTCACTGTGCGCGAAAACATGTCTTTTGCGCTCAAAATCGCCAAGATGAGCGCGTCTGAAATCGACGAGCGTGTGGAGAAAGCTGCCAAAACGCTCCAGCTGCACAACCTGCTGGATCGACTGCCCAAAGAGCTCTCCGGTGGTCAACGTCAACGTGTGGCCATCGGACGTTCCATTGTGCGCGACCCCAAGGTCTATCTGTTTGACGAACCGCTCTCTAACCTTGACGCAGCCCTTCGTGTCGCCACGCGTATCGAGATCGCCCAGCTCAAAGAGTCCATGCCCGACAGCACCATGGTCTATGTGACCCACGATCAGGTGGAGGCCATGACGCTGGCCACACGCATCGTCGTGCTGGCTGGAGGCGGCATTGCCCAGGTTGGCACACCTCTGGAGCTCTATGAGCGTCCCGAAAACGAGTTTGTTGCGCAATTCATCGGCTCTCCAGCGATGAACCTCCTCCCCGGCAAGATCACCGGCACCGGCAAGACCACGACAATTACGCTGGATGCTGGGGGCACGGCCACCTCCACCGTGCCTTCCTTGCCGGAGGACATGGGGCGTCAGGTCAATATTGGCGTGCGCCCCGAAGATCTGGTCACCACTGATGGCGATGCGATCTACACCGGGACAGTAAACATCACCGAAGCATTGGGCGAGGTAACTTTGCTGTATTTCGAAGCGCAGGGCGCGGCAGAGCCTGTGATTGGCAAACTGCAAGGCATCCACCGCGACCTGAAAGGTAAACAAGTCTCCCTCACCGCAGATCCCGCAAAGGTGCATGTTTTTGCAAACACCCAGTCGCTCTTGTATCGCGACCGGTCGATCAAACACATCGAGAAGAACGCGCACTAAAGTCACTTTTCCCGCAATGCGGGAAATTGGTGCTGCCTTCGCAAATATCTGGCGCGAAGCACATTTTCGCGGCAGTCTTTCTAGGCAATGCTGACTAAGCTCGAGTCATATCGCAACCGTCTGTCCGGCATGGGCGAGCCGGAAAGCAAATTTGCCACATTTTCCATACAATTCTTCACATATTCAAAGTTTTCACACCGTTACTCGCATTCATTAAGCGATGGTTTAGACTTTCCTAATACCGCCTTTAGGAGGTCTTAAAACACTCGGATGCGCATGTTCAAAGGGATCATACTGTACTGCTTAACCAGCCTATTTGGGCTGAGCGCCCATTGGGCGACAGCAGAGACGTTGAACCTTGGCACGTTAAACGAAGGCATTCGTGGGCAAATGCGGGTCTTTCAGCCTTTGCTGAGTTATCTGGAAGACGAACTTGAAGAGGTTGGCATCTCCGAAGTGCGCTTGGTTGTCCACCCTAGCGCCGAACTGATGGCCGCTGCGATTGCCCGTGAGGAAGTGGACATCTTTATCGACAGCCCTTTGGTGGTTGCCAAGGTCGCCAGGTTTTCCGGAGGCATCCCTTTTCTACGGCACTGGAAGGACGGACATGCCTTCTACTACTCCGTAATCTTCACATCCACAGACAGTGACATTCGTACCTTGGCAGATCTGAAGGGCAGACGTATTGCCTTGGAAGACCACGACTCCTCCTCCGGCTTCATAGCACCGGCGCATATGTTGCTGCAGACTGATCTAAGGCTCAAAAAGCTCCGCGCACCCGCAGCCAGCCACTCTGGCGACGAAATCGGATACTTTTTGACCTACAATGACAAGAACACCTTGTTCTCTGTCGCTTCCGGCCGCGCAGAGGCCGGGGCAACAAGTCACACAAGTTTCCTCGACCTGATGGAAGCGCGTCCGAACGAATTTCGGATCATCGCAATTTCTGAACGCATGCCTCGCAGTGTCCTGATGCAACGACCAGCGCTTTCCCAGGACCTGTTGGACGAGTTGCGCCGCACTCTCAAAGTCATGTCTCAGTCAGAAAATGGTCGGGAGGTTCTTAGGAGCTTTCACAACAGCACACAATTTGATGAATTTGCGGCAGGATCAAAACGCACATTTGCTCCTTTATTTGAGATTCTCCAAGATCTTGAAGATGCAGGGGTAAAGTAGTTATGGCCACTGACAAAAAAAACAAAAGCCGCGTCGCCCAAATACGCAAGTCCCTAACCTACGGATTGGGACGCCGGATGACTTTGTATTTTGGCTTGATGATCGGCGCCTTTGTCTCGACTCTGATTTACCTCAACACCATCACGCAGCTTGAATTGGTTCACACCCGCTTCTCCGAGCGCTCAGACTCGCTTGGTATTCTAATTCAAGAAGTCACTCTGCCCTACTTGTTTGAGGGCCGCCCGGCGGAACTGGACATCATTTATCAAGAACTCATGCGCCAACCGGACATCTTGTCTTTGAGCTTTATCGATCCAGAGGGCTTTTTACTCGTAAATGGCTCATCAGAGGGCAATGCCCTGTTCTTAGGTCGTGTGGAAGACGATCTTGTCAATCAGGCTACGGCGTCAGAGACAACACATATCCGCAATGTGGACGGCCGCATTCAGGTGGCGGTTCCAGCAGTCTATGGCAATGTAAACTACGGCACCATCCGCTTTGATTTGGACGGCACGGCCGCCAATCGCGAGGTCAACCTGGTGCTGCGCCGCAATCTGATGTTTGGCGTATTTTTCACCCTCACCGGCATCCTTCTTTCGATCTGGATCTCGCGTCGCCTGACCGAACCGCTGGCCCGCCTCAACAGCGCCACTGAGCGCGCCGCCAAAGGCAATCTGAACCAATCCATCGTAATCCGCACCAACGACGAAGTTGAAAGCCTCGCCGACAGCTTTAACCTCATGCTGGGAAACTTGCGGGCTTGGGTGAAATCTCTGGAGGACACACAAACCAAGCTGGAAATCTCCTCAGACGACTTGAACGCCAAAAACTCGGAACTCCAAGTGGTGGCTGAACAGGCCAAAACCGCCGAACGCGCCAAGTCGCAATTCCTTGCAAGGATGAGCCACGAAATTCGTACGCCTATGAATGGCGTGCTGGGTATGACCGAACTACTATCGGACACAGATCTGACCACCAATCAACTTGGGCTCGTGGACTCCATTCACGCGTCCGGCACCACTTTGCTCAATATTATCAATGATATCTTGGATTTTTCCAAAATCGACAGCGGCCACATGACCCTGCGCGACGAGCCGTACCGCCCGGTGGAGCTTGTCGAAAACACTGCGCAAATGCTGTCTTACCAAGCAGGCCAGGCAGGCGTGGATCTCATCACCCGCGTGGAGCCTGATCTGCCCAAAACCCTGCTGGGCGATGAATCCCGCCTCAAACAGGTTATCATCAATCTTGTTGGCAACGCGCTGAAGTTTACGGATGAAGGCTATGTTCTGATCAATGCCACGGTAAAGGAAGAAAACGACCAAAAGGTCATGCAGGTGGACATCTGTGACACTGGGTGTGGCATCCCAGAAGAGAATCTGGCCACCGTTTTTGACCAGTTTACCCAGGTGGACGGCTCTTACAGCCGCAAACACCAAGGCACCGGGCTGGGGCTCGCGATCGCCAAGGGCTTTGTTGAATTGATGGGAGGGCGCATCTGGGTAAAATCGACTGTTGGCACTGGCACAACATTTACATTCATTGTGCCATTGCACGAACCCAAACAACCACTTCCCACGCTACCCATTGACACTGTGGACCTACAGGATTTGAAAGTCTTGGTACTTCAGTCTGAGCCAACAGCATTGTTTGTTATGAATGAAGTGCTATCCGCATGGAATAGCCAAGTCGCCACCTTCGATAACTCAAAGAGTGCTTTGGAAAGCATACAACAGGCAAAGGAAACCGGCGCGCCCTATGACGTCATTCTGACTGAAATGGGCATGCCTGACATGGATCGACAAGTGTTGCTTCGCGCGCTCTATACGGCAACCGTTGGATCGAAAACCCGTCTAATTGCGCTGCGGCCCATTAGCGAAGCGCTGCGCAGCTTTGGAGATGAGGCTGTCTTCACTCATGGAGAAGTGATCAAGCCAGTCCAAACCACCAAATTGCTCGAAGCCTTAATTGCGTTGCATACGGAAACCGAAAACCGTCTCAGCGC
>JAAENN010000244.1 GCA_024224295.1 Shimia sp. | reverse complement strand
TGGATTGCTGTGGATGATCCAGCCGCTTTTAGCCGGGCGGAGGACTTGATTTTGACCAATTTGAAGGCCAAACCCAATGAAGGACCGGTGTCGCGTTATATCAACCGGCCCTTATCGGTGAGGATTTCCCGTCGACTGGTGAATCACCGCATCACGCCCAATCAAATATCGTTGTTCTCATTCCTATGCTCCGTGCTGGCCGCCGGCCTGTTTGCACTCGATGGCTATTTGGCCCTGTTGCTGGGTGGTTTTGTGGCACAATTCGCCTCGATTGTAGACGGCTGCGATGGCGAAGTCGCCAGGCTCACAAATCAAAGCAGTCCTTACGGCGGATGGTTTGATGCGGTACTGGATCGTTATGCCGACGCCTTCCTGCTTTTCGGCCTCATGTGGCACGCCTACGCTGATAGGACGGATGGCCTGATCCTGTTGTTCGGATTTTTAGCGATTATCGGCTCCTTTATGTTGAGCTATACGGCCGACAAGCACGACAGCCTCATGCGCGACCGG
>JAAENN010000243.1 GCA_024224295.1 Shimia sp. | reverse complement strand
GCGGGACAGGCATTGAGCCAGTAACGGCTCCGATGCGGTTTGATCTTGGCTTCTTTCAGCAACCGGCTGATGGTGGCCCGGCAAATCGTCTTCACGATCCCGCGCTGACGCACTTCCGCGGCCAAGGTCTTCGAGGTCCAGTGACTCATAGATCGGCCCGATGCTTTCGGGTGCTCACAGGCTAAGGCAATGATTTTGACAATCTGTTCGGGACTAAAAGTCACCGGTTTACCCCGCCGGTAGCCGTCCAGCAGCACCTGCTCCAACAACTCCATCAAGCGTTTATCCGGGGTTTCCGGCATCTCCGCTTCGTCCAGATGGGCCGCCGCCGCACGCCACCGATCACGCCATTTGTACACCGTTTGGCGCATTATCCCCAAGGCTTTAGCCACCTGGTTGGGGGTCTGACCCGCCGCCAACCCCAAGATAATACGCGCCCGCTTGACTAAGCGCTGCGCTGCCGTCGGACGCTTGACGAGACCTTCCAGCAGACCACGCTGGCGGGCGCTTAACTCGAGCACACCGCGTGCCACCGGCTTCGCCACAGCGGGCTGATCAGTCCCCACCACCGGATTCAGCACCTCCAGCACCGCGCGCGTCCCGTTCAGCAGGCTCTCCACCACTTGGCCATTGAACTCAATCCACAACTTCGACAGGATATCAAACATCAACTCGCTTACCCTCGGTAGACCACACAGAAGCCCCGCTCACGCCGTCCTATCACTTGATCTGGCCAGCAGTGGCGGCGCAGAATACCAGTACCGACGCGCCAAGACCACCAGGCAGCGGCCACTTCACCCGCACCCGCTAAACGGCGCCAGCTCAGCTGCAGGTGGCGTTGGCTCCCGAGAGCCCACCAGAGCCTCGGCTATTGGGTGTATACGAATTTATGCGCAGGGGTACTAGAAGGTACTTTGGCCTATATTGCTCCCGAGCAAACCGGGCGCATGAATCGTCCGGTGGACTACCGCAGCGATTACTATTCGTTAGGGGC
>JAAENN010000242.1 GCA_024224295.1 Shimia sp. | reverse complement strand
CCGTCTCCAACGCTTCGCCCATGACGCCCTTGACCCAGCCGGCCAGTCGCCGGTTGGTACTCTTTGCGCACTTCCTGCCGCCGCCCCTTGGCGCGGTCAGCCCTTCGCCCACGATACCGCCGGCCCTCTCCACCCCCTCATGCACCGCATTGAAGACGATGTCGCGGCTGTTCGCTTCCGCTTTGCGGGCGCGTGAATTCACTTTCTTGCGGCCGAGGTTGTGCTCGATGATGTTTCGGCGCTTGCGCTCGTTCCCGGTGTTCTCGGCAATGGCCCGCAGCTTGGCCCGGCGTTGGTTCTTCAACTTCCGGGCGTCGGATTCGTTTTTCAGCGCTTCTCCCAGGCCTTCCCCGTGATGGTCGCCGTCCGAGTCCACCAGGACTTCGGTATAGCCCTTGTCCACGCCGAGGGTCGCCGTGCCGCAATCGGCGGTTTCTTCCACCTCGACGGCATAATGGACCTCCACGCGGTCGTCGCACAGGATGACCCGCAGGGTGCCGGTGGGCTCGACGGTGGTGTTCAGGGGGATGGCGATGCGCTTGCCGCGCTCCAGCCCCGGTATCTTCACCCAGGCGCGTCCGCCCAGTTGAAACGTCGTGTAGTTGTCGGAGCGGACGACGATCTGATTGCGGGTGTGGTTGCGGCCGCGTTTCCAGTGCTTGCGCATCTTGCGCCGCAGCCACGAATCCTCCGTGAAACGGTTGCTTTTCAGCAGAGTGTACAGCCGCTTGCGCTCGGTTTCGTCCCCCGTGCGTCGGCGTACGCCTGAGCGCACCCTGACCTTTGCCGCCTCGACGGTCATGGCGATGTTCGCTTTGGCATCGCGCAGGGTCTCCTTCCAGGCGTTGGCGGAGACCGGAAAGGTGCGGCCCCGGGCCAACCATTCGTCCCGGATGGACCGGTCACCACGATTCAGTCCCCCGATCGATCCGTACCGTTGCCAGACCTCGGAACGAATCGTCCCCAAGCGCCGGGCCTGTTCTTCCAGTGCCGCGTACTTGCCCGCGTTCAGGTTTTTGCTCCTTGCGATGCGCGTCACTTTCATTCCGCGGTCTCCGATCGTACCGTCTTGGTTGCGGGGAAATCTTCCTTCAGTACCTTCTTGTACTTGCGCAAGCCGTACAAGCGACAGGAGAAAGCGTGAACAATGGTCATCGAGTCTTCCACCATTTCCTGTTGCGGCGACAGGCTTTCCTGGTTCGCCACCTCGATCTCGCACCTGTTATCCTCCGCGATATGCGCGAAACACTCGAAGCCGAAGCGTACGAGACGATCATTGTGCGCGACCACGACCTTTGCAACTTCTCCGCGCATGATCCCGTCGAGCAGAGTCAGGAACCGCTTGCGCTTGAAGTTCATGCCGCCGCCGATCTCCTGCAACCACTCGTCCACGGCGATCCCCGCACCGAGGCAATAGGTCTCCATGGCCCGAACCTGCGATGCCAAGTCGTCCTTTTGCCCCGCACTCGATACCCTGCAATAGACCACCACCTTGCGTTTCACCGGGTTGCCGCCGAAGATCTTTCGTACATCGCTCTCGTCGTAGTAGCGATGGCCGCTCGGGCGGCGCTTTGCCTTCAACTTTCCCGATGCGTCCCACCTTTGCAGTGTCTTGGTTGAAACACCAATGCGGGCGGCGAATTGTTAAAAGCGATAGATCGTAGATATATTGACCATATTAGTCTGGGTATGCCTATAAATCAAGCAACAGTTATTAGCTCCCACATATGCCCTAGATAACCGAAATGCACCAGCCGTGTAGGGCGATGCTGTAACACGCGCATAGCAAAACGCCAATCAAAAGGAGGGGCTG
>JAAENN010000241.1 GCA_024224295.1 Shimia sp. | reverse complement strand
TCATACTAACCGTGAATGGGGTGGCCGATAGCGAGTTCAGCCCTCCAGTGAGCAAATAGATCACCCCGATCATCAGAGTGGCTAGTACGAACTGGCGCTGGTTACGCATTGCACCTACCACCGGAATTACAGCCCAACAACACCGTCCCGTCATTGCACACCTCTCCGACCCACAAATCCTGGGGCACCCTATTATATATGCGGCTTCAAGCGGAGTGCAAGATCTCTTTAGCCGCTTAGCAGTTCACGGAGTTCCCACACGTGATCGACGGCTTCCATTTTCCGGGCGTCATTCGGCGGCTGCGGTGAACCCGGCAGAACTTGAAGTGCGCGAAGTGAGCAAGTGTTTGCCGTGCCCTCTCCGTAAGTTCGGCCCGTTTGCAGCCACAATGCATCCCCTAATCCACTTGGCTGATCTGTCTGCTACCCGTAGAACTGGTGGCCGGTCCCCAAACGTAAGAACTCTATCGGGAGTGCCGCGGCGGAGCGCAGCCCGGGTGTGGCGAATCTCGCGTCCGCGGCACTTTCGATAGAGCCGTTTGAAGGGAGCCGCTGGTGTTTGCGGCGGACGCGGTCGGCTATGGGTATTGAATCGACTTTTCGGCTGGGGGAAGCAATGGACGGGGGATGACGAGAGTGTGGGACCGAGGTTTTCTCTGGTCGAGTGGCGACCGCCGGCGGGTCGGTGGGGTGGCTGAGGAGTCCGGTGGTGCCTGTTTTGGCCGTTCCTGACGGCCCTGACACACTACGACTGCGCGTGCCGTGACACACGAATGGTTCGAGCTGAGCCAGCGATTACGAGGTATCAAGGAAGCTTTGTGATCCGAGCGATCTGGCGTAGATCTGTTGAGCGGTTAGCCGCTCGACGATGACCATCGGGGCGCCGCAGCGTGGACAGCGCCCAGCCCAAGGTAGCTTTGGCTCGGGAGCGGTCGAGGCCGGTGAGGATGGTCGCCGGGAAGTCTGCAGCAACCGCTGACAGAGGGGCAGGTGTTCCTTGCGGCGCCGATTGGCGAGGAAGCCAAAGAAGCGAATGCGAACGAAGCGGCGCGGGAGAACGTGGAGCAGAAACCGCCGCAGGAACTCGTCGGCGGTCAAGGTCATCTTCCGCTGTTTGCCTTTGTGCGCGTAGTCCTTCCAGCGGAACGTGACTTGGCCATCGCCAAAGTTCACGATCCGGTGGTTGGAGATGGCGACGCGATGGGTATAGCGAGCCAGGTAGTGGAGGACGTGTTCGGGTCCTCCGAAGGGTCGCTTGGCGTAGACCACCCAGTCTTGACGAAACAGGCGGCGGAGAAAGGCGTGGAAGGCCTTTTCCTCGCCGAGGCATTTGATCTTGCCGGGGAAAGAGAGCTCTCCTTGGTGAAAAGCCCGCTTCAAACCGGCGGTGAACTTGCCGCGAAAGACACGGCTGAGCACCTTCACCGGCAACAAGAACGGGTAGCGTGGGTGAATCCAGCGATGTCGGTCGGTCGATAGGCCACCGGCTGGGATCACGCAATGTACGTGCGGATGAGGCTGGAGGTTCTGGCCCCAGGTGTGGAGCACGCTGAGGAAGCCGATGTCGGCGCCGAGGTGTTTGGGATCGGCGGCGACCTCCAACAGGGTTTTGGCGCTGGCGCGGAACAACAGGTTGTAGATCACTTTCTTGTTCTGCAGCGTCAACCAAGTGAGCTGGTGCGGGAGGGTGAAAACGACATGCACATAACGGACCGGCAGCAGTTCTTTGGTGCGGGCGGCGATCCACTTGTCGCGGGCGTTGGTCTGGCACTTCGGACAGTGGCGATTTCGGCACGAGTGGAAAAAGAGAGCGCGGTGGCCGCATTGAGGGCATTCATCCCGGTGGCCACCGAGCGCTGCCGTGCGGCAGTGCTCGATGGACTGGAGCACCCGCAGGTGCAGCCAGGTTAGCCAGGACCGGCTTTTCTGCCGGAAGCTGTTGCCCTGAGCCCGGATGATAGCAGCCACCTCAAAGGGTGGCCGCTTCATTTTTTCGCCAGCCTTCGCGATCGCTTGGTCTGACTGGGGGTGGAAATCGTCAGGGCCTCGCTCGGATTCGGCGCCGCCTGTAAGTGGCGCCGGGAGAGGTGCAGGTAGATGGTCGTTGTTTTGATATCGGCGTGGCCGAGCAGCATCTGAAT
>JAAENN010000240.1 GCA_024224295.1 Shimia sp. | reverse complement strand
GGGAAGCGCCGAGTTTCTTGAGAACGGCCAGGAAACGGGCATAAATGTCTTGACCCAACACATGGAGGTCCGAAAAATCCTCGGTTATTTACCTCAGGAGTTCGGCGTCTACCAGCGCGTAGAGCAGCGGTGCCAGGCGTTCTGGCTTGACCCGTAAGATCTCAGCTAGTTCACCTCGGCGCGAATGTTGACCCGTATGATCAAATGGTCAGAGGCTTTCCTTGATATGTCCATTTGAAAGGCTTCGCCATTGTTTTGTTGAAGTAGGCAATGAAGTCTTCGATGCGTTGCTTGAGTTCGGCCTTCGAGGCGAAGCTCTCGCGGCGCAGGAGCTTTCGGACCAGGATTGAAAACCAGATTTCGATCTGATTGAGCCAAGAGGCGTGCTTGGGGGTGAAATGGAAAGAGATCCTGTGGCTCTTGTCGCGCAGGAAGACCTCGCGGCTGGCGCGCGATTTGAGGATGCCGCTCTTGCCCTTTTTCCCAAGATCCTGGTTGATCCCGCAGTGGCGGGCGACCAGACGCACGACGCTCTCGGAGAGATGGATATTGAGGTTGTCGCAAACGATGCGCCATTGCTGATCCGCCATCCCATCGCCGAGGCGGGCGTCGAGGAAGGCTGCGAAGTCGGCTTCAGTACGGCTTTCGCCGACCGCGCCCTGGAGCGAGCCGGTGGCGACATCGAAGGCGGCGATGAGCGTTTGCGTGCCGTGGCGCTTGTATTCGAACTCCCGGCGTTCGACTTGGCCCGGCCTCATCGGCAAGCGGGGGGCCAGGTGCTCCAGGGCCTGGATGCCGGTCATTTCATCGATCGAGAGCGTGCGCACCCGCGGCGCATCACTCAGCGCTCGGCGGTAGACCTGGCAGATATCCCGGCACTTGGCATGAAAGTCAGGATCGGCCTTGGGTGTCAGCCAGACCCGCAGGCGATGCGGCTTGAGGTCCGCACCTTTTTAAAAAGCGCCCCGCGCTGCGGGGCGAAAGGCGTTCGACCAACCCTCGGCGCAAGGCTTCTCGGGCCAGATCGCTGGCACTCCAGTGGCTCAAGGGCAAGCCACAGTCCCGCGGCCTCTTGCAGGCAAGCGCTGTGATCGCGCAGACCTCCTCGGCCGTGATCCGGCAAGGCCCGCCAGGGCGCGGCGCATCGCTCAAACGTGCCAAAGCCGTGTCGCCGGAGCCGGCACTGGCAAGCCAACGGCCCCGCCACTCGCTCACCGTCTTGCGCCAGACTTCCAAGCGTTCGGCTGTCCCTGTGATATTAAGCCCTTCGGCCAAGAGCAAAATCATCCGTGCCCGCAAGGCCACGCTTTGCGCCGTCGAGGGCGAACGCAATAGGCCAGCCAGTTCAACCCTCTCAGATGCCGACAATTCAACAACCCTCGCTGCAACGCCCATGGCAATCCTCCAAAACGAATCGATCACCGTAGAGAATCAAGCGAACACCCACTTGAAAACAAAAATCTTGCGAGTCAACATTCGCGCCGAGGTGAACTAGTGGCGGGACACATACGGTTTGGGCCCTCTCCGGCCCACTTGCCACGTTCCCGGCAAAAACCGCTTAGGGACGGACACCTGCCGCAGACAACGCTGCAAAAGGGCTCCCTTTTGGTGCATTCTGCAACAGTCAGCTTTCAGGGGTGTTCCGGTCGTCCCCAAGCCCGGCTCAGGACGGCGAAAATTAG
>JAAENN010000239.1 GCA_024224295.1 Shimia sp. | reverse complement strand
TGTCGCCCAACAGATGCACCCGCTGCGCCAGCCCAAGCTGAGCAATGCGGGTCTCCAACGCGCCCAACTCTGCGTCGGTCAAGCCATAGGCATGATCAAACAGGTGATACTGCGCAAACACCGCCGAAAACAGCTCTCGATAGCTGGCAGTTGTTGCATCCGTAAGCGCAGCACCATCCAGAAAGATCTCCCCCACCCCCGGATGCCGCATGCCGGTGATCAGCGACAACAGCGTGGTTTTGCCTGACCCATTGCCACCACAGATGAACACGGTCTCGCCGGGGTGAAAGGTCAGGTCAATTGGTCCCAAATGAAACGGCACCACACCGTCCCGCGCCTCGCCGACATTGGCCTCGACTCCACACAACGCGATTTCTTCAAACCTCTTCAGTAGCTTTGGCTCTTCGATTAGCGCGAGGCTCTGTGCGTCGCTCAACTCCGCCTCAACGGCTTTGATCTTATAAAAACTGTTCTCCGCCCGGCTCAGCACCGGCAGCGTGTTGAACACCAGCTCCGTAGGTCCGTTCACCAGAAAAATGATGGTCAGCACCTGAAACATCACAATCGCATCGCCGCCCTGCATCTGCGGCAGCACGATCACCACAAAACACATCAAAAACGCCACGGCCAATTGCCCGCCGCCTGTGCTGGCCGCAAACAGCCGCTCCGAGCGCATTTTATGCGCCATCTGCGCTGAAATTACCGCTTTAGTTTCTGTTTCCAGCGCGTCCCGCCGGCTGGCCCGCAACCGCAGCTCTTTCCAACCGCCCAACATGTCACTGACCCGGTCACAATAGGCGGCAAAACTGTCCGACGCCTTCAAGGCCCAACCCCGCGCGGGCCCGTCCATGAGGGCAAATCCAAACCCGCCAAACGCGATCGCCGCCACAGCGGCGAGACCGGCAATCCAGCTCACAAAAAACAGGTAGGGAATGGCAAACAGCAGCACAATCGCCCCGCCAATCGCCTCCACCAGATGGATCACCGCTTGCGCCAGCTGGTTCACCTCCGCTGTCATCGCGCCATAGACTTTGCCGTGCCGCCCAGAGATTAGGAAATCGATGTTGGCGCGCAGCAATAGTTCCGACAGGCGGTGGCGCATCTGCGCTTCAATTCGGGTGATCAATATGAACGCGCGCACCTTTTGCAAGTACGCGGAGACCACCATGGCCGCGGCACAGATCAGCAACAACCAAACCGACCAGCCCAGCCCTTCGGCATGGCTGCGCGCAGTCTCATTGATAGCAAAGATCATGCCCGCGCGGCTCACCCCGGAGATCAGCGTGAGAAAGACAATCGGGTCCCGCAGGCCCATACCGGCGTCCAACAGGAACCGCGCCACCTCTACCCGCTGCCGCAAAATGGTGGCCGTACCCGGCTTACCGGCGCTGTTAGATATGTCCGCGTTTGAATTCATGTCTAAAATATTTGACTTTCACGCCCCTGCGTTAACGGTTTTGCCCACAAAACCGCGACCTCCGCAATACAGTCGCGATACCGACGCTATACCGACGTTGCAAATTTGGACCGGTTTTTGAGGCTTTTGCCCCAAGGCTCAGGTCGATGTGGCCGGAAACCACACGCGAAATTCGGTGCCTTGACCAACCACGCTATCCGCCTCGATGTCCCCATCATAGCGCTCCACAAGCTTGCGGGTGATCGACAGGCCCAACCCTGTGCCTTCGCCTTGTTTTGTTGTAAAAAACGGATCAAAAATCCGAGCGAGAACCTCGCTTTTCATACCCACTCCCGTGTCTTTCACAAACACCAGCACACCCGCTTCTTCATCTCGATCTGCGTCCAACGCGCCCACGGTTAGCGCCCCGCCGTCAGGCATCGCATGGATCGCATTGACCATCAGGTTGATCAGGATTTGTTGCAGCTCCGTCCGGTGGATCGAGATCGCTTTAATACTCTCAAGCTCCAGCGACAGCGCGATATGCCCCTTGCTCAGCAAATGTTGCACCAGCGGCAGCGTGTCAGTGATGATGTCTGCGGGGCGATGCTCTTCGCTGCCCTCGGCATATTCATCCGGCCGCGTGAACTGTAAGAGCTTATTTACAATAAGAAAAATTGAGTGAGTTTGCTCATCAATCAGGCGTAACTCGGTTTTCACTTGAGCGGCATCATCGCCCAATTGCACCCGCAACACATCCAGATTTCCCTGAATCACTTGCACCGGGTTGTTGATTTCATGCGCAATCCCGGCCGCAATCTCCCCGACGGCTGCCAGCTTCTCCGACACCACTAACTGTTTGGAGGTCGCCTCAAGCCGCCGATTGGCCTCTTCCAAGTCCCGCGTCCGCGCCACCACACGCCGCGTAAGCTCCCGATCTCGCTCCTGAATTTGCTCCAGCAGGTTGTCCATCTGCGCCGCAACACGGCCAATTTCACCGCCATCCTCAACCCGCGTCCGGGCGTTTAGATCACCTTCTTCCACACGCCCAATGGTGCGCAGCATACGCTCCAATGGGGCAAAAATCTGCCGCGCCCAACGCAGGAAAATTGGAACAGAAATCAATATGATAACCACAAAAGCGATGGCAAAGGTCAGGATGGTGGAGAACTTCGCATCACGAAACGGCTGGTCCAGAAAGCCCACATAAAGCATCCCAACCCGCTGTCCAAAGCTGTCGACAATCGGCTCATAAGCGGAGATGTACCAGTCATTCACGACAAAGGCGCGATCCAGCCACACTTCACCTCGTTCCAGCACAGTTTCATACACCGCCGCCGACACCCGCGTGCCCAATGCACGTTCGTCCTGAAACAGGCGCACATTGGTGGAAACCCTTACGTCTTCTAGGAAAAGTGTCGCCGTACCCTGGCTGCCTTCGGTCAGGCTCGCAATGGGATACACCAGATCGTTGATCGTATCGATAAAGGTCAGATTACGGTTCAGCAAAACACCGCCAACTAGGGCCCCGCTGCGCCCGCTGCCCTCCACCGGCGTTGCGGCATGCACCACCATACCCCGAGTTTCCTCGGTTCGATCCGTAGGTACAGCAGCTTGTGTTGGCACAAGATTGATCCGCGCCTTTTTGGATAACCTTTCAGAGACTTGGCCCAGATCGAATTCACCAAAAATATCTATCTGTGCAGAGCCTTTGCCTGCCAAAGCCTGCGACACCACCGGCCATTTTGTGAGCCCCATGTCATCCGCAAACCGCGGCGAAGACCACACCGCACCATCGCCGTTAATATAGTAAAGAAAGTCGAGGCCCATCTCCGTTTTCTTGGTATCCAGTAGCGTCAGAACCGCATTTCGATCTTGAGACACCACACGATCCACAAAGGCAGAACTTTCGGCCAAGGCTTGCATCCGCAAGTCGCTGTTTTCCAGCAGTTGGCTAAGGTATTGCTGTGCAATGGTCAGTTCGCCATTAACTTTTGCAATCAACAGGTTGTCAAACCGCGAGGACCAGTTGACTGCCGTCACAATGAAGAACAGAGGCATGATCACAAGCGTCGGTAAAAGCGCGATGGCCAAAAGGCGCATCCGAACCGATGCGCCTCGACGCTTTTGTTGCGACAGACGAACGGGTTCGTGAGACTCGAAGGTCTCAGTCATTCCACATCGCACATTTGCGGTCGATGGTTTTGCGCGAAATCCCCAAACGTCGCGCCGCCTCCGCCCGG
Source organism: Shimia sp. (assembly GCA_024224295.1). GTDB lineage: Bacteria > Pseudomonadota > Alphaproteobacteria > Rhodobacterales > Rhodobacteraceae > Shimia. The sequence goes on along the minus strand of JAAENN010000239.1, from coordinate 8,638 downwards.
TTGCCGTCACAGGCATCCAAAACAGTCAGAATATGCCGCCGTTCCACCGCTGCCAGACTATCCACAGCCTCAACTTCTTCGTCAGATCCGCCTGTAGCGAACTCCGATGCCCATTCGCCCACAATCAAAGACCGTTCAATAAGGTTGCGCAATTCCCGCACGTTACCGGGCCAATCATACCGCGCCATGTTGAGCAATACGCCCTCCGACAGCGTCAACGGCGGTACGCCCAACGACTTGGATATCTGTTGAATGAACATCAGTGCGAGTTCTTTCAAATCCCCATTGCGTGTACGCAGCGGCGGCATTTGAATATTGAGAACATTGATCCTGTGATAGAGGTCTTCACGCAGTCGCCCTTCCTGCACAGCCGTTTCCATGTCGGCATTGGTTGCAAACAGGAATCGCAGGTCTAACGGCACCTCGCGCGACGATCCCACAGGTCGGATTTTGCGCTGCTCAATCACTCGCAGCAAGGCTGCTTGCACAGGAAGCGGTAGCTCCACAATCTCATCGAGATAGAGCGTGCCACCATTGGCATTCATAAACACCCCGTCATGGCGCACCGTGCGGCCACCGGCGTCTTGGCGAATATGACCAAACAGTTCATGCTCAATCATATCCCCTGCGATGGTGGCGCAATTGATTGGTACAAAGGGCTTTTCGGCCCGTGGCGACATCATGTGAATCGCCCGCGCGCAAACCTCTTTGCCCGTGCCCGTATCTCCAGTCAGCAAAACCGGGGTCGGCAACGGCGCCGCTCGCGCCATCGTGGCACGAATCTTCTTGATCTCATGCGAGCTGCCCAATAGCCGCGAACGCACCTGTTCGTTGCCGGAAGCCAGCTCATACTTCAGTAGGTAGTTTTCCCGCCGCAGATTCACCCGATCGACGCATCGCGCCACAGCGTTGAGAATCTGGTTGGATCGGAACGGCTTCAGGACAAAATCCACGGCCCCGGCCCGCATCGCCTCGATTGCCGTGTCCATATCGGCAAAGGCTGTGATCAGGATCGTGTCCGCAAAGAACCCCAACTTACGTTGCTCGCTAAGCCATTCCAGCCCTGTGGTTCCCGGCATGACGTTGTCCAGGATCACAATATCAAAGTGGTTCGCGTCCAGAAGCCGACTGGCAACCTCGGTGTTGGCCGCCTGCTCCACGCGCGCGACCACCGGCTCCAGGATTTTCACTATAAAATTGCGAATGCCCGGTTCATCATCAACCACCAGCACAGAGGCCGCAGACAGCCCCATGCCAAATTCAGAAGACGCGCGGTCTTTGCTTCGGGAGTGGGGTCGCTCAAGTTGGTTCACTTACCTAATCCAGCCGCACGGAGGGTCCGCTTCCCGCATCGGTACTGGAAAAACCCAGGGTATGCAGCCCGTAATAGGCCGCCATCGAAATCCCCGCTGCAGTGAGACAGGCTAGCAAAAAAGTTTTCATCTCAGTCGTCCTTAATGTCGCTGTAAGTCCGCAGAAACTCAATGAGATCTGCACGATCTTCGGCGCGGGCGATGCGCTGAACTGGCATTTTTGTACCCGCAATATACACGTCTGGTCCCAAATCAAAAAGCGAATCAATGGTTTGCGCGGACCAGACGATGTCCGATGTCAGTAATGTGTCGGAATAGCTGTAGTCGGCCACGGCCCCGGCACGGCGGCCAAATACGTCTTTCAGAGTTGGTCCAGCGCGGCGGGCGCTGTCGCCGGTCAACGTGTGGCAGATGGAGCATTTGCGCTGGAACTGGCGCTCGCCATTAGACGCACTGTCGTTGCCATTCAAAAAGGCGCGGTCCTGCTTCACCATACGTGGTGCATGTTCCTGATCGGACAACGGCCAACTGAACATCGCGTCATCCAATCCGCCAGCATGCACGTTTTCCCCATCTTGAGAAAACGCCAGCGCCCAGATTGGTCCACGATGAGTGGCGCGAAAATCATTGGCAATCGACCAGTTGCTGGTGTTGAGCAGGAGGATGTAGCCCTCGCCATCTCCAACTGCCAAGGTTCGCTGTTGGCGGTCAGTGGCCATGGCAAGGATCGGGCGGCGCTCCAGCGTCACGTCCTTGATTAATGCGGCAGTTTGCACATCCACGACCTTTGTTACGCCGTCCACCGCGCCGTAGGCGAGCCAGCCCGCGTCCTCGTTGAGAACCAGCGTGTTCACGCCAAACCCGTTGGACAGGAACAACTGATGCAGGTTGCCGGTGGCCACCTCGTAGATGCGGATCTTACCATCAGACGCGCCCGTATAGATCAGCGCTCCATCAGTCGAAAATGCCACATCATTCACGTTAGAGCCCACGTCGATGAAACGCGGATCAGCGCCGCTTAAAGACCAAAGTCCAACCGTGCCGTCCCAGCTCGCGGAGACCACGATCTGCTGATCTCGCGACACACGCACCGACATAACTTTGCCTTTGTGGCGGCCAAGCTCTTGGGATGTGCCGGAAGTCAGATTCCAGAGCCGAACAGCAAAGTCATCGCCACCGGACACGGCGCGGCTGTCATCAACAAAGGCCACCGTGTTCACCGCAGCCTCATGGCCGTCGAGCCACGTCGGACTGCGCCCAGACCAGAGCCCAACTGCGTTGTCAAAGCTGGCGGTCAGAATGCGCTGCCCGTCCGGCGACACGGCGATCCCTTTGATGGGACCGCCATGGCCTTCCAGCGTGAAGAACTCAAACGCCAGCGCCGCCGCCGGCCACAGCAAGAGAGCCAGAAGTGGCGCCCAAATTCGCATAGCTTATTCCGCAGGCGTGGTTTGGTCCGGCACAGTGTTATTGGCCTTTGCCATCTCTTCTTCATACCAGAGGGAGTGGTGCTCTTTTGCCCACTGCTCATCCACTTCACCGGTCGCCATGGTCTCCAGAGCGCCTTCCATCCCGACACTTCCAAGGTAGATGTGCGCGATGATGATTCCGATAAAGACAAAGGCAACAATGCCATGCCACAGCTGCGACAGTTGCATTTCCTCATAAGGGCTCAGAACCTCAGGCAAAGGCGCGCCCATAATCAGGTTTGGCAGACCGGTCATGTTGAGAATCTGGAAGGTCTTGGCAAAAACCGACACCTCAAACGGGAACAGCAGCGCCACACCGGAGAGAGAGATCGAGAAGCCGAGGATGATCACAGACCAGAACACGATTTTCTGACCTGCGTTAAACTTCTTGGCGGGCGGGTGCACACCTTTGGAGAACAGCCCACCGGCCTTGGCCATCCATTTGATGTCGCCGCGATCCGGAATGTTGTGCTTGACCCAAATGATGAACACAAACACCAGGCTGATCATAAAGGCCCAGGAGATGTTGTTATGCACCCATTTGCCTGCCTCTGCGATGTCAGCATAGATGCCATGGCCCATCCATGGGATCAGAAATTTACGGCCGGCTATCAAGTAGAGGCCGGTCAGGCCAAGCAAGATGAAGCTTACGCCCATAACCCAGTGGCAGAAGCGTTCAAAAGCGACAAAGCGAATGATATTGCGGCCGGTCTTTGGCCCATCGATCAGGATTTTACCGCGGTAGAGATAGAAGCCAAGAATGACAACAATCATGCCGCCCAAAAACCAGAGGCCATAGGTCAGCAGCGGCCCTTCGCGGAAAGACAGCCAAGCCATGCCGGAATCCTGGATCAACAGGCCCGAAGTTGGCCCGCGCGCGGCGGTGGTGGTGTCAGCGCTGCCATATCGCAGCGCGCGAAAAACTTCCGAATCCGAGGCTGTGCCGCGTGTGCCAAGCTGGCCAATCAACGCCTCGATATTACCTTGACCTGTTGCGTCACGCCGGAAGGTGTCATCCAACTTCTCGCCACGCTGACGGGCCATAATGTCTTCCAGCGTCTGGGCACCACCTGTCGCAGCGCGATCGGGCACCTCTTGAGCGAAACCAGGCAAAGCCAACATAAAACTTAGTGCAATCCAGAGAAGCGCGCGCATCACATCCTCGATGTTTTAATAGTCAAATAGCGGCCCTTTCCGTTTTGGAAAGCCGCCGCATCTCGTTTCAGACAGGTGTATCTAGTGTATCAGCGGCGCGAAAATCCGCGCCGCCAACAATGTGAAAGCAGGCCTTAGCCGCCTTTCTGTTCGTAGGCTGTACCCCAGCCCCAGGCACCGGTGCCAAAGCCGCGCGCCACAACACGCTCACGGTAGATCGCGGACACAACGTCCCCGTCACCCGCCAGCAGCGCTTTGGTGGAGCACATCTCGGCGCAGAGAGGCAGTTTGCCTTCTGCAATCCGGTTGCGACCGTATTTGGAGAATTCCGCGTTGGAGTGGTTCTCCTCCGGGCCACCTGCACAGAACGTGCATTTGTCCATCTTGCCACGGCTGCCAAAGTTGCCCGCCTGTGGATACTGCGGCGCGCCAAACGGACACGCGTAGAAGCAGTAACCACAGCCAATGCAGAGGTCTTTGGAGTGTAGCACGACACCTTCTTCGTTCTGGTAGAAGCAATCCACCGGACAAACGGCCATACAAGGCGCGTCGGAACAGTGCATACAAGCCACCGAAATGGAACGCTCACCCGGGTTGCCGTCGTTGATGGTGACAACACGGCGCCGGTTGATGCCCCAAGGCACCTCGTGCTCGTTCTTACAGGCCGTTACACAGGCGTTGCATTCGATGCAGCGTTCTGCGTCACAGAGAAACTTTGCTCTTGCCATTTCTCTCTCTCCTTAAGCTGCCCAGATTTTGCAAAGAGTGGTCTTGGTCTCTTGCATCTGAGTCACGCTGTCATAGCCGTAGGTTTGTGCCGTGTTGGTGCTTTCACCCAACACATATGGGTCGGCGCCTGCCGGGTATTTGTCCCGCAGATCCTTCCCTTCGAAGTGACCACCAAAGTGGAACGGCATGAAGGCAACGCCTTCACCAACCCGGTTGGTGAGCATGGCCATAACCTTGACCTTGCCGCCCTCTGGGCCTTCGACCCAAACCTGCGCCCGGTCACGAATACCAAGATCATTCGCATCACGCGGGTTGATCTCGACAAACATGTCCTGCTGCAGTTCTGCCAGCCATGGGTTGGAGCGGGTCTCTTCGCCACCACCCTCATATTCCACCAGTCGACCAGACGTCAGAATGATTGGATAATCCTTGCTGAAGTCGTTCTTCTGAATGGAGGCATACATGGTTGGCAGACGGTAGAACTTCCGATCTTCATAGGTCGGGTAGTCCTCAACCAGGTCACGACGCGGTGTGTACAGTGGTTCGCGGTGCAGCGGCACCGGATCCGGGAACGTCCACACCACGGCACGGGCCTTGGCATTACCAAACGGCGCACATTCGTGCTTGATCGCCACCCGCTGGATACCGCCGGATAGGTCGGTTTTCCAGTTGGTCTTGGCACCCGCAACAGCGTCAATTGCCGCACGCTCTTCATCCGTCAGGTCGCCATCCCAACCAAGGTCCATCAGCATCTGCATGGTGAACTCTGGGTAGCCGTCCTGAATCTCGGAATCGAGGCTTGCAACGCCTTCCGCCAATAGGTTCTGACCGTCACGTTCCACACCAAACCGGGCACGGAAGGTCAAACCACCCTCAGAGACACGTTTGGACATGTCATAGAGGTTTGGCGTACCCGGATGGTTCATCTCTGCAGTACCCCAGCACGGCCAAGGCATACCGTAGTAATCACCATCTGCCGGACCACCATTTGCCTTCAACGTAGTCCGGTCGAAGGTGTGTTGGTTTTCCATGTGCAGCTTGATGCGCTCAGGAGACTGACCGGTGTAACCGATGGTCCACATACCTCTGTTGAACTCGCGCGTGACGCTTTCAATGTTGGGTGTGTTTTCGTCTTCCATTTCGATGTTGCGGAAGAAACGATCGGCCCAGCCAAACTTGTTGGCGAACAACCCCATGATCTCGTGGTCCGTCTTGCTCTCAAAGAGCGGTGCCACAACCTGATCGCGCCACTGGAGGGAGCGGTTGGAAGCGGTCACAGACCCACGGGTCTCAAACTGGGTACAGGCCGGCAACAGGTAAACGCCGTCAGTGCGGTCATGAAGTACGGCGGAAACCGTTGGATACGGGTCAACAACAACCAGCATGTCCAGCTTTTCCATCGCAGTCTTCATCTCGCGACCACGGGTCTGAGAGTTTGGCGCATGGCCCCAAAGCACCATGGCCCGCACTTTGTCCGGGTTGTCCATGTTCTCTGGATCTTCCAGAACACCATCGATCCAGCGCGACACCGGAATACCGGTGAGGTTCTGAAGCGACTTCTCCTTGCCATCGGCACCTGTGGTTTTGGCAAACTGGCCATTCAACCATTCGCCATCTTCTTCCCACACGCGACCCCAGTGCGCCCAAGCGCCTTTGGACAGGCCGTAGTAGCCTGGCAGGGTGTGGCTCAGAACGCCAAGGTCAGTGGCGCCTTGTACGTTGTCGTGACCACGGAAGATGTTGGTACCACCACCTTCGGTACCCATGTTGCCAAGGGCCAGCTGCAGAATGCAGTACGCACGGGTGTTGTTGTTACCATTGGTGTGCTGTGTGCCACCCATACACCAGATCACGGTGCCTGGACGATTGTTCACCAGCTGTCGAGCCACACGACGCAGTTGCTCACCAGGAGCACCGGTAACGCGTTCAACTTCTTCTGGGTTCCAGCCGCGCACTTCGTCACGGATCTGGTCCATGCCCCAAACACGGGTGCGGATGAACTCTTTGTCTTCCCAACCGTTTTCGAAGATGTGCCATAGAATGCCCCAGACCAGCGCCACATCGGTGCCGGGACGGAAGCGGACATATTCATCCGCATGTGCCGCCGTACGCGTGAAGCGAGGGTCACACACGATCAGCGGGGCGTTGTTGCGCTCTTTCGCGCGCAGCACGTGCAACAGGGAAACCGGGTGGGCTTCAGCCGGGTTACCGCCAATGATGAAGATGGCTTTGGAGTTGTGGATGTCGTTGTAGGAATTGGTCATGGCGCCGTAGCCCCATGTGTTCGCTACACCCGCAACCGTGGTCGAGTGACAGATACGCGCCTGGTGATCCACGTTGTTGGTGCCCCAATAGGCAGCAAATTTGCGGAACAGATACGCCTGTTCGTTGTTGTGCTTGGCTGACCCCAGCCAATAAACACTATCAGGGCCGCTTTCTTCGCGGATCTGGTTCATGCCGTCGCCGATCTCGTCGATCGCCTGTTCCCAGCTGATGCGCTTCCACTCACCACCCTCTTTTTTCATAGGGTACTTCAGGCGGCGTTCACCATGGGCGTGTTCACGTACAGATGCGCCTTTGGCACAGTGGGCGCCAAGGTTAAACGGGCTGTCCCAACCAGGCTCTTGCCCGATCCAGACACCGCTTTGTACTTCGGCCACAACGGTACATCCGACCGAACAGTGGGTACATACAGATTTCACAGTTTGTACGGCAGTATTGGCGGCATCTTGCGCCTGCGCCTGAGTGACGGTGCCACCGGTGGCACCAATCGCTGCCAGACCGCCAATGGCGAGGCCTGAACCGCGCAAAAACGTGCGGCGGTCCACAGCTTTTTCAGCTGCGGCAGACAGGATACTTGTCCGCTGGGGGCGTCGCGCAACCCCGTTGGTCTTTTTCCTAAGCATTCTTTCCTCCCTTGCTGTTCCGTTTCTCGGAACTGGCTCGGTTAGTCTCAAATCCTGACCGGTGGGCGTCACGCAACCAGTGGTCAGGGGCGGGATGATAACGTCCGGTTAGAACCGGGCGCTGTCGAGGTATGCGCGGGTATGCGCCGTGTCCTGCATCTCGGTGCGGGACAGATCAGCTGGCTGCGCTTCCGCCGCGTCGGGCGAGAGGGCAACCACCGCAGCGGCTGCTGGGGCTGCTGCTGTTGCGAGCTTCAGAAAATCGCGCCGGCTGGCACCTTTTTCCTCTGGCTTGCTCATGGCGAGCTCCTTGTTTTGGGTCGGTCGGGGTCCGACGGTTTCAAGTGACGTTTACTCCGCCCCCATGCGGAACGCCTGTGTTTCAATTTCGAGGAAGGCTTTGCCCACCGTGCCCACCGGCGCGTAGAGCACCGAGTTTTGCGCCGCTTCCAAATCAGAGAAGAAGTGCTCCGCCCAAGCGGCGATGTGGGTGAAGAAGAAGTCTTTTTGCTTTTGCAGCGGCACCGGCTCGCCAAAGCGGCCGCGGATCATGCCTGCCATCATCTCCAGCAAGCTGGCGATGTTGTCTTCCGGCTCATAGACGTTGGGAGCGCGGGTAATACGCAGCGCCGCCATATCCGCCCGCAGGCTAGCCAGCGGCTTTTCGTTCAGAAAGCCTGTCAGATAGTAAGAGGCAAACGGCATCAGCTCACCTCGGCCAAGGCCGATGAACAGAGCATTGAACTCACTTTCCACGGCTGAAGCATTTGTCGCTTTGGCCACACGGGCCAATGTGCTGATCGCCTGACCAAGATCGCTTTCATCCCCGCCCAATGCAGCGGCATGGTGCAACAGATCTTTGCTTGGTGGGTTGGCCATAAGGGCGGCCAGAAAATCATAAAGATCCGCGCGCAGCAGATCCTCTTCGGCAACTTGGGTGTCGGTGACGGCTTGGCTCATCGCTATGCCCTCTCTTCAGTCGTTTCTGATGCGGCAAACTCAAACCGCATGCGGCGACGCAAAGGGGCTACAGGAAGCACCTCCGCGTCAGGGAATGGTTCAGTAG
>JAAENN010000238.1 GCA_024224295.1 Shimia sp. | reverse complement strand
TATATGCAGCTCAACCGCTACAAAGGCGAATACGTGGATCCGTTAGATATCGCCCCGCGTCACTTTGCAGATTACAAAGCGGGCGCCCTCGACAAGGCGGATTACCGCCAAATCCAAAATCGCGGCTGTCCCGGTTACGGCGCCTGCCCGGTCATGGGTACGGCCAATACAATGGCCTGCCTCACCGAGGCATTGGGTATGTCGCTACCCTGGAACGCCACTACACCCGGCGCCGATGCCCGCTTAATGCGCCTTGCTTTCGAGGCTGGCCGCCAAGTCGTACGACTCCACCAAAGTGGGATCAAACCTTCGGATATTATGACCCTCAAAGCATTTAAAAATGCCATTCACATCCTGATGGCCACGGGAGGCTCCACCAACGGCGTACTTCACCTGGCTGCCATCGCGGCGGAGTTGGATCTGTCCGTGCCTTTGGAAATCTTCAACCGCACGAGCAAGGAAACCCCGTTGATCTGCGACATCGCCCCCTCGGGCAGCGGTAAAAATCTCATGGTGGACTTTGATGAAGCAGGCGGCTTGCCGGCAGCCATGAAAGAATTGGAATCAATAATGGATACCGATGCGCTGACCGTCACCGGCAAATCCGTAGCGGCTAACTTGCAAACCGCCTCCGGGGGCGACGGCAAGGTCATCCGTTCTTTGAGCAACCCGCTGTCCGGGGAAGGCGGCCTGGTCTTTTTGCAGGGCAATTTGGCACCGGGGGGAGCGTTGATCAAGAAATCGGCCGTGCCCCCGGAAATGTTCCGCCATCAAGGGCCGGCACGCATTTTCCCACGTGAGGAAGATGCCTGTGACGCGCTGAACTCCGGCCAACTCAATGCGGGCGATGTGGTCATTGTGCGCAACGTCGGCCCGAAAGGTGAGCCGGGCATGCTGCTCCTGCAACGATTTTTGTGGCAGTTGGCTGCTAAGGACTTGCAGAACCAGATCGCCTTTCTAAGCGATGGCCGTTTTTCAGGCACCAACAAGGGATGTGCCGTCGGGCATATCGCCCCGGAGGCAGCCGATGGCGGACCATTGGCGGTGGTGGCCGATGGTGACGTCATCGAGATTGATATCCCCAACGCCAAACTCAGCCTTCACGTTGCAGATGAAGAATTGCAACGCCGATTGGCGGCCTGGCAGCCACCAGCGCCGAAGGTCAAGAAAGGCTATTTATCCATCTACGCCAAATCGGCCAACAC
>JAAENN010000237.1 GCA_024224295.1 Shimia sp. | reverse complement strand
CTAAGATGCATTGCATGAAGCTGATGGGCCAATCGCTCATGGCTCGTGACTTTGAACGGCAGGTCGCGGAGATCCAGATCCGCATCGCCGTACTCAACCGCTATACTGCGCTTGGCATACCCGTCACCGAGCCCGTAGGGTAAATCCGTCCGGGGTAAGGGGAAGCCTGCATATCATCCGGTTTGTGCAACAAAGCCCTGCCAAAGGCTCGGGGCTTGTGACAGGCTTTTTTGTCTACACTGGGCCGCATTACGGCACGCGGCATGACGAAGTCGACATTGAATTTCTAGGGAAAGACACCACGCGCATGCAGGTCGCCTGGTTTGTAGACGGAAAGCTTCAAAGCCGCCAAATTCCCCTTGGTTTTGATGCTGCTTCCCGCCCCCGGCTCTACGCGTTTGAATGGCACCCGGATCGCCTACGCTGGTACGTAGGAAACAATTTGGTGTTTGAAATCACAGGCGCAGAGTCTGCCCTACCCAAAGAGCCTGGGTATCTGTTTGCCAATCTTTGGGCCGCCGACAAGAGTGTACAAGTTTGGGCCGGTCATGCCGCTGACGGCACATCCGCCTCAGCCTTGGTCGGGCAGGTCAGCTTCGCGCCTCTCGAAACTCTCTCGGCTGATTTAAAGCCGCTGCCGCCTTCCAAGTGAGCACGGCACCCTAGCGTTAGCAGCTTCAAAACCCAAAGCTTGTCGATACTGTAAATCCCTTTTGCGCGGATCCTGTAGCCGCCATAGTCGATACAGCCAACAGGGTCAGGGTCAAAAACATCATCGCACGTTTTGGCATTTTATGTCCTCTCATTAGTCCCACACATCCCCTGTGTAACCATCCTGCAGAGATTCTGTAAAAACCACATGAACGCGGCAGTTTATGCCACCACCGCATACAAAACAGCCGGGAAACATTTCTGTATCCCGGCTTCATTTCAATTATCAAAGTGGGCTCTATCAGGCCGATTGAAGAAAATCTTCTTCATAGGTCTCGTCAGGTGTCTCGCGAACAGAGGACGGACGGAAACTGGCCACCAGCTCGGCCAACTCTCTGGCTGCTTTTTGTAACGCACGACCTTGCTCGCTGGACCGATCCACAAGGCTGGCATTCTGCTGGGTCACGCGATCCAAGTCCATCACACCAGAGTTGATCTCCGTGATAGCTGTAGCCTGATCCCGAGAGCTGTCCGCAATTTGTATCGCCAGTTTGCTCACGTTCTGAATTTTCAGAATAATGCCCTCTATGGCCTTCCCCGCCTGATCCACAAGATCGACGCCGATCTCAACCTGGTCTGACGATGTGTCAATCAACTCTTTGATCTCATGGGCACTTGTCGCAGAGCGCAAGGCCAACGAACGGACTTCAGAGGCCACCACAGCAAAGCCTCGGCCACTGTCTCCGGCCCGCGCGGCCTCTACCCCGGCATTAAGCGCCAACAAATTGGTTTGGAACGAGATATCTTCGATCACGCGGTTGATTTCGCTGATTTTTCCGGCGCTGTCTTTGATGTCCTGCATGGCTTCAATGGCAGATTTCACAATTTCTCCGCCACGCAACGCATCCGTCTTGGTCGCATCCACGGTGTTTTCAACCGACTTCGTTTGGTCGGAAGCCCCCTGCACGCTGTCCGCAATCGAGCCAATCGCAGCAGCGGTCTCCTCCAAAGTTGCCGCCTGCGCCTCGGTCCGCTTGGCAAGGTTTTGCGTGCCTTCTGCCATCTCACCGGTCTCACCTTCAATCTGGGTAATCGTACCCAAAACTCGGCCAATGACATCATCCAGCGCTTCAGCCGTTTTGTTGAAATCAGCCCGCAGCATCTCGTAATCGCTGCTGAATTCACTGGTGATCCGATGGCTCAGCTGTCCCTGCGCCAAGTGGTTCAGACCATCGGCCAATTCATTCACTACCGCAGATTGTTCACGCGCGGTCTCGCGCGCCTGATCTTCCATTGTTTTGTTGGCTTTGATGGTTTCCACAAACTCCAGGACTGCCCGGGCCAACCGCCCCAACTCGTCTTTGCGGTTGGTGGCAGGCACCTCACTCGCGGTGTCGCCTTCACGCAACGCCGAGATCCGTGCCACAATGGCAGCCAACGGACGGGTCACCCCCGCCGCCGCGAAATACACAATGCCCGACATCACTAGGCAAATCGCCGCCACCGCAATCAAGGACTGCATGTACAGCTCGTTCACCACGGCCTGAATCACACCGTCATAGAACCCCATGACCATCACCGCGACAACAGATCCGTCCGTGTGATGGATCGGGAATTTCACATAGGCCACGTGATTGGCTTCCAAACGGGCCTCGGCCTCTTCCATCGCCAGGATTTCGGCCACGCCCTCATCCCAACCGGTCTGATCTGCACCTTCTACAGCCACTTTGGAAAACAGCTCACCGTCCACGAAAACCCTCGCAAACAACGCGTTCTCCATCTGCGTCACACCGGCAATCGCCCCTTCGGCACCGTCCGTGTTAAAATCCCACACCGCGGCGGCAACTGGCGGCGCCACAAAGGTCTGCGCCAAGGCCAGCTCGCTCTCAAATGCTTTGATCAGCGTGTTGCTCTGCTTGCCCACCCAAAATACGGTGGTCGCAATGAAAGACACCAAAATACAGGCCACAATCGGCAGCAACAGCCGCCCCATGATTGACACCCCAAAAGACCGCTTTTTGTCACCAGTCATTATTCGCTCCGGCAGCTCGCCGCATACCACGGCAAAGCCTGCTAAGGCGCCAGTAGCTGACGCAGTTTCCATTCCATTACACGCTTCAGAGACGTCTTTTGGACCCATCCGAAGCCGAACACCCCACACGACGGCACACGCCACGTAGGACTTACGATACTGATAGAGACCTGTGAATCTTGCGGTGAACCGTTGATATGGCTGTCCCCAAAGACGCACAGACGCCTTTCGTTCCGCGCCCAAACTAGCCGTGCCGAGTTAATAGAGACTTACGTGCGGAGACAGCATTCAACCGCCCCTCAAAAAATACCTTAACCCACTGTCCAAGAGCCATTTTCTCGAATTTGGGTGGAGCTTATCGACCGCATCGGCATGTTCTCAAAAGCCCAGGTTGGCGCTGCAACCCGACCCAACAAGCGATTCTGTCTATGGTGGAGTCGCGCATGGCGAAACACCTGCGCCGCTTTGGCGGTGCGGGCCGCGATCCGATCTCCGGGGCGCGCCAAAACACCCACCGGCACCCGCGCCATGATCTCTTGCCAATCTTTCCAACGGTGGAACTGCGCCAGATTGTCCGCGCCCATCAGCCAGACAAACCGCGCTTGCGGGCATTTGTCCTGCAACACCGCCAGCGTCTCTGCCGTGTAGCGTGTACCCACATGGCTCTCAAAGTCACAGATGTGCACGCGCGGATGGTCCATGATCTCCCGCGCCGCCGCCATGCGCCGCGCCAGCTTGGCCGGCCCACGATCCTTGAGCGGATTACCGGGGCTGACCAGCCACCAGACCTGATCCAGATCGAAGCGCTTCAGCGCCTCTTTGGTGATGTGCACATGCCCTGCGTGTGGCGGATCAAACGATCCCCCAAGCAACCCAATCCGCTGGCCGCGTGCAACATATGGCAATCCGTAAGGCACGGGGTTTAGTGGGCTTTTGTGAAGGGAAGGTCAATGGCTACCCGTTATGCCGAAGCAAAGCTTCGGCAGCGCCCGAACCGCCCCTACGGGGCGGGCGCGAGCAGACGGAAAGAAGATGACATCTCATCTAACTCCCGCTACGGCTGTAACCCAAACAAGGAGGCACAAGTGAACTTTTTGAAACGTGGACTGGTTGCGAAATTCGTCTTTCTTGTTGCCGCGAGCAGTGCGCTGGCCGAAAATCGTCAAGACACCCTGTTTAAGAGATTGAACCGGCCTGCCACCGTTGCAGGTCACAATTCTCCAAGCACTTTTGCGATATACTTAGACCAAGTGAATGAACGAAAGACCGTCTTAGTGCCCTCCAAGGAGGGATCAAACCCGATCGAAGCCGACGTTTGGGTGCTCTTCTTTCAGAATGAAGCCGAGGTGGACGCGATGCCGAAGCTTATAAAGGATGTCTACAATGCCATACCAAAAGGGACTGGACGCCCTGCTTCAAAGTACATTGAGTTTCAGCTCAGTAGTGGCGGCCCAAAAGCTGCTTCATTTCACTTTCTTGAACATTACGGGACGGACAGCGAGGACCTCGTTGCCTGCAAAGCAGCCGTTGCCGTTTATTCTGGCGTGATCGGAAGTACAAACTCGCATGACCGTAAGAACTTATCGAAAGAATGTGAGAGCTTGATGTGACTGAGCTGCCAGAAAGCCATTTCTCAAAGGCAAAGCTTCTCCACTATCTAAAGCAACGACTGATCCAAAAAGGCGGCAAACGAAAAGCGGTAGTTCTTTTTGTGGTCTATGTGGGAGGAATTTGCGCCCTGCTTTTTGCAACCGAAGACACCATGCGGAACACTTATGGTCGCTCCATAGGCCACGTGAAGACCATTATCTTCCTCTGTCTTGTTGTTCTCTTTGCCTACGGGGGTCGAGACTACATGCGCTTTCACAGCTCTGACGCCAAGTGACGGCTTCTGGGTTCAGATAAGAATTAGTTCAACAATAGGTAACCGCAGGCATTCCAGTACCCAATTTCCGCCTTAAGTTAAGGCGGAAAATTGGACCGCGGGTTCCATTGAATGTAGGAGAAACGAAATGCCCGACCCTAGAGAAAACCGAAAGAAAAAGCCGGGGCTCGGCACGATGATGATCGTCTTTTTGTGTGTGCTCTGCCTAGCCGGTTTCTATACATCACACATTTGGGAAGGTCGGCATGAGACGCACCTATACAGCGAAGCGACAATGAAAATCGCTTTTTGGTTTGTTCTATTCTCGTCCATCTTTCTCATAGCCAAAATCCTTTCCGCTCTATTTTCAAACAAGGGCTAGCTGGACGAGTTTGGCGCAGGAAATGATCTACTTAACTCGCATCCTAATTTTCGCAGTTGTTGTGCTGATTGGCTATCACGACGATGGGCGTTTCAGCTTCTTCGACATTCTTGGCTTGGTCATGATCGGACTGTGCTTGGTGTTTTATGACCAAATTCAGAGGTTCCTTGATCCGCCGTCTTAGATTTGTTCAGGCAAAAGCCAGACAACTTGGACTATTTTGATCGAGGAGGTGTGTCGTCGTCCGAACACCCCGCTGGTCACCAACCTCCATTGCCCCCGCCCCCGCCCTCCGCTATCACACCTCCCAACGTGAATTCTGGCGAACGGAGTCGTCCCAATGGCCTCATATCAGTACGTCTACCACATGCAGGGTGTGTCCAAGACCTACCCCGGCGGCAAGAAATGCTTTGAAAACATCCACCTGTCCTTCCTTCCCGGCGTGAAAATCGGTGTCGTGGGCGTCAACGGCGCCGGTGAAGCGACCCTGATGAAGATCATGGCCGGTCTCGACAAAGACTTCACCGGCGAAGCTTGGTCCGCTGAGGGCGCCAAAGTGGGCTACCTGCCTCAGGAGCCAAAGCTCGACGAAAGTCTCTCTGTGCGTGAAAACGTCATGCTCGGCGTGGCTGCCAAAAAGGCCATTCTGGACCGCTACAACGAACTGGCCATGAATTACAGCGACGAAACCGCGGATGAGATGGCCAAGCTGCAGGACGACATCGACGCCCAGAACCTCTGGGATCTGGACAGCCAGGTCGACATCTCCATGGAGGCCCTGCGCTGCCCACCAGATGACGCCCGCATCGAAGACCTCTCCGGTGGGGAAGCCCGCCGTGTCGCGCTCTGCAAACTGCTGCTCGAAGCGCCAGAAATGCTGCTGCTCGATGAACCGACCAACCACCTGGATGCGGAAACCATCGCGTGGCTGCAACAGCACCTGATCGACTACAAAGGCACCATCCTCTGCGTCACACACGACCGTTACTTCCTCGACGACATCACCAGCTGGATCCTCGAGCTCGACCGCGGCAAAGGCATCCCATACGAGGGCAACTACTCCGCATGGCTGGAACAGAAAGCAAAACGTCTGGAGCAGGAAGCCCGCGAAGACAAATCCAAGCAGAAAACGCTGGAGCGCGAACTCGAATGGATGCGTCAGGGTCAAAAAGCCCGTCAGGCCAAATCCAAAGCCCGCATCAGCGCCTATAACGAGATGGCCAACCAGTCTGAGCGTGAAAAAGTAGGCCGCGCGCAGATCGTTATCCCCAACGGCCCGCGCCTTGGCTCCAAGGTCATCGAGGTCAACGGCCTCTCCAAGCACTTTGGCGACAAGCAGCTGATTGAAAACCTCGAATTCTCCCTGCCACCCGGCGGCATTGTCGGTGTGATCGGCCCCAACGGCGCCGGTAAATCCACGCTCTTCAAAATGCTCACCGGTCAGGAACAGCCGGACGAAGGCACCGTGGAATACGGCGACACCGTCAAGCTCTCCTATGTCGACCAGTCCCGCGACGATCTGAACGACAAAGACACCGTCTGGGAAGCCATCTCCGGCGGCGCGGAAATCATCGAACTGGGCGACGCCCAGGTGAACTCCCGCGCCTACTGCTCGTCCTTCAACTTTAAAGGTGGCGATCAGCAGAAACCGCTGAACCTGCTGTCCGGTGGTGAACGCAACCGCGTACACATGGCGCGTCTGCTTAAAGAAGGCGGCAACGTCCTCCTGCTCGACGAACCGACAAACGATCTGGACGTCGAAACCCTCCGCGCGCTCGAAGACGCACTGGTGGATTTCGCAGGCTGCGCCGTGGTCATCTCCCACGACCGCTTCTTCCTCGACCGCATCTGTACCCACATGCTGGCCTTTGAAGGCGACGCCCATGTGGAATGGTTCGAAGGCAACTTTGAGGACTACGAAGAGGACAAGAAGCGCCGTTTGGGAGCAGATGCCTTGGAGCCGAAGCGCCTGAAGCATAAAAAGTTTTCGCGGTAAGTGATTTGGAGGCAGTCTTCGGACTGCCTCACTTCACTCAAAGTTCGAACAGACGTGTTTAAAAGTTCTTCCAAATGTTGCAAATAATATTCCTTGGCCCGACAAGCAAAAAAATTACAAAAAAGAAGTTTGCTAAATTCATAAAGAAAGCGTCCACAGCCAGTGACGAAATCTTAGAAACGAATATCGCAAAAGACAATCTTCCCTCGTTGGGAATTCTGTCCGATGCAGAGGCGTTTTCGCACAATTCGATTAACCCTACCGCCAACGAAGTAATAATTGTCACAAAGCGCCCGCTGCAGGGCAACTATTTCTCTAGAAGCAACCAAAGTCATTGCCCAAATATCAACCCAGATCAAAACATTGTAGTTGTTACTTCATTTGAAGCGGAGAAGTTTTTTGAAGAAGAAGGGGTTAATGCGAACCGCGCATTTGCAGCCACCGCCATCGTGTCGCTTTATTCTGCAAAATTTGTGGCTGCCGGAAACGAATATTGGTCTCTTTGGACCGACACGCCGGAAGACCCAATTTTTGGCTTTTGTGCGGACAAAAGTGAAGTAATCATGAAATTTGAAAGTGGCAAGATTGGCGCGAGAGCTGAAGCTGTATTAGTGAATGCTAGCAGGTCAACAGAAGAAATAGACTCTCTAAAAAAAGATGCGAATCTGTTTCGGCCTCGATTGTCGGATCGAATAAGATTTTTTCTTCTAATTAAGAACCGTGATGTGTTCCTTTCAGTAATTTTTTTCGCACTGGGTATCGCCGCGAGCAAACTCTTTTCTTGAGCCCCCCGTAGGGTGCGCATTCACTGCGCACCACCTCCACCGAACACACGCAGAAACGGTGCGCAATAAATGCGCACCCTACGACCATCTCCCACATGCGATGTCCCTGTCCACCGAAGAATACGGCCACTCTTCTGCGTACTGAACAAACCCATGTTTGACCGGGTTCATATAACAATACGTGATCGCCGCTCTATAGCTCTCTGCGTCACGAATATGATGCTCCCAAAAGCGCCGCTGCCACACCGCCCGCTCTCGCCTCGTAACGTGGCTCCTTCGTTGATCTCTTTTGGGCACTGATCGAGAAAACCGGGCTTTGATCACCTGCCATCGCCTCGCATAATCACTGTCACCCGGCGGCAATGTCCACACGGCGTGCATATGGTCGGGCATCACCACCCATGCATCGATGTAAAACCGCCGCTCCGCACGTGTTTTAAACACGGCCTCTCTCAGGGCATCGATACGCTCAACCAACAAACCACCACCACGCGCAGCAAGATTGACGGTGAAAAACACCGACGCGCCGGGCACTTTGGGGCGGATGTAGCGGGACATAGCTCCAGCTTACCAAACAGTTGTTAACTGCTGATTAACCAACACCAATCATCACACCCCCGCCATCCCGCTGTAACACCTCTTAAAACCACCGCGCCGCCCCCCCCATCCTCGGCAAACCACCATTACGAGGAACCACCCCATGCGCCACCTGCTCCCTGCCCTCATCGCCGCGCTCCTTATGGGTGCCCTCATCGCGCTGGACGTCGCCCGCCCCCTCGGCGCCCATCCGTGGTGGAGCCAAAAGACCCTGCTCATTGGCACGCCCATCGGCCTGGTCCTCGCCACCGTCGCAAGCCTCAAACTGCGCCCGATCCCGCTCACCATCACCTTTGCCCTCACCACCGCGCTCGCCATAGCCACCGCCAAATACGGCCAATCCCAATTCGCCGCCTCTTATGCGGAGGATCAACTGGCCGGAAAGCTCTGGTATTTCGGCTGGATCGCCACAGGCGCGACCCTCTCCGCCACCTTCTCAGCCCTCACCAAAACCCTGCGCCCCAACAAACCCAGATAAGTTTTAGCCACCGCCCACAGCAAAGCCCTTTCCGTGCCTCATTTGCGCCCCATTTCACCCTAGTAATGGTTAATGCATCAACCGGAGACGCAGACATGGCCCTTATCCTCATCTTTGCTGGCAGCATCGCAGGCATCCTGCTTGGCGGCATTCAGATGATGTTTCAGGACGCCTCGGTCTGGACAGCCCTCACCACCTACCTGAGCTTCTCCCTCGGCTTCCCGCTCTGCACCGGCCTGATTGGCCTGACGCTCACCGCCCTGCGCGGACGTTTTGCCGAGCAAGACGAGTTTGGCCTCTACAAAGCCTAAGCCCTTCACAGTCTGAAAATATCCTGGGGGAGGCCCTGCCCCGCAGGGACGGGGGCAAAGCCCTTAGCCCATCCGCCAATTGCACTTTCAGCGGCGGCCCCGTTTTGGCCACTGCTGACTGGCAATTTCTGGGCCGAAATCTCAGTGAAACGTGCCTAACGCGATCAAAATCTGCCCTTAGAGTCACGCCCGTCAAACGGCGGCTCTCAGCCCAAAGCGGCCAACTAGAATTGACTTGGAGCGAGCATGCTGCAACTGCAATCTATGAATCTCACGTTCTTTAAAGCAGACGTTCCAAAAGCCTACAGCTGATTTTGCGATCAATGACCGGACTGAGCCCAGACCAGCCGATGCTACGAGATATACGAAGGTCAGCTTTTTATCAAAT
>JAAENN010000236.1 GCA_024224295.1 Shimia sp. | reverse complement strand
GCGTTTTTCGCCGCCTGCGCCTGCATCTCTGCTGGTTCTGCCAAAGACAGCGTATAGGCGGTGATCTCCGGTCCCGGCTGTGGCAGCCCGGCCAATTCCCAGGCGCGTTTGCCAGCCTTTTTGCACTCCAGATCCCAGAGTGCACAGTCCAACGCATTGCGCGCTGCACCCGCTGGCAAAGTGTACAGCCCCTCACGAGTCACCGGGCCTTTTACACTTTCGATCAGCTGCGTGACATTTTCCAATGTCTCGCCATAGCGCGCATAAGGCACACATTCGCCCCAGCCCACATATCCGTCTTCCTCGACCTTCACGGTCAGAACCTTGGCTTCGGTGCGCGAGCCACGGGAAATGGTGAACACCTGCGCCAGTTTGAACACATCAGGGGTGACGGAAATTTGCATAAAACGGCCTTCATTTTCAGGGGCATTCCGAAACCTTGTGACCGGCCGATAGGTCGGTCCGCGCCTGCCTGCCCCCGGCAGGCGCACTTGCAACGCCGTCTCATGACGAAGAGCTGCATTTTTTGCGATGCTAATGAGAAACACTCACCAAGCACAAGCGCCTACCCAGGCAGGCGCAGACCTTTCAGGTCATAACGCGGCCAGCGCGTCTACCAGCTTGCCCGCGCCAAAACGGAACGGATCGGTGGCGGGCAGGCCCATATCGGCCTCAACCTGTGCCAGATAGGCTTTTGCCGCATCTTCACCCATGTGCTGGGTGTTTACCGACACACCAACAACCTGACAGGCCGGGTTGGCCACTTTCGCCAGTGGCAGCGCCAGATCGCGCAGTTCTTGCAGGCTTGGCTGCTGATACTCTGGCAGGCCGCGCATGTGGTCGCGGGTTGGCTCATGTGCGAGGATCAATGCGTCCGGCTGGCCGCCATGGATCAACGCCATAGTCACACCAGAATACGACACATGGAACAGGCTGCCCTGACCTTCAATGTGGTCCCAGTGATCCGCGTCGTTGTCTGGTGTCAGCCATTCGACAGACCCCGCCATAAAGTCGGCAACCACAGCGTCCAGCGGCACGCCGTCACCGGTTACCAGAATGCCGGTCTGACCAGTGGCGCGGAAGGTCGACTTCAAGCCGCGTTTGCGCATTTCCGCATCCATGCACAACGCCGTGTACATCTTGCCCACAGAACAGTCGGTGCCCACGGCCAGCACGCGCTTGCCGCTGCGCTTTTTGCCGTTGGCAATGGGGTATTCCACTTCTGGTACGCGTACATCGTGCAGCTTCTGGCCGGTGGCTTCAGCCACGGCCACGAGGTCCGGCTCGTCACACAGTAGGTTGTGCAGGCCGGAGGCCAGATCAAAGCCCTCTTCCAGCGCCATCACCAGCACTTTTTTCCATTCGGGGGAAATTACGCCGCCACGGTTTGCCACGCCAATCACCAGCGTCTTGGCACCGGCTTCGCGGGCTTCCACAAGGCTCATGTCGGCCAGCCCCATGTCGGCTTTGCAGCCATCCATACGGAATTGGCCCACGGCATTCTCTGGACGCCAGTCTTTGATGCCCTGCGCCACTTTGGCAGCCAGTTGGTCTGGTGCATCACCCAAGAACAGAAGGTATGGAGTTTCGATCATCGCGCGTCCTTTTTGTATCATCCCCAGTTAACGGACAAAGTTTATGCGCTGGGCACCGGGTCAGGTTCTCAAATGTTGCTGTCGCGCAGCATGACTTTGCAAATTCCTTCGAGGAAAGGTCACATTAACGAAAGAACTTTGCTGCGCTTGCGAGAATTCCGCACCTCCGTGATACAGTCGCGATACCGACGCAATACCGACGTGCCATTTTCTGAAGTTGCGCCGCATCGCAGCGAAATTAATGCCGCGTCCGCACAATTTACTTGCGATCAAGCGCGCAACTTCCTAACAATCGACGTCAGAAAAAAGAAATATCCTTACCTAGAGAGTGACGTCATGAGCTTCCGACTTCAGCCTGCCGCCCCCGCCCGCCCCAATCGCTGCCAGTTGTTCGGTCCGGCGTCCAACACCAAGCTGTTTGCCAAAATGGCGGCATCGGACGCGGATGTGATCAACATTGATCTGGAAGATTCCGTTGCGCCCTCTGACAAAGAAATAGCCCGCGCCAACGCAATTGAGGCAATCAATTCAATTGATTGGGGTAAAAAGACCCTGTCGGTGCGCATCAACAGTCTGGACACCCCATACTGGTACCGCGACGTAGTGGACCTGCTGGAGCAGGCCGGTGAGCGCCTCGATCAGATCATGATCCCCAAGGTGGGCTGCGCCGAAGACATCTACGCTGTCGATGCACTGGTTACCGCAATTGAAGCCGCCAAAGGCCGCAAAAAGCGCATTGCTTTTGAGGTCATCATCGAATCGGCGGCCGGCATCGCCCACGTAGAAGCCATCGCCGCCGCGTCGCCAAGACTCGAAGCCATGTCCCTCGGCGCCGCCGACTTCGCCGCGTCCATGGGGATGCAGACCACTGGTATTGGTGGCACACAAGAAAACTACTACATGTTGCATGAGGGTCAGAAGCACTGGTCCGACCCATGGCACTGGGCACAGGCCGCGATTGTGGCTGCTTGCCGCACTCACGGTGTTCTGCCGGTAGATGGTCCATTTGGCGACTTCTCTGATGATGAAGGCTACATCGCGCAGGCCAAACGCTCCGCCACCTTGGGCATGGTTGGCAAATGGGCGATCCACCCAAAACAGATCGCGCTTGCCAACGAAGTGTTCACCCCATCTGATGAAGCGGTCAACGAAGCGCGTGAGATCCTTGCAGCCATGGACAAGGCCAAAGCCAACGGCGAAGGTGCTACCGTCTACAAAGGCCGCTTGGTCGATATTGCGTCTATCAAACAAGCCGAAGTGATCGTTGCGCAAGCGGAGCTGATTGCAGCCGGTTGACATTAAGTCATTGAGAGAATTATAGAAACTCCCGCGAATTCGAATTCTCGGGCGTTTTTCTTTTGGCTAAAGCGCTTAGGCCCGCTCGTCTTTTGGAGACCCCATCACGACATAGCTGGTAATCGAATGTACCTGTTCGACGGTGCCCAAGACCTCCGTATGGAACCGCTTGTAAGACGGCAAATCCGCCGCCTCGACGCGCAGCAAATATTCCACCTGACCAGTGATATTATGACACTCCCGCACCTCCGGCGCCAAAGCCATGGCCCGTTCAAAGGCCAATTGCGAGTCCTTGGTGTGCTTGTTTAATCCCACAGTAATGTAGGCAACAAACCCTGTCCCCAAGGCTGCACGGTCCAGCACAGCGCGATAGCCAGTGATGATCCCTGTCTTCTCCAAAGCTGCTACCCGCCGCAAACAAGCAGAAGGGGACAGGCCAACTTTCTCAGCGAGGGACAAGTTGCTCATCCGCCCGTCTTTGGAGAGTTCGCGCAATATATGTTCGTCGATTTGATCAAGCGTCGTCATAAGTTGCGAATCTATCTGTTCTGCGCACTAAAACGCAACCCAAATGCGCGGGCTTTGCGTCACGCTTAATCCATGACTTACGATATCCTGACCGCTCTCCTCCTCTTTGCCTTTGTGTCTTCGATCACGCCGGGGCCCAACAACCTTATGCTCATGGCCTCTGGCGCCAACTTTGGCTTTGCCCGCACCATTCCGCATATGCTGGGTGTCGGTATCGGCTTTGTGGTCATGGTGGCCTTGGTCGGTGTCGGGTTAATGCAGGTGTTTGACAGCTATCCACTCGCGCACAGAGTCCTGGCCGTTGCTTCGGTGACTTACCTGCTCTGGCTAGCGTGGAAGGTGGCCAATGCAGGCGCACCGGAAGGGGGCGAGAGCACTGGCGGCACCCCCATGACCTTCCTGCAGGCCGCGGCGTTTCAATGGGTTAATCCGAAAGCTTGGACCATGGCGCTCACGGCTGTAACACTCTATGCGCCTGATCGCTCTTTAACCGCAGTGCTGCTGGTAGCTGCCGCCTTTGGTGCGGTGAACCTGCCATGTGTTTCGAGCTGGACCGTAATGGGGCAGCAAATGCGGCGGCTATTGACCTCACCCGCGCGGTTGACCGCTTTCAACTGGACCATGGCGGGACTGCTTGTCCTATCGCTTTACCCCGTCGTGGCGCCAATGCTGACGGTAGGCTAACTCAGAAATTTGGTGCCCCATGTGGTGGGGCTTTGTGCGCTTCCCGTTGCAATTACCCAAAGTCACCGTCATATAGCCTTGTCAAGAAACCAGTGTGTGGAGTGCACAATGACCAACTATCTCGACTTCGAAAAACCGCTCGCAGAGATTGAGGGCAAAGCCGAAGAACTGCGCGCTCTTGCGCAGCAGAACGAAGAGATGGATGTCAAAGACGAAGCAGCCGCGCTGGATCGCAAGGCTGGGGAACTGCTCGAAGAGCTCTACAAAGACTTGACCCCTTGGCGCAAATGCCAGGTCGCGCGCCACCCGGATCGTCCGCACTGCCGCGACTATATCAACGAGCTGTTCACTGATTATACCCCTCTGGCAGGTGACAGGAACTTTGCTGATGATCTTGCCGTTATGGGTGGTCTGGCACGGTTCAATGATCAGCCGGTTGTGGTGATTGGACAGGAAAAAGGTCACGACACTAAGTCTCGTATTTCTCACAATTTTGGCATGGCCCGACCAGAAGGCTACCGCAAAGCCGTACGCCTGATGGAAATGGCCAATAAATTTGGCCTGCCAGTAGTGACCTTGGTGGACACTGCGGGGGCCTATCCAGGTAAAGGCGCTGAAGAGCGTGGCCAATCTGAGGCTATCGCGCGCTCCACGGAAATGTGTTTGCAAATTGGTGTGCCATTGATTTCCGTGATCATCGGTGAAGGTGGTTCTGGTGGTGCTGTCGCCTTTGCCACCGCCAACCGTGTCGCGATGTTGGAGCACTCGGTTTACTCCGTGATCAGCCCAGAAGGCTGCGCATCGATCCTCTGGAAAGACAGCACCAAAATGCGCGAAGCGGCTGAAGCGCTGCGGGTGACCGCTCAGGATCTGGAACAGCTAGGCGTTGCCGATCGTGTGATTTCTGAGCCAATGGGCGGCGCGCATCGCGACCGTCAGGCGACCATGCAGAGTGTGGCCACCGCGATTGAGGCCATGTTAGGCGAGTTGAAAGACATGTCCAAAGAGGACCTCGTTGCCAATCGTCGCAAGAAGTTCCTTAACATCGGTTCTAAGGGTTTGGCGGCGTAACGCTAGACCAAGCAAAACTCGTTGAGTTTCAGAGGGGGCTTTCGCCCCCTTTTCTTTTGGAAAAACGCAGTTGGCTTAGCTGCCCTTTTGTCCCCAATGACCTGGCATGTTTCCCGGAAAAGTCGGTGCACGTAGTTTGGACAGCACGCCAAGTGGCCCGGACATCATTTTGCCAACCGGGCTGTTATTGAACTGAGCCTTAGTTTTTTCAAACTGCATCACGTTTTCAATGCGCCGGTCCAGAAAGGCCCAGGTGGCGGCATGGCCGTCACTGTCATCGCCCAGCCAGTAGAGCACCGTTGCGGAGTAAACCGCCGACAAGGTCGCGCGTTTGGAATACCAGTTGAAGTCCTGAGAGGTGTCGCCAATCGCCGTCCAGATGGCATCGGCTGTGCCCCAAATCAACTGGGCGCCAGTTGCAGCATGTTGAGGCAGGGCAAACAGCGTGCTGCCGCGGCGCACAATTTCCCGGTCCGGACAGAGTTCTAATCGCGTGCGGACGGCAAAGGTGATCTTTTCTCGGATTTTCATCTCGGCAAGCGCGTCATCCGTCATGGCTGCCACCATCTGAGAATCACCACGCTTATGGTAGGACAACGCCAAGTCTACTGCGCCCCGCGGACAGAGTGCTTTGGCGACAACCGGGTCCACACCGCTGTCGGCCACTGCGGCCTGAAAGCTTGCGTCAGACCAGCCATCAAACGGCACATGCATCTCTGCGGCCTCAAGAAGTTGGCTTTTGATATCGGTGTGGGCGGTGTCAGACATGGAACCTCTTCGGCGCTGTGAAACAAGCTCTGGTGCGCTGAGTACGATACTAGACAAACTTTGGACCCTTTGCTATACGGCGGCCTCCTGCAATTTCATTGCAACTCAAACTTAGAAAGGTGGTGAAAACCACATGCAGGTTAGTGTTCGTGACAACAATGTCGATCAGGCGCTTCGTGCCCTGAAGAAAAAGCTGCAGCGTGAAGGCGTCTTCCGCGAAATGAAGCTCAAGCAACATTTCGAAAAGCCGTCCGAGAAAAAAGCGCGCGAGAAAGCTGAAGCGATCCGTCGTGCCCGTAAACTGGCACGTAAGAAAGCACAGCGTGAGGGTTTGCTCTAAGCACACCTTTCCAGCTTTGGACACAAGAATAGACAACCCCCGAGGCCTGGCCTCGGGGGTTTGTCTTTTGTTGTAGCGGCGGATTTTGTGCTTAGATGCGTTGAGGTCGCATAGAAGACACTCCTAAACGGGACAGGAATTAAGATGAAGCGTACCTTTGGCTCGTTTGTGTTTGTGCTGGTGGCCGGAGCTATCATCGGCGCGCTTTATGGCCTCATGATGAATGAGATTCTCGATCGAAACTGGGGACTAAAAGCGCCCATTCGCGGCGCTGTACGTGGAATGGTGGTGGCCTCGGTTGCGGTTGTGCTTGAAGTCTGGATCGGAAACAGCGCAATTGGCCGTTGGCAACGCAGCTTGAAGTTCCGCCGTGGTGTGGCTCTGCGCGTAATCATCACCTGCTTGATCATCTACGTTGCGCTCGCGAGTTCTCACCTATTCCTAATTGGCGACCGGGAAGTCTACCTTCAGTGGATTCAAAACGGATTTGCGCCAGATTTCCTGTTTGCGCTCGGCGCCGGCGTGGTCATTCAAGTGATGCTACAGGCCCGTCGTTTGATCGGGGGGCGGACGCTGACCTATTTCCTGCTGGGGCGCTATTCTCGCCCAACAGAGGAAAGGCGGATCTTTGTCCTAGCTGATCTAAAAGACTCTACAGCGATCACCGAGAAGCTTGGAGATCAGAAAGCACTGGAGTTGATCACAGGGGTGTTTCTGGACATTGATGCAGCGATCAAACGGAACCGTGGCGTTATACATAATTACGTTGGTGATGAGATTATAATGAGCTGGCTGGATCGTGGCCCAGACGGCAACATGCCGTTGCTGCAGTGCATCGACGAGATTTTTCAGACCCTCTCCCTGCGACAGGCGCATTATCTCGAGAAATTCGGCGTGGCACCAACACTGCGGCTCGGGATCGCGGGTGGCCCCGTGGCAGTTGGTGAATGTGGCTGGGAAAAGCGCCAGGTGGTTTATATCGGTGACACGATCAATAAGGCCAAACGCATGCAGGAGGCCTGTAAACGGCATGACTTGTCTGTCATCTTGGACGCTCAGACTGCGCGCGGGATCACTATGCCCATGGGGATCGGAGTTGCTGCCGTAGAGGAAGCCACCTTGAGAGGGCGTGCAGAGGCGACTAAAATGCTGACTTTGACGGGGCCTGACGGAAACGCGCTGGAGGCGCTTCCGTCACTGCCCGTGCCCGCCTAGGGTTACTTACCTGACTTGCCTTTGGCAGCGGCCTTTGATGCGGCTGCTCGAGCCTTATTTTTCTTGCTGTTTGCTTTGCCTTTCGGAGGCGGTGGGCCTTTGGGCTTGCGGCTAGGCTTGGCTTCGCTCAAGGCGCCGTCTGCCATTGCCTTGCGACGCGGGGCCGCATCGCCGCCTGCTTTGGGCTTGTTGAACTTCGCTGAAGCCTTCGGTTTTTTGAACCGCGGAGCTGCATCATCGTTCCACTCTGTTGGTGGGGTGGATTTGCCACGCTTGGCACTACCGCCGGTCTTTTTGCCTGCGTTTTCGCTAAATTTTTCTGACTTTGGCTTGTCAAATGCGGGCCGTTCATCTGCAAATTTGCCGCGATAAGGGCGGTCAGAATTGTCCTTTTCGAACTTGCCGCCGCCGCGGTGTTCTTTGCGAGGGCCTTTGCTCTTTCCGTAAGGCTTGCGATCTCCTCCTTCGCGCGGGGCACGGGCAGGGCCTCGATCAAAGACAGGGTCTTTGTCCATTTGTGCCAGTTTGGCACCTTCTTCCAGCGTCATGGACGGTCCAACAGCAGCCAGGAAGCCAGAAACGCTGGACTCCAGCACTTGCACATAGCTTTCGGACTGATTGATGCGGATGGCGCCAATGTCGTCTTTGGTTAAGTCACCCGCTTTGCACAGCATAGGCAGCAAGCGGCGCGGCTCAGCACCTTTATCTCGACCACCTTCGATGGAGAACCAGACGCTTTTGCCAAAGTCTTTGCGTGGCGTTGGTTTTGCATCTGACGCGGCAATCTCTTCCGGTGCAGAATGTTTGGAATTGTAAAGCCGCAAGTAGGCTGCAGCCACTTGCTCCGGAGAAAATGTGCCAAGCAAAGATTCAATTAGAGGCGTTTCGGACACGGTGATGTCCACTGACCAGTCCGGATCCGCAAACATGCGGGCGTGATCTTGTGTGCTGACTTCTTCAGCAGAGGGCGCGCCAGACCATTCTGCGTCCAACTTAGCCCACCGAAGCAGTCGCTCAGCCTTCTTGCGTGATTTGCGTGTCACGATCAGGGCGGACACACCTTTACGACCTGCGCGACCGGTACGGCCAGAGCGGTGCAACAAAGTCTCGTGGTTGTTAGGCAGCTCCGCATGGACCACCAGATCGAGGTTAGGTAGGTCAATGCCACGTGCTGCGACATCGGTGGCGACACAAACGCGTGCACGACCGTCGCGCATGGCTTGAAGTGCGTTGGTACGCTCTGACTGAGACAGTTCACCAGACAGAGACACAACCTGGAACCCGCGGTTGGACAGGCGGGTGGTCAGGCGGGCCACCATCGCGCGCGTATTGGCAAACACAATCGCGTTAGGCGCTTCGTAAAAACGCAGCGTGTTGATCACTGCGTTTTCTCCATCGCGATCCATAACAGTCATGGCGCGATACGTAATATCGGCGTGCTGTTTTTGCTCGGATTTGGTTTCAACGCGGACCGCGTCTTTTTGGTAGCTTTTTGCCAGCTGCGCGATCATCTTTGGGACGGTTGCAGAGAACAGCAGTGTCTGACGCTCTTCCGGCACCTGCTCGAGAATGAACTCCAACTCTTCGCGGAAGCCTAGGTCCAGCATTTCATCCGCTTCGTCCAGGACCACAGCGCGCACGTCCAAGAGGTCAATAGAACCACGATCGATGTGGTCCCGAAGGCGACCTGGTGTTGCCACAACAATATGAGCGCCACGCGCCAATGCCCGGCGCTCATCGCGCATGTCCATCCCACCAACACAGGATGCAACCTTGGCGCCGGCCTGAGCATAGAGCCATGTGAGCTCACGTTTTACCTGAAGCGCAAGTTCACGGGTTGGGGCGATGATCAATGCAAGCGGTGCAGCCGCTTGCTCAAAGGCTTCGGCTTCCCCCAAAAGGGTGGAGGCAATGGCAAGGCCAAAGCCGATGGTTTTGCCTGAACCGGTTTGGGCGGAGACCAGTAGGTCTTTACCTTCTAGTTCCGGGTTCATGACCGCTTCTTGAACTGGGGTCAGCTTGTCATAGCCCTTTGCGTCCAGGGCTGTTTGGATTGCTTGTTTCACAGTGATGTCTACTTTTGTCAGAGGAGTGCCAGCGTGACGGCGTCGGCGGGCTCCCTCAAACTCTGAACCGCTCTCAACATCATATGTGGCAAGAGGCGCTGCGTTTAGCCCAGTTTTGACCGCATGTATAGGGCTGTGCTCAAAAGCGTTAACAAGGATGTGAGCAGAAATTTTCTAACAATATGCGCCACGTGGTTTGAAACCGTGGCAAAAGCCTTAAGTTAACGCGAACGCACATCACAAATAGGGCCTGACACGATGACCGAGAGCTATACTCCCCCCAAAGTCTGGAAATGGGACGCCGAGAGCGGCGGTAAGTTTGCCAGCATCAACCGCCCCATTTCTGGGCCGACCCATGACAAGGCGCTGCCGCGTGGCGCACATCCGTTTCAGCTCTACTCCTTGGCGACACCAAACGGGGTGAAGGTCACGGTGATGTTTGAGGAACTTCTGGAAGCCGGTCAAGCAGGTGCCGAGTATGACGCTTATCTGATAAATATTGGGGACGGCGATCAGTTTTCGTCCGGATTTGTCGATGTGAACCCCAACTCCAAAATTCCCGCGCTGATGGATCTCAGCGGCGATAAAGAAGTGCGCGTATTTGAAAGCGGGGCAATCCTGTTGCACTTGGCCGAAAAGTTCGAAGCATTTCTTGGTCCGAAAGAAAACCGCGCCGAGATGATCAGCTGGCTGTTCTGGCAAATGGGCAGCGCGCCTTACCTAGGCGGCGGCTTTGGTCATTTCTATGCTTATGCGCCGGAAAAATGGCAGTATCCGATTGATCGTTTTGCGATGGAAACCAAACGCCAGCTCGATGTGTTGGACCGTCAACTGGCCGATAACATCTACATTTCTGGCGGCGAGTACACCCTAGCCGATATCGCGATCTGGTCCTGGTACGGGCAGCTGGTTCTTGGACGGCTGTATGAAGCGGCCGAGTTCCTGGATGTTGCCAGCTACAAGAACGTGGCGCGCTGGGCGGAGGCGATTGATGCGCGCCCTGCAGTGAAACGTGGTCGTATGGTGAACCGTGCCTGGGGCGAGCTTAACGAACAGCTGCGTGAGCGCCACGCTGCTCAGGATTTTGACACCCGCACCCAAGACAAGCTGGAGCCGGAAGCGGTGGAGTAGGGGGCGCTCGCCCGTTACATCGATGATGGTCTCCCTGAGGTACTGGGGGAGTGAGAAAGCAGAACGCCGCTCATGTTGGAGCGGCGTTTTTTGTTTTGGGTACAATGAAATTGTTGAGCGAAAGGGCACGTGGCGTCAGTTTTTTGATTGAACCGCAGGAGGCCTACATGACGATCACCGAAATCTTGACCTTTGCCTTTGTGGCAAGTTTGCTTGTGATGTCACCTGGGCCCAACGGGTTTTTGATTGCCAAGACGGTGCAAACCTCGGGGCAGATGGCAGGCTTTGCCAATGTCGCAGGCTTTGTTGCGGCGTTTTATGCACACGGTGCTTTGTCTGTTCTGGGGCTTTCAGTCTTGTTGGTCCAGTCCTCGGTAGCCTTTTCTATCGTGAAGTTCTTGGGAGCGGCGTATTTGTGCTGGATCGGGATCAAGGCACTTTCGTCGGCTTGGCGTGGTGTGGAACCACTGGCGGAAATTGAACCTTCCCAAACCAAACGCACTCTGTGGAAGGCCTTTGGCGAGGGTGTTTTGACTAATGGCCTCAATCCGAAAGTGTCGATGTTCTATCTGGCCGCTTTCCCACAGTTCCTTACGGTTGGCGATGCGCCTTCCTCTGCGGCTTTCACTTTGGTGACAGTGCATGCGACCATCAACGCGCTTTGGTTCACTGCCATGGTCCTTCTGTTTGCGCAGCTCACGCGGACGGCACAAAGTGACAGATTTCAGCGATGGTTAAAAGGCGTGACCGGCGCGGTGTTTATAGGCTTAGGTGTGAAACTGGCGACTTTGCGCGCCACTTCGTGAGGTGTGCCTCATCGTGTTGCAAGCATCATTTCCGCAGCCTTCTCTCCAATCATAATACAAGGCGAGTTGGTGTTGCCACTGGTGATATTTGGCATCACTGAGGCATCCACCACACGAAGCCCTTCAAGGCCGCGCAGTCTCAGGTTCGTATCCAGCGGCGCGTTGTCGTCACTGCCCATTCGAACAGTGCCAACGGGGTGGAATATTGTGGTGCCGATGTCTCCTGCGGCCTGTGCCAGGCTGGCGTCATCTTGCGCGGCGAGACCAGGTTTAATCTCCTCAGGCGCATATTTTGCCATAGGGGCTTGAGACACGATACTGCGGGCTTGGCGGATCGCAGCCACAGCTGTTGCTCGATCGCCTTCAGTTGAAAGGTAGTTTGGCGCAATCTTGGGAGCCACGGATGCATCAGGAGAGGTTATCTCCACCGAGCCACGGCTCTCGGGACGCAAGTTGCACACGCTGGCGGTTATTGCAGGGAAATCATGTAGTGGCTGGCCAAAGGCTTCCAGCGACAATGGTTGCACGTGGTATTCGAGGTCAGGTGTCGCCACATCCGGACGGGACTTGGTGAAGGCACCCAGCTGGCTCGGTGCCATGGACATTGGGCCGCTGCGTTTCAACAGATACTCCATGCCGATCTTGGCTTTGCCAAAAAGAGAGTTGGCCATGGTATTGAGGGTCTTCGCCCCCGTGAGTTTCCATACGCACCGCAGTTGCAAATGGTCCTGAAGATTGCTGCCGACTTCAGGCTGATCCAACTTTGCGTCAATGCCGTGTCTTTGCAATAGAGCCCCCGGCCCAATGCCGGAAAGTTGCAAAATTTGCGGTGAATTGACAGCCCCCGCTGACAAAACAACGTCGCCGCCACATTTGGCGTGCTGCAGGGTGCCGTTTTGGCGGTATTCTACGCCTACAACTTTGCCGCTTTCGATCAGCAGGCGCGTTGTATGCGCGTGAGTTTCGACTTTCAGTTGCCCGTCCTTCTGGGGCCGCAGAAAGGCTTTGGCGGTGTTCCAGCGAAACCCGCGGCGTTGGTTGACCTTGAAATAGCCCACGCCTTCGTTGTTCCCGCCATTAAAGTCCTCTGTATGCGGTACACCTGTTGCCTCAGCCGCGGCCATCCAATCGTCCAACACATCCCAGCGCAGCCTCTGGTTATTCACGTGCCAGGGACCACCTGCACCATGCAGATCGGACTCGCCCTCCATATAGTCTTCGGATTT
The DNA here is from genome assembly GCA_024224295.1 of Shimia sp. Classification (GTDB taxonomy): domain Bacteria; phylum Pseudomonadota; class Alphaproteobacteria; order Rhodobacterales; family Rhodobacteraceae; genus Shimia. Next base: position 33,661 of record JAAENN010000236.1, on the reverse strand, counting down.
TTTGAAAAGCGGCAGCACGTCTTTCCAAGACCACCCAGGTAACCCCATCTGGCGCCAACCATCATAGTCGGCTGCCTGCCCACGTAGGTACAACATGCCGTTGATGGAAGAGCAGCCGCCCAAGACCTTGCCTCGAGGGTAAAGCAATTGTCGCCCGTTTAGGCCGGCATCCGGCGCGGTGTTATACATCCAATCGGTACGCGGGTTTCCGATGCAGTAGAGATAGCCCATCGGGATATGGATCCAGTGGTAATTGTCTTTGCCACCGGCCTCCAATAGCAGGACGCGCCGCCCACCTTCTGCCAGTCGCGCCGCAACAACACAGCCCGCGCTTCCTGCGCCCACAACGATGTGATCCCAGTCCATATTTGTTCTCTCCTCGCACCGGCTTCGAGAAGAGAGTGAAGTGCAGGCCGTGTCAAACACATTTGTCTGACATTTAGGCCCCGGGCGATATCACACGCAGTTTCTCAGGGTTGCGCATAACGTAAATCCAATGTGTTGCGCCGGTTTTGTCTGGCAGAACCATCGTCAATGTGTCCAGAATATCGTCCACGTAGCGCGCCACCGCGGGGTGCCGGTTTGCTGTGACCTGCGAAAAACGCACGTTGGGCAGGTCCTTGGATTTTGCCATGACTGCTTGCGTGACAGTCATAATATCTGCCGGTCCACATAAGACACGGAAGGCGGCTGAAGCTTTTCCGCCGCCATCGGTGATCGCTACGGCGTCTTCCGACAGAACTTTAATCGCTTGTGCGTGGTCCTGTGTCGCGGCAAAGAAAAACCTCTCCGCCGCTTTGGCCGCGTCCTCGGCGCTGACGTCAAACCTCGGCCCGCTGGTTTGCAACCGCTTGTGCGCGCGGCTGACCATCTGGCGACAGGCAGCTTCAGATTTTCCAAGAGTCTTAGCGATCTCTGTGTAGTCCGCGTCAAATGCCTCACGCAAAATGAAAGCCGCGCGCTCTGCTGGTGCCAACCGCTCCATCGCCCAAAGCAAGGCCAATTCACATTCCTGAGCCAGCTGAAATTGTTTTTCCGTGGATGTCTCATGTTCAGAAATGAGCGGCTCCGGCAGCCACGGTCCGACATAGCGTTCCCTGCGCACCCGTGCGGATTTTAACGTGTCTAACGCAATGTTGGTCGCGACGCGGCGTAGCCATGCGCTTGGATTTTCGATTGCCGATACGTCTGAGGCGGCAAAACGCAACCAAGCTTCTTGCACCACATCCTCTGCGGCGCTGACCTCACCCAACATGCGGTAAGAGATCGACAGGAGCGCAGGACGCTCCCGTTCAAATACTGTTGTGCTGGTATCCATCTAGACCGATACCTTTCCGACCCGCCCATTTACCACAAGCTGCTGACAGGCATGTCCGTCCCCCAGCCCACGCTTAAAGACCGGATAAAACCGTCCGGACCCCGCAGCGAAGCTGGCAGCAATGACGGCTTGGTCGCCAAAGCGCTGCCGAATGCGGTCGCCAAATGTGTTGGAGTTATAAGAGCCGGAAATGGCATGTTGGGCAAACTGAAATCCCAATCCAACGTCACCGGCCTCATCAAACCGGCCCTCAATGGCGGCAAGCAACTGATCCCCATCCACGCCCTCTTCGAGCGCAAAAGAGACCACCAGTTGGCCACATGGGCCACAATCTCCGTCCAGTGTAGAGGCCAGCAGCGCGCCGGCCCAGACGGCGCGAGCCTCTTCCGGTCCTTTGTACTGCGTGAGCACTGGTAGAAAGGTCAGCGCCAGACCAGCCTTTGTCGAGGCGTCGATCACCTCGTGCATATAGGTGACGTCATAGTCGTACTTTTTCCCAAAGCTGCGGGTTCCCGCGTGTAAAATGGAACGCATCATCTGTAGTCTCCTTGATGTTTCTAAGGAGACGACACAACCCGGCCGCTTGTGACAGATTAAACAGACTAAACGGGTAGTGCCGTGGTTTTAAAGACCGTCCGCAGCGCAAAGCTGGACTGCATCTGCGCCACGCCTGGCAAACGCGCCAAGTGCTGGCGGTGGATTCGTGCAAAGTCCTCCGTGTTTTTTGCCACAACCTTGAGGATGTAGTCGGCAGTTCCCGCCATAAGGTGGCACTCCAGCACGTCCGGTATGCGCGACACGGCTTTCTCAAAGGCGTCCAGAACTTCATCGGCTTGACCAGAGAGTGTGATCTCGACAAACACGGTGGTGGGAACGTCCAGTTTACGGGGATCTAGCAGCGCGACAAAATCTTTGATGTAGCCGTCTTTCTCAAGCCGATGCACACGTCGGTGGCAGGCAGATTGAGAGAGGTTTACACGCTCTGCAAGTTCTGCGTTCGAAATTCGCCCTTGTCTTTGCAAGACAGTGAGAATCCGACGATCTGTTTGATCAAGTGACATATTGCGAAAACTCCTTGCGCATGTGGGAGTAATATTCGAAGGTTCTTGCATCTACCACTTTTTATTGTGCCTAAATTTCAAGCAACTTCGGAGCGAGGTTTTCTAAATTGAAGTCAGTTCAATTTGGAGACGGTGCATGAAAATCGGTTGCCCCACAGAAATCAAACCCCAGGAATTCCGCGTTGGCATGACGCCTGATGCGGCACGTGAAGCTGTCAATAATGACCACGAGGTGCTGATTCAATCCGGCGCTGGTGTGGGTGCCGGTTTCACAGATGAGGATTATATTGCCGCCGGTGCCAAGATGATCGGCACTGCTGCGGAGGTTTTTGCCGAAGCGGACATGATCGTGAAGGTGAAGGAACCTCAGGCGGTAGAACGTAAGATGCTCCGTGAGGGCCAGTTGTTGTTCACCTACCTGCACTTGGCACCAGACCCAGCGCAAACCAAAGACCTGCTCGAAAGCGGCTGTACCGCCATTGCCTATGAAACGGTGACCGACGATAACGGAGGCTTGCCCTTGTTAGCGCCCATGTCTGAGGTGGCGGGACGCCTTGCACCACAGGTTGGCGCATGGACGCTGCAAAAGGCCAATGGCGGTCGTGGCGTGTTAATGGGTGGCGTGCCTGGTGTTGCTCCGGCAAAGGTTGTGGTGATTGGTGGTGGTGTTGTTGGTACGCATGCAGCAAAAATTGCCGCTGGCATGGGGGCCGATGTGACCGTTTTGGACCGTTCCTTGCCTCGTTTGCGCTATTTGGATGATGTCTTTGGCGGCACGTTTAAGAACCAGTACTCCACAGCCGGCGCCACCGCTGATTTGGTGCGCGAAGCAGATATGGTGATTGGTGCGGTGCTGATTCCCGGCGCGGCGGCACCCAAATTGGTTTCGCGTGCGCAGCTCTCCGAAATGAAGCCTGGCGCAACGCTTGTGGATGTGGCGATTGACCAAGGCGGTTGTTTCGAAACTTCCCGTGCCACCACCCACGCGGACCCAATCTACGAGGTGGATGGCATTATGCACTACTGTGTGGCCAACATGCCGGGCGCCGTGGCACGTACTTCGACGCAAGCGCTGGGCAATGCGACCCTGCCATTCCTGCTGAATCTGGCCAACAAAGGCTGGAAGCAGGCCTGTGAAGATGATCCGCATCTGCTGAATGGCCTGAACGTACACGCCGGTCAACTGACCTACTATGCGGTGGGCAAGGCGCTGGGCATCGATGTGATTTCCCCGTCTCTGGCTCTGAAATCCTAAGGGGCCATCCCCTCAAAAAGTGGCTGCAGCGCTTTCAACCTCGCTGCAGCGAATTCTGTGAAGGCCCGCACACGTGGCACGCGCCGCAGATCTGCATGGGTTAAAATCCACAGCGGCGCTTGGGTGAACAATGGGAGGCCCGGTACGCGGGCTAACTCTGGGTCTGTGTCCCCGAGAAAACAGGCCATGCGCGTGGCGCCAATGCCGGCCCGTGCCGCACCGATGGCCGCACTCATATCATCCACGGTCAATCGTGTGTTTAGGTTGGGACGCACCGCCTTGATCTCCGCAGGTGGGCCCGGCCAATGGGCAAACCGCACCCAATCAAGCGGTGCCGCGCCTCCTTTGTCCCGAGCCAATAACTCCGGGTTGGCATAAACTGCACCTCTCAATTCGAACAGCCGACGACCAACCAAAGTATCTGGCGGTGTTTTGGCAAAGCGGATCGCCACATCCGCCTCCCGCCGCGCGAGGTTTAGCGTGTCGTTGGTGGCGACAAGCGACAGCTCTATGTCCGGATACGCGGTCACAAAGTCTGCCACAATTCGTGCCAAGACCCGCTCTATGATCAACTCCGACGCGGTCACCTTCAAAGGCCCGCTCACCGTGGTGTCCCGCGCCGCGATCTGTCGATCCAGCCCGCGTTCCAGGTCCGACATGGCTTCCGCCGTGCGCACCGCTTCAAGGCCTGCTTCTGTGGGAACATAGCCGCTTGCCAACCTGTCAAACAGGCGTGCCCCAAGCGCCTCTTCTGCCGAGGTGATCCGCCGCGCCACAGTGGCGTGGTTGACACCCAACGCACGCGCCGCACCGTTGGTGCCGCCATGCCGTGCGGTTTCCAGCACAAATCTCAGATCATCCCAATTCAACATGCCCTGACAATATTTGCACAAGCCTTGATCATCAATGATCGTTTTCTATCGTTGCGAATGTCTTAGCTATGGCTGGAAAACACAAGGAGACCAAAATGACCGCCTATGCCTATGTCAATCTGACCATCACCAATCCTGACAGCTTTTCCGCCTATCGCGAGCGTGCAGGCGACGCGCTTAAAAAACATGGCGGTGCGCCTTTGGAGGTGTCTAAGGACTCTGAGGTTATCGAAGGGGCCGCAGACGCCCCCACTGTAGCCGTAATTCTGACTTTTCCGGATCGCGCTTCGGCCAAAGCCTGGATCAATGATTCGGAGCTCGAGGAAGTGCATGCTTTGCGTGAAGGGGCGGGCACATCCGTTATCACACTGTTGTAGAATACAAAAAAGGCGGCCAATTGGCCGCCTTTCCATACGCTTTGGCGCTTACGCCTCGCGTTTGATTTCCACTGTGTGTGGGTAAGGGATCGAAATGCCGTCTTTATCAAAGGCTTCTTTGATCGCTTGTGTCAGGCCAAACTTCAGTTCCCAAAAGTCCGCTGCTTGACACCAAACACGCATGGTGATGTCCACTGAGCTGTCACCCAAGTTGGTTACGCGCGCCCAGGCTTCTGGGTCTTTCAGCACACGTTCGTCAGCGTTGGCGGTGTCGAGAATGATCTGCTTGGCTTTTTCTGCGTCATCGCCGTAGTCGATGCCAAATACAACATCCACGCGACGCGTTTCATGTGCTGAAAAGTTGGTAATGACGGATCCCCAAGCCTGGCCATTTGGGATGATGATCTGAACATTGTCAGGAGTCACGAGCTCTGTGACAAACAGGTTCAGGTCGACAACTGTGCCAGAAGTACCGCCCACATCTACGTACTGACCAATTTTGTAAGGACGGAACAGAATGAGCATAAAGCCTGCTGCCAGGTCTGCCAAAGTGCCTTGCAAAGCTAGACCAATGGCCAATGTCGCAGCACCCATCATGGCTACAAGAGATGTGGCTTCAATGCCGAAGATGCCCAGAATGGCAACCAGCACCATCAGCAAGATCACCCAGCGCACAATGCTGGCGGCAAAGTTGCCAAGCGTTTGGTCAATTTCTGGAGTTTTATTCACACGATTGCGCACCAAGCGGCTCACAGCGCCAGCGACCATCCAGCCGATGATTAGCACAACAAGTGCCTTGGCGGCTGTGATCAGCAGTGGGCCAAAACCTTGTGTCTGTTCTACAATGGATTCCAACGGACTTCCCCCGATTTTCATGCCCATTTAGGGCGGTTATTTTTAACATGTTGGCTCTGCGCTGATGCACAGTAACATACTCTCTATCGCACGAATAGAACTCTGGCGGGATGGGAAAAAGCCCTTATCTATCCCCTAGGACCGCAACAGGAGAGCCACAATGACCACTGTCACCGATCATCCAATCAACAGCCGCTGGGCAGCGCAAGAACCAAGCGTTCTGCAACTCTACGCCTTCCCAACACCAAATGGCGTGAAGGTCTCGATCATGCTGGAGGAAATCGGCTTACCTTACGAGGCGCACCTTGTGACTCTGAGCGACGCAGATGTCAAAAGCCCGGAGTTTCTCGCGCTGAACCCTAACAACAAAATTCCGGCCATCATCGATCCTAACGGCCCGGATGGCCAACCTCTGAGCTTGTTTGAGAGCGGTGCTATTCTGATCTATCTGGCTGAGAAGTCCGGGAAGCTGATCGGCAGCACACCAGCCGAAAAATTTGAGGCCATCCAGTGGGTCATGTTCCAGATGGCAGGCGTTGGTCCGATGTTTGGCCAGCTTGGCTTCTTCACCAAATTTGCTGGCGCCGAGATCGAAGATCCTCGCCCACGTGAACGCTATCAGAACGAAGCCAAACGTCTGCTGTCTGTGCTGGAAAAGCAGCTGGACGGTCGCGATTGGATCACAGGCAGCTACTCGATTGCAGACATCGCAACCGCACCGTGGCTTCGAGCGCTGGACTATTACGGCGCCAAAGATGCGGTTGGCTGGGAAAACTATCCCAACGTGAATGCCTATCTGGAGCGGTTCCTGGCGCGGCCAGCTGTGCAAGTTGGCCTGAAAACACCAGCGGTTTCTGCCTAAATCAATTTTTGGGGGGCTTCGGCTCCCCCTTTTAGCTTCCTGATAGTATGGCTTCAGCGATCTTTTCTCCGATCATAATTGTGGGAGCGTTGGTATTGCCGCCAATCAACCTTGGCATGACAGAGGCATCCACCACCCGCAGCCCCTCGACGCCATAGACGCGACATTGGGTATCCACCACAGCCATCTCATCTCTGCCCATTTTGCAGGTGCCGACTGGGTGATAAATCGTGTCGGCGCGCGCACGGATATCGGCCTCCCAGGATGCGTCTGAGCCGTTGTGCTTGTAGTACCGCTCTCCACGCCAGCTTTCGAGCGCACTGTTTTCCATGATGCTAACGAGGGTCTGGATTGCCTTCTTCATCACCTGCAAATCGCGCTCATCTTCCAAGAACTGAGGGTCAATTTTGGGTGGTTTCGCTGGATCGGCAGAATGCAACGTGACACTACCCCTACTGTGCGGACGCAAAACGCAGACATGGCAGCTGTACCCATACGGCAAGTGCATTTTGCGATTGTGATCATCCACAATACCCACGACAAAATGCAGTTGGATATCCGGACGGTCCAACGCCGGATCGGTTTTGAAAAACGCGCCACTCTCGGCAAATGGTGAGGCAAACAAACCGGTCCCCGTCTTGCGCCAGCGCAGCGCTGCCTTGGTCATTTTTGCCAAGCCGGATGGAGTAAGGCCGACCGTGTCTTTTTTCTTATTGCGATAGCTGAGTATGTGATCGAGATGATCTTGCAGGTTTTGTCCGACGCCCGGCAAATCCTGTACCAGCTTGATGCCGTGTTTCTCCACTTCGGCCCGCGGCCCGATGCCTGACAACAACAGGAGCTGCGGCGAGCCAAAGGCCCCGGAGGACAGGATTACCTCCTTGCGCGCTTGGATTGTTTCCACGGTGCCTTTGCGCATGATCTCCAGGCCAGTGGCACGATCCTTATCCATCACAACCCGCCGCGCCTGTGTCTTTGTGTAAACGGTCAGGTTAGGGCGATGCAGGATGTCCCGCAAATAGGCTGCCGCAGCAGAGCAGCGTTCCCCTTTGTGGTCGCCGTCAAAGAACTGTGTGACCTGATAGTGCCCGGCGCCTTCCTGTTCGGGGCCATTGAAATCTGTATTGGTCCGAATTTGATGCGCGCCACACGCCGAAATGAAGGCTTCATTGATGTCACGTGGTTCAGCTTGATCGCCCACTTGCAACGGGCCAGCCGCACCGTGCAGTTCATCCGCGCCCCGCTCGTTGCCTTCGGACTTCATGAAATACGGGAGCACGCTCTCCCAGTCCCAGCCGTCGCACCCAAGTTCTGCCCACTCGTCATAATCAGCCTTGTGCCCGCGCACATAGAGCATGGCATTGATTGCGGAGCTGCCGCCTAAGGCCTTGCCGCGAGGCTGAAACCCTCGCCGGTTGTTCAGTTGCTTTTGTGGGACAGTCTTGAGCGCCCAATTGTTGATCTTGGGGCGCCCGGAAATCATCGCGGCAATCAAGGCTGGGGCACGTATAAAGATGTCCTCGCCTTTGCCGCCAGCCTCCACTAGGCACACTTTGGTGTGCGGATCTTCACTGAGGCGCGCCGCCAAAACACATCCAGCGGACCCTCCGCCGACGATGATATAGTCAAATTCCATGCCGCCCTCCTATGCTGGGTCTTAGCCTAGGAGGGGGCAATTTCACCAAGCAAGTCTAACGCAACGTAAGCGCGCAGCGCAGGTTAGCTATTTGGCAATTGGCTGGTGAGCACGTAGTGCAGGATTTGCACCACTTGAACAGGCTCCTCGGCCACGGCCAATGCTGCGGCATGCACTTCCTTAAGCGCGTGCTGCTGATCTGGCATGGACAGGACAATGATCGATTTACCAAGCGCCGCCGCATACCCTGCGTCAAAGGCGGCGTTCCACTGGCGATACTTCTCACCAAATCGCACCACCACCACATCCGCATCTTCAATGCCTTTACGGGTGCGAATGGCGTTCACCATCGCGCCTTTGTGGTCATGCCAGTATTTGTTGTCTTCCGCGCCCAAAATAGACACGCCGCAATCGTCAGAAGCTGCGTGATCGGTCACAGGGCTGTTGAAGGTCACATCCAGATCGGCGGCGCCTTCGATGATCTGCTCGCGCCAATCGGTGTGAATTTCGCCGGACAGGTAGACGTTTAGGCTCATGGGGTATCCTTTCTTGCTTGCGCAAGGTCATAGCCTGTCCGGCGCCGTGCTCCAATCCCTCACGACTTGAAGCAGTTTCAAATGCCGCGCGTCAAAGTTTGCGGGCCACAAGGTAGCGGCTTGGGGGATCCGCTGGAAAGTTGCCACTCTCGATGATGCGAAACCCTGCATCCGTGACAGAGCGTTCCAGCTCAGCAATCGAAAAGAACCGCACAAACGGTGCCTTGCCAAGCAACTGCATCAGCGGGATCGCGGTTTTGAGCATCCGGAATTTGATCGACCGCATGTTCTCGCTCAGGCAGGGCGTCTTGGAAATGAACAGCCCGCCAGGTTTGACCCGTTTGGCCACTTCAGCCATGGCGATGTCCCCGTCTTCCAAAAGGTGGATTAGGTTGTGCGCCATCACCACATCAAACGGGCCTTCCGGTGCGCTTTCCGGCGTGGCCTGCACCAAGCGGATGTTCTTGGCGCCCGCTTCGCTGACCCTCTCGCGCCCCACTTCCAACATGCCGCCAGACACATCAGTGGCCACCATTTCAGACACGGCGTCGGCCAGTTTGATGGCTGTGGAGGCCGTGCCACAACCCAGCTCCATCACCACGTCACTCTCCTTAAGGTATGACCGTGTCCGGCCCAGCGTATACTCATACGCCTGCATATCACTGATGGCGGATTTGGCATATTTCTGCGCCACACCATCCCAAAACTTCGCTGCTGCTTGCATGGTCGTTCTCCTTTCAAGGATCACCTTATCCATGCGTGAATGCGATATAAATTGCCGAAATTCGCAGTGTTGATATACGTATTTGCATGATTGACCCAAATAGCACTTTTGATTGGAACCATATCCGCGCCTTTCTGACGACGGCGGAGGAGGGCTCGCTATCTGCAGCCGCTCGGAAGTTGAACCTCACACAGCCCACTTTGGGCCGGCAAGTAGCTGCTTTGGAAGAAGATCTTGGCATCATGCTGTTTGAGCGTGTGGGGCGGTCCTTGGAGCTTACAGTCGCAGGCGGCGAATTGTTGGAACATGTGCGTGCCATGCGCGAAGCCGCGGATCGCGTGGCTCTAGTGGCATCGGGGCAAAATCAAGATATCGAAGGCCGCGTGGCGATCACCGCTTCAGATGTCTATTCGGTGCATCTGCTGCCGCCGATTCTCAAAGACCTGCGCGCCAAAGCCCCAAAGCTCGTGATTGACGTGGTGGCTTCGGACGATGTGCAAGACCTAATGCGGCGGGAGGCAGACATCGCCATCCGTCATGTCCGCCCGGAACAGCCGGATTTAATTGCGCGGCTCGTGCGTGAAGCCAAAGGCTATTTCTACGCCTCCAAAGAGTATCTTGACCTGCGCGGGCGTCCTCAAACTGTAGACGATTTGGCCAAGCATGATTTTGTTGGGTCGGGTGATGTGCCGCGCATGCTCGAATATCTCAAGCCAATGGGTTTCCCGATAGACATCGACAACTTCCGCACCGGCTCTGACAGTGGCCTTGTCGCCTGGGAACTATGCAGGCAGGGGTTTGGCATAGCCCCGATGGCCGACGATGTCGCCGAAGCGACCCCGGGCATCGAACGCGTCCTTCCGGAACTCGCCCCAATTGTGTTCCCGATCTGGCTCACAACCCATCGCGAGCTACACACCAGCCGGCGCATTCGGTTGGTGTTTGACGCATTGGCCGAGCATCTCACTGAAACTTAAGCCAGCGGTCGCATCATCATTACACGGGTCTCGTCTCGCTCAATCTCCCGCCAACCAAGGTGGGCATAGAGCGCGACATTTTCGGGCATGTCCACGTGGGTCGCCAAAGCGATCTCCGTGCAGCCTGCCTCTTGAGCCAACTTAAGTGCCAATCGGATCAGTTGGCCGCCAATGCCACGCCCGCGCGCTTCAGGCGATACCGCCACATTCATCAAGTGGGCGGTTGGCGGGTCAGTTGAGAGCATCAAGACCCCAGAATGGTCGTCCATGACCCAGACCTGCCCGTCGGCAATAGAATCAGAAACGCCTCCGGAAACATCCGGCAGCGTTATTCCTTGGTCGCGATAGGGTTGATACGCTGCATCAATCAGACGCGAGATGGCAGGGGCTTCTGCGGCCCCCGCCAGTCGCGACTGAGCAGTGTTAGCCACGTAGGGTACCGCCGGTGGCTTTGCTGACTTTTTCAACAATCTTTGTCGCCACTGTCTCGATGTCGGCTTCTTTGAGCGTCTTCTCGGTCGGTTGCAGGCGTACTGTGATCGCGAGGGATTTCTTGCCTTCTCCCAGCGCACCGCCAATGAACTCGTCAAAAATGCGCACATCTTCGATTAGGTTCTTATCCGCACCTGCTGCCGCGTTCAAAAGCGTCACCGCTTCTACATCCGCGTCCACCACAAAGGAAAAGTCGCGCTCAACTGATTGCAGATCGGCCATGGTGACAGCACCGCGAGAGGCGGATTTCTTGCGTGGCATTGGGATTTCGGCGGTGTGGATGGCAAATGCTACAACTGGTCCCTTGACGTTCAACGCGTCGAGCACTTTCGGGTGAATTTCGCCAAAGGCGCCGAGGATTTTCTTGGGGCCCAGACCCACCTTGGCGCTGCGGCCCGGGTGCCACCAGCCGTTCACACCACGGTTGTAGGTCAGTTTCGCAGGCGCACCCAGTGCATTCATCACGGCTTCCATGTCCGCCTTGGCGTCATAGATGTCCACGCCCCGGCTTTCGCCATGGATGTCTTTGCTCACGGTGCGACCCACGAGAATGCCGGTCAGCAGATTTTCCTGCTCGCCCGGTTCTCCGCCATGGAACACTGCGCCACATTCAAACAACGCCATGTCCATGAAACCGCGCGCCTGATTGCGGGCTGCCGCTTGCAAGAGACCTGGCAAAAGGGAGGGACGCATGTGGCTCATCTCGCTGGAGATCGGGTTTTCCAGCTTGGTTGCATCGCTACCTCCGCCAAACAGCTCAGCCGCAGCTTTGTCGATGAAGCTGTACGTCACACATTCGTTGTAGCCCAGTGCCGCCGTCGTGCGGCGTGCGATCTGTTCACGTTTCTGCATCGGCGACAGGATTTGTTCCGGAACACCAGCGGAAGCGCGCGGCAATGGCTTGCCCTCGAGCTTGGTCAGCGACGCGATACGCGCCACTTCTTCCACCAAATCGGCAGAGCCACGCACATCTGGGCGCCAGCTTGGGACGTGTGCCATGTCGCCTTCGATGGTGAAGCCAAGTGCTTCCAGCGTGGCCACCTGAGTTTCGGCAGGGATTTCCATGCCGACGAGCGACTGCACACGGTCGGTGTCCAGCTTATAGGCCCGGGATACATCCGGCACGGTGCCCGCAGTCACGATGTTGGATGGCTCACCGCCGCAGAGATCGATGATCATCTGTGTAGCATCATCCATGGCTTGCATGTTGTAGGCCGGATCGATGCCGCGTTCGTTACGGTAGCGCGCGTCGGAATTGATTTTCAAACCGCGGCCCGTGTAGGCGATTTGGATGTGATCCCAAACAGCGGCTTCAAGAAAGACATTGGTGGTTTCTTCGGTACAGCCGGTGGCTAGGCCACCCATGACGCCGCCAATGGATTCCACACCTTCGTCGTCAGAGATCACCACCATGCCATCGGCAAAGGTGTATTCTTTCTCGTCCAGACCAACGAGGGTTTCCCCACCTGTGGCGCGGTGTACACGTAGGTTGCCTTTGACCTTGTCCGCGTCAAACACGTGCAGCGGGCGATTGCGGTCAAAGGTAAAGAAGTTGGTGATGTCTACCAGCGCCGAAATCGGGCGCAGGCCAATCGCTTTCAGACGGTCCTGCAACCACTGGGGGGACGGACCGTTTTTCACGCCTTTGATCAACCGGCCAGCGAAGACTTCGCAGCCGTCGGTAGCGGCAGAATCATCAATGGTCACGGTGATCGGGCTGTCATAACCGCCGGCGACGGAGGCCGTTTTGGCTGGCCTCATTTTGCCCAGCCCACGCGCTGCGAGATCCAGCGCAATGCCTCGCACGCCCAGCGCATCCGGACGGTTTGGCGTGATTGCAATCTCGATCATGGTGTCGACTTTGGACGGATCGTTTTCTGCCAGCCAATCCGCAAACGTGTCGCCGACTTCGCCAGACGGCAGCTCGATGATGCCATCATGCTCGTCGCTGAGTTCCAGCTCACGCTCAGATGCCATCATGCCAAAGCTCTCCACGCCGCGGATTTTGCCCACGGAAATGGTGATATCGAGCCCAGGAATATACATGCCCGGTTTACAGACAACGACGGTGATGCCTTCGCGTGCGTTTGGCGCGCCGCAGATGATTTGCAGCTCACCCTCGTTGGTGGCCACTTTGCACACACGCAGTTTGTCGGCATCCGGGTGCTGTTCGGCGTGCACCACTTTGCCCAGCGTGAAGTCGGCCAGCCGCTCGGCCGGGTTGGAAACGTCCTCAACCTCAAGGCCAAGGTCGGTCAGCGCCTCGACAATCTCGTCAACGCTTGCGTCGGTCTCAAGGTGGTCTTTCAACCAGGAAAGAGTGAATTTCATAGCGAATTCCTTTTCGCTTGTTCTAAAGCGTCATCGGGCATCAACGCGCTTCCGGTGAAGCCGCGCAATGCCCAGAAAATTATCGGTTCAAACCGCCGTGCAGGGTCGGCTGGTCCAGAGATGCAAAGCCATAATGGCGCAGCCAGCGCAGGTCGCTGTCAAAAAAGGCGCGCAGATCCGGGATGCCGTACTTCAGCATCGCCAAGCGATCGATACCCATGCCAAAAGCAAAACCTTGGTATTCGTCCGGGTCAATCCCTCCAGCTTTAAGCACGTTCGGATGCACCATACCGGACCCTAGTACCTCGAGCCAGTCGTCGCCTTCACCTACCTTCACGGTGCCACCTTCCCAGCTGCATTGGATGTCCACTTCGGCGGATGGCTCTGTGAACGGGAAGTGTGACGCGCGGAAGCGGGTCTTTACATCGGTGCCAAAGAAGGCGGAGAAGAATTCTTCCAAAACCCACTTGAGGTTCGCCATGGAGATGTCTTTGCCCAAAGCAAGGCCTTCGACCTGGTGGAACATCGGAGTATGGGTTTGGTCATAGTCCGCGCGGTACACGCGACCGGGGCAGATGATGCGGATCGGCGCGCCAGTTTTCTCCATCGAACGGATTTGCACCGGGCTGGTGTGCGTGCGCAGAACATGCGGCGGGCGGTTATCGCCGTCGGCACGGTGCGTGTAGAAGGTGTCCATCTCAGCACGCGCCGGATGGTGGCCCGGAATGTTGAGCGCGTCAAAGTTATACCAATCGGTCTCGATCTGAGGGCCTTCTGCCACGGCAAAGCCCATATCGGCAAAGATCGCGGTGACCTCTTCTGTCACCTGGCTGATCGGGTGGATGGTGCCGACGCGACGGTTGCGCGCGGGCAGCGTTACGTCCAGCCATTCGGTAGCCAGGCGTGCGTCCAGCGCTGCATCCGCAAGCGCCACTTTTTTGGCGGCCAAAGCAGAGTTGATTTCGTTCTTGAGCGCGTTGAGCGCCGGGCCCGCAACCTGACGTTCTTCCGGTGTCATCTTGCCCAGTTCGCGCATTTTCAGGCTGACTTCGCCTTTCTTGCCCACTGCCTGCACGCGCAGCTCTTCGAGCGCTGTTTCGTCTGCCGCAGCGGCAATGGCGTCTAGATATTTGGTGCGCAGTTCGTCCATGACAGGGCCGTCCCCAGATGAGAAATTACCGCAGACCTCCTATCATACGGCCCCTTGATTGCAAGCGCGCAGAGGGGGGCGCCTCACAAACGCCCCTCTGTTGGATCAATTGCGCATCAACAGTGGCCCAAGGCTGGCCGGTGCCACCGGTCGCGCGGTTTGCGTTTGTACCAGAACGCCGGTGGCCAGCTCTGGAAAAAGTGCAAACATCTCCCTTTGTGTACCGCAGTCAACGGCCTTCATCGCTTCGCTTCCGGGAAAGAAACTCTCGCTCAATACACCGTCTCCGCTGACAATCTGATGGTCGTCAAAAAGCAGGTGGTAATAGGTGACGCGTTCACACTCACAAATCCGCACGTCACAGTCATCCACCAGCGACTTAGCTGGAACCAGAATCTCGTCCTCTCCAAACAGTAATTGTGCGCGCCAACCGGTTATCAGCATACGGTGGTTTTGGGAGACTTGATGTGGTTTGAGCGCGCCAAAGGTTTCAGGAGCAATTTGGACCGGCGCGTATTTCCCGGTGCCTGGCACAGTACGACGCCCAATCCATCGTACTGGTTGTAACCCGTTGTCACGGGTCCAGATTAAATCGCCCTCGCAGAGTGTATTAATCAGTTGATAGCCCACCGGGGTGCGAATGCGGGTACCTTCGACAAAACAAGCAACGCCAGTATCGCCAGGGCCGACAGCAGCATCTGTACGGTCTTGGGGGGTGGGCTGATTAAACTGAATACTGCCTGTGGTGCTGTTTGGTGTCGTCAGTACGGACAAGTTTTCAGATGTTGTGCCGGCCGCGGCCCCATCGACGGCGAGGATGTTCTGCGTACCGCCGCCAATATCATAGAAGTCAATGACGTTCCCGGCGTTGCTGTTGGTCAGGGCGTAGGCTTCATAGTTGCCTGCGCCCCGACCGTCTGGATCGGTGAGTAAGATCGGGAAGTTCGCAGCGGAAATGACAAAGACCTGTTCGTGTGTGGCCGGATCAACGGCGGTCAGCACATCTGGATGGGTCAGAGGGATTTCGATGCCCACGGTGCCGTCCGCTTGGTAAAATGACACCACAAAATTATTCGGGTCTTCTTCTGGAGTCAGGGCCGTTTCCAAAAACTCATCAACACCGGAACGCTGTGCGTAGGTATTGGAATAATGCAGCTCGCTTATACGGGCCATTCTAACCTCCAAATCACTGGTACATGTCACGGCAAACACACGCCGTGGTGGCATCATGGAGCTGAAATGGTAAATAAAACGTAACCTGTTTTACTTTTGTTCTCTTTTTGTGCGCGATGCAGTCTATGAATGGCGCCTTGCAACTTTACTGCAAGGCGCCTGATTTTTGGGTTTTACTTAGTGAATTTTACGGCAGTGCCGGAGAGGATACGGCACCCCCAACTCAACGCACAAATGGTCACGTCGCTGACTTTAGCATTGATCACCCCGTCGGCTCCCAATTCTGCCGCCTCTACGCGCAGTTTCTGTTCGCCTTGCGCCACAGTCGGCTGAGGATGAAAGGCCGTGACTTTGCCAATAGTAGCCTTGACTGGGCCGACAACTTCAAAACGACCATTGTTCAGGTCGGAGCCATCTGTGAGTTGTATCTGTTCAACAGGTGTTGGCGCTGTTGTGGCGAGAGTTTCGCTCTGTTTCTCAATCGTGGCGGGGTAGGTCATGGCGTCGCCACAGGCCGATAGCACGAGGGCGGCGGCTAAAATGTAATATTTCAAGTGAGTTTCCTCTTTGGTCACTATAGGGGGGAGGTCTTGACAATTATCCCGAAAGCAAACGTAGGGAGCCACATCTTAAAGTAGGGTTTCTGAATCCAAGTAATGCGCATTGTGCACAAAGAAAAAGCCCGCGCCAAAGACGCGGGCTTTTCTAATCTCTGAAACAGCTTGGCTTAAGCAGCCAGAGCAGCTTTCGCTTGGTCTACAATCGCAGTGAACGCTGTTGGTTCATGCACAGCCAAGTCGGCCAGAACCTTACGGTCCACTTCGATGCCGGCCAATGTCAGGCCGTTGATGAAGCGGGAGTAGGTCAGCGCTTCGTCGTGTGCGCGGACCGCAGCGTTGATGCGCTGGATCCAGAGCGCGCGGAAATTACGCTTCCGGTTCTTACGGTCACGGGTTGCGTATTGGTTCGCCTTATCAACTGCCTGACGCGCGACCTTGAAGGTATTCTTGCGACGGCCGTAGTAGCCTTTTGCGGCTTTGACGACTTTTTTGTGACGGGCGTGGGTTACGGTACCACCTTTAACGCGGGACATATCTTATCTCCTCTTAGCGGTCGTAGGGCATGAAGCCCTTGACGATCTTAGCGTCGGGGGCGGACAGGGTCGTAGTGCCACGGGCGTTACGAATGAATTTGCGGGTGCGTTTGATCATGCCGTGGCGCTTACCAGCTTGGCCAGCAAGCACTTTGCCGGTGGCAGTGACCTTAAAGCGCTTTTTGGCGCTCGACTTAGTCTTCATCTTAGGCATTTCCGTCTCCTTTATATTCGGTCGGTGACAAACGCGACTCGGCATGCCTTCTAGCCGGTCGCGCGAATAGAGGCGCCGTATAGAGCGCATAGATCAGGCACGCAAGGCCCAATCGACTCATTTTTGCGCGGTTTCTAGTGGATGATGTCCCCAATCACGCGGATCACCACATTTGGTAAATCCGCCGCGTTGTAGCGCGCCGGATTCAGGATGATTGCGACTGTTATAATCGCTGCCGATAACACTAAAGCTGCCATCGCGTTACGCGGAAAGCGGCCGTCGGCGTAGGCGGCGAGCATTGCGGGGATGGAAAACAGCCCTACAATCAATCCTGCAGTGATTAGATAGTCTGTCGCCATGCCTGCCTTTGGCCCTTCTTAGGGATGCACTTTCGGCTGACGCTACTCCGACTCGAGGTTGAAAATCAAACGCTCGTCACAAGGGGACACCCGCAGAATGTTGGTGGTTCCTGGCACATTGAACGGCAGGCCAGCGGTCACAACAATCTGATCCTTTTCCTCTGCATACCCCAAGTCGCGGGCGGCACGAGCAGAAGCCACAACGGCCATTTTAAAGCGGCTGATGTTGGAGGCAATCACACAGTTTGTGCCCCAGCTCAGTGCCAAACGTCGAGCTGTGCCACGCAAAGAGGTCATCGCGATGATTGGTACGCGAGGGCGTTCACGCGCAATCAAAAGTGCGGTTGTACCAGATTGGCTGAAGCAGCAAATCGCGGCCACTTCTGTGGTTTCTGCAATCTCTCGGGCCGCAGCCACGATTGCATCGGCAACGCCAGACCGTGGTTGGGTGCGGCTCGCTTCAATGATCTCCCGATATGTAGGATCATTTTCCACTTCGATGGCCACGTTGTTCATTGTGGTGACCGCCTCGATCGGGAAACTGCCCGCGGCTGATTCAGCAGACAGCATGATCGCGTCAGAGCCTTCGTAGATTGCCGTTGCCACGTCGCTCACTTCTGCGCGGGTGGGCATTGGGCTTTCGATCATGCTTTCCAGCATTTGGGTGGCCACAATCACAGGCTTGGCAACATTGCGGCACTTGCGCACGAGGCGTTTCTGGATCGGCGGCACAGCACTGACTGGTAATTCCACGCCAAGGTCGCCGCGGGCAACCATAATGCCGTCAGAGGCCGCAAGGATTTCATCAAAAGCTTCGACCGCGGCGGGTTTTTCGATTTTGGACAGGATTGCCGCACGCCCTTGTGAAAGTTCGCGGGCTTCGGCGACGTCCTCGGCGCGCTGGACGAAGGACAGGGCCAGCCAGTCAACGCCCAGACCGCAGACAAATTCCAGATCGTCACGGTCTTTTTCAGACAGCGCTGCCAGTGGCAGGACCACGTCCGGCACGTTCACGCCTTTGCGATTGGAAATCGTACCGCCGGTGGTCACCACGCAGTTGGCGAAATCAGAGCCACAGCTTTCCACCTTCAGGCGAATTTTGCCGTCGTTCACCAACAGGTTTGCACCATCTTCTAATGCGGCGAAGATCTCTGGGTGCGGCAAGCATACGCGGTTTACGTCGCCTTCAGTGGGATCTAGATCAAGCCGGAATTTGGCGCCATCCACCAATTCTTCCTCGCCGTTGGCAAACACCCCCACACGCAGCTTAGGCCCCTGGAGGTCTGCCAAAATGGCGATTGGGCTTTGAAGGTCTTTTTCGACCTGACGAATGATACGATGCTTTTCGCGGATTTCGTCGTGGCTGCCGTGGCTCATGTTCAGGCGGAACACATCTGCCCCGGCTTCATGCAGGCTGCGGATCATGTCGTATGTTTCGGAAGCTGGGCCCAATGTGGCCACGATTTTCACGTTTCTCAGTCGTCTCATGATCCGTCTTTCTTTGCCTTTGCTCGTCTGGCTATTCAGGAATTGACCTGAAGGCACCTTGCGTGTCACCTGCTACATGTTAACGCTAACAAATACAAGGTGAACCTGTACCCAATTCACTTTGCGCCACAACTGACCTAAGTCTGATCAGAAAGCAATGACAGGCCCATGACATATACACCGTTTTCTATTTATGGCGCAGAACGCCGCTCACGTTGGCTAATCACCGTGGATCATGCCTCCAACTTAGTGCCTGAGGACATTAGCGGGGGTGACCTCGGTCTTGATCCCGCCGATATGGCGCGCCACATCGCCTATGATGTTGGCGCACGCGGCACGTCGTTACGCCTCGGAGAACTGATGGATGCGCCAGTGATCTGTGCCAACTGGTCTCGCCTTTGCATTGATCCGAACCGTGGCGCAGATGACCCTACGCTGGTTATGAAGCTGTATGACGGCACCATTATCCCCGGTAATCGCGACGTCGATGATGCAGAGATCGCACGCCGCAAATCCATGCATTATCAACCTTATCACGACGCTCTCGAGGCCCTGGCGGCCGAACGTGATAATGTGGTGGTGATCGCCATGCACAGTTTTTCGCCAAAACTCAAAGGCCGCGCACCGCGTCCTTGGGAAATCGGCGTCTTGCATGCCCCGCAAGAAGACAGATTTGGCAAGGCACTGATAACCGAGCTAGAGCAAGAAGCCGACCTGACTGTGGGCGACAACGAACCCTATAGCGGCTGGTTGCCCGGCGACAGCATCGATCAGCACGCACTCCAACCCGGTCGACTAAATGCTTTGATCGAGCTGCGTAACGATGAAATCGATACGCCAGAAACTCAAAAGGCTTGGGCCGAGCGGCTCGCGCCGATCTTGCAAAACACGCTGGCAACTTCTGGCTTGTAAATTATCCGCTTTGACGTGAAATCCAATGCGCGACCACTGGCGGAATGAGGGCTGCGTCCCCATATATGGAGTGGGAAAAACAACAGCTGAAAGGAGGCTGACATGACCCAAGCAACCCTTACTGCCTTCTTTGGATGGATGGCCGTCATTCACATCGGCGTCCTGCTTTTTGCAACAGTTATGATCTATGGCCTACGGGGCTGGGTCGCGGATTTGCACGCGCGCATCACCGGAGTTGAGAAAGACACCCTCGCGCCGCTCTATTTCCAGTGGCTTGGAACCTATAAGCTGTTGATTTTCGTATTTGCTCTGGTGCCCTGGCTCGCTCTCACGATCATGTGACGCGCTTGCCCAACGTTCCTCCGGTTGCTACCCATTGCGCAACGCAATTGCCCCCGGAGGACAGCCATGGATAAGCAAACTCAGATTGAACTCGAAGCGGCCGCTTTCCGCACCCTGCGTGAGCACCTGATGGAAAAGCGCACCGATGTTCAGAACATCGATATGATGAATCTCGCAGGGTTTTGCCGCAACTGTCTGTCGCGTTGGTATCAAGAAGCCGCCAACGAGCGCGGCATTGAGATGGATAAAAACGAAGCCCGTGAAATCTTCTATGGCATGACCATGGACGACTGGAAGGCAAACTACCAAACCGACGCCAGTCCAGAAAAACAAAAGGACTTCGAGAAAGCTTTTACGGAAAATGTGGGAACAGACAAAGCTTGATCAGGCCGAATGATTGGTGAGGAAAGGGCCGCTTTCGCGGCCTTTTTTGTTGGCGAAACCAGCAAGAAAGCAGCACACCTCCGCCGCAATCCCGTCAAACTTGGTTAATACATTCCTACTCAAGGCCGTTAGAGCTGCTTTGAGGACAAGAGAAATGTTAGCGATTTTTGCACTTACAGCGATTTTTGGCGTCGGTATGTTAGCGGATATGGTCAACGGGTATGATTTTCCTGCACCTGAAGGGGAAGATGGCGGAGATACGCCTGAGGGCTCCGGTGCAGAGTCCACTTACATGCCCAGCCAGGCGCAAATGTCCTCAGCGCTTGATGTTCTGACACTAACGGACGGCGACGACACCTTCGAAGGCGGGGATGGAGCCGACACCGTGGTTGGTAGCAATGGAAACGACGTACTGCGCGGCGGCAATGGTGTGGATTGGCTGGATGGCGAAGGCGGCAATGACACCGTTGTGGGCGGCGCAAGCGGCGATGCACTGAGCGGTGGCGCCGGTGATGACTATATCCAGGGCGGAGCTGGCGAAGATGCTGTTACCGGCGGCGCGGGTAACGATACAATTAGCCTTGGTGATAACAATGATATCTACGATGGCGTCGGGGCGCTAAATCTTGGATTTGACGACAGCGGTGACGACTTGGTGCGTGGCGGTTCTGGCAATGATTTCTTGCGGGATTATGACGGCGCGGACACGCTGTTGGGGGGCACAGGAAACGATACGATCATTGGCACGCGCTCGGGTTTGGGTGATGCACTGGCAGATGTATTGCACGGTGGATTCGGTGACGACATTTTGGTCGGCGATCACGGGGACACCTTGGAAGGCGGTGACGGTGTGGATGCGTTCACCGTCGATTTTGAGTTTGATGACTCCCGGGATGTCGTCACGATAACGGATTTTGACGCCGGGCAAGAAACTCTGACTTTTTCAGCCAGCGACTTTGGCCCCGACGCAGTTATGGAGTGGGAAGCGCAGTTTGACGCGGACTCCGGTCAGGTGACTATTTTGCTGTCCGGCTCCCATACCGTTGACGGTAATCTCGTTCGGTTGGATCAAGAACCGGCAGCTGTTCTGGAAAACATGGCGGCGGAAGATGTTGAATTGGTGCGGGTGACATTGGATCTGAACACCTGAGGCGCGCTTTCGGTTACTTCACCGGTTCAATTCATGCTCATACCGTTGCTTTGCAATCGCTTCGTTTTGCTCAGATTTCTTGTAGCTTGTAAGCGCGGTTTCCACATAATCTAAATGTGCAATCACAGCCTGGCGGGCGGCTTCGGAATCCCGCGTCTGCAAGGCGGTATTGATTGCTCGGTGTTGTTCCAGCAGTTCCCCGCGTGTGGTGCGCTGTTTGAACATGATCATACGGTTGTAAAAAACGCCCTCACGCAAAAGCTGATACATGGAGCGCATCATGTGCAGCATGATCACGTTATGGCTGGCCTCAATAATCGCCAGATGAAAATCTGCATCCAATTGCGCTTCATCCGATGGATTGCGCTTTGGGTGCGCCGCCTCCATCTTGTCAAAGACGGCCTGAATCACCTGCAAATCCGTGTCACTCGCGAGGCTGGCAGCGCGTTCTGCCGCTAAGCCTTCCATGTCACGGCGAAAGGCTATGTAGTCAAAAACCGCCTCATCATGTGCAGAGAATAGCTGCACCAACGATTCAGAGAAGGCGCTCCCCAATACATCCGCGACAAAGATTCCGGCGCCAGCTTTGGAGGTCAAAAGCCCTTTTTTTTGAAGGGTTGCTATGGCTTCCCGCAGGCTCGGTCTGGATACCCCCAATCGGTCGCTCAGCTCACGCTCTGCCGGAAGCCGTTCGCCGGGGCGCAAAATACCTCTCAGAATCAAAAGCTCGATCTGGCGCACCACGGAGGTGGAGAGTTTTTCTGGCTGAACTTTTTGAAAGGGCATGTGTGTGTCTCTGGTATCTGGTCACATAATTTGACCACGTGGCGCATGGGGGTGCAAGGCCGCAAGCAATGCGCCGGACACTCAGCTTAACGAAGGGTTAATGAATCGCAGTCACTTTTTGACCCATGCGTTTGTTTTTTGTGTTTATGGTTTTGACCTGTGCGGCTTGTGATACGAGGTCACCGTATTTCAAGGATGTGCCTGCGCGCAGGATCGTTGTGAATGACTTAGAGTTTGCTGTCCGCCACAAAGGGCGTCTTGCAGAGGCGGTCCGTGTGTCCTCACAATGGATGCCCAACTTGCAATCAGTAGCCCCTTTCGCGGAAACGGCCATCCGTGAAGCCACGGGATGTGATGTCCTTGAACTGCGGGGAGATGCGTCTTTTGTCCTGGGAATCCTTTCGTGTGATGAGAACCGCAGTTCTCAGCGAGCTTCTAATTTGCGGCGCACCCCTTCATGCGAGGTCGTCGATGTTTTTGTGCCTGCGGGTAGCACCACCGGATATCTCGAGGCGGAATGTGATTAGGCTATAGGCGACAAGGTCTTGCTCATGAAAAGCGACGCGGGGCTTTCTTCGTAATCTCCAAAAGGCCCGCAGTCTTGGTATCCATGCGCTCGATATAGGCTGTGCGCCTGGTGCAACGTGTCGCCTGTTTCCAATTTTATTTTGGCAATGCCTTGGGCCTGCGCCTCGGCTTCAATCGCCTGCATCAACTTATGTGCAACCCCTTTTCCTCGGGCATCGGGGTGCACAAACATCGATTTTATTTCGGCGTAATCGCCTTTGTTTGCCAATGCGACACACCCCAGAGAAGCTGCGCCTTCCTTCGCGACAAAAAACTTCACGGAGGGCACGCACAGCTCGCCAATTGACAGGAAATGATTGTCCTCCTCGCTAAACAGTGCCTGCATCAATGCATGGCTTGCCTGCAAAAGCGCTGTCGCCTGTGTGTCGCGTGGGTTCCCTGGAACCACTGTTATGTCGCTCATGACGCCCTCCCATTTGTCGTTGAAGCAAAGATGTGTCAGGACGGTAAGGTGCTGTCCAGCCGTCTTAAAATTAGAGGGCTTCGGAAAGCGCTCCAATATCAATTTCTGCGTAAAAACTATGCAACCACAAAAAGGACGAAGCGCAGTTCGTATGAAACCGAAAGCGACGTCATGACGGTGAAAGTTGCGTGGCTTGGCACATGGAGGCAATATCTTGTGGATAACTTGACGTCTTTGGCCATATCCTGTGGTTTGCCGTTGACTCAACACAAGAGCCCTTTGCAGACTTCCTTAATCAAAAGGGAATCACAGGACCAATCGCAATTTGCGCTTTTCGAAACTCAGACTGACAGGCTTCAAAAGCTTCGTGGACCCCACCGATCTGATCATCGCCGATGGTTTGACCGGTGTTGTGGGGCCAAATGGCTGTGGCAAGTCCAACCTGTTAGAGGCGTTGCGCTGGGTTATGGGCGAGAACCGCCCGAAGGCCATGCGCGGCGGTGGCATGGAAGATGTGATCTTTGCCGGGGCCTCTACCCGACCGGCGCGCAATTTTGCCGAAGTTTCCCTGCAAATTGACAACTCGGAACGCTTGGCGCCTGCAGGCTTCAACGATGACGACGCGCTGGAGATTGTGCGCCGCATCACGCGGGATGTAGGTAGCGCCTATAAGGTGAACGCCAAAGATGTCCGTGCCCGCGATGTGCAAATGCTGTTTGCTGATGCGTCGACCGGTGCGCATTCCCCGGCACTTGTACGTCAGGGCCAAATTGCCGAGTTGATCAACGCCAAACCTAAGGCGCGTCGTCGTATTCTGGAAGAAGCGGCTGGCATCTCTGGCCTTTACCAACGCCGCCACGAAGCGGAATTGAAACTCAAAGGCGCAGAAACCAACCTTGCCCGCGTAGATGATGTGATCGAACAATTGGCCAGCCAGTTGGCCCAGCTTTCACGCCAGGCCCGACAGGCTGCACGCTACCGTGCGATTGGTGATGAGTTGCGCCAAGCTGAGGGCATGTTGCTCTATCGGCGCTGGCGGGAAGCGGATGACGCTCGCGCCGCCGCCGACGAAGAACTCAAGACGCGCACCACTCAGGCCGCGCAGGCTGAGGTGTTGGCCCGCGCCGCTGCCAAAACTCGCCAAGAACGCGACGAAGTGCTGCCAGGAAAACGCGAAGAAGAGGCCATTGCCTCCGCGGTGCTACAACGTCTGCAAGTGCAACGGGACAGCTTGAACGATCAAGAATCCCACGCGCTGCAAATCATCGAGACGCTCAAAAATCGCATCCTGCAACTGGGCCGCGATATGGAGCGTGAGGCTGGTCTAAACCGCGATGCGGAAGACACGATAGACCGGTTGGAGTGGGAACAGCGCGAGCTTGCCAAGGCGGGCGAAGGCCAGGATGAGAAACTCGAAGCCGCCTCTGATGAAAGTCGCGAAGCTGCTAGTGTCCTGCAAGAGCGTGAAGCGGAACTCTCGCAACTGACCGAAGACGTCGCCCGGCTTGCGGCCCGTCACCAATCGGCGCAGCGCCTGTTGGATGACAGTCAAAAGACACAAGACAAAAGCGAAGCAGAGGCTGAAAAAGCCCGTGCCGCGGTGTCGGAGTCCAAGGAGGCTTTGGAGCGGGCAGCTGAAGAACTGGAACTGGCACGGGAGTCCGAGGCAGAAGCGATAGAGGCTGCACAAGATGCCGAAGAGCGCTTGGCTGAAGTCGAAGAAGAGCGAGCTGAAACTCAGTCGCGTGAAGCTGACGCCCGTGCTGAACGCTCCGAGGCTGAAGGCGAACTCAACGCACTGCGCGCGGAAACCACGGCGCTGGCCAAGCTGGTGGAGCGTGATACAGCTGAAGGCGGACAAATTCTTGATCGCCTGCAAGTACAACAAGGCTTTGAGAAAGCGCTGGGCGCGGCTTTGGCTGATGATTTGCGCGCGCCTGAAGTGGAGGAAGACGGCCCCTCTGGCTGGTATGTGCTGCCGCAGTATGGCGATGTGCAGTCGCTGCCTGAGGGTGTGACTTCTTTGGTGCAACACGTGTCGGTGCCTGAAGTGCTCGAGCGCCGCATGAGCCAGATTGGTCTGGTAGCCAATGAGGATGCACTCTCGCTGCAACCCCTCTTGAAGCCCGGCCAGCGGCTTGTCTCGTTGGAAGGCGATCTCTGGCGTTGGGATGGCTTCCGCGCCTGGGCCGAAGACGCGCCAAGCGCTGCGGCCTTGCGCCTACAACAACTCAACCGACTGGAAGAGCTCAAGCAAGCCATGGCCCGTGCCACCGCCCGCGCCGATGGCGCTGTGGATGCACATGAGGCTTTGCAGTCCCGTCTGCGGGAACTTACCAATGTGGACCAAGCCGCCCGCGAAGCGCGCCGCGCGGCAGATCGCGCCGTGGCCGATGCCAATCGTGCTCTGTCTCGCACCGAAGCAGATCGAAACTTGGCCGAAGGCCGTCTCGAAAGCCTTGGATTGGCCGTGACCCGCCACGAAGAAGAAGCCATGGCCGCGCGTCAGCAGCTTCAAGAAGCGGAACGCGCGTTGTCTGATCTCGGCGATCTTGATGCCGCCCGCCAAGAGGTCGAAGACATCAAGATGACCGTGGAAGGTGCGCGCATTATGATGATGTCCCGCCGCTCCGCGCACGACGAATTGCGCCGAGAAGGCGAAGCTCGCCTAAAGCGCACGCAAGAGGTTATGAAAGAGGTCAGCGGCTGGCGTCACCGTCTCGAAACCGCTGAAAAACGGATGAGCGAACTTGCCGAGCGCAAAGATGCCTCAGAAGACGAGCTGATCGAAGCTGGCGCCGCACCGGAAGAAATTGCGGATAAACGTGAAGAATTGACCGAGGCTATCGAGGCTGCCGAAGACCGCCGCAAAGTCGCTGCTGATGTGTTGGCAGAAGCAGAGGTGGCTCTGAGGGAAGCGGAACATCATGAGCGGGATGCCGAACGGCTGGCTAGTGAAGCCCGTGAGGCCCGCGCCCGCTCTGAAGCCCGCGCCGATGCCGCCCGTGAAACCGTGACCTACGCCGCAGAGCGTATCATGGAGGAGCAAGAGGTCAAACCGGCGGAGCTTCTGGAACGACTGGATGTCGATCCGGACAAAATGCCGAGTTCTGAGGCTGTTGAGAACGACGTGAACCGTTTGAAGCGTCAGCGGGACAGCCTAGGCGCTGTAAATCTGCGTGCCGAAGAAGATATCAAAGAAGTGCAGGACGAACACGATGCTCTGGTCAGTGAAAAAACAGACCTTGAAGAAGCCATTCGCACCCTGCGCAGTGGCATTGCCAGTCTCAATAAAGAAGGGCGCGAGCGGCTGCTGACGGCCTTTGAGCAGGTGAATTCCAACTTCTCCCTTCTGTTCCGCCACCTCTTTGGTGGGGGGGAAGCCAATCTTGTGCTTGTGGAAAGCGACGATCCGCTCGAAGCAGGTCTGGAAATCATGTGTCAGCCGCCCGGCAAAAAGCTCAGCACGCTATCGCTTCTTTCTGGTGGCGAGCAAACCCTGACCGCCATGGCGCTGATCTTTGCTGTTTTCCTCGCGAACCCGGCGCCGATCTGTGTTCTCGACGAGGTCGATGCGCCGCTAGACGACGCCAACGTCACCCGTTTCTGTGACCTCTTAGACGAGATGTGCCGCCGCACCAACACGCGCTTTTTGATCATCACCCACCACGCGGTCACCATGGCCCGTATGGACCGCCTGTTTGGCGTGACCATGGTTGAGCAGGGCGTGAGCCAATTGGTTTCGGTGGACCTCAAGGCGGCGGAGACTTTGGTGGCCTAACCTAAAAGGTGAGGAGCCAGCCTCTCTGGCCGTCCTCCTTTGGGATGTTTGGGTAAGAAGAAAGTGCTCACCGCATTGTGAGGCGCGGGTGAACGCGTGATTGCCTAGGGTAGGGCAAGGAGGGTGCGCGATGCGGACAATGATGATTTTGGGACTATTGTGTGCTGCCACCAGCAGTGTGGCGCAGGACTGGAAAGTTCAAAAAGGAGATGAGCCGTTTGATTCATCGGCGCTTTCCGCACAGCTGTCAGGCCAGACTTTTGTGTTCTTTGACGACGGCCGCTCGGTGTTTGAGCGCAATGGTCAGTATCAATACACTTACGGCGGAGGCGGCACATGGTATGGCCATTGGGAGGTTGCAGAAGACAGTGTGGTCTGTGTGACCTTTGTCACCGGCGTGGAGCGGTGCGACCGGATTGTTGAAAACGGTGGACGTTTGGTGATGCAGACCGCGGATGGGATGCGATTTCCAGTGCGCGAGATTGAAGCTCACTCATAAGGCAGATCATTGGGCGAGACGTCGACAAAATCTGGCGGCGGCGTGACGGGGAATTGCCGAGCCGTGATGGTGGTTTGCCCTGCCACATAGGCCTTCACCACGCGATGCATACCATCCATCACGCGGCCTTCGGAGCAAAGCAAAATAGGGTAGGTGAGGTCTGCTGCCTGAACCAGCTTTATGTGGTCGCCTATCGCCCGGCAGGTTGCGGGTTGCTTGGTGGCGTCAAACCAATAGCCTTCATCCAGCTCCCGGATGTCGCTGAGGGGGATGTCAGTCACGAGCAAGGTTTCAGCGCGGTGCAGCAGTTTGCGCACATCCCAAATGTGGATACGCCTGCCGACCTCTCGAAAGTGGTACTGAGGGCGTAAATTTTCTAAACTCACAGGGCGTTTAACAATTGCGGGGTTGGCCAGGCATCTGCTGGCAGGCCAAGGCGTACTTGCTCTGCCTGAACCGCGCGGCGGGTCAGTTTGCCCAAGATGCCGTCAACCTTGCCAACGTCATGCCCGCGCGCTTTTAGTTTATTTTGCAATTGCTTCATCTGGTTGCCGGACAGGCCTGGATCTGGGTTTCCGGCGTTGTAGCGTGCCTTGCCTTCCAGACGGTTGGCGAAATAGGCCGCTGTAGTTACGTAGACGAAGCTCTTGTTCCACTCAAAATACACGCTGTAGTTTGGGTAGGCCAGAAAGGCCGGACCCTTGCGCCCTTGTGGCAAAAGCAGTGAGGCTGGCAAGTTGGCCAGCTTGCCTTCGCGCGGTTTAACACCCATTTTGGCCCATTGGTTGGCGGGCAGGGTGGTGTCCAAACCGGACTTAGACCAATCTAGATTGCTCGGCACCACAACCTCTTGCAGCCAAGGCTCATTCTTGCGCCAACCCAGATGGGACAGCATCTTGCCACCGGACATCAGTGCATCCTGTGGCGAGGTTTTCAGGCTGACTTTGCCGTCGCCGTCGCCATCGACACCGTTTTCGATGATGTCCGCTGGCAACATCTGCACCATGCCAATTTCTCCGGCCCAAGCGCCCGTGGTCTTGGTGGGGCTGAAATTGCCTCGTTTGTACAGCTCCAGTGCCGCAAACACCTGCGGGCGGAACAGCTCTGGACGGCGGCAATCATGGGCCAGTGTCACCAAAGAGTTCAGCGTGTTGAAATCGCCCTGGAAGGCTCCGTAGTCGGTTTCAAACGCCCAAAACGCCAACAGTACACCGCGTGACACACCGTACTCTCGCTCGATGCGGTCAAAGGTCGATGCATATTGCTTGGCTTTTTTGCGGCCCACATCAATCCGGTTCTGGCTGATCAGACGTTGTGAGAAGTCTAGGAATGGCATCTGGAACACGCCTTGGGAGCGGTCCGCCTTGATGGTTCTGGGATCCTGTCGCGCGCTGGCAAAGAACTTGTCCACCGTGCCTTTGGAATAGCCCTTAGAACTGGCCTCTTTCTTCAAGCCATTGACAAAGCTGTTAAAAGGCCCGCCGCATTGCGCGGCGGCAGTGGTGGCTGTGCTGACAGTCAGGAACGCCGCGGTCAGCGCTGGCAAAAGACGCATTCAAATACCCTCGTGGACAAAATGGTTGCCCAGACATAGCTAGAGCCTGACGTGTGGGCAAGCGTCTAGAGGATCGCCAGAACCACAACCACCGCCAAGCCTGCCGCCCATGTCAGCCATAAGGCTCGGCAACAGGCATCCACATCATCGGCCTTCAGCTCCTTGCGTCCTTGCAAGTTCACATAAGGAAAGTCTTGTAGCACACCATCGTAGGAACGTGGTCCTGCCACGGCCACCTCCAGCGCCCTTGCCATAGCGGACTCTGGCCAGCCTGCGTTGGGTGATCGGTGCAGCTTTGCGTCAGCTTTAATGGCCCGCCACTGGGCCATTAAGGCATGTGTTGCGGCAATCAAAAGGGCAGTCAGACGCGCTGGCACCCAGTTGAGCACATCGTCCAGTCGTGCTGCCGCCCAGCCAAAGTCTTTGTGCCGTTCGGTCTTGTAGCCAATCATACTGTCTGCGGTGTTGACAATTTTGTAGATCAACAGTCCGGGCAGTCCAGCAATCAAGAACCAGAACGCGGGTGCAATGACCCCGTCACTCAGGTTCTCGGCACCGCTTTCGATGGCAGACCGCGCGACCGCGCTTTGGTCCATGTTTTTTGTGTCACGGCTCACGATTCGGCTCACCATCATGCGGCCGTCGCCCAACGACACACGCAAGCCATCGCCAACCGCCTGCACATGCTCCACCAACGAACGCTGCGCCAATAGGACGGCCGCCAAGAGCATCTGCGGCAGCCAGCCGAATAGGCCGATGAACGCACCGAGCACCCAAGCTGCCAGAACGAGCCCGATCACAACAATAATGCCTTTGGCTTTGCGGTTGATGCCGTCGTTGAATTCGTGATCTGCGCGACCAATCGCCTTGCCCATGAGCACCGCGGGATGTGGCAGACGCTGCCACAGCCAGCGCGGCTCTCCAAAAACGGCATCGAGCAACAGCGCGCCAACCAAAACACCTGCCGTGCTCATAGCGCCGCCTCCAGCTGATCCCAGCGGTCCGGGGCAGGCAATCCGAGCCGCAGGAAAGTCTTAGAGTAAGGGAATATTCGAGACCACACATGGTTTTGCGCCAAGGTTTCTTGCCACTTTGCAGCATCTTCGACTTCGTAGAGACGAAACAGGTCCGCGCCTCCCGCAACCTCTGCACCCTTTGACCTCAGAAGCGCGTCCAAACGTCTAGCATCCTCTGCCAAGCGCGCGCGGGTTTTGCTAGCCCAAGCCTCGTCTTGCAAAGCTTGAGTGCCGAGGCTCAACGCTGGGCCGGATACAGCCCAGGGTCCAATGAACTCTGCCAGTTTCTCAATCAACGCAGGATCGCCAATGGCAAAGCCGAGCCGTGCTCCAGCCAGCCCCCAGAATTTCCCAAAGCTCTTGAGCACAATCCGACCGGGTTTGCGCGCCTCTTCGATCAAGCTTGCCTTTGGGCAAATGTCACAGAAGCTTTCATCAATCACCATAAAAGGCGCGGTCAAATCCGAAGCTGTCCAAAGCCGACCGGTTGGGTTGTTGGGATGCACCAGCACCCGCGCATCCGGCGCGTCCGAGGTGATCTTCCATCCTTGGGCTTCAAAGGCGGCTGCATGTTCATTGTATGTCGGGACTGGAATATCCACGCGCCCTGCTGCGGCCAGTGCTGGAATACGCGCGATTACGGCAGACGCCCCAGGTGCGGCCAAAACTGCCAACTCCTCTGGCACTTTCCAAAAAGTCCGCGCTGCCGCAATTAAATTTTCCCGTGCCCTCTTGTCAGGCAAAGCTGTCCAGGCGTCTGCCGGAAAATCGGCAACGTCATAGGGCACAGGATTGATACCGGTCGACAGGTCCAACCAGCTTTCGCGCGTACCGCCCCAATTGGCGATGGCCGGGTCAATGCCGCCGCCATGGTCGCGCGGCTTCTTCGGCAGTGGGCTTGTCTCTGAATTGATCATTGCGGCACCTGTCTTCCCTTAAGGCGCGGGTACCGCACTTGATGTTCTCTGCGCAAGCCTTCTTGCTTGCTCAGAGGGGATTTGCTCAATCATCCGCGTCCGTGCGGTGCATCATAGTCAATCACCGGATTGATCGGCACAATCTGATGTGGATTGATGCTGGTGTGGCTCCTTAGGTAGTGGTCAACGATATGCTTAAAGTTCACAGTCTCCGCCACGCCGGGCACCTGATAGAGCTCGCGTGTGTACGCCCAGAGATTGGGATAATCCACAATCCGCTTCCGGTTACATTTGAAATGCAGGTGGTAAACCGGATCAAACCGGATCAGGGTGGTGAACAACCGCCAATCCGCTTCAGTGATCTGATCCCCCATCAGATAGCGGTTCTCCGTGAGGTGCTCTTCCAGCCATTCCAACGTATCAAACAACGGATAAATCGCCGCGTCATAGGCCTCCTGCGTGGTGGCAAAACCGCTTTTGTAGACACCATTATTCAGCGTGTCGTAGATTCGCTCGTTGACCTCCTCGATTGCCGCGCGCTTAGCTTCTGGCCAGAAGTCCAGCGTATTGCCGGTGAGTCCATTAAAGGCGCTGTTGAACATTCGGATGATCTCGGAGCTTTCATTGCTCACGACGGTTTCCTGTTTCTTGTCCCAAAGGACCGGTACGGTCACACGGCCGGAATAGGCCGGATCTGCCTTGGTGTAGATATTGTGGGCAAATTCTAGCTCGTAAAGCGTGTCACCGGTTGCGCCATGCTCGTCAGTCTCAAAGGTCCAGCCCTCACTAAACATATCGGGATGCACAGCCGACACTGTGACATGCTCTTCCAGGTTTTTAAGCTTACGAAAGATCAGTGTGCGATGCGCCCAAGGGCAGGCATACGACACATAAAGGTGGTAACGTCCGCTTTCCGCTTGAAATCCGGCTTTGCCACTTGGCCCCGCGCTGCCGTCGGCGGTGATCCAATTGCGGAACTGCGCAGCGGATCGCACAAATTTGCCCCCGTGTGATTTAGTGTCATACCACTGGTCGGTCCATTTTCCGTCTACAAGCAAACCCATAGTACATTCCTTTGTGTCTAACTTGGCCTTAGTCTAAGCCAGCGTCCCTCCTCAAAAAACCAACACTTGCGCGCGTGCACTGCGCGTTTTTGCACATTGGGGTAGAGGTGCTTGCGGCTCTGGCGCGCGATAAGGAACCAGACTGTTTACGAAATCTTCGCTTGACCGGTGCAGCATGGTGCGATGCAGTGAGATGAACGATGGAGAATCCCATGGACAACTATTTTTCTGCCGAAGTGCAGGCAGGCTTTGAGGCCGCGCGCAAAAAGGCGCTGAAGCAACGGCATCGTCTTCGTGTTGAGGCGGGCGGGTTTAGCGTCCGAGTTGTGCGTTTTTTGGATGATGGCTTCACTTTGGATGCCGAAACCGCGCCACGTTTGCGGGGGCTTGTGAACCTCTATGACGGCGCTAAACACATATCGGAGTGTTTGGTTGTAGCCACTGACGAGGAAGACGGCGAAATGCACTATGAGTTCAAGCGTGCCACGCCAGTCGCGGATCAGCCGCCAGTAGACTATTATAAAGCCGAGCCTACACCGGCTGGGTTGCTGGGGCGCCCTAACTAAAACGCCTCACCGGCAAAACAAAAGGGCGGGGAAATCCCCGCCCTTGTTTGTTTATTGAAGGTCTGCAAACGCCTCGGCCAATCGGGAGGCCGCTTCTTGTACCCGCGTTCGTGGTGTCGCGATGTTGAACCGAAGGTAGTTTTCCCCGCCTTTGCCAAAGGTTGGGCCGTGGTTCACGCAAACCCGCGCGCCTTTCTCTACCCGATTGGTGAACTCTTCCCGCGACATGCCTTTGCCGGAGAAATCTACCCAGCTCAGATAGGTCGCTTCTAATGACATGGAGGAAAGACCCGGGATGTTTGCAATTGTGTCGTCCAGAATCTTGCGGTTTCCATCAAGATATTCAATCAGGCCATCTACCCAGGCCGCCCCTTCCGGCGAATAGGCCGCTTCCGCCATAAATAGACCAAAACTGTTAGGCGACAGTCCCAGAGCAGCTTGACGCGCGGCAAACTTCGCACGCAGCTTTTCATCCGGGATGATGACATTGCCAGTCAGGCCTCCGGCGATGTTGAAGGTCTTGGTGGTGGCCGTCATCATCACCAAACGGTCCAGAATGCTTGGATCGACATTCACCATCGGAATATGGGTCTGGCCCGGATAAACCAGATCGTGGTGGATTTCGTCGCTCACCAGAATGAGGTCGTGACGCTTACAGAAGTCAGCCACGCCTTGCAGCTCTTCACGGGACCATACGCGCCCACCCGGATTGTGCGGCGAGCAGAGAATGAACATGGTTTCATGCCCCTTCATCTGCGCATCCCAAGTGTCAAAGTCCATTTCATAGCGGCCAGTGTTGTTGACCAGCTCGCACTCCACGACTTCACGACCCGCCGCTTTAATGACCCGAGCAAACGCGTGGTACACAGGTGTGGTCAGTACAATGCCGTCGCCTGGGGAGCGGAAGGCGTCTACACAAAGGCCT
>JAAENN010000235.1 GCA_024224295.1 Shimia sp. | reverse complement strand
GTACAGGAGGTTCGGTTTTGACATATCGGCTGCCTCGGCGCTCTGGTCGATTGTAGAACCGCGGCAGCCGTTGCTGGAGAAGACCTCAAGCGCAGCTTCTAAGATCAGCTCTTCCTTCTCCGCCTGAATGCGGGTCCGCCGTCGCGTTTCTTCCGCCCGTGCCTTGGCCAACGTCTCAAAACCTTTGCCGATTGCGGCCTTGGACTAATACATAGCGTAATTCCGGTGGTCACTCTCCTGGGCCTATAATGCGGGGTCGCAAGGTAAGCGCCCCAATGGGCCATGAAAGGAGAGTGACCGGAATGGAGTATGTCGGATTGGACGTTTCGAAGGAAGAGACGAGTTTTTGTGTGAAGGATGGAGCCGGCGAGGTTGTGGCGGAGGGCAAGGTTGCCACCGATCCTCGGGCCTTGTTCGAGGCGTTGCGTGAACATTGCCTTTGTCCGGAACGAATTGTGATGGAGACCGGGACATTGTCGAACTGGCTTGCGCGGGAGCTTTTGAAGCTTGGGCTCCGGGTTGATGTGATCGATGCCCGTCAGGCTCATGCGGTGTTGCGGCTGCAGCACAATAAGACCGATGCCAATGATGCCAATATTCTGGCTGATCTTGCGCGCACCGGGTTCTGCCGGGTGACCCATGTGAAGAGCGAGGAGGCGAACAGGATGCGGGTTCTGCTCAAAGCCCGTGATCACATGGTTGGCCAGCACCGCAGCCGGCAGAATACGATCCGGGGTTTGCTGGCGAGCCTGGGGCAGCGATTGCCGAAGGGGGTTGGCAAGTTCCCCAGCCGGGTCAAGGCGGTTCTGAAGAAGAACCCCGATCTGTCGCCGATCTTCACCCCCCTTGTGAACGAGATGGCGGCTCTGAAGAATTCCATTGAAGAGCTTGACCGGACAGTGGCTGCCGCCGCCAAGGCAAACGCTGCCTGCCGGCTGCTGATGACGGCGCCGGGAGTTGGCCCTGTGGGGGCGCTGGCTTTCGCGGCAACGATGGATGATCCTGCCCGCTTTGCCAAATCGCGCAGCGTCGGGGCCTATCTGGGCCTCAGTTCCAGGCGCATGCAGTCAGGCGAGATGGACTATAGCGGGCGAATATCCAAACATGGCGACAAGATGTTGCGGGCCTTGCTCTATGGGGCGGCGAGCAGCTTTCTGAATGTCGTGCGCCGGGCCCATCCGCTCAAGGACTGGGCGCGGCGGGTGAAGAAGAGGACCAGCCACAAGAAGGCCGTCGTGGCGCTGGCCCGAAAGATGGCGGTCATCCTCCACCGCATGCTGATCACCGGGGAGGCCTTCGCCTGGCCGCAGAAAAAGGACAAGGAGGCCGCAACGGCATAACACACTGAACAGTAAAACATTGAACCGCTCCACCTCGCAAAGGTGGGTGGGGTGTCCCCGCCGGGACGCCTGGCCGAGGTCAAACCCGCGCCGTTGGTTGCATGCGAAGAAGTCATCACTTCTGAGACTGCGCCTAATACATTGGGAAGCCTCGAACCTTTAGGGCACTATAGTGAAGCGAGCCAGCTCCCAAAGCCGGCAAAGACTTCGTAGACAACCCTGACCCCGGCAAGGGCACCAGCCCAGGAGAGATTGACAAAAGAACCGGAATTAGACAACCAGCGGTATTCGCGTTTGACTCATGCGCCGGATAGAAACCGTTGCAATTTCAAAGCTTTACACCAGCCTGCGTGGATCGAAAGCGAATACCGCTGGTATGACACCAACCGAAAAGCGCACCGGCAGCCAGTGACCGCAGCGTTCTATGCGCGCCGAGCAGGTGATCGATGATCACTCATTATGGCCAGATCCGATCGATGGGAATCTGCGTTCCCCAATATGATACAACAACTCGTTGGCAGTTTCGGTTGGCCGAAGCTTGTGAATTGCCTCTCTGATGATCCAGTCGGAAACCGGCCGGAAATAGGTTTCTTCTTCAATGTCGTCACGCCACGCGATCCACAGGGGCCGAACCAAGGCC
>JAAENN010000234.1 GCA_024224295.1 Shimia sp. | reverse complement strand
GGTGAGATCGAAAACCGCAACCCATCTGATCTGTCTGATCTGATCGGAATGTTTGCGCAGGCGTCCTCCGATCAACTGGAAGCAACCTTGGATCAGGCAAAAATCGCGCAGGCGGAATGGGCCGCTTACGGGATTGAACGCAAGTACAATGTGCTGATGTCCATCGGCAACGAAATGATGGCTCGCGCGGAAGAGCTGGGTATGCTGTTGTCTCGTGAAGAAGGCAAGCCTTTGGCAGAAGGCAAGGGCGAAGTGTATCGCGCTGGTCAGTTCTTCACATATTACGCCGCTGAAACTCTGCGTCAGATTGGTGAGAATGCGGACTCTGTGCGCGAAGGTATCGAAGTTGACGTGCGCCGCGAAGCGGTTGGTATTGTTGCCATCATCAGCCCCTGGAACTTCCCGACTGCAACGGCATCCTGGAAAATCGCGCCAGCGCTTTGCTATGGCAACGCGGTGGTCTGGAAGCCTGCGAACGCAACCCCGGCTTCTGCAGTTGCCCTGACTGAAATCATTGAACGTCAGGACATCCCGAAAGGTTTGTTCAGCCTCGTGATGGGCGCAGGTCGTGAAATTGGCCAACGTCTGGTCGAAAGCCCGAAGGTCGATGCTATTTCCTTTACAGGTTCCGTGCCAGTGGGCAAAAGCATTGCCGGTGCTGCGATCCAGAACCTCACCAAAGTTCAGATGGAAATGGGGTCCAAAAACGCGCTGGCAGTTATGGATGATGCGGATCTTGATTTGGCAGTGACCCTGGCACTGGGCGGTGCTTTTGGCGGCACTGGTCAGAAATGTACGGCTTCCTCCCGGCTCGTGGTCCACGCGTCTGTGCATGATGCTTTTGTTGAAAAACTGGTGGCAGGTGCGCAGGCTATGAAAGTGGGCCACGCGCTCGAGGCAGGGA
This sequence comes from Shimia sp., assembly GCA_024224295.1. Classification (GTDB taxonomy): domain Bacteria; phylum Pseudomonadota; class Alphaproteobacteria; order Rhodobacterales; family Rhodobacteraceae; genus Shimia. Next base: position 7,927 of record JAAENN010000234.1, on the reverse strand, counting down.
CACAGATCGGCCCGGTTGTGACCGAACAGCAATTGAACGAAAACCTGGCCTATGTTGACCTGGGCAAATCCGAAGGGGCGGAGCTGCTTTGCGGCGGTCAGCGTCTCGAGATGCCACATCAGGGCTATTACATGAACCCGGGCGTTTTTGTCGGCACAAGCAATGACATGCGCATCAACCGTGAAGAAATGTTCGCACCTCTTGCGGCGGTGATCAAAGTCGACGGGTATGAAGAAGCCCTGTCCGTTGTGAATGATACAAACTTCGGCCTGACTTCTGGTATCGTGACGCAATCTCTGGCTCGTGCGAACCACTTCCGCCGCAATGCGCAAACCGGTTGTGTCATGGTCAATCTGCCAACCGCAGGCACCGATTACCACGTGCCATTCGGTGGCCGTGGTGACAGCTCTTACGGGCCACGTGAACAGGGCAAGGCAGCGGCTGAATTCTACACAACTGTGAAGACCGCTTATATCTCCAGCGGCTTGCCATTCTGATGCGTCGCATGATGCTGATTGATAACCTGCAATATGCCAACTGGTCGGAAAAGATTTTCCGCCAGTTGCGCGAAGGGGGCGTGGATGCGATTCACGTTACCATCGCCTATCACGAAAACTTCCGTGAAACGGTTCTGAACTTTGAAAAATGGAACCGCTGGTTTGAACAGTACCCTGAACTGATCATGAAAGGTCAGTGGGCGTCTGACATTGATGCGGCTCGTGAAACCGGGCGTACCGCTGTGTTCTTTGGCTTCCAGAACCCAAGCCCGATTGAAGACGACATCCGACTTGTGGAGATCGTCCACACGCTTGGCGCTCGTTTCATGCAACTGACCTATAATAACCAGTCCCTGCTTGCGACCGGCTGTTATGAAGATGAGGACATGGGCGTCACCCGCATGGGCAAACAGGTCATCAAAGAGATGAACCGCGTGGGTCTTGTGGTCGATATGAGCCATTCCGGCGACAGTTCCACCATTGAGGCGGCGGACTTGTCTGAGCGCCCGATCGCAATCACCCATGCCAACCCCCATTCCTGGGCTCCGGCTCTGCGAAACAAGAAGGATGATGTCATCCGCGCGGTCACTGAAAACGGAGGTATGTTGGGCTTTTCTGTCTATCCGCACCACCTGAAAGACAAGGGGGCCTGCACGCTCGAAAGCTTCTGCGAGATGATCGCGCGCACCGCTGAGAAATTCGGGGCAGAGCATCTGGGGATCGGTACCGATCTTTGTCAGGACCAGCCGGACAGCATCGTGGAATGGATGCGTGTCGGGCGCTGGACCAAGGAAATCGACTACGGCGAAGGGTCCGCCAGCTCGCCGGGTTTCCCGGATATGCCGCAGTGGTTCCGGGACAACCGTGACTTCGGCAACATCGAAAACGGTCTGCGCGCGACTGGACTGTCAGAAGAGGAGGTTGCCGGGATAATGGGTCGCAATTGGTACAATTTCTACGCTGAAAACTTTAAACCACGAGGGTAAAACATGGGGACATCCGTACAAAACTCCATCCCGCGGCGTGATCCGGCCCTGGTGATGCGCCTGAGCCGCCTTGGTTCCATGCATCAGTGCCGTCTCAGCTTTATGCGGGTGCTGACACGCCGTCTGGCGAATGAAAACTGGAGTTTTGCACGACCTGTCTTTGATGTGGACGCAAAGGGCGTTGGTCATGCGGTCTATACCGCGACTGGCCCGGCGCGCACTTATTCCCTTGTGGCTTTTGCCCATGATCTGCCGCCGGAAGAGCGATCAGATCGTGTGATTGCCACGGCCTGGGACGCGACCTTTACCCTGTTTGACGGGGTGCCGACGGCCGATGATATCGAACGACTGTCGCACAACATTCCCTATCAGGAAGCTGGGCGGGTCAATGAAAAATCCCTTTCTGTGTCCCGTGCCAACCGCTCTGTGCGCCTTTGGAAACATATGGTGGATGCGCTTGCAAAGGGTGAGCAGCCGGATGTCGATAAGGTTGCTTCCGTTGGGTATCTTATGCGTACAACGGCGGTTTATGGCTCCGGGAAACTGGGTGCTGCGGATCATGAAACCCTCGCGGATCGCCCAGAATTTGACGCGCCCTTCCAGGCGGAAATGCTGTCGGTTTTTCTGACCCGGGCGTTTGTGCGCGACATGATCAATCACATGGCGCGCGCCCGTGGTGGTGCTCAGGCGGCGGAACTTGCCTTGGACATCGCGCATGGTCTTGGGATCGGAAACTCAACCGGTCTTGGCATGGCGCCGTTTCTTATCAATCATCCGGTTCTGCTGAACAACTGGGTCGCCGCCCGGGAAGAAGCCATTGCGCGGGTGCGCAGCCTGAACACCGCGCAAGAGGCAGAGGCAAATCTGTTCCGCAGTCTCTTCGCCCGTGTGCAGGTGCTGGTTGAGACCTGGCGCTCAGAGCACCCGGTACAGATCAAAAAACTGGTCGCGTTGAAGGCAGACCTTGAAAAGGTCGAAGCCTACCTCGGAGGCGATGATCTGACGGCTAACAGCCCCTGGGACCGCCTGCTGAACTGGACGAGCGCGGCCCTGTCTGAAGAAGGACAGGAACTGATCGCATCGCTGATTCTGGAACCCTACGGTGAACTGGTGGACGATCTTTCGCCCGCCATGTCGGATCACCGTCCGGATGCCTCCCGCATTTTGGGAACAATGTCTGTTAAAGCCACGCGTAATCTTATGCGCGCAGGTTACGCCCAGGCGCTTGAAACCGACTGGTCCGCAAAGGAAAACTGTGCCCGTGCCTGGTATGTCTCAGAAGAAAAGCTGGAACCACGGCTGGGTGAACGGTTTGAAGAGCCGATTGCAGAATACGAACAACCGCTCTCCCCGGGAAGGGATGTGGCCCTTGCCTTTGCGGATCTGAAAATCTGGGATGATGATGCCCCGGTGTCTGAATTCCTACTGAACCACCCGGAACACCGCCACAGCATTCGCCGCGTACAGATCAACGCCTGCGCGCCTTACAGCGAAATTCAGGACAATACGATCTGTGCGGACATGATGCCCATCGACATGCTGCGCTATAAGCTTGCGACTTTTGGTGCGACGCATTTTGACCCGCGCTCTGACCGCTGGTTGCGGATCTGTATGTTTGGCAACGCGCCATACCCGGAAGAGCTGACCCCTGAAAACGCTGATCTCTGGGTCTACCCGGATGCGGAGGGGAATTCATGAGCTACGCGCTGAACGAAGTCGAAGCCCTCGCCAAACGCGCTGTGCGTGGTGCTGGTATGAGCTGGGGTACGGCAGAAGAAGCAGCGAAAGCAACCCGCTGGCTGTGCCGGAACGGGATTGATGGGGCAGGGGTTCTGTCTGCCCTGCTGGATCACAATCAGGGTAAAGCGGAGCAGGATCTGCGCCCGATAGAGACATCGAGGATCTGGCGCGCCGTCGATGACGCGCAACTCTGCTCCTTGCAGGCCGGCGCTGCCTTGTCTGATGGAGCTCTAAAGCTGAAAGATGCATCTATTACCATGCAGCGGCTTTCTTTCCCGGCCCTTCTGCTGCCCTTCATGGCTTCAGCGGCAGCACAGCTAAACTGCGTTCTGGTGCTGGAATGTGATGCGGGATCTGCTTCCACAGACGGCAACCTGCTTGGCCTGTCAAATGATGCCCTCCTGCAGGCAACCTCAGCTGATGTCGTGATCCGTATCGGTGATCTGACCGGCAACATCCTTTCCCAAGTCAGTCGTGCCAAACCTGCGCCGGAAGCCTGGGACACCCTCAACACCTACGCCCATAAAACCTATGCCCCCGCGACCGAAGCCTCGCGTCTAGCCGGGGCGGGTGCCGGGCTATCTGACAATGATTAATCAGGACGAATGAAATGACCGAAACCAGAAACCTGACACTTGGCGAAATAGAAGACATCGCTTTCCGAGCCCTTGTGGCCGCAGGCACATCAGAGGCAAACGCGCGCCCTCTGGCGGCGGCAACGGCGTCAACAGAGGCGAACGGCGTTGCCAGCCATGGTCTCGCCTATATCCCGATCTATGCGGAGCATGTGCAATGCGGCAAGGTTGATGGTCAGGCCCAGGCCGTTCTCAGCCAGCCGCGCCCGGGCGTGATTTGCGTCGATGCGGCGACAGGTTTTGCCCATTCTGCGATTGATGCAGGTTTTGAAAATCTGATCCCTCTGGCGCGTGAACAAGGTGTGGCCGCACTCGCGATCCGCAACAGTTATAACTGTGGCGTGCTTGGCATCCACACCGCACGCCTAGCAGAAGCCGGCCTGATGGGCATCGGTTTCACCAATGCGCCGGCCTCTATTGCGCCGTCTGGTGGGGCGAAACCTGTGGTAGGGACCAACCCGTTTTCCATCGCGGCCCCTGGTGCGGATGGCCAGGCAGAGGTCTTGATTGACCAGAGCGCCAGCACCATCGCGAAATCAGAAGTGATGAAACACGCCCGCGAAGGCAAAGCCATTCCGGAAGGCTGGGCGCTCGATGCGCAGGGCAACCCGACAACCGATCCCGAAGTCGGCCTGAAAGGCTCCATGGCGCCATCGGGCGGCTACAAAGGTGTCGGTATCGCATTGATGACTGAATTGATGGCCGCCGCCATGACCGGCGCGACCCTGGGAACAGAGGCTTCGCCCTTCTCTGGCACCGCAGGTGGCCCGCCCAAAACCGGCCAGTTCTTCCTGGCGATCGACCCGGGCGCGACCTCTGGAAATGATTTCGGCGCGCGCATTGCGGCTCTGGCGGCTTCCATCCGGGATCAGGAAAACGCGCGCCTGCCGGGGGACGGGCGCAAAGCAAAACGTGCGCGTGCACAGACAGAAGGGGTAGCCGTCAATGTGGCCACCCTCGATCGGATCAACACCATCTTCGGCTGATGTTCTGAGGGGAATGACGAGGGTCAGGGGCGTTGTCCCTGGACCGGGCCTGCCGGCCAAGGGGAATAGTGCGAACAGGGAGGAGACATCATGTCAACCAAAGCACCGTTTACGGATCTGGACATTAAAACGTCCGATTCAGGATTTTACGAGGGATATAGCATCCCGATTGCGCTGTTCAGCAAGGCTGTAATGGCCTTGCTTGTGATCTGGGCGCTGGTCTGGCCGGCGAATGCCAATGGCGTTCTGGGCAGTCTGAACTGGAGAATCCTGGGTGAATTCAACGCGTTTTACATCATCATCACAGGCTTCTTTGCCTTCTTCCTGTTTGTTCTGGCAGCACTGCCACAAACCGGTAAGATCCGCATGGGCCGGGAAGGTGAGCAACCGGAGTTTTCCAACTTCTCTTGGTTCTCCATGATGTTTGGTGCCGGTTTGGGTGTGGGGCTGATGGTTTTCGCCACGGCTGAACCTCTGGGTCTCTGGGGATCAAACCCTGTTGTTGTGGCCGGTGACGTTGTCGGCAACACGCCTGAGGCTGTACAGTCTGGCTACCGCTACACCTTTGCGCACTACGGCATTCACGCTTGGGCGATCTATGTGGTGACAGGTCTGTCTCTGGCTTACTACGCTTATACGCGTGGCCTGCCTCTGACCATCCGCTCCGCTCTGACACCGCTGTTTGGTAAATACATCAACGGATTCATGGGCCATGTTGTGGACGTTCTGGGCATCGTTGCAACCATCCTGGGTGTGTCTGTGACCATCGGTTTTGGCGTCAGCCAGTTCATCGACGGTGTCTATGCAGTCACTGGCATGGAATGGATCATGGATATGGGTGGTGAAGCCCCTGTACCGGGTACTGTTGGACTGATCGCAGGTCTGCTTGTGATTATGGGTCTTTCCATCATCTCTGCGGTGACCGGTGTGGATAAAGGCGTTAAGATCTTGTCCAATCTGAACCTGGTTCTTTCCGTCATCCTGCTTTTGACCTTCGTGGTCTTCGGCTCTTTCATTTTCGCTATGACAACCTATGCATCCGCACTGGTGGATTACATCCTGCATTTCGTGCAGATCAGCTTTGGCGCCTGGACGCCTCAGGATCCGGCAGCCTTTGCAGCAGCACTGCCAGAAGCAGCCAAACCACTTGCTGATGATCTGATCGGCGGCGCAACTAACGCCTGGGGCAGCTTTGACGGCTTCAAATCCGGCCTTGAGGGTGCAGCTGCGGAACTCGACGACGCAACCCTCGCAGCTGTTTATGATGCAGGTAACGCAGGCCGTCAGTTTGGTTGGCAGGCTGGCTGGACAACTTTCTACTGGGCATGGTGGATTGCGTTCTCACCTTTTGTGGGTCTGTTCCTTGCGCGCATTTCCAAGGGCCGTACCATCCGTGAATTCATCTTCGGCTGTGTCTTTGCTCCAACCGCTGTGTGTTTTGCGTGGATGACCATTCTAGGCGCAACCGCAATTGATCTGGAAATTTCCGGCGTGGCAGACGGTGCAATCATCGCAGCCTCCCAGTCTTCCAAGCTCTTTGTGACACTGGAACAAATCATTTCCGGTGGTTTCCTGACTCTGATCACTGTGATGTGTGTGGTTCTGATCCTGACCTTCCTTGTGACCTCTGCGGACTCAGGCATCCTGGTGATGAACACCATTATGTCCGGCGGTGAAACCCAGGCCGGCGTCAAACACCGCATCGTCTGGGGCGTGATCTTGACGCTGGTGACGGGCACGCTTCTGGTTGCCGGGAAGACCAATGGTGAAGCTGATCCGATGGAAGCGCTAAAAAGCGCGATGATCATCGGGGCGCTACCCTTTACCATGGTAATGGGCCTAATGTGCCTGTCCCTGACCAAGGCTCTCTACAATGACAACAAACGTCGTAATGAAGCGGGGCAGACTTCGCCCGCAGAGTAAGCGGTTATTGAGGGGCGGCGGTCAACGGCTGATCGTCGCTCCTTGGTGTTCAGGCCCAAGGTTTGGTGCACCAAAGCTTTTCTAGAAAACCTGAGTCGGGGATGCCCACGCTAGCCCGGGTGTGTTTCATGCTGCCCAGGAGGCTTTGTCGTCAATGACCGCAAAGGGCCGGAAGCGGAAGTGCTCCGTTTTCGCCTTGAGCGGCAGCAATGCGCAGATAGCGACATTTGCAAAGTCTGCGGCCGGAGCATGGCTTACCGCGCCCAACGGCCCAAAGCGGTCACTGGTGCCAACTGATGCGAAGTTCAGCTGTCCGGTCCGTGTGGTCGGAATTTTCAAGATGTTTGCAAATAAACTTTGAGCTTGTAGGTCTGCTTCGTGCTGAACCGCATCAAAGTTCTGCACTTGCTGGAACCACAAAAATAGCAGTAACGACGTGAACGCCGCCTAAAACGCATCAAGAGAGTGCTCTAACCCCTTTTGGATGTGCTGTCTAAGCATGCGATTTGCGCTTTTGCTGTCTCGAGCGATGGCTGCATCGAAGATCGCTTTGTGTTCATCGACAGCTTCTTGCCCGCGGTAGGTCAGAACGAGCATTTGATACCTGAGGTACTTGTCAAAAACGATCTCATGGATCGCCATGAGATTTTCGGAGTTACACGCGCTAATCAGGGCTTTGTGAAACTCGAAATCATAGCGTTTCCAGTCTTCTTTACCTGTCTCATCCCCTCCGAGAAGCTTTTTCTCCATCAAGTGTAGCTTGTGGTGCGCAGCCACCAGATTGCCTTCCCACTCGGTGTCGCCATTCTCCACAGAGAGCTCAAGGGCGTGGCACTCGATGAGCGCGCGCAGGTCTGCGATTTCCTTTAAGTCTTCCTTGGAGACCGGCTTAACAAGGAAGCCTCTTTGTTCTGGAGCTTCCACGAACCCATCGCTTGCCAATCGATTGAGCGTTTCACGCAATGTGGACAGAGACGCTTCATATCGTTTTCTAAGCGCTTCCAACTTCAATTTGGAACCCGGTTCAAGCTCGCCAAAAATGATGTCTCGCTTGATTTGTTGGTAGGTGCTCGCACCAATCGTGGAGGGCTGCTTTGCCATGTGTTCTGCTCAATATCCGAAACTTCATCCAACACGTAACACTCGAGCGCGATATCGGC
>JAAENN010000233.1 GCA_024224295.1 Shimia sp. | reverse complement strand
CGTCTCTGGCGAAGCCTGAAACAAGAGGCCATCTACCTTGAGGAAATCACCAACGGCTTCCGGGCCCGGCGCGTCGTCAAAGACTGGATGGCCTTCTACAACACCAGACGGCCTCATTCCGCGCTTGATCGGCAGACGCCGCACGACGCATATTGGGCAGGCTTGGAAGAGCAAAAAGCAGCATGAAACCTAAACCCGATACACCTTAGAAACGCTGCAAACCTGTCCGAAAAGGTGGGACCACTTCAGGAAAGCACGTTCGACTGGGTTTTTCTTATGCAGCACTACGGGGTGCCAACAAGATTGCTTGATTGGTCGGAGAGCCCTTTGGTGGCAACTTTTTTCGCAGTTGGCAACGGAAAAGGAAACAAAGACAGCGATGCTGCGGTTTGGGTTTTGGCACCCACAGACCTTAACAAGAATGCAAACATCGTAGACAAAGAGGAAGGGGGCTACATACCGTCTTTTGACGACGAAGAAGTACAAGGCTACAAAACAGAAGTCGTCCGCCAGCAAGCCCGTCTAGAGTTGTTTCCGATCGCGACTATAGCAACGAGAAACAATCCTCGCATTCAGGCTCAACTTGGAACGTTTACAATCCACCACAACAAGGTGGTTCCAATCGAAAAAGTTGGCACCGGGGAGCATGTCGCACGATTGATCATTCCAAAGGAAAACAAAGCCCACAATGCTAACGAGCTTGCGCTACTGGGTGTAAACAAGTTTTCCCTTTTCCCTGAGTTGGAGAGCATCGGCAGCATTCTGAAGGAGCTGGCACAATGAGTTATGTTGAAACATCGGCGCTAAAAAACGCAACAGTCATGCTGCTTCACTCGGAGCGCGATGAAATCAACCTCAATCCTGACTACCAGAGGTCAGGAGGGGTATGGACGTTGGCAAAACGAAGGCTTTTGATCGACTCAATCCTAAACGATTATGACATCCCCAAGCTGTACTTCCACCAACTTCCTCAGGAGGAAGTCCAAGGAACTGGTTTTCGATATGCCGTAATTGATGGCCGCCAGAGACTCGAGACCATCTGGGACTTCATCGATGGAAGGTTTTCTTTGTCATCAGATTTTGAGTACCAGCGTGATCGAGATGTCGAATTAGGCGGGTTCACTTATTCTGATTTGGCCCAACGCTATCCAAAAATAAGGATTAAGTTCGATTCATTCGTCTTGCCAGTGGTCACTGTATCCACAACCGAGAATGACCTAGATCTTATCGAAGACATGTTTAGTAGGCTAAATGAAGCTGTGCCGCTAAACGCCGCTGAAAAACGGAATGCCATTGGGGGCGACCTGGTAAAGGCCATCAACGAGGTCGCAAATACCCGGTATTTCGTCGAGAAGGTGAAATTTTCAGATTCACGCTACAAACACAGAGAAGTGGCCGCTCGATTACTACTTTTGGAGGACTCGCTACTATCTGGAGTTCCATTGGTGGACACCAAACGAGAGTACCTCGACGGTCTTGCCAAACGGTACAAGTCTGACCACTTGGATCGGGTCACAAGCATTCAACAGGGCGTCACGGCAGTCCTTGACGAGATGCACAAAAAGTTTGGCGACAAAGATGAACTGCTAAGCGCACAAGGCATACAGGGCGTCTATTACTTAGTTTTCAGAACAGCACAGAAATATGATCAGCTCGATAAAACTAGCCGCTTTGCGCTGGAGCATTTTCGCCAAACGCTTGCAACTAACAGAAATCAGGCTGCAGAAGACTACGAAGACGCATCGTTTGAACTCCTTGAATTTGACCGCCTAAATCAACAAGGCACAAACGATGCCAGCAGCATAAAAGAACGATACTCCATTCTGTGCAACTTTCTTGGACTTCCTATCGACGACGATGTTTTGCGCACCCGAGACATTGCAGTGAGCTAAAGCAAAAAGCCCCCCGACATCTGCCGGGGGGCTTTCAATTTCTCACAGAAGACAGTCTTTACAGACCGGTGGACACGTCGATTGTGTTGCCTTCTTCCAAGGTCACGTAAGCCTTTTTCACGTCTTTACGCTTGCCAAGCTGGCCGCGGAAACGTTTGACTTTACCCTTGGTGATGGTGGTGTTGACCGCTTTGACCTTCACACCAAAGAGCGCCTCAACAGCTTCTTTGATTTGTGGTTTGTTGCTGTCGATCGCCACTTCGAAAACCACTGCGCCGTTCTCAGACGCCATGGTGGATTTCTCGGTGATGACCGGTGCGCGGATCACATCATAGTGTTCTGCTTTAGCGCTCATTTCAGGCGAGCCTCCAGTGCTTCGATCCCCGCTTTGGTGATCACAAGAGTGTCACGCTTGAGGATGTCATAAACGTTCGCACCCATTGTTGGCAGGATATCCAGACCTTCAATGTTGCGCGATGCTTTCAGGAAGTCTTCGTTCACAGAAGCGCCGTCGATGACTAGAGCACGTTTCCAGCCCAGGTTCTTAACCTGTTTGGCCAGAGCGGCGGTCTTGCCTTCAGATGCGGCGTCTTCGATCACAACCAGCTCGCCTGCTTTCGCTTTCGCGGACAGCGCGTGCTTCAGACCCAACTTGCGGAACTTCTTCGGCAGGTCGTGGCCGTGGCTACGCACAACTGGACCTTTGTAGATACCACCACCGCGGAAGATCGGCGCGTTACGGTCACCGTGGCGTGCGCCGCCGGTGCCTTTTTGGCGATAGATCTTTTTAGTGGAGTAAGAAGTCTCGGAACGAGTCTTTACCTTGTGGGTGCCGGCCTGTGCGTTGTTACGCTGCCAACGGACCACACGGTGCAGGATGTCCGCACGTGGTTCCTGACCGAACAGATCTTCGGACAGTTCAACCGAACCGGCTTTAGAGCCGTCGAGTTTGATCACGTCAAGTTTCATGCTTCACCACCTTCCGCAGGTGCTTCTTCAGCCGGAGCTTCGGTCGCTGCTGCTTTTACGGCTGCCGGGAAAGGCAGACCTTCAGGAGCTTTCTTCTTCACGGCGTCCTTAACGGAGACCCAACCACCTTTGGAGCCAGGAACGGCGCCTTTGATGAACAGAAGACCACGGTCGGCGTCAGTTTTGACAACTTCCAGGTTCTGAGTGGTCACGCGTACGGCACCCATGTGGCCGGCCATTTTCTTGCCTTTGAAAACCTTACCGGGATCCTGACATTGACCAGTGGAGCCGTGGGAACGGTGGCTGATAGAAACACCGTGTGTCGCGCGCAGACCGCCGAAGTTGTGGCGCTTCATGGCGCCGGCAAAACCTTTACCGATCGAAGTGCCCGCAACGTCCACTTTCTGACCTTCAAGGAAGTGTTCTGCGGAGATTTCCGCGCCCACTTCGATCAGGCCGTCTGCTGGAACGCGGAACTCAACCAGCTTGCGTTTTGGTTCCACTTTCGCGTTTGCGAAGTGGCCACGCATGGCTTTGGAGGTGCGCTTGGCCTTTGCTGTGCCAGCGCCGAGCTGAACAGCGGTATAGCCGTCTTTCTCGTCTGTACGCTGTGCAACAACCTGAAGGCCGTCGAGGGAAAGAACGGTTACAGGAATCTGCTTGCCGTCTTCCATGAACAAGCGGGTCATGCCCACTTTTTTCGCGATAATACCGGAACGCATCAGATATTCTCCTTAAACAGAGATCTGTACGTCCACGCCGGCCGCCAGATCGAGCTTCATCAGCGCGTCTACGGTCTGCGGGGTCGGATCTACGATGTCGAGAAGACGCTTGTGCGTACGGATCTCGAACTGATCGCGGGATTTTTTGTCTACGTGTGGACCACGCAGAACGGTGAACTTCTCAATCTTGTTGGGAAGTGGGATCGGGCCACGAACCTGCGCGCCGGTGCGCTTTGCAGTGTTCACGATTTCCTGTGTGCTGGCATCCAGAACACGGTAATCGAAAGCCTTCAGCCGAATGCGAATGTTTTGACTTTGCATTTCGTCAGCCTTGTATAGGCGTGAGAGTTGAGAGGAGGATCCGCGACCACCGCAAACCCTCATCGAACCCAAAAGGCGGGAATCACCCCGCCTAAAAATTCCAGTAAGGAACCTGCGCCCTTTACAGTCCATTTTTAAGGCTGGCAAGCGTTTTGCGTAAGTTTTTGCCTCATGACCAATTTCCGTTGACTAACTTGCCATGCCTGGCTCGCAGGTAAGCAGGTTAAAACGCGGTTGGCGTGATCAAGGCCTGTAAGCTAGGCTTTTGGGAAACGACGTTCAGGTCAATGACCCTTCTAATGTATCGGAGACTTCTATGGCCACTTTTCTAGCTGTCTGTTTGGTCCTATTGGAGCTGACCGCGTTGGTGATGGCCTGGCGCGCCGTGAAGTATTCGCGCACGTCACAAGGATCTATTGGTTGGGTCGTTTTCCTGATCGCCGCCCCTTATATTGCCGTGCCGGCCTACCTGTTTCTTGGGCGCCACAAGTTTCAACATTATGTCACCGGGCGACGTGACAGCGAAGGGATCATCGAACGCATTCAAGAAGTCAGAGAAGCACTTAAGCCGGAAGTTCCGCCTATCTTCCCAACAAAAGCCCTCGAAGCGATTTCAGATCTTCCCGTCACGCGTGGCAACGCGATGGAGCTACTGATCGATGGCGAAGAGACCTTCGAAGCGATTTTGGCCGCTCTTGATGCCGCGCAAACTTATGTGCTTGTGCAGTTCTACATCATTCATGACGATGCGCTTGGCAAACGCCTGCAACACCATTTAGTTGCTGCGGCAGGGCGTGGCGTGACGGTTCGGGTGCTTTATGACCCTATTGGCAGCCACAAATTGAGCTATGGCTATCGGCAAAAGTTGCGCGACAAGGGTATTCAGATCGTTGAACCTTCGCAGATGCGCGTCCCCAAAAACAGGTTTCAGCTTAACTTCCGCAATCACCGCAAGACTGTTGTGATTGATGGGACGACGGCTTTCACCGGCGGGCTCAATGTTGGCGACGAATATCTTGGGCTAAACCCCAAATTCGGCAATTGGAGAGATACACACGTGCGCCTAAAGGGGCCTGTGGTTAGCCAGCTTCAGTTGATCTTTGCCGAAGACTGGCATTGGACTACGGAAGAAAACCTGCTCATGGATCTCAACTGGAAAAGCGGATGGGCTGAAGAGGATATGGCCGGCTTGGTCGTGCCCACTGGACCAGGAGACAAACAGGAAACCGGGGCGATGTTCTTTTTCTCGGCGCTAGCCAACGCCAAGGAACGGGTCTGGATTGCTTCACCGTATTTTGTGCCGGACGTACATGTGCTGACCGCGATCAAACATGCTGCTCTCAAAGGAGTCGACGTGCGTATTTTGGTGCCAGACAACATTGACCATAAAACAGTGTGGCTCGCAGCCTTTGCCTACTTTGACGAAGTGCGTGAGGCTGGCGCACAGATCTGGCGCTACACAGACGGGTTCATGCACCAAAAAGTCGTGTTGGTGGATGACAGCATGGCAGCCGTTGGAACGGCGAACATGGACAACCGGTCTTTTGTTTTAAACTTCGAAACCATGGCTGTCATGTTTGATCCCAGAGCAGCCGACGATCTTGAGGATTTGTTTAAAACTGACTTTGCTAAATCTTTTCTGTTGGACAAGACTCTGAATGAACAACCGCTGCGCATTCAGATTGGCGCGCCCATTACACGTTTGTTTGCTCCACTTCTCTAAAGTCCGGCTGCAGCCACTATGTTCACTTTCGGGCTGACAAATTGAAACTCTCCTTTGGGTGGTATTTGACGAGACATGCATCCGCCTAGAGGGCATGGCCCTCCGTGCTTTCCGGACGCGAAATGCGGGCAGCGGCTAGGGCTACCGCCTTGGAACCTTCCCGAGTGGCCCGCAGACACGTTACACCTTAATGTACTTATGAGCTGACAACCCGACAGGTTTTTACGGCCCGAGAGGTTGGGAGCGCATGATCGGCACCAGCAGCCTTGACACTGCATTATACGGCGGTCTCTTCCCCAAAAAACGCGAGCCGTAAGACGTCAACGCCGACAACCATCATTCGGGGTCATCCGCCTGAACACTCAGATGTTCCGGTGCATAATCATCAGACCTCACAGCTATTTATGCGCGAGTCTCACTCATGATAACCTCTGCATAGTTGCGCCACGCGGCCTCCGCGTTGATACAGTTACGCTCTGAGAGGGCAGAAATCAGTTTGGGGACTTCAGACAATATAACTTCAGCAAACGCCTGCCAATCGGTGACCAACTAAACCGGAGAGTTGTAGCCGTGCTCTGCCTGGCTCACCAGATCGGCAGCCACGATTTGAAGATCAGCAGCATCACCTGCGAGGTTCAGATTATCGGTTGGCCGGCCACCATATCAATGCTCAACCGTCCCCAAAACGGCGCTTGGCCTCCGCGATGTATTGGTTGCCGGGCCCCACTAAAAGGTGAGCTTTGTGCAAACCAGACAAATCAAAGGTCATGGCTGCGATGGCCTGCCGCCTACTTTGGCGGTGGTGACCGTCATGATCGCGCTAGAAATAGGACTGTATCGCCCGCCTTTAACATATCAGCCATCGGCATCAACAGAGATAGATTTTTGTTCAGTGACAAACCCTGGAAAACGTTCGGCCTCAAATTCCTAGACCGTGCCCCAGAATCTGGGCGAAAGCGTGAAGTATGTGGTGCCAAAGGAGACTGGCATGCGGTATCTGGATCGAGTGGAAACCGATTGGGCGTTTCGCATCCAACTACCGGTCGGAACCGAGGTGCCGTCTCACTGCTCGGCCACCGGTAAGTGCTTTTTGGCTAGTTTGAGGCTAACCGCGCGCAAGAAAAATGGTGGCGCCCTTAGCTTTGAAACCACGTACAGAGACCACGCATTTGACGACAGAAAGCCTTGTTACAGAGCTGGCGCAAATTGCGCGGAATAGCTGTGCACTAGACCGGGAAGAGTTCATGGGCGACATGGTCGCCGTTGCAGTAGCTGTAAGAAATGCGCGGAACCGGTTTATTAAGGCGCTGGCCATTACGTACCTACGCTACGCATGACCCTGACCGATGCTATCGCGCAGGCAGGCTTTCTGATGGGTTCGGCGCAATGGTCTGGTAACGCGTTTATCGAGCTAACCGAAGCACCCTGATCAGACGGGCAGACCGTAGAAACGCATCGTTTCCCCGTTTCCAAGACAAAAACGATCCAACCAAAACCCCAACATTGTCCGGCCTCTGCCCTCTTCCTGCCCGATTTCGCCGGCATATCTTGTCCCCAAGGAAGACATTAGAGGATCAAAACATGGATCGCCTGACCGAGATGGAAGCATTCGCCACTGTGGTGGATCAGGGTGGATTTACCGATGCCGCACGAAAGATGGGTATCTCCAAATCCGCCGTTTCCAAACATGTATCCTCGCTTGAGGCCCGTCTAGGCGCCCGTTTGCTAAACCGAACGACACGGCGTGTGTCACCAACGGAAATTGGTCTCGCCTATTATGACCGTGCCCGCCGTGTTCTGAACGATGCCGGTGAAGCAGACGCGCTGGTGACCTCGATGCAATCGGCGCCTTCGGGCTTGTTGCGCATTTCTGTGGCCACGGATTTCGGGGTGAACCACCTATCGCCTGTTTTGGGCGATTTCTTGAGCGAGTTTCCGGACATCACTGTCAACATGGTACTGAACAACCGCTATGTAGAGCTAATTTCCGAAGGCTTTGATATGGCCATTCGGATCGGCGAGCTAGAAGACAGTACACTCCGAGCCCGTAAGCTGACTGAGACCACAAAACGTATGATCGCATCGCCAGCCTATTTCGAAAAATATGGCCGTCCGGAAAAGATTGATGATCTCAATCACCACAAGCTGTTGCATTACTCGAGCCAATCCAACGGCGCGGTTTGGAAACTGACCGCACCGTCCGGTGAAAAGCGCCAGGTACGCACAGCGGGCTGGCTGTCGGTAAATGATGGTCAATCGCTGCTGAATGCGGCACAGGCCGGTCTGGGTATCGCTTACTTGCCAAGTTTCCTTTACGCCGACGCGATGGAGCAAGGCTTGGTAGAAGAGGCCATTCCGGACCTGCCAGTGGAGACACAGGGCATTTATGCCGTCTACCCGCCCGGCCGTTTTACACAACCGAAGGTCCGTGCTTTCATTGACTTCCTGGTACATGCCTTTGCCGAAAAAGGCCCGACTGACTGGTAACTTTCGAATTTCCCCCTGGCTTTCTGAGAAAGCTCCTTGGCCCGGCAGATTTGTCCGGGCCATTTTTTTACGCAAAAGAAAAAGGACGCCGGTGGCGCCCTTGGTGTTTTCTATCGCGCCAAACTTACAGCGAGGCGGCGAGACGTGTGCCCTGGTTGATCGCGCGTTTGGCGTCCAGCTCTGCCGCCACATCTGCGCCACCAATCACATGGCAAGTCACCCCCTCTGCCTCCAGCGCGTCTGCCAGACTGCGGTCACTAATCTGGCCAGCGCAGATAACCACATTGTCCACATCCAGCACACGTGGATTTTCCCGCGCTTCGCCAAAAGAGATATGCAGACCGTCGTCGTCTATCTTTTCGTAGTTAACACCACCCAGCATTTCGACGTTCTTCATCTTCAGCGCCGCGCGGTGAATCCAGCCCGTGGTTTTGCCCAGACCTTTGCCCAGCGCCTTGGCTTTTCGTTGCATCAGCGTGACCTGACGTGCTGCTGGATGTGGTTGGGGGCCTTCTGGTGCTAGACCTCCGCGATGTTCAGCCGGGTCCGTGACACCCCACTCCACCATCCACTCTGGCAGGTTTTCGGTTAAGCTTCCGCCTTCATGCACAAGGAATTCGGAAACGTCAAAGCCGATGCCACCCGCACCAATCACGGCAACTTTTTTGCCTACAGGTTTCTTGTCGCGCAGCACATCGAGATAGGACAACACCTCGGGGCGGTCCTGCCCCGGAATGCCCGGATCACGCGGTGCAATGCCAGTGGCGATGATGACATCATCGTAGTCCGCAAGCGTATTGGCCATGGCTTCCGTATTGAGCTGGACCTCTATGTCGAGCTCCGCCACCATGACTTCGTACCAGTCGACCAGGCCCCAAAACTCTTCTTTGCCCGGAATTTGCTTGGCTACATTTAGTTGGCCGCCAAGCTTGTCCGCGCGATCAATCAGCGTGACCTGGTGGCCGCGCTGCGCTGCGGTTATGGCAGCGGAAAGGCCTGCGGGTCCCGCGCCGACAACCGCAACTTTCTTTGAGAGTTCAGCAGCTGGGATGGCCAATTCGGTTTCATGGCATGCGCGTGGATTCACCAAACAAGACGTGAGCTTGCCGCCAAATGTGTGGTCCAGACAGGCCTGATTGCAACCAATACACGGCGCGATCTGGTTGGCTTTTCCCACTGCGGCTTTGTTCACGAAATCCGCATCCGCCAAGAATGGCCGCGCCATAGAGACCATGTCGGCGCAACCTTCGGCTAGCACATCTTCGGCGACATCCGGCGTGTTGATGCGGTTGGAGGTGATTACCGGGATGCCCACCTTGCCCATCAGCTTCTTGGTCACCCAAGCAAAAGCACGGCGCGGGACCGAGGTGGCGATCGTGGGGATGCGGGCTTCGTGCCAGCCGATGCCAGTGTTGATGATGGTCGCGCCCGCTTTTTCAATCTCTTGCGCGAGTTGCACCACCTCTTCGTGTGTAGAGCCGTTGGGTACCAGATCAATCATCGACAAGCGGTAGATGATGATGAAGTCTTCTCCCACTGCCTCACGACAGCGGCGTACCACTTCGATGGGCAGTCGAATGCGGTTTTCGTAAGAGCCGCCCCAGAGATCTGTGCGTTTGTTCACGTGGGTGACAATGAACTGATTGAGAAAGTAGCCTTCCGAACCCATGATCTCAACACCGTCATATCCGGCTTCACGGGCGCGGACTGTGGCGGTGACAAAGTCTTGAATTTGCTTCTCAATTCCTTCTTCGTCCAGCTCTTTGGGGGGGAACGGAGAGATCGGAGATTTTACAGGGGAAGCGGAGACACATTCCGGCCCATAGGCATAGCGACCGGCGTGCAGAATTTGCATCGCGATCTTACCGCCGCCGTCGTGGACGCGGTCTGTTACGATTTTGTGGTTGGCGATGTCCTCGTCGGTGAACAGCCCTGCCGCGCCGGGAAACACCCCACCTTCGCGAGAGGGGGCCATGCCGCCGGTGACGATCAGGCCAACGCCGCCGCGGGCGCGTTCGCCGTAGAATTCTGCCACGCGGTTCCAGTCTTTGGTTTCCTCCAGACCGGTGTGCATGGACCCCATAAGAACGCGGTTTTTCAGGGTGGTAAAGCCCAAGTCAAGCGGGGCGAGCATGTGCGGGTATTGGGTCATAGGTGCCTCCAAAGGTGCCTCCTCAGTTAGGTTGACCAAAACGTAAAGCAGCGCTGTTGTCACGCCCGACGCGGCGTCAAATTGGCCCTCAAAACCGTGTGCCGTTGCGTCGGAAGTGGCCTGTTAACCTTCCATTTCAACGTCGGTATTGCGTCGGTATCACGACTGTTTTGCGGTGGTGCGGGTGATTGTGGCCCGTCCATGTCTTACCACAAGGTGCGCAGCTGTTGCGGCACACATCAGATGTCAGAAAATTCGCCTCCCCGGCCTTTGCCCGCCGCAAAGCGTGCTGCACCTTTTTGGCCTTCCGCCGCAAAAGCCTCAAACGAAGCCCATTCCCGTCGCAGCGCCTGCGCCAATTCCGCGCCACTTGGACGCGCCGAGAGGAAATCCGCGCGCATACAGGCTGGCGGAAAGCGCGTCAGGCTTTCTGCCAGAACCAAGGCTTCCTCTAGCGCGTGGCCTTCGGGACAGAGGCGATCTACCAAGCCGATTTTCTGCGCTTCCTGACCAGACACCGGACGTCCGGTGAGAATGAGGTCGTTGGCACGGCCCTGCCCCAGAATTCTTGGTAAGCGCACGGTACCACCATCTATCAGGGGCACGCCCCAACGGCGGCAGAACACGCCAAACACCGCCTCCTTGGACGCGACACGCATGTCGCACCATGCAACCAGCTCAAGACCACCAGCCACGGCATGACCTTCGACAGCAGCAATCACCGGCTTGGACAACATCAGGCGGGATGGACCCATGGGAGCTGGGATGGGCTGCGCCTGAGCATCTTGCCAATCGGGGGGAATGGCGATTGCGTTTTGCCAGTCAGCCCCAAGATTGCCAGCCGCGGCTTTCAAATCAAACCCAGAACAAAAGGTGGTTTGGCCACCGGTCAAAATGGCGACATCAACGCCCTCATCCGCATCAAAGGTTACAAACGCCTCGTATAGCGCAGCGGCGGTGTCCGGATTTACGGCGTTGCGCACCCCTGGCCGGTTGATGCTTATGATACGCACCCGGCCCTTGGTCTGAACCAAAACAGTCATGACTTCCCTCTCTCCCACCACTGTTGCACCTCACAGGAAACACGCAAGAAAGACGCGGCGTCGCTTGACCCAAATGGGGCCAGGGCCTATGCCGCAACTATGGAAAAGCTTGAAGAAAAGATTGCCCATCTCATCCGCACTGTCGAGGAGTTGAGTGATGTCGTCGCCCGTCAGGACACAGAGATTGCGCTTTTGACCCGCCGTGTGCAGATGCTTATGGAGCGGGAAGCCACACGTGAACAAGATGGCAGTGGCGGAATCGTCGTGGGAGACGAGCGGCCTCCTCACTATTAAGACTTATCTCTCCAGCTGCTGGGGAAAAGGGGCACTGACCCTAGCACATCTGCGATGTGTCCACCCCAGGATATTTTTGGCCAAATGAAGCCGAGGGCAGTTCCCTCCCATGGGTGGCTGAGATAGCTTGTTGGGATGACAAACGCGCCTCGATTCATCCACCTCCGCACCCACACCGAATACTCCCTGCTTGAGGGGGCCGTGCGTTGTAAAAAGCTGCCCGGCATGTGTGCCGATATGGGCATGCCGGCGGTGGCGATCACCGACACCAACAGCTTGTTTGCCGCGTTGGAGTTTTCTGTCACCGCACAGGGCGCGGGCATTCAGCCGATTGTTGGTTGTCAGGTCGACATGCAGATGCCGCATGATGACCCATCCGGACGTACTCTCCCGCCAAAACCAGCCCCAATTGTGCTGCTGTCGCAGCGTGAAGAAGGCTATGAGAACCTGATGAAACTGTCGTCCTGTCTCTATGTGGACAACGGTGGGCAGGTGCCACAGGTGACGCTGGACGAGCTGACAGAGCGCTCTGACGGATTGATCTGTTTGACCGGCGGTCCGGACGGGCCGATGGGGCGGATGATGCGGGACGGGCAGCACGCGGCTGCTCAAGCGATGATGACGCGGCTCAATGAGATTTTTGGCGACCGGCTGTATGTGGAGTTGCAACGACACCCCGGTGAAAACGGCGCGCCCGAGGCGGAACGGTTGACCGAACGTGGCTTTATTGAAATGGCCTACGCCATGGACCTGCCGCTGGTCGCGACCAATGACGTCTACTTCCCAACCACGGATATGTATGAGGCGCATGATGCGCTGATCTGTATTTCCGAGGGCGCCTATGTAGATCAGCAGGACGGGAGGCGGCGCCTAACGCCGCAGCATTACTTCAAATCTCAAGAAGAGATGATCACGCTGTTTGCCGATCTGCCGGAGGCGATTGAGAACACGGTTGAGATTGCCAAACGCTGCGCCTTTGCCACGTATCTGCGCGATCCAATTCTGCCGAAATTTGCCGACGACGAGGTTGCGGAATTGCGTCGGATCGCCAACGAAGGTCTGCAGGCTCGTCTTGCCGTGATCCCGCACGCCTGTTCAGTGGAAGAGTACCAAGAGCGGCTTGATTTTGAGTTGGGCATCATTGAGGGCATGGGGTTCCCCGGCTACTTTTTGATCGTTGCTGACTTTATCCAATGGGGCAAAGACCACGGCATTCCGGTGGGGCCCGGGCGGGGCTCTGGTGCGGGCTCGCTGGTGGCTTATGCTCTGACCATCACCGACTTGGATCCGCTGCGATATTCGCTGCTGTTTGAACGCTTCTTGAACCCGGAACGGGTGTCGATGCCGGACTTCGACATCGACTTCTGCATGGATCGTCGCGAAGAGGTGATCAAATACGTGCAAGAGAAGTATGGCCGCGACAAAGTGGGCCAGATCATCACCTTTGGTGCGTTGCTGTCCAAAGCGGCGGTGCGCGACATTGGCCGGGTGTTGCAGATGCCATATGGGCAGGTCGACCGGCTGTCCAAGTTGATCCCGGTCGAAGGTGTAAAGCCGATGTCCATCGCGGACTCTTTGAAAGAAGAGCCGCGTTTACGCGAAGAGGCCAAAAACGAAGAAGTGGTCGACCGGCTGCTGACCTATGGCCAGCAGGTTGAAGGGCTTTTGCGGAACGCGTCGACCCACGCAGCGGGGGTTGTGATCGGCGACCGGCCGTTGGATGCGCTGGTGCCGCTTTACCAAGATCCGCGCTCCGACATGCCCGCGACCCAGTTCAACATGAAATGGGTGGAACAAGCTGGGCTGGTGAAGTTCGACTTCTTGGGTCTCAAAACCCTGACCGTCATTCAGAACGCGATTGAGCAAATCCATAGCTCGAACCGGCCTCTGCATGTGGCCGCCGACGGTACGCAGCTTTATGAGCCAGCGGAAGGCGCAGAAAACCAGATCAACGCCATCCCGTTGGATGATGAACCGACCTATAAGCTTTATTCAGCGGCCAAAACGGTGGCGGTGTTCCAGGTGGAATCCACCGGCATGATGGACGCGCTAAAGCGCATGAAGCCGAACTGCATCGAGGATATTGTTGCGCTTGTGGCGCTGTATCGTCCGGGTCCGATGGAGAACATTCCGGTCTATTGCGAGGTAAAAAACGGGCTGCGCGAGATTGAATCCGTGCATCCGTTGATTGACCACATTCTGGAAGAGACCCAGGGCATCATCGTTTATCAGGAACAGGTGATGCAGATTGCGCAGGTCATGGCGGGTTACTCGCTTGGCGGCGCGGACCTGTTGCGGCGGGCGATGGGTAAGAAGATCAAAGAAGCGATGGACGCCGAACGTCCGAAGTTTGAGAAAGGCGCGGCCGAGAACGGCGTGCCCGCGAAGAAAGCTTCAGAGGTTTTTGACCTTCTAGAGAAGTTTGCGAACTACGGCTTTAACAAATCGCACGCGGCGGCTTATGCGGTGGTGAGTTACCAGACCGCGTGGCTGAAGGCGAACCATCCGGTGGAGTTTATGGCCGGGGTGATGAACTGCGATATTCACCTGACGGATAAGCTGGCCGTATACTTTGAAGAAGTGAAAAAGGCGCTGAAGCTGCCTTATGTGCCGCCGTGTGTGAACCGCTCGGATGCGACGTTTAAGGTGGTCGATGGGGCGCTGGTCTATGCGCTGGGGGCGTTGAAGAATGTTGGCCTGGAAGCGATGAAGCTGGTGACCGAGGGGCGCAAAGTGGACGGTGTCGATAAGCCGTTTGCGACCCTGTTTGATATGGCACGGCGGGTGGATCTGAAAAAGGTCGGTAAGCGGCCTTTGGAGATGCTGGCGCGGTCCGGGGCGTTTGATCAGCTGGACGGCAACCGGCGGCGGGTGATGGAGAGCCTAGATGGGCTGGTGAACTACTCCGCCGCGATCCATGAGCAGAAGAGCTCCAATCAGGTGTCGCTGTTTGGCGAGGCCGGGGATGACTTGCCGGAACCACGGCTGTCACCAGCCGGGGACTGGTTGCAGGCGGAGCGACTGGATGAGGAAGCCAAGGCGATTGGGTTCTTCCTGTCGGGCCACCCGCTGGAAGATTTCATGGCACCGCTGAAGCGTAAGAATGTGATGACTCTGGACGAGTTGACCGACAAGGCGCGGGGCGGGCCGTGTATTGCCAAGCTCGCCGGGCGGGTGTCCGGGCGGCAGGAGCGGAAGTCGGCGCGCGGCAATCGGTTTGCCTTTGCGCAGCTGTCTGATCCGACCGGCGCTTATGAGGTCACGATCTTCTCTGACACGCTGGAGAAATGCCGTGAGCACCTGGAGACCGGCTCCAAGGTTGTGGTGACTGTGAAGGCGGAGATGGAGAGTGATCAGCTTAAACTGCTGGCGCAGGGCATGACGCCAGTGGAGACAATTGTCGCGGATGCGGGCAACTCGGGGCTAAAGATTTACCTCGATGACGCCAGCGCGGTCGGGCCTGTGGCCAATATCCTTGAGGGCGCCAAAGAGACCATGAAGAACATGCCCAAGGGGCCGATCTGGTTCTGCCTGACCAATATGGAGCTACCGGGTGATGTGGAGATTGATGCGGGGGCCGGTTTCCCGGTGAACCCGCAGATCAAAAGCGCCCTTAAATCTGTGGAAGGCGTGATGGACGTCAAAGAGGTATAAGGCAAGGGAGGTGTTTCGCCGCCCTGCCCTCTTGCCTCAGGCCGATTTGGTCAGCTGCAGAAAGACGTCTTCCAAATCCGCCTGCTCTGTTTTCACGTCGGCAATCGCGATGCCAGCGGCACGGACCGCGCCAAGCACATCTTCGGCAGAGGTTTCTCGCGCCTGATAGGTCAGGGCAATCCGGCCGTCGCCGCGACGGGTGACGTCGATGCCGGGCGCGGATGGCAATGTCTCCACCGGCGCAACCGGATCAATCACCATACATTTGCTGTCCACCTGTCCCAGCAGGTTTGACGTGCTGTCGCGCGCAACCACTTCGCCGTGGTTGATGATGGCGATCTCGTCACACATCTCTTCGGCTTCTTCGAGGTAGTGGGTGGTCAGGATCACAGTCAGGCCGCGTTCTTCATTGAGACGGCGAATGTTGGACCACAGCATTTGGCGCAGCTCGATGTCCACACCTGCGGTGGGCTCATCAAGCACCAGCACCTGCGGGTGATGCACCAGCGCTTTGCCTAGTAGCAGACGGCGGCGCATCCCGCCGGAAAGCGTACGGGCATAGGCCTCGGCCTTGTCAGACAGGCCCACCATGCGCAGAATTTCGTCACTTTGGCGCTGATGCTTGGGCACGCCGTAAAGACCTGCCTGCACTTCCAACGCAGCGCGGGGCGTGAAGAAGGGGTCGAGGTTCAGCTCTTGTGGCATCACGCCAATGGCCGCACGCGATTGGCGTGGGTTTTCGTCCTGATCAAAACCCCATATTTTCACGCTACCGGACGACTTGGTCACCAGACCAGCCATGATGTTGATCATGGTGGATTTTCCCGCGCCATTGGGGCCAAGCAGACCAAAAATCTTACCAGCGGGCACGGTCAGATCAACGCCCTTGAGGGCGTGTTTGGCCGGGCTGCCACGGCCCCCCTTGTAGGTCTTTTGCAACCCACGGATTTCAATCGCATTGTTGGTCATGGTCACTCTTGCTCCCCGCTGCGCAATGCCTATTATTTGCCCTAACCAAGTTGGCTGGTAAGCTCAAGCGCAGCCGCCAGAAAACACCGCCATCGGAGGGCCCCCTCCGAAGCCATAAAGGACATCACAGATGACGATTGAAGCCCCAGAAACCAAGATTGTGGACAGCTACCGTGTGTCTTGTGACGGCGGTGAGGGGGCAATGGGACACCCGCGCGTGTATCTGCAAATCCCCAACGAGCATGGCTGGGTGGAATGCCCCTATTGCGACTGCAAGTTCATCCACGAGGATTTCAAAGACAAGGTGGCGTGAGGGCTGTCCGAGTTTTTTGAGAGATTGAAGAGGCCGTCCGGTGGGGCGGTCTTTTTTATGCGCTCGCAGAGAATGGCAGGTTTGAGCCCACATTGACTAATGCCGCGCATTACACCAACGGCAGCTTTCTTGTCTTGACGAATTGGTTGTGCCGGATCAGCGTCGTGTCAGAACGGTCGGCTTTTTCAACACGCGGGATGTCAGAAAACGATGAAGATAGAACACACCGAAGTCCTTGTTATCGGCGGCGGAACAGCCGGCTTCGGCGCTGCCATCTCTGCTGCGCGCGAAGGTCTTCAGGTCACATTGTTGGAAGCAACCAGCAAAATCGGCGGCGTTATGGCCTTCTGCCCAGGTATGCCTTGGGGCGGCGCATATCCGATGGATAAGATTATCGGCGGCATAATTGAAGAACTCACAGACCGCCTCGCATCGATGGACCCGCCAGCAGCCGAGAAGCGTGCCTGCACACTAGACAATTTCGGGCCTGAAATCATCTACGACCATGATGTGGCGACGCTCACAATGTTTGAGATGCTAGAAGAAGCGCGTGTGCGTGTCAGGCTAGAAACCATCGCGCTTGAACCAGAGATGGACGGTGCGACGATTGCATCCGTCTCGTGCTATGATCGACATGGGCCCTTCCTTGTTCAGCCGAAGATCGTACTTGATTGCTCGGGCGACGGCGACATCTCGGCCAAAGCAGGTGTGCCTTACGTTCTTGGTGATGCGTCAGGCAACATGATGGCAGTAACGATTTCCTTCTTTATGATGGGCGTGGACTGGGACCGTGCTTTTGCCGATCCGGACCCGTACTTCCAAAAATACGCAGCAATTGGTGTCGCAGATGGCAGGTTGCACAGCGATCTCCGGAAGCTGTACCGCATGCGAGGCTTTCACCAGGGCACGGTCTTTTGCAACTCTGTCCATGTCCGCGGTGTGGACGGCACAGATCCGTTGGCTGTGAGCGTTGCCACACAAAAAGGTCGCCGTAGGTGCAACCAGTTGGCAACGTTCCTGCGTACTGAAGTTCCGGGTTTTGAGCAGGCGCACATGGCCATGCTTTCCCCCACGGTTGGCGTGCGCGAAACGCGCAAATTGCAAGGCACGTATCGTCTGACGGGCGAGGACTTGGCATGTGCGACCAAGTTTGAGGATGGGATTGTGGCATGTGACAACCCTATCGACGATGTGATGCGCGCCAAGGGCTACATGACCCATCACGCTGCCATCCAATCCGGGCAATACTATACAATTCCATTCCGGTCACTGGTGCCTGAAGAGATAACAAACCTCATGTTTGCGGGGCGCATTTTGTCGGCAGACCCGGTCGCATTCGCCTCCGTACGCGGCATGCCGCAATGCATGGCGATGGGACAGGCCGTCGGAACGGCCGCGGCGATGGCTGTGCGATCAAACATCGCCGTTCAGGCGATCTCGACGGGCCGTCTTGTTCAACGCGTGTCCGAACAAGGCATCAACCGGTTGAGACTGCCTGAACACGACCTGCCATAACGATTTGGCTGGCAAATCTGGTATCTACGAAAATGCGGACGTTCGATTGTCGGATGGTTGG
>JAAENN010000232.1 GCA_024224295.1 Shimia sp. | reverse complement strand
GATTGCGAAGTCTGCAGAAGTTCGTGTCCGTCCACGCCTCTGTTCTCAACCTATTCAACTCGGAGCGCAGCCTCCAATCCAGACCAAATTTCAAGTTAAACCGTGCTGCTGCTCTCTCTGAGTGGCGCCAACTTTCTGCGGATTAAAGGGCAGCATCACTGTCCCTGCTGAGACGAGTTCGAATCCGTCTGACAGCACCTTTGTGCGGCACAATGGACAGCGCCACTGTCCTTGTAGAGACGAGTTCGCATTCGTCTGACAGCACCCTTTCACCCGTGTCGGGCCTATTCTGAACCCGCATTCCATAGGGATAAATGTCTCACCCGTCAAACAGTCAAAACTGACATTCTGAAGCATGGGTCATCCGGAAGGTCGATCCTGTCGTAACCCACAAAACACCAACCGAGTGATCCAAATGCGCGACCATGCTCTCAAAACCTTGCAGGATTTTGTCCCGAAAATGGGGCTCCACTACGCGTCTGGTCGCAATTATGACCAGGGGGCAGGTCGGCACACTTCGGTGTCTTGCCTGTCCTCATACATTCGGCGGCGCCTGATCACAGAGGAAGAAGTGGTCGCGCAAGCTTTGGGGAACCACGGGTTGGATGGCGCTGAAAAGTTCATTCAAGAAGTTTTTTGGCGCAGTTATTTCAAAGGCTGGCTGGAGCGTCGCCCAAGTGTTTGGCACAGTTATCGCTCAGGGTTGAGGTCGGATCATGAGACCGTGCAAACTGACCGCGCACTGCGCATGCGGTTGACACAGTCTGAAGCCGGTGAAACCGGGATCGCGTGTTTCGATGCGTGGGTCGATGAGCTCTTAGACACTGGCTATCTCCACAATCATGCGCGGATGTGGTTTGCGTCGATCTGGATTTTCACCTTGTCGCTGCCCTGGCGTCTGGGGGCTGATTTTTTCCACCGCCATCTTCTGGATGGCGATCCGGCCGCCAACACCCTGAGCTGGCGCTGGGTGGCTGGGCTTCATACACGCGGCAGGGCCTATCAGGCCAAAGCCTGGAATATCACCAAATACACCAACCTACGCTTTAACATCGGGGACGCTGATCTTGCTGATCCTATCGCGCCTCTCGATTATTCTGAGCCCGATGGATTGCCCCGTATTCAACGGATTAGGGACGTTGTCACCCCAAAACCCGACGTCCCCACAGCGTTGCTGATCAGTGAGGAAGACTGTTCCCTAGATGCTTTTGCGTTGTCGGATCTAAATCTTGTTGGTGCCGCAACTATATCTGCCAGTCACCTACGATCGGACTTGCCGGTCGCCGATCACGTAACACAGTTTGAACGCGAGGCCTTGGGTGATACTGTCTCACGCCTGGGCCTCCAAGCTGACCATCTCACGGCGACTGGTTCTAATGAACTGGCGCGATGGGCCACTGAGGCCGGCGCAAAACAGATTGCAACGGCATATATACCCCAAGGCCCCCTGCATGATTGGTTTGAAGCTGCCGCACCAGCGTTAAACGCAAAGGGGATCGCGTTATGTGAATGGCGACGGCCCTGGGATGAGGTGATTTGGCCCCACGCGACAGCGGGATTCTTCAAGGTGAAAAAGCAGATTCCCAAGGTGCTGGAAAGCTTAGAGCTTTACTGATGTCGTGCAGCAAAATCCTCATCATCGGGTCTGGCATCACTGGCCTTAGCTGTGCGGGAAAGCTTGCAGATGCAGGTTTGAACGTCACGGTTCTGGATAAGGGCCGCGGTGTTGGAGGGCGGCTTGCCACGAGACGCACGCGATGCGGTCGACAATTCGATCATGGCGCGCGGCAGTGTCAGAGGGATGTGACTTGAGTTGGGCAGGTTGGGGAAGTAGCGTTCGGGCATGGCCAACAAATCTCCCTTTCGCTACTTTCGTACCTCCCCAGAAGTCATCCGCCTAGCGGTGATGATGTACATCCGGTTTCCGCTTTCGCTTCGGAATGTGGAGGACCTCCTGCATGAACGAGGTATCGACGTAAGCTACGAATCCGTACGCTTTTGGTGGCAGAGGTTTGGCCCCAAATTTGCGTCAGAAATCCGT
>JAAENN010000231.1 GCA_024224295.1 Shimia sp. | reverse complement strand
TGCCGCCATGACACCATGGGATTTTTAAGGTTATCTGTCGGTTCGGACTCACGCTGGCCGACGCGTCAACAACGCATTGGCCAGCAAATTTTCAAAAACATAATAACGTTAATAACGACTCAAGTCTGCGCACACCGATTGATAAACTGGTCAAGCACACTTAATCAGTGTGATGCACCTACACCAGCCCACCGCTACCATGCTTGCAGCTTGGGTTGTCGGATAGTGCAATAAGTGCGGCCGGATACAGCTATCTGATCTCTGCATGACCCAGCTGTTACGACACACGCAGAAGGAGCGTGCCGCAAGCCGCGCCATACCGGCGCGGCGCTCAGCTACACTATTTTAGTCATTAGTACAGCCAAACGACGCGCAAGCCCACACCGCGCTCCCCCAGGCATGCCGCAACATCAGTGTAAAGCTGGCGGCATGCTGCAAAGGGACACACAATCATGTAACAGTGCGAAAGCCACACACCGTACAGCACCGTGCGATTCCCAGCCCAGCACCGGCGCGCCGAGCCGAGGGCAAGCTCCACGGCATACAAACACCCGCACGACGCACACACTTTCAAGCAGTAGAAAACACGTCTATGCGCCGCACGAATGTCTACACGCCGCGCAAACCACCCAACCCGACACACCAACGTCACGGTGAGAACCACGCTGGGCTACACAACGTGCAGCAACATCCGGCCCACCACACGCCCTACAGCACACGCGATTCTCAGAGTCAGGATCACGCGAGGCTACACAACGCGTGGTAACACCCGGCCGCGCGCCGGCAGGACCGCAAGAATGGAAAATGGTATTGCATATTGGTTAAATGAACCCTGTCGGAGAAGAAATCTAATCAAATCTTCAAATCGCGGCTGGGCCATCCGACACGGTACCATACCCAGGCGCCACTGCATCGAGCAACAGATCGGCTGACACTACACGGCCATAAGTCGCACATCTTGCCTTAGGATTGGGGATAAACGTACAGACCCCGACCATGTCACAGGCATGGCCGAGCCATCGCCCGAATCATCAGCGCCCAAGACACTCCACACTCGCAATCAGCAGACATCAGAAGCTAAACCCGCTAATTAATGCTCAGGACAAAAGGTTTAAAGTATCAGCAGTGGTGCCCGAAAGATTTGTGGGATT
>JAAENN010000230.1 GCA_024224295.1 Shimia sp. | reverse complement strand
GCATCCCATCTGCAATCGCTCAAGGGCCTGGTCAAACTCATCATCATCGTCGAGAAAGGGTTTGTGGAGAAGCAGGGCCTCGCCCAATGATGATGTGACATCCTTGACCTTCTTCAACTCGGCAACCAACCCACTGGTCCACTGCCTCTTGACAGCCGTGCTGGTAGCGCGAATGTCAAACCAAGCTGGGTCATCCTGGTTCGGCTTCCTCGGCGAGGGTTTAGGGCTGGCACCGCTATCCACCGGCGAGGATGCTCTTTTCTCTGGCGATTTATCTGGAGGCCCGTCTTGACGTCCACTGACGCCGCGCGCATTCCTGAGCAAGTCCCTTGTCGTCGTCGTGCAAGATGATCCAGCAAAGTTCGTGCTTGCTCCCGGCGGCAAGCGCTGCCGAAGACTTGCAACTGACTAGTCCGTGTGCATGACCAGTCCACCACTTAGACTGGCCTGGAGCCGGGCGTTGCGGGCTGCCGCTAGCGCGTGACTGTCCTCAGTTGCCTTGCTGGGCAACAGGCTGCACAAAGCATCCAGAGGCCAAGCTGCAAAGTCATTGATCCCGCAAGGGCCAGGCGGCAAGCCAAACATGCACTGATGGTAAGCAGGGCTGCCGCCACGAGGGCCATGAGCGGCCCCGATGCCCTTGCGATCCTTCCACTGCCTTTCCGCAACGCTACACGACGCTGGAGGCCTCTTCATGACTCTCGGGCCGCTGGCATCAGCGCCGATTCAGCGGCTGCGTGCTTCCACAGCAGTTCTGCATCAAAACGGCCTGGCAGCCCGATCCTTCTTTGAGCCGCTAGAGCTACAGTGGCCCCAAATTGAGATGAGGGCCCGCTGGTAACAATGGGGAATGAGAATTCGTGATGTGGACTCTTGACGAGGGTTCGGGGGGCCAAAGAAAACCTTTGCGCCGGGCACGGTCATTTTGGGCAACGAAGGGTTTGTTGGAGCCGAAATTGGACATTGAGTTATTCTGCACGAACGAGCGCCGGAGGAGCGCGGAAACGGATCTTTTGAAAAAAAGGGCGCGGAACCTTCGAGGAACCTTCG
>JAAENN010000229.1 GCA_024224295.1 Shimia sp. | reverse complement strand
GTGTTTATCGGGTGTGGATGGGCTTCCTTTGCGTGTTCCCAGAACCACACCTCGTCACCGTTGGCGAGGAAGATGAAGGGGACATCGATCAGCTTTGCATACTCGAGAGCCGAGCTATGGCCGAAAGTGGGTGATGGGGAGATTTTGAGGTGGCGTATCATGGCGGTTGCGAGACCGGCCATAAATCCAAAAAGGAATGATACGCCATGTTTGAGACTACAGTTGTTTCCCTGCGCCAGCCAGAGGCGATTGATGATCCCCTGACAGAGATCTTGCGCAACGGGGCTCGCCAGCTTCTGGCGCAGGCAATCGAAGCGGAAGCTGCGGCGCTTCTTGAAGCTTATGAACATCTGCGCACCGATGACGGCCGCCAGCGGCTTGTCCGCCATGGTCACGGCCCGGAGCGCTCCATTCTCACTGGCATCGGGCCTGTCCCGGTGCGCCGCGCCAAGGTTCGCGATCGCGGTGCGGCGGGCGAGGAGCCTATCCGGTTTTCCTCCTGCCTGCTGCCCAAATTCGCGCGCCGCACCCCCTCTCTCGACGCTGCTCTGCCGGTACTGTACCTGCGAGGTATCTCCAGCGGCGATCTTCGCGAAGCTCTGGCGGCGCTTCTGGGTGAGAATGCTCCGGCGCTTTCGCCACAGGTTCTGAGCCGCCTCAAGGCGCAGTGGAGAGAGGAGCATGAACGCTGGCAAAAACGCGACCTCTCGGCCCGTTCATACGTTTACCTGTGGGCCGATGGCATCTATCTGCAGGGGCGGATGGAGGACGCCAAGCAATGCGTTCTCGTCATCATCGGCGCGACACCGGAGGGCAAAAAGGAACTCGTGGGCTTCCAGGCCGGCTATCGCGAAAGCGCCCAGAGCTGGCGGGAGCTTTTGGCCGGGCTCAAGAACCGGGGGCTGAGCATTGCTCCGGAGCTGGCCATTGGCGACGGGGCCCTTGGCTTCTGGAAAGCCCTCGACGAAGTCTTCCCAACCTGCCGGCACCAGCGTTGCTGGGTTCACAAAACGGCAAATGTGCTCAACAAACTGCCCAAGACAACGCAGAAGACAGCCAAGGATGACCTCCACGCCATCTGGATGGCCGCAAGCCGGGCGGAGGCGGAAAAGGCCATGAACGGCTTTGCGGCAAAGTATGACGCCAAATACCCCAAAGCCGTAGCCTGTCTCGTGAATGACAGGCAAGCCCTGCTGGCCTTCTACGATTTCCCCGCAGAACACTGGCAGCATCTGCGCACAACGAACCCCATCGAGAGCGTCTTTGCAACCGTCCGGCATCGCACAGTGCGCACCAAAGGCTGCCTCTCGCACAAGACATCCATGATGATGGTCTTCAAGCTCGTCACCGCAGCAGCCAAATCCTGGCGCCGGCTGCGCGGACATAACCAGTTGCCGAAAGTCATCGAAGGTGTCAGGTTCACAGACGGCATTGAGGTGATCGGCGAAACCAAAAGCGCCGCCGCATGATCACTCCGTCACCCAAATTCAGGCATAGCTCACTGGTGTCTTGCTCGATCCTTAACGCTGGCGAAGCCGGTACGCCACCATTTACGATATGCAACGCTTTCTGTGGCGTATTTGTCCCGATCCCCACACTTCCAGCGCTATCGACAAAGACGGAATCATCTGGCGCCCCGGAGAGTATACCCGATCTACCCAATTAGGCGGTACTGTTTCTGGCTGATGACGCGGAAGTTGTCGGTTATGGTGTCGCGCCACAGATAGGCCTTTTCGGGCAGTGTCCGTTTGAAGAAGTCGGTGATTGCCTCGGCGAAAGCAGCGAAGTCCTGGTGGTGCCGGTTGTGTGTGATGTGTTCGTGCATGACGCCCCATAATCGCTCGATGGGGTTCAGATGTGGCGCGTAGGCGGGCCGGAAATGGAGCTTGATCCGGCATTCCGGGCGCCCCAGCCACTGCCGCACCATTCTGGCGTGATGATAGCGGGCATTTTCGACAAAGACGTGGATCCACCGCTTTTTCCGGTAGGTGCGTTCGAGATTCTTGAACAGCTGCAGCGTGGTTTCCGCCGAAATCCGGCACGCTTCGATGAAAGTGAAGGCCGAGGTTTCCAGATTGAAGGCACCATGGATGTTCAGCCGCTGGCGGCCGGAGGTTGCCTTCACGGCCACCTTCTCGCCGACCGGAAACCAGCCATAGGCCGGCCGGCTCTGGTATTCGGGGTGGACCGCATCGACGAAAACCACCGTTTCATCGCCCTGCAGGCCGTTCAGGAGCTGCTCATAGGCCGCGATATGGGCTTTCTGCGCCGCCTCGTCTGCGCCCGCGGGCAGCGGCCTGGGCTTGCGGTAGGAAAAGCCGAGCCGGTGCATCAGTGCAATCGCGCCGCTAATCGAATAGGCAACACCGAAAAGCGTCTCGATCAGCGTCCTGACTTCACCCGTCGTCCGGGGCGGGGTCGTGCACAGCCGCTCATAAAGCTGTTCTTCCTGCTCCCCGGTTAGATGGCCGTCGCGGCGGGCATAACCCTTCAGACCCATCGAGGCGAGCCCTTCGGCGGCAAAGCTGCGCCGCCAGTCGCGAACCGTCTCGGCATCGAGATAGAGCACCCGGGCAACCTCATCGGCACTCAGGCCATCGTCCAGCAGCAGCAGCGCATTGGCCCGCCGCGCGATCAGCGCCGCCGCCTTGCGCTTGCGCAAAACCGCCTGAAGCGCGGCGCGTTCTTGTGCGCTCAAAAGGGAGGGGTCCGCCTGATTCGTCATAGACCCAAGAAGCACCAGATCAGAGTCTTCTTGCAAAGCGGCAAGGTGACTCACATGCCGGGGAATTCATGAGTCGGGGTATATCTCGATGAGGGTC
>JAAENN010000228.1 GCA_024224295.1 Shimia sp. | reverse complement strand
TTACAAACCAAGTCTGTCAAAGTTCCAAATAGGGGATTCTGGTCGCAGGAGTAATGCGTAACAGAGGATAACGTCCTGCATTCACAAGTAGGCCCTCAATTCTTTGAATTTTAACGCGACCAAGGCCTTAGAGAGACTTTTGGGTGGATCTTTTTTTGGGGGGGAGCGGCGCGAGGTCACATTGAATGTGCTTCGGTTCCACTCAGTTGCTGCAAACTTACCCGTTATTGGAGCACATTAACTCGATCTGAGTTCCGTCGAATTAACCACTTGAGCGTCTGTGCTAATTTGGGTTCGCTGTAGCCAATTCGCGTCAATACACCGATGCTGCGCGCCATAATTGGGGTTGGAAGTGGCCTGATGGGCAGGTTTGAAGAGCGGGCAGCTGTTTCAGGGACAAGCGCAACTCCTAACCCTTGGGTAACCAGTTGAATTGCGGTGCTGGTACGCTGCACTTCGTAGCTCCATGCAAGGCTGTGGCGTTCTTTGGCCAATGCTTCATCAATCAACAATCGGTTGCCTGTTCCGCGAGAGGGCAAAATGACTGGCGTGTCCTTAAGGCTGGGCCAAGTTAATCGATCCAATTGGGTCATTGGGTGAGCGTTCGGCAGGGCGACAACGATTTGCTCTTCAATCAAGGGCTCAAACTCGGTTGTGGGTTCAATTATCGGGATGGACGACAGGCCAAAATCGGCATCGCCCTGAGCAACCGCCTCTGCAACTTCGTTTGCGGCCACATCCAGCACCCGGACGCGGGCCAAATTGCCCTCGGCACGGAATTCGGAAAGAGCGGGCAATAAAACACGGCCAATGACCGTTGGTATCGCCGCAATCGTTACGACCGCGTTGCGTTGATGCGCGAGCGCCACGCTTTCGTCGCGCATCGCTTGGGATGTCTCGCGCGCGTCTTGGAGCATGGCCTCAGCTCGGCTTTGCAGGCGCTTTGCGGCCAGCGTAGGTCTCACTGCCCGGGTTGATCTCATAAACAGCTGGCTGCCGAGCGCTTCTTCCAGTTTCTGTATGCGGCGGGTTATGGCGGATTGCGAAAGGTTTAACCGATTGGCAGCTGCATGAAACGAACCTGTTTCTTTAACCGCTAAAAACGCCTCTAGGTCGCCAAAATCATAATTGATGCTCATCACGCATCAATTGATTATCTTTCCTCATTTGTCAAATTAAAGGCAAATAGCTAGGTCATAGCCAGCAAAGGATATGACCATGACACAGTATGACATCGCAGTAATCGGCGGTGGGAACGCCGCTCTGTGTGCAGCCATGACCGCGGCAGAAGCCGGAGCCAAAGTGCTTATTCTTGAGACCGCGCCCAAAGCCTATCGCGGTGGCAATTCCAGGCACACGCGCAACTTTCGGTGTATGCACAAGGCGCCACTTGGGCCGCTTGTCGAAGCCTACAGCGAAGATGAGTATTTTGACGATCTGATGAAAGTGACCAAGGGCAAGACCGACGAAAAACTGGCGCGTTTGGCAATCCGTTCCTCCGAAGAGTGTTTACCTTGGATGGAAGACCATGGCGTGCGCTTTCAGCCTTCGTTGTCGGGAACGTTGTCTCTGGCGCGCACCAATGCGTTCTTCATGGGCGGCGGCAAAAGCCTTGTGAACGCCTATTACCGGAAAGCAGCAAAGCTTGGCGTGGACGTGCTGTATGAAGCTGCAGTCACACACTTTGAGCTCGAGGGCGACAACATCGCGTGGGTCGACTATACCCATGCGGGCCAGTCGCATCGGATCACGCCCAAGTCGGTCGTTGTGGCGTCTGGCGGCTTTCAGGCCGACACGGACTGGCTCACCCGTGCTTGGGGGCCAGCGGCGAGAAACTTCCTGATCCGCGGTACGCCGTATAACCGAGGCGTTGTACTAGCCGATCTCTTGAAGCAAGGCGTGAACCAAGTTGGTGATGCGGACCAGTGCCATGCGGTGGCAATTGACGGCCGCGCGCCCAAATTTGACGGCGGAATTGTAACCCGTTTGGACTGCGTGCCATTCTCAATCGTGGTGAACAAGGATGCCGAGCGGTTTTACGATGAGGGCGAAGATGTTTGGCCCAAGCGATATGCCATCTGGGGTCGGCTTGTGGCTGCGCAACCGGATCAGGTGGGTCACGTTGTGATCGACAGCAAGTCCATCAATCTGTTCATGCCATCAGTTTTCCCGCCTCTGAAAGCAGACACGCTGGAGGAGCTTGCGGAGATGATGGATATCGACGGGTCCAAGCTCACATCCACAGTGGAAGAGTTCAACGCCTCTTGCGGCGACACATCGGCCTTCCACCCGACAGAGTTGGACGGTGTAGCCACCTCAGGTTTGACGCCCGCAAAAAGCAATTGGGCACGGCCAATCACAGAGCCGCCGTTCTATGGATATTCACTGCGTACCGGCGTGACCTTCACCTACTTGGGTTTGAAGGTTGACGAAAATGCGCAGTGTAGCACCTCTGATGGCGCGATTAAAAACCTTTGGGCCGCCGGGGAAACCATGGCCGGGTCCATTTTGGGGCAAGGGTATTTGGCCGGTTACGGCATGACCATCGGAACCGTCTTTGGACGCATCGCAGGACGGGAGGCCGCCGCATATGCAAGCTGATCTTATTCAGGAAGCCCGCCGTCAGGCCGAAATCTGCAACGCCTGTCGCTATTGCGAAGGCTACTGCTCGGTGTTTCCCTCGTTGCATGCAAACCGCGCGTTCACCGATGGTGACATCACCCAACTGGCAAATCTCTGCCATAACTGTCGCGGTTGTTACTACGCCTGCCAATACACGGCGCCGCATGAGTTCGACCTGAACCTGCCCGCCGCGCTCGCTGAAGTGCGCCGCGACAGCTGGGAAAGCTTCGCCTGGCCGCAGCCTGTGGCTCGAAAGTTCAACACGCATGGCGGGGCCATTGTGCTGGCCTTGGTAGCTGGGTTTGCACTGCTGTTTGCAGCGATAAAAGCCATTGGCTCAGCGGGAGGGGAGGGATTTTATGCTGCGCTGTCCCACAACGCCATGGTTGCGATTTTCGCACCGGCCTTTTTGCTGCCGCTTGTCAGCATTACTGTCGGCGTCCGGCGCTATTGGCGCGAAGTGGGCGGGCAAGGCCTGACCTTTTCCGACGTCTCCGGCGCCTTTGGACGCGCGGCCAAAATGCAGGATTTGGCCGCCGGACATGGCGAAGGCTGCAACTTTGAGGATGAGGAACGCTTCAGCCAAGGCCGCCGCCAGGTGCATCAAGCCATCATGTACGGCTTCCTGCTGTGCTTCGCATCCACGTCTGTAGCCACGATCATGCACTATGTATTCGAGATACCAGCACCTTACCCTCTGTTCTCTTTGCCAAAACTGTTCGGCATCTCAGGCGGTCTTTTGCTGACGGCTGGATGTCTCGGCATGGTGACGTTGAAATTGAAATCAGACCGCGCGTTGGGGGACACCAAAGCATGGGGTGGTGATATTGCTTTCATAGCTTTGCTGGGCTTTGTCAGCTTCTCCGGACTCGCGCTGTATGCGTTGGGAAGCACCGCTGCGATGCCCGCGCTCCTTGCAATCCATTTGGGTGCGGTGCTTGCGTTCTTCCTGCTGACGCCCTTCACCAAAATGGCGCACGGCTTTTACCGCCTCGCGGCGCTGATCCGTGACGCCCAACGCAAACGTCTTTCCCAATAACCAAACCACCGTACACAAACTTGGCTGCGCGTTTCCTACTTAAGGCGCGGCTTCTTTATTTGGGAGTAGCGATTGGCAAGGAAATCGTCAGGCTTGCGCCCTTAGCAACCTCATCAATTGTTAGGGTGCCATTGTGCCTTTCGATGACCGAAGCCACAATGGCCAACCCAAGTCCACTGCCGTCGTTGGGCACAACCTGTGTAAATCGACCAATAGCCAAGTCTCGGTCGTCCGGAGACAGCCCAGCACCGTCATCAACAACCGTTACACGGACCTGGCCATCGTCCGCGGTAACAGTCACGGACACTTTGCCTAACCCTGACCCGCCGTGTTTGAGTGCGTTGTCGATAAGGTTTTTGACGGCTTCGCGTAAAAACAACTGATCTCCATGCACCCAAATGCTGTCGCCGGGCGCATCCAGCTCAAAATCGATCCCTCGAGACAGGGCGGCGGGGGCCGTATCGGCACAGATTTGTCGCACGTCGGCGGCAAGATCGAAGCGGGTTACATAGCCCTCCGGAGACAGATGCCTCAATCGATCGAGCGACAGGAGTTGATTGGCAACACGCGCAGAAGCCTGCGCCGCAACAACCATCTCTTCGGTGCGCTTTTTGCGATCCTCCTCGGTGGGCGCGTCACGCAAAGCCTCTGCCATGGATTGCACTGCGGCTGCCGGGTTGCGCAACTGATGCGCCGCGTCTGAAATAAAGGCTTGATGCGCTTCCATGCTACGGTCTACCTGTCCAAACAGGTGGTTGAGGGTTTGCACAATCCCGCGCGCTTCTGCTGGCACAGCCCGCTTAATCCGGCTTAGATCGTCGGGCGACCGGATCGAGATGGCGTCCTGTAACTCCGTGAGCGGGCGCAGGCCCAATTTCACGCCAAACCAGACCACAAGGATCAGTGTGGTGAGCAGCCCGCCAATCAACGCCGCTGCACGTACCACCAGCAAGCGGACGAACTCAGCTCGGTCCGCGATCCGTTGCCAGACGGTGACCGTCGCATCGCCAGTCAGGTTTTCAATTGTAATCCGTTCCGTGACCCGTAGCACCCGCACCTTTTCATCGCGATACGTGGCTTCAAAAAAGCTGGGTTCATAGAGATCGACGTTGGCTCTTTTCGGTTCCACAGGGGGATAAGCATAGCCGGTAACATAGATTCCCCCCGGACCAGTGGCATGATAAAACACCTCCCCCCCTGACGCGTCGCGGATCAAGTCCCGGGTCGATGGAAGGATAGCATCACCGTCTGACAGTATCACATCTCTGGAAATCGCCAGTGCCGCCGCCAGAAGGCTACGATCAAAAAGCTCTTCGGCCGTATTTTGCGCGGCATTGATGCGCCAAAAGCCCAGTATTGCTGCCATCACCAAAAGCGGCACGAGGATCAAGATGAACAGCCTGAGCCGCAGAGAGATCCTTTTGACAGCAATGGGAGGACTACGTTTCACAATTTGACTTCCAGCATGTAGCCCAGCCCGCGCGCCGTTTTAATCGACACGCCATACATCGCAATGCGTTTGCGCAAGCGGGAGACATGCGGTTCCATCGCACTGTCATCCATCGAGGCGCCCACACCATAACAATGTTCCACGAGTTGGGATTTCGACACTATGCGCCCGCGACGCTCAATCAAACATTCCAAAACTGCCGCTTCTTTGCGCGGCACATCCAGCGCGGTTCCGTTGACGCTGACCCGCCTAGATGTGCGATCAAATTCCAGCTGACCGATTTTTTCCAAGCTGCCGTAGTTCAAATCCTTGCGGCGTGAGAGCGCGCGAATGCGGGCCTCCAACTCATCCATCTCAAACGGCTTGACCAGGTAGTCGTCTGCGCCAGCATCCAATCCGTTCACTCGGTCCTCAAGATCCGCACGCGCGGTTAGCAGTATAACAGGCGTGCCGTCGTCCCGGCGGCGCATTGCGCGCAAAACGTTCAGGCCCGATTGGCCCGGAAGATTAATATCCAGAACCACAAGGTCCGCACCTTCTTGGGACAGAAAGGCATCTGCTTCTTTTCCGTCTCCTAGGACGTCGGCCGCATGGCCGCGATCCCGCAGCCGATAGGCGATGGCGTTGGCTAGCACCTCGTTATCCTCGACAATCACTATTCGCATGTTTGACCCGTTTCGCTCCGTTGCAAGCTTGGCGCAAGGTTGGCCTCCCATGATCGGCAGATCACAAGGGGAATCAATCCCCCAAATGTGGCAATCATGGTGGCGAAGAGGACGCTGGCGTGGTTGTCTGGTCTACAGGGAGGAACCAATGACCATCTCGACATTCACACGCCGCGCGGTTGCCGGTATGATTGCATCCCTCGGCTTGGCGCTGCCTGCCGCTGCCGAAGTGGATTTTTCCGGCAAAACCATCGAATGGGTCATCCCGTTTTCCGAAACCGGTGGCTCCGCCAAATGGGCAAACTTTTTTGCGCCGCTGTTGAGCGAGGCACTGCCCGGCGAGCCAACCGTTGTTGTGAAGTTCATGCCGGGTGCTGGCTCCACCAAAGGCGCCAACTGGTTCCAGAAGGAACAGCACAAGGATGGCACCCTGCTGTTTGGGACCTCTGGCTCCACCCAATTCCCTTATCTGCTCAGCGACCCACGGGTGCGCTATGAGTATAACGACTGGAACCCGGTTATGGCATCAGGCACCGGCGGTGTAGCTTACCTGAACGCCGAGGATGGTGCTAAGTTCGATGGCTCCGCCAACATGCTTCAAGACGTCGACTTCATCTACGGCTCTCAGGGCGCAACCCGCCTGGATCTTGTGCCGCTGCTGGCCTGGAAAATGCTGGGCATGAATGTTGAGCCTGTGTTTGGCATCAAGGGGCGCGGCGATGGACGCCTGATGTTTGAACGCGGCGAGGCCACCATCGATTATCAAACCACCTCTGGCTATCTGAGCGGTTCCGCTGCCATGGTCGAAGAAGGCAAAGCCGTTCCAATGATGACTTGGGGCGCGCTGGACGCAGGCGGCAATGTGGTGCGTGACCCAACCTTCCCGGATATCCCGACCTTCAAAGAAGTGTGCGACGCCACCGACGGTTGTGAAACCTCCGGCGAAGAGTGGGACGCATGGAAAGCCTTCTTCGTGGCTGGCTTCCCGGTGCAAAAACTGGCCTTTCTGCCCGCTGGCACCCCACAAGACGTTATCGACACCTACACCAAAGCCTTCGAGGCGGTGGTCGCACGCGGCGATTTTGCGGACATCTCCTCCAAGCGCGTCGGCAAATACTCGGTCTTCACCGGCGCCGGGGCACAAACTGCGCTGGGCACAGCCACAAATGTACCGGACTCGGCCAAAGCTTATGCCGTGGACTGGCTGAAAGAAGACTACGGGGTCGAGCTTAAGTAAGCGCGCGCCTACTGGGGCGGCTCCGAACCCCTTCCGGGGCGGCCCCAACTCCCCACCTAACTCACAAACTGTTAGAAAGGCGGCTCCGATGGAGGCTTTCGCCACAGCTCTTCCTGCGCTCAGTGACGCGTGGGCTCTGATCTCACAACCCATTGTTCTGGGCTATCTGGTGCTCGGCGTCGTGATGGGATTGGCCGTTGGCGTGTTTCCCGGACTTGGCGGGATTGCCGGTCTATCGCTGCTGCTGCCTTTCATGTTCGGCATGGACCCGGTGCTTGGTCTTGCATTGATGATCGGTATGGTGGCGGTTGTACCCACGTCCGACACCTTTGCCTCTGTGCTCATGGGCATACCGGGAAGCTCCGCCTCTCAAGCCACCGTGCTTGATGGCTTTCCCTTGGCAAAGAAAGGCGAGGCGGCGCGCGCATTGTCGGCAGCCTTCACCTCATCGCTCTTCGGTGGCCTCGTTGGCGCAGCCTTCCTGACCATGTTCATTCTGGTTGCGCGGCCAATCGTGCTCGCCTTTGGGCTCCCTGAGATGTTGATGATCACCATCCTCGGGTTGTCGATGGTCGCCATCCTTGCAGGCCGCATCCCACTCAAAGGCCTCGCCGCTGCCGGTCTTGGCTTGATGATCGGCACCATCGGCGAAGCGGACGCAGGTGGCAGTCTGCGCATGGCGACCTACGACATCCCATACCTGACCGACGGTCTAAAACTCGTCATCGTCGGTCTTGGCATCTTTGCTATCCCCGAAATTGTCTCACTTCTGCGTCAGGACCGCGCCATCGCCAAAGGGGCCAACCTTGGTGCAGGCTGGATGGATGGTGTCAAAGACTGGGTGGCCAACAAATGGTT
This sequence comes from Shimia sp., assembly GCA_024224295.1. Lineage (GTDB taxonomy): Bacteria > Pseudomonadota > Alphaproteobacteria > Rhodobacterales > Rhodobacteraceae > Shimia. Next base: position 59,780 of record JAAENN010000228.1, on the reverse strand, counting down.
GTCGGTGCGCTGCTCGCTGATTGGTGTGACCGTGGGCATCATCCCCGGCCTCGGTGGCTCCGTAGTGGACTGGATCGCTTATGGCCACGCCGTACAAACCACACCAGACAAGTCCCACTTCGGCAAAGGGGAAATTCGCGGCGTGATCGGGCCGGAAAGCTCCAACAACGCCAAAGAGGGTGGCGGCCTCGTTCCAACCCTGCTGTTCGGGATCCCCGGCTCTGGCTCCATGGCGATATTCATTGGTGCCGTCGCGCTCTTGGGTTCCGGTGACATCGAAGTTGGTCCCGCCATGCTCAAAGACAACCTCGACATCACCTATTCGATTGTGTGGTTGCTGGCCCTGGCCAACGTGGTGGGCACGCTGCTGTGCATCGCGGCCTCTGGCGGCATCGCCAAGCTGACCACCATCCGTTTCACATACCTTGCGCCGTTCCTGTTCATGTTGATCAGCTTTGCGGCGTTCCAATCGGGACAAAACTTTGAAGACCTTCTGGCACTCTTTGTCATCGGTCTTATCGGCATCTTCCTGCGCCGCTTTGACTGGTCCCGCCCGGCCTTCCTGATCGGTTTTGTGCTGTCAAATCCGGTCGAGAAGTTCACCAATCAAGCCTTTCAGATCGCGTCTTTCCGGTTCCGCAAAGGTTTCGACGCGGGCATCGAATACATCTTCTCCCCAATCGTGATCGTGTTGATCATCATCACCGTCGTATCCGTGGTCTTTGGCATCCGCCAAGCCAAAACCATCATGGCCGAAGGCGACGTGCAGTCCGGCTCCAAACGCGCGCCAATGATATTCTCGCTGGCGATCACGGCCTATCTGGTGATGGCGCTGGTGAACGCCAATATGATCCCGGACTACAACATGACCGACAAGGTGATCCCCTTGTTTGTTGGGGGCTGCTCGCTGGTCTGCTGCCTGATCTTACTCGCGCAGATGATGCGGCGCCCCGAAGGCGACGCCATTTTCGCTGACAAGGAAATCGCTGGCGAAGACGCGGACGCCCCTTACGGGCTGTGGTCCACGCTAGCGTGGTTTGTCGCCCTGATCGCGGGCACAGCCGTGGTTGGTTTCATTCTCGCACTTCTTGGCTTCCTGGTCGCGTTCTTCCGCATCCGCGCGCAGGCCAGCTGGAGCAAAACGCTCATTCTCACCGCCGCTGGCATCTCGTTGATGTGCTTCATGGCGGGCATTTTGAACCGCGATTTCCCACCCGGCCTTCTGCAATCCGCGATCGACCTTCCTTGGCCCATTGGAGGCAACTGATATGACCCAAACTGCCATTCCTTATGTGTTTATGCGCGGCGGTACGTCTCGCGGTCCATACTTCAATCGCGCGGACCTGCCGGATGACCTCGAGCAGCTGGCAGACGTGTTGGTGGCGGCTGTCGGCGCGGGGCATGCGCTCAATATTGATGGTATTGGCGGCGGCGCAGCCGTAACCACCAAAGTCGCGATGCTCAGCAAGTCAGAAGAAAACTGGGCTGACGTGGACTATTTCTTTGCGCAGGTTTCAGTCGAAGAAAAACTCGTCGATTTCAAACCTACCTGCGGTAACATCTTATCTGGTGTTGGTGCTGCAGCGATCGAAATGGGGCTTGTGGAGCCGACCGGCGACACCACAGAAGTCAGAATCCGCGCCACCAACACCGGAGCGCAGGTGATTGCCAATGTTGCCACACCAGGGGGCGCTCTGGCCTATGAGGGCGATGCGGCCATTGCGGGCGTTCCCGGCACCGCCGCGCCAGTGCAGCTCAAATTTATGGGGGTCGTCGGTTCCGCAACCGGGGCGCTGCTTCCAACTGGCAATCTGCGCGACAGATTTGATGGCATTGAGGTCACCTGCATGGACGTGGCCATGCCCGTTGTGCTGGCACGCGCGTCAGACTTTGACCTGACAGGATATGAAAGCGCGGCGGAGTTGGACGCCAACACCGATTTCTTCGCCCGCATGGAGGCGATCCGCCTGCAAGCGGGTGCGGCTATGGGCATGGGTGACGTCACTAAGTCGGTGACTCCAAAGTTCGCCATTCTGGCCCCGGCTCAAATCGGCGGCACCGTTGCCACACGTTACTTCATGCCTTGGAAAACGCACCCTTCAATGGCCGTTACTGGAGCACAATGTATTGCTTCCTGCGCTCTGACGCCCGGCTCCGTGGCTGATGGCCTTTTGGAGCGTCCCACGACAAGCCCAACAGAAGTGGTCCTGGAACACGTGTCCGGCACAATCGACGTTTTGGTGGATTTCTCCACCAATGGCGGTTTCGATCTCAACGCGGCAGGTCTTGTACGCACCGCCCGCAAGATCGCTGATGGCCAAGTCTATGTGCCTTCCGAGGTTTGGAACGGGGAGCATGACGCATGAGCCTCAAGAACATCCTTGTAGCCTTTAACGGCTCCGAAGGCGCGGTCACTGCCCTCAAATATGCCGCGGGGCTGGCGCAGTCGGACACCCATGTCACCGTGCTCTTGGCCCACTCGCGCCATGACGTGTCTGGCTCAGGTGGCAAATGGGTGCCCGCCAGTGCACGGGAGATCATTGCCCAAGCCAGCGCAACCTTTCTGGAGGAGATCGAGGCGCGCTACAGCGCCGTAGCCGGCACGCTGGACCTCGGAGATCGGCTGCATTTCCGGCGTGAGACGGGTCGTGTGGACACGGTAGTATCTGAAACCGCGCGGTCGTTTGACCTTTTGGTGATCGGGCAGGATGCGCCAAACGAAGGAGTGGACGAACATGTGTTCCTGCATCCGGATCGGATCGCGCTGGTCAGTGGTCGTCCGGTGTTAATCGTGCCCCAAGGATACGACCCGAAGGCGACCCATTCCCATGCAGTTTTGGCCTGGGACGGCGGCCGCGCGGCCGCGCGCGCTTTGTCTGATGCGCTGTACCTTCTGGAGGATCAGGGCCGAGTAACCGTATTGAGTGTTGGAGAAACCGATTTGCCCAGACCGGCGGATGATCTTATGTCACGTCTGGCACGTCACGGGGTCACCGCCGACCGCGAGAAAATCCCCGCCACGCCGGGGCCAGCCCGCGCTTTGATCACTTATTGTGAGCAAAAGGACCCCTGTCTTCTGGTCATGGGTGCCTATGAACATTCAAAGTTCCGCGAAGATTTTCTAGGCGGTATGACTGCGCGCGTGTTCAAACGCACGCCCATTCCGGTGCTGCTATCTCATTGATTTTTGCACCTCCGCGATACCGACGTAATACAGACACAAAACAGACTGGCCAAAAACGATGAAAGTTCACATCCTCGACGATTGGTTCGACACCCTGCGAGGTCTGCCATGTTTTGCCAAATTGGACGGGCACGACGTCACTGTTTGGACCGACCACGTCGAAGGCGCCGACGCTTTGGCCGCCCGTCTGCAAGACGCGGAGGTGCTGGTTTTGTTTCGCGAACGCACCAAGATTACGCGCAAGTTATTGGAAAAGCTTCCAAACCTACGCCTGATAAGCCAGCGCGGCACCTATCCCCACATCGACGTGCAAGCCTGCGCGGATCACAATGTGATGCTCTGTTCGAAAATTCCAAAAGGCGGCGGCGTGAACTATGCGGCCGCGGAACTCACATGGGCGTTGATCATGATGGGCATGCGCGACCTGCACAATCAAATGGCCTCGATCAAGGCGGGAAATTGGCAATCCGGAGTTGGAAAAACGTTACGCGGCAAGCGCTTAGGACTCTATGGTTACGGCCGTATCGCCAAGGCTGTAGCCGGGTATGCGGAAACCTTTGGATTGCAAACCGTCTGGTGGGCGTCAGAGGCCGGCCGAGCTCGTGCCAAAGCAGATGGTGCCACCGTTGCCGAAACCCGCGCCGATTTTTTTGCCAATAGCGACATCGTCTCTCTGCACCTCCGTCTCAATGCTCAAACACGCGAGATAATTTCTCTCGAAGATCTCACACAAATGTCGCAAGCAGCGCTTTTGGTGAACACCTCTCGCGCCGGCCTATTCGAGCCAAACGCTCTCCTGTTTGCACTTGAGCAGGGTCGCCCCGGCCGCGCAGCCATAGATGTGTTTGACTTGGAACCACTTACGGACGCATCAGATTCTCTGTTGTCCCACCCAAATCTGATCGCCACTCCCCACATTGGTTTTGTGACTGAAGATGAGTTCGAGACACAATTCTCAGACATCTTTGATCAGGTGGTGGCGTTTGAAAATGGGCGGCCCCAGCACGTGATTGGCTCGGAGTAAGTGAGTGACGATCTGTATTAAGGTCAATGCGGCCGCCGCTTAGAAAAAGTGCCACGAACTAGATCGATTTCCGGCACCTGGGAAGTTGGTATTTGTCTTTCGGCAAAGGTCTCTTGAGCAGCTCTAAGGACGGTCCGTGAAGATGGCCCATGGCTTTAGATTTCTGCCGCATCGGCAATCGCTAAAGCGTCTTCCAGCTCGATACCGAGGTATTGGACTGTGCTGTCCATTTTGGTGTGCCAAAGTAGGAGCTGAACAGCACGCAGGTTGCCGGTCCTCCGGTCGATCTGCGCGATCTTTGTCCGCCGCATGGAATGGGCTCTATACGCGCTCAGCTCCAGCCCGACTGATTGCACCCAGTCTTGTACCGACGCGCATATAGCCGTGTCGACATGTGAAGCTGTTCATGGAGGCGCCCGGGCCAAAGAAACTCAGTGCTGGTCATTAGAGGGTCTGCTATCCACCTCAAAATGGATTTCCGCATTCGCTCGGTAAGCTCAAAATGGTCAGGTTTCGGTGTCTTGCTATGAATGATCTAGGCCTGCTCCCTTCGCGGACTTTCCTGCGGGTTGTCCCGGACGAGACCTGTAGTGCGGATTGATCTTTCACGAGGTCTAATCATGGAATTATATAGTAAACGTTAGGAGCGCGCCTGCGAGAAAGAACACCAGAGAGTTTGCTGGAAAATGAGACGGTCACTCCCGTGTAGTGAGAAGCAGAAAGAGCTTACCGTCCTGCTAAACGGGGTGGTGCGAAACTGGAAGAAATACGTCGGCTACTCAATGTGGAGTTGGCAAGATAGTTACAATTCTCGTTGTCATATTAGCTGGCGTCCCGTCTCAAATTCGACTTAGATTCCCAATCCAAGCGTTCTTTTTCTTAGCCAGTTTATTAAGCCCATTGGGTCACCCGCCCACGCCTTGATATCTGACGGATGGATATGATTACCAACATGGGGGCGCTGTGATTTGTTAAGAGCGTGTTTAACTTCAAATAACAACAAACCTTGGCGTACGGTCTGAGAAGTCAAGCTTGCAATCTGATATGCGCGACTGTTCTGGCCAGGAAACCTGACAGGCACCACTGTTGCGTTGGATCTTTGTATCATCTTGGCTGTAAAGGCACTCCAGGGGCGCTCCACAGCGGGGCCAAGCCAGCGATCCGATGACGCGACCACACCGGCTGGAAAAAGCGCGACCAATCCGCCATTTTTTAAATGCTCCATCGCTTCCTGTCGCATCACCAAGCTCTTGTCCAATGCCTCGGGATCATGTGCAAATGGAACAGGGATCATGAACTCATCGATTTCGCCAACACCTGTGAGAAGAGACCGTGTGAGAATTTTGTAGTCTGTTCGTACACGGCCAATGAGTTCGGCAAGAACCATGCCATCAACGAGACCGTGAGGGTGATTTGCCGTGATAACAACTGGACCGGTTTCGGGGATCCGGTCAATTTCTTCCTGGGGGGTTTCAATATCGATGCCCATTGCTTCCAGTGCCTGCGCCCAAAATGCCTGACCATGCGGCACGCCCAGTGCCTCAAATCGCCGAATTTTACGTAACAGACTCATTTTGGCCGTTGCGAGTTCGATGGCTTGAATAGCGCGTTGTTGTACGGGACTGGTGAAAGTATGCGCGTAGGAGAGACGGCGGCCGTCATATGGCTGATCCGATAAGGTCGACCCATCCCCTTGTCCGACCGTCGCTACAGAGTTCTCCTTCTGTGCACTTCGCCCCGGTTTTTGTATCTTTGCCATGCTTCAAGAGCTCCGTCAGACTTGTCAGCTCAACTGCGTTGGACAAGCACAGAGCAAGTCGCTCTTCGAGAGACTCGCGCAGCTGTCGACCCAAGGAAATAATCTTTCGCTGAGGGGTGGTGTGCGCCAACGATGATCAAATCCGCGCCAATCTCCTGAGCGACTTCAGTGATCCGCACTCCGGGCTTACCGGTTGTGACATTACAATCTATATCGCTGTGCCCTTCCGCAAGCGACTTTAGTTTCGCCATGATTTTATCCGTGAGGTGGTTTTCAGACTTCACCGTGACGAACTCGGCGGTGAACCCTGGAATTTGCTCAAGCACAGTAAGCAAAGTGATTTTTCCACCCGGCGCCAGAACCTTACGTGCGGTACCAATCTTGTCTTTAACCAATTCCTCATGATCAATCGCGACTGGGATCAGAATAGATTCATACATGCGAGCTCTCCTTAGTGGGTTGAAGTGACGTCTAGAGGTAGAACGGAAAGTGCAACTGCAACGAACACGGCAAGAAACAGCGTCTCAACCGCAAGCAACCCTGCCGCTGCGCGCCCGACTTTTAACACCTCGGCGGGCTTTGTCTTTAGCCCTACCGCTGCGATCGCGGTCAACAGTAGCCATTGCGAGCCGGTGGCAACAAAAGTCAGCAAGACTTCGGGTAAGACCATAGCAGAATTAAGAGTGGCGAGGGCGAGAAACCCCAGAACAAATACAGGAATGACAGGTGGGCGTTCTATGTCTGTTGCCGGATCAGTTCTTCCTCGCAAAAGCAAAGAGACAACGACAATGACTGGCGCCAGCATGGCAACGCGCAGCAACTTGACCAAAGTTGCAGTTTCGCCGGGTTCCGGTGAAATTGAGAATCCAGCGCCAACAACTTGCGCCACGTCGTGAATGGTCGCGCCTAAGTAGATGCCGGCCGTTTGGTCATTAAACCCGACGTATTGGCTAAACATCGGATAGGTGATCATGGCAAACGTCGATAACAGGGTGACGCCAACCACCGTAAAAACAAGACGGTCCTCAGATTTAGCGTCTTTTGGCAGGATTGCGGCAATCGCGATGGCCGCTGAGGCACCGCAAATAGCAACCGCGCCTGCGGAAAGGAACGCAAAACGGAATTTGAACCCAAAAAACTGAGACACAATCAAGCCAAACGCAATCGTAGTCGGCACCATTGCAACGACCAGCCCAACAACTGGCCAGCCCAAAGTCCAAATCATGTCAAAGCTGATGCGGAGTCCCAGTAGGGCAACTCCGAGCCGCAGTACACTGCGAGCACCAAAGGAGACCCCCTCACTGCACTCGGGGTGGTCCCCAAAAAAATTCAAACTAATGCCAAAAAGCAGCGCCAGTAGCATTGCCAGGGCGCCGTAGTGTTCCGAAATGAACTGGCTTGCCAAGGCTATGACCCAAGCAATCAAAAGGCCCGGCACGAGTTGTTGAAGCCAAGTAACTCGCCGTGAAATATCTGTCGTCACAGTCAACACTCTGTCACGCATATCGGTTGTGTTGGCATGCCTGCCAGTTGGTGGACCTGTTGGTAGAGGTGCATGGGTACTTTCAATCCATGCCTCTCAGCCAACAAGATAGCCAATCGACGACGAGCACCGGGCAGGCGCGCGCCCTCTAAGGATGAGATGGTTTCAAGCAACCCTGCCACACGTTGGCCAAACTCGGTGTCGTTGGACGGATGAATGGCAATGAGGGTCTGACCGACATTGGGAAAATCGCCGTCTGAGGTGAAGAAAGAACCCGCGTCGCGACTAAAAGAACTGCCGGACAGAGCCGCGGCAAGAATTTCGACCATGAGCGCCAGCGCGGTTCCTTTGGCTTCACCAATCGGCAGCATAGTGCCCTCCAATGCCGCTCCTGCGTCCGTGGTAGATTGCCCCTGAATGTCCAAGGCCCAGCCTTCCGGAATGGGTTTACCTGCTTTGTGCGCAGCCATGACTTTGCCGCGTGCAACTATGGAGAGCGATAAATCAATCACCAAAGGGAGGCTGTTTGCCACGGGTGTCGCAAAGGCAATTGGGTTGGTGCCAAAGACAGGGTCTTTCGCCCCCCAGGGCGCGATGGCTTTAGGGGCATTTGCAACCATCAAACCGATCAGCCCAGCATTTGCGATCTGTTCGACCTGAACGGACATGGCTCCGCAGTGATGCGAGTTGCCAATGGTCATAACCGAAACACCCATTTCCTGTGCCAATGGGATGCCGGCCTCTAATGCGGCCTCCAGCGCAGGATACGCAAATCCGTTCTCAGCCTTTATATGCAACGCCGCCGGTGCTCGTTGCTCCACCTTGGGCTTGGCCTCAACATTGATCTTACCGCTGTGGACTTGTGCCACATAGTCAGCGACACGACTGAATCCATGACCGACTTGTCCTTCACTTTCCGCAGCGACCAGCGCACGCGACACACAGGAAGCGACAGACGGGCGCGCGCCAGCCCTTTCAAAGACGGTTTTTAACAGAGAGGTGGCTTCCGAGAGCGTTAGCCGAACCATTTCAGTCATGTCAAACCCAATTCAAAACAACGGCGCCCCATGCTGAATGCAATAGGCCGCCGCCAGAACTTTTTAAGCACTGCGGTACAGTTTGGTCATCGAGAACTCCCGATGCCCCAGAGCTTCTGCAGCGGTATTGCGACCATTGGCCGTGCGGCGGATCATCTCGATAAGCTCGTCTCCGGCCTCGTCAATTGTCTGCTCCCTTCGAAGGATGCCAGACACATCCACATCCACATGCTCGCCCATAGTGCGGACTGTGCGTGGGTTTGCAGTGATCTTGATCACAGGCACGATCGGGTTGCCTACCACATTGCCTTGCCCCGTAGGGAAGGTGTGAATAACCGCGCCACCTGCGGCCATTAATGTCACACATTCCGCGGCAGCCGATGAGCTGTCCATGAAATACAGACCGTCACCGGAGCTTGGCTGTTCAGCAGGTTCAAGAATATCGATATACCGTGACGTTCGGCCAATCTTCTCGAGGTTTCCGAGCGCCTTTTCCTCAATTGTTGTCAAGCCGCCCAAGATATTGCCTTTGGTTGGCTGGCTATCACTAAGGTCATCAGTCTGGTGCGCAAAGATGACATCGTCCTGATAGGCCTTCCACATCTTATACCAACGCTCACCAACCTCCTCGTTGATCGCGCGCTTCTGACAGATGTGTTCTGCACCAGTGATCTCGGAAGTTTCACCAAAGAACCCGGTAATCCCCTCGGGGAGCAGTTTGTCATACATGTTCCCAACTGTTGGACAGGATCCGAGGCCAGTGGTTGTGTCACTCTCCCCGCATTTGGTGGACACCCAAAGTTCGGCGATAGAACACTCTTCGCGCTGAATTTCCGTGGCTTTGTGCACAAAATCCTTCGCCGCCCAGGATGCGGCCCGGATGGTCTCAAAGTCGCCCTTCTGCTCAATGGAGAATTCAGCGACTTCCTTGCCCGTGGTCCGAATTCCGTCCGCGATGCGTTTGGTCCATTCAGGCTCAATCCCGATCACAACAACCGAGTGAATATTTGGATTGGCACCCGTGCCAATTATGGTGCGGAAATGTGTTTCCAGATCTTCGCCAAATTGCAGGCGACCATAGGCATGCGGGATTGCCATAGTGCCCTTGACGTTGTTTGCCACAGCCTCGCACGCTGCATTTGAAATGTCGTCTACCGGCAAGATGATCACGTGGTTGCGTACGCCCACGCGGCCATTTTCGCGACGGAACCCCTGGAAGGTGATGTTGGAATACTTCGATGCCATGGTGTCAGGCTCCTTACCAGCGTTTGGTTTTGCAATTGTGAGTGTGGACGTGCGCACCTTGGGGGATGTCGGCGATGATCTTGCCAATATCTTCTCCGTATTTGATTGCGGTGCCTCCGTCTTTCAGGTCGGCCAGCGCGATCTTGTGCCCAATCGGCACGTCGTCCCCTGCTGTTAGACGGAAAGTGGAATTGTCATGTGTGATACAGCAAAGCATGTCCGTGCCTGCGGTCAGACCTTCGACCACCACAACGCCAACGTTGTCGGCCTCCTCATGCACCAGCAGGTGCGGTATTTCATTGGGTGCTGGATTTGACATTTAGTTCTCCGATTTCGTCATGGTTTAAGAATGATTTTGGGGGCGTGTGTTTTGCCTGCACGAAGGTCGTCAAAAGCCGCGGCTCCATCGATAAGCGCGCGGGTTTCAAACCAGTCGAGCGCGCCAAGGCGCCCGTCAAACATCGCCATACAGGTGTCGCGAAAGTCCTGAGCCGTGTAGGTGTAAGTGCCGATAAGGGTGATTTCCTGAAGCGTGATACGCCGGATATCCAGCCCCCCTTCAGAACTGCCGAGGCCGATGTGAAGGATTACCCCCCCAGGACTGACAACCGAACAGGCCGCCGCTCTTGTGGATGCAAACCCCACAGCATCAATCACTAGCGGGACATTTTTTTCTGGCTCTGCGACAACGTTGATGCCGCAGACCTTTCGCAAGTATTCTGCGCGAGCGGCATTGGGTTCTGACAACGTAACCTCTTCCACGCCCATGGCCTTTAATGCCAGCGCTGCCGCAACTCCGATGGCTCCACCGCCAAGCACATGCGCACGCCGTTGGTCTGTTGGATGCAAGGCAGCAAGTCCCAACCGCACGGCGTGCCAACTGACAGCAATCGGTTCCGCAAGCGCAGCCTGTTCGAAAGAGATGTGGTCAGGCAGCTCAACCAAATTGCGCTCTGGAATGGCAACCTGATCGGCAAAGGCGCCTTCGCGGGGAGGCATAGAAATAATCTGCCTCGACGGACACAGGTTTTCTCGCCCTGACCGGCTTGCGGCACTGCTGGGATCCGTCACAAGCGGGTTGATCGTCACTCGTCGCCCGTTCGAGGTCACACCGGCGCCTTCATGCCCGAGGATCAACGGCGCTGGCCGCCGCTCATCATGCCCCAAGAATGCGTGCATGTCTGAGCCACAAATTCCAACACTGTCAATGTGTACCACTGTTTCGTCATGATCCACCGCAGGATCTGAAACATCTCGATACTCGAGTGACTCAACGCCGGTATAGACAAGAGCTTTCATTTCGCTGTGAATCCTCCGTCGACCATTAGAACCTGTCCGGTCACGTAGGCGCAGGCATCCGAGCAAAAGAACATCAATGGACCATCGATGTCCTCAGGCTCACCGTTTCTCCCAACGCAGGTTTGCGCCGCGTTGCGAGCCGCGCGTTCAGGATCGTCAAATACTGCCGCGGTGAGTTCTGTTCGAAAGAAACCGGGACCGATAGCATTCACGCAAATGCCGCTCGCAGACCAAGCCTCCGCCATTGCCCTGGTAAGCTGTGCCACACCCCCCTTGGAGGCTCCGTAACTCAGCCCACCTGGAAAGGCGCGGCTCGACTGTAGAGACGCAAAGTTGACGATGCGCCCCCACCCCTTGGCTTTCATGCTTGGCACAAGGTGCTGTGACAGGAAAAATGGGACCGCCAAATTGAGTTGAATGGTAACGTCCCAACCCTCGGCTGACACTTCATCCGCCGGTTCTCGGGTGTTGATTCCGGCCGCGTGCACCACGATGTCAGGTTGTCCAAACGGCTCTGCTGCCGCCTTGGCTAAGTCGCCCAGCCCGTCGCGGTCCGAAAGATCCCAGGGCAGGGCGTGGACCTGTTTCAATTCGTTAAGCGCATCCGCCCGCCGAGCCACCCCGACGACTTGGGCTCCCGCTTGGGACAGAACCTCTGCCGCGCGGCATCCAAGGCCGGAACTGGCCCCAGTGACAAGCGCAACATGTCCATTGAGATTAGGAAGATAGGCCACAGGTTTGATCAATCTTCCGCTGTCAAATCGAAGTTTTCACCGGGGAAATATTTGGCGAGCCGAATGTCGGCAGTCCGTGCATGGGCCTCCATGCCTTCCAAGCGAGAAATCCGGGCGGTGGCTTCTGCAATAGGCTTCATGGCATCAGCGGTGGAGCGCTGCCAGGTCACGATCTTCATGTACTTGTGGACACTCAAGCCGCCTGTATAGGTTGCGGCCCTACTTGTCGGTAGCACGTGATTGGTGCCGGAAGCTTTGTCGCCGAAGGCCACGGTTGTCTCTTCCCCAAGGAATAGTGAGCCGTAACAGGTCAATCGATCCAGCCACCAATCAAGATCACCAGCCATCACCGTCAAATGCTCCGGCGCGTAGTCATCAGACGTCGCTGCCATCTCGTCCCGGTCCGCGCAAAGGATGACCTCAGCATAGTCCCGCCATGCAGCCGTTGCGTTGTCACGGTTCACCTCAGGTAGATCATCAATCAAAACGGGCACGAGGCGCATCACTTCTTCCGCCAAAGAGCGATTGTCCGTCACCAGCCAGACCGGAGAGTTATAGCCGTGCTCCGCTTGCCCAACGAGATCGGTGGCAACCACCATGGGATCTGCGGACGCATCTGCAAGAATGAGGCTATCAGTTGGGCCAGCAATCATATCAATGCCAACGCGGCCAAAAAGGATGCGCTTGGCTTCGGCGACAAACTGATTGCCCGGTCCCACAAGTATGTTGGCTTTCGGCAAACCAAAGAGGCCGAAGGTCATTGCGGCAACCCCTTGGACACCGCCCATGGCCATGATTTTGTCGGCGCCGCATATATGCGCCGCATAGACGATGGCGGGAGCAACCCCAACTCCGGGACGGGGCGGCGAGCACGCAACGATATGCTTGCATCCGGCGACCTTGGCGGTTGTCACGGTCATAATGGCACTGGCAATGTGGCTGTAGCGCCCACCAGGCACATAACAGCCAGCGGCATCCACCGGGATCATCTTTTGGCCCGCGGTCATCCCGGGAACCACTTCAACGGCAATGTCGGTCATGGAGGCTTTCTGGGCTTCCGCAAAGCGTTTGACGTTGCCATGACTGAACTCGATGTCGCGTTTCAGTTTTTCTGGAACCGCCGCGATTGCGGCCTGGATCTCTGCATCACTCAGAAGGACGCTACCTTCATATTTGTCGAACTTGGCAGCATATTCGAGCGCCTTTGCATCGCCGCCCTCTTCGATATCACTCAGAATTCCCTGAACAATATCATTGACGTCCGACGCACCGCTGCGCGCAGTCAAGGTGGCTTTCTTGAGATATTCACGGGTCATGTAAGGTGTCCTTTTCTTACCGCGTCTTTTGGCGGCTTATCGGTAGACATCAGGCAGAAGTGAGGTGGAGAAAGCCGGGATGTAGGCGATCATCAACGTCACGATCAGCATGAAGAAAACAAAGGGGATGGCGCGATAGGCGATCTTCAAAATGGACTCCCCGGTGATGCCTGACACCACAAACAGGTTCAGTCCCAACGGAGGCGTGATAAAGCCGACGCCCAGTGCTGTGATCATCATGATGCAGAACTGGATTTGGTTCATTTCGATCTCTTGTGCCAAAGGATAGAGGATTGGCGCCAGGATCACGATGTTAGGAGTTGTTTCCATGACGCAGCCTGCAGCGACAAGGATCAGCACCATAATCGCGATCAGCATGTATTCATTGCTTGTCATGGAGGTGAGAGCGCCGACAAAACCTTGTGGTACCCCAATGATGGCCAGCGCTTCTGCGAGCGGGATCGAAAAGGCGATTATCGGAAGTATAACCCCGTTTACCTTTGCGGAGCTGACCAGCATCGCCGGGAAGTCGCTAAGCTTCAGTGTCCCCAAGAGAAATCCCATGGCGATTGTCACCACCACGGCCACAGCGCCCGCTTCGGTTGGCGTCAGGCGACCGGAGAAAATGCCGTAGAAGATAATACCTGGCACCAAAAAGGCGTACCAACCAGATTTCACAGTTTTCCACAAATTGCTGCGCCACTCCGCAGCCGTCATCATGCCGCCGCCTTCCCAGAGGTTGAGACGATTCATCACAACATTGGTCACAAGGATTGCGGTCAGTATCAGGAGCCCGGGGATCAGCGCCGCGAGGAACAGCGTCGACACAGCTATGCCTAGCACAAGCCCAATGATGATGTAGGCAATAGACGGTGGAATGAGAATACCAGTGCATGCACCCGCCGCGACCAGCGCGCAGGCGTAGGGACGGGGATAACCGCTCTCCACCAGCCTATCGATAGTCATCCGGCCAACGGCTGCAGCGCCCGCCGCATCCGATCCTGAGATCGCCGCGAACATGCCGCACACCAAGACGGTAGCAGAGCCGAACCCGCCTTTTGCCCAACACGTAAGTGCTTCGGCCACGTCTAGAAATTTTCTGCTCAACCCAGTTCTAACAAGGACATCACCTGTCAGGATGAACAGGGGTACCGCGGTCAATGCGAAGGCATCAATTCCCGAAAAGAGCTTTTCACCTAAGAGACTTAGAGGAAGTGCCCCGGACACCAACAGCATCGTGATGGTCGCGGCGCCAATGGCGGCCCAGACTGGCACAGCAAGTGCGACCAAGACCACAAAAAGTATAACCGAAGCGTAAAAATCCCATCCCAACTCGAGGGCTTGGGCACCCATTTGTTGCCACATCATGTTGTGAACCCTCGCTTAATCAAACAGCTTGTCGCCTTCGTAGACGGGACGTCCCGCTCGAAGGTCCGCCAGATCACGGAGAAAGGATTGAACCAGTCGAAAAATGACCAACGCAAAGCCAAACGGCACGGCAAGGAGGAAATATACTTGGCTTATCCGCAGCCCATGGGTGACAGAGCCAAACGTCCAGGAAACATGGACCGTTTCCCACGACCAATAGATCGCGAATAGCGCTACGATGAACATCACAAGGTCGCCAAAGATATATAGGAGAGATTTCACCTGTTGCGGCACGTAGTGCATCAAAACATCAATTCGAATGTGACCGCGTTCTTTTACAGCGGCGGCTGCACCGATCCACGCAAGATAAATAAACGCGTACCGGACAATTTCTTCACCCCAGATGGATGAGTAGGCGAACACCTCACGGCGGACCACTTCGATGAACATCGTGCCCACGAGCATGACGTAGAACACAAGTAGCAACCAGCGTTCCGCATTTTTATCAATCGCCCGAAAAAGCTTAGACATGGCTTCCTCACCTCAGTCGCGTTCCACGACTGACTATGCTGAATTAGAATGGTAAAAACGATTGGTCGGCGCTGTTGCGCCGACCAATCAGAAATCAGGCGTCGTGCACATAGTATTTGGCACGCGTGTTTGCGGCTTCTTCGAGCTTGGCAAATGTATCCATCGATCCGGCCAGCTCTGTTTTGAAGCTGTCCCATTCGCTGCGCTGATATCCGCCAACGTCTTTCCACTCGGCCAATTGGTCGTCAGACAAAGAGTGGAATTCAACGCCGTTTTTGATCAGCTGCGACATCGCGTAAGACCGTGCGGAGGGCACTTTCGAAAGGTTCTGCTGCTGAGTGACCTCGCCAGCAAATTCGATGCCTTCTTTGACATCCATCGGCAAGCTGTCAAACCATTCCAAATTGACCGAATACACTTGGCTGTCCGGAACGGCTTGCGTAAAGGTCACGTGGCTGAGAATTTCGCCAAACCCAAACACGTGAAGGGCGCCAACAGAGGGGTCGAGCGCGTCGGCGACGCCCTGACGGATCGCAGAAGGGGTTTCCCCCCAAGCTACAGGCGTTGGGTTCGCACCGACCATGCCGTAGTACTGTTGCAGCATCTTGGAGCCGGGCACGCGGAACTTTACGCCAGACATATCACCAGGGGTAATGATGGCGCTTCCACCCTTGCGCACGGCGACAACACGTGGGTCAATCACGATATACATCAAAGCTTTGAAACCAGATGCGGCAATCTTCGGATCGACTTCCGACTTCCACGTTTCTGAAGATGTCAGGTTGGTAAACCGCTGATTTGAGCCACAGAAGTATGGCAGATTGATCAGATCCACCACGCTTGCGAATGGTGCAAAGTTTGCCAGAGAGTGTTGCGCACATTGAATTGTGCCCCCCTGTACCGCCTGAGCCAAAGCCCCACCGGCACCCAGCTGGCCACCAGGGGCCAGTTTCACATATACCTTTCCGTTTGTCATGTTCTGGATGTTTTCTTTCAAATCCAGCTGCATGATTGGATAGCTGCGAGACGCGCCCAGAACGTAGGCCGTCGCGAGTGTCATTTTGAATTCAGCCGCGGCCTCGCGGTCACGTTCTTCCGCGGCAGTTTGAGCCGTCGCCTCACTCGACCATAAAACCCCAGAAGCGCCAGCAACCATTGCTGCGGTAAATGCGCCTGATCCGGTAAGCTTCAAGAAATTTCGACGCTCGGCCGACTTAAGTTCAAGTTTGGATTTGTCCATGCGTTTTCCTCCCGTTTGGACGTCGTTTGGCCTACTTCGAGACCTTTTCGTCTTCTGAAATTCTTTTCGCCTCGCTGCGGAGAATCCCGATGGAGAAAGCTATTGCCGCTCCAAGCAAGATCAGCATTTCCCAGACAACATTTACCGGAGGGGCCTTCCAAACCGCTCCGATTACAACGTTCAAAACGAACGCCATCAGAAGAATTGTTGCAATCAGGTATGGCATGTGACCTCCCTCACTAATCCACGTCCCGAACCGAGTCGCTCTAAAATGTAAGCGCTTACATTTTTTAATGCAAGCGCTTACATTTTTGGGGTGGTATAGTGCGTGAATAGTTGAGCCTTTTGCCCGATTGCGCCATGAGGAAGCCGAACACCTAACCATTTAGAAAACCGATGACAAACAACACAAAAGACAATGGGGTTCCAACCCTCGCCGACGTCGCGCTGCACGCAAACGTGTCCACGGCGACAGTATCTCGCTGCCTGAATTCGCCTGAGCGGGTGGGGGAAAAAACGCGCCAGCGCGTGATGAAGGCTGTTCAAGACCTTGGATATGCCCCAAATTTTGGTGCCCAAGCACTGGCGGCGAGACAAACAAATACCATTGCAGCTGTAATCCCAACCATGGAAAATGCGGTTTTCGCACGCGGACTGCAGGCTTTTCAGGAAGAATTGGGGCGCCACGGAAAAACACTACTTGTTGCTTCTTCCGCTTATGATGCTGACCTTGAGGAGCAACAGGTGCGCGCCTTGGCGGCGCGCGGCGCAGACGGCATACTGCTGATCGGATACGATCGAGCTCCCGATATCTACGCTTTCCTTGCCAAGCAACAAATCCCAACCCTGATTGCTTGGTCTTTCAACCCTGAAGAGACGCGTCCGTCCGTTGGATTCAACAACCGTGCAGCCATGACAGAACTTGCCCGACAGGTGATAGGTCACGGGCACAAACACATAGCTTGCGTATCGGCGCCGACAGCTTCCAATGATCGTGCAAGAGAGCGGGTAGAAGGCATCCGAGACGCGATGTCTCAGGTCGGGCAAAGTTCAAGCGACCTTGTTGTGGTGGAAACACCTTACGGAATTGAAACTGGTGAGCGAGCCTTTCGCCAAGTAATGACCGAATCGCCTCGGACCACGGCTGTGATGTGTGTCAATGACGTGCTGGCGGTTGGTGCGCTACGGGCTGCGCGAGAAATGGGGATAAAAGTTCCCGACGACGTCTCGGTGACAGGTTTCGACGACATCGAAATTGCCACCCTCGCGGAGCCGCCTTTAACGACGGTACATGTGCCACACAGGGAAATGGGCCGATGTGCAGCTGACATGCTCATACACATCCTACGAGGAGATCAGGATGGACATACCTTGGAGCTCGCAACAGAAATCCGAGTACGACAATCGTTAGGTCCTGCCCCAAACTGACCGCAAAAAAACCGAATTGTTGTCCACTACTGCAATGGCACCTCGGCTTAGAGCTCGAGGGCGGCGGCATGTTTTGCTCTTCAGTACTAAGGCAACTTAGCGATCTCGCAGACGCAGCGAGCGCTTGCTTTAGCGGGTCACAATTCTGCGACGGTGTCCCTGGTCGAATGTCTGCTCTGGGTTATTTGCCAATGGAGAGGGCGCGCACGAGTGAAGTCATGACTTCACTGACGCGATGTTTTTGTTTCTTCAGGTAAATTGGAAATATGGGCAGATCGTGTTTTAAGCTTTTCAAACTGGAAAGGAGTGATCCAATCAAAAAGTTCAACCCGCATACGATGTCTACAGCCCATCAAGACGTGGTCGAAAACACCCTTCGATGGCTTGAGCAAATGGTAGTAGGATTAAATCTTTGCCCTTTTTCCTCGAGCGTCCTAGCCCGAAACCAAGTCCGATTTGCCACATGTGATGCTACGACAGATGCGCAGCTAAAGCAGTTCTTTGTGAATGAATTACAGCTCTTGCTCGAGGCCAATGAAAATGATGTTGCCACGAGCTTGCTCATGTTCACCCAAGGTCTTGATGAGTTCGGAGATTACCTCAACTTACTCGACTGGTTTCAGCAGCTATTGGAGCAAGCCGATCTGGTAGAGCACGTACAGATAGCATCTTTTCATCCACAATATCAATTTGAGGGTGTGGCTGAGGACGAACTTAGCCACTTTACCAATCGCTCACCCTATCCGACGATACATCTTCTGCGCCAAGAACAGATGACCAAAGTTCTCGCTCACGTCTCGGACCCTGAGAAAATTTATGAAGATAACATAAGAACATTGAATAAGCTTGGTCGCCGGCAGGTCGAAGCACTCTGTCCCTGGGGGAAGTAAACCGTTTGCGTTAACTTATTGTTGCATCCGTTTGCAGTGTTTGAAGTCCAAGGCTGTCTTTTATTGGCTCAGGACGTGTTGACTTCCTTCTATGGTCTTGTTTTAGCGTTCATAATGCGAGTTGTGAACGCGTCTCCCTCTTTCTGGCTGAGCGATACTCAGGTGACGCGTAATGGGCAGCGGTTTTTCTGCCAGCAACCGCACTTGCCGGCCTCGTGATCTTCTGATTAGCCACCGCAACATCTGCACTCTTCGGAAGTTCGGTGAACAAATGCTTGGCCAGCTATTGGGCAACGGTTTAAACTCCAACAGAGCAAAAAAACCTATCATTATTTCGCATGCGGATTAGATCATTGGATGTCTCTTACGTTGGTGGCAAGTTTTACGCCTTTTTGCTGTTTTAGATCGGCTCAGTGATTGTAAATATATTCAGGATTTCAGTAGCGTCGAGACAATTGTATCGAGACATCTACGGTTTGCCACCGTTTGAGAATCCGCAAAAAAAACCATTAGGTGCTGTATGGCTGCTCTATCACGAATGACATTGTGACTGGGCTGTGCAGAGAGCATGAAATCGACATTGCATTTCATTGCGCGCGCAAAGGCGGATTGGTAACTTGGCGTTGTCACATTGTTGGGAAAGAGATGTGACAAATGAAGTAGTGCACGAAAACAGCGAGAGACCTGTTTGAGCGTCATGCCACTAAAATGTTTGTAGCAGTCGATTATGCAAGGGTGGGGTGGGGCGTGCAATCAAAAGTCTTTTTTGGAGCCTCCAAAGACCCATGTGCTTTGGATGAAAAATGCGGACGGAGGCTTTTCGATTTGGTAATGCAGAAGACTTTGCGCAGGCAAACTGCGAAAACGGCGGCTTCACTCATGGAGCAGGCATAAGTTTCATTTTGGGAAATTTGGTGCAATCCTCACTTGCACACTTCTTTGACGAGCCAACAGACTAAAAATTGCATATTTGGCTGTCTTGCAGGTAAGGCTCGTCGTATCTTTTAGGCAAATTTGCCAATCGAACCTTTGTTTCAATTCCCATAAAGCTTCTATTTTCTCTTGATTAGGTGTTTGTCTCGGGATTGAGCTGCAGGGAAGAAGCAGCTTTCGAATATAAACTTCTTGACGCGTGTTAAATTTGTGCTTGGAGTGCTAATTCTCTATCTTTACGGGGAACCTTATGGAGCTTTCAAATGACGAGCCAAAAAATTCGTAATATGGAGGAGTTTGCCCGTGTGAGCGGTATTTCTCGACCGACGGTTTCCAAGTATTTTAATGATCCTACAAGCGTTCGCGCCAGTACGCGTTCGCGCATAGAAGCGGCACTCGAGAAACACGAGTACCGTCCGAATATCTACGCAATGAACCAGAATAGGAAGTTGACCAAGAATATCGGCATTGTTGTGCCTTTGCTTTCTGATCCCTATTTCGCGGAAATCGCCCGTAACTTGGAACAGCGTTGTCTAGCTGCTGGATATCGTCCGACTTTGTTCAGTTCTCACGGGAACGCAGCGTTAGAGGTCGAGGTGTTGGACACATTGCGCGCTATGAAACCGGCAGGCGTACTTCTGGCGCCATTGGGGCGCGCGTCCGATGACAGGTCACTTGAGCGCTTTTGTGATGATGTGCCCACACTGATTTTTGACAGTAGTGTAGAAGAAATTGGACTCGGATTTGTGGGATCCGACAATTTTCAATTCACATCACATATCACCGATTACTTGTGCCGCACCGGGGAGCCGCCCAGTTTTTTTGAAATGAAAACACCAGCCAACCCCAATGCGCACCGCAGACGACAAAGTTATGTTGCTGCGATGGAGCGCTTTGGGTTTGAGCCGGAGGTAATCTCCGTAGCGGGCGAGGGCTGGGGTTTTGAAGAAATCGGCCGTTTGGGTGGGCACGAAGCGATTCAGAAGCGCCGCTTTTCCACTAACACAGTTCTGTGTAGCAATGACCGTCTGGCAATTGGATTGCTGACAGCGTGTTACGAGCAGGGCCTGAAAGTTGGTCGTGAAGAGGGCTGTGCGATTCGAGTAGCGGGACAAGACGGCCACCCCCATTCACGCTACACTTGCCCCCCTTTGACGACCATATCTCACAATTACGATGCAGTGTCTCAAACGGCAGCAGATGCGCTATTTGCTGCCATTGAAGGAAAGGTAACACCTTGGAAAAGCATACGTTTGGAGGGACGGCTAATTCTGCGAGACTCGGCTTGAATTCTCAAAATTTACGCGCGTAAATTTTTTATTGACGTCGCGTCGTGATTTCGACTAGCTTTGTGTCTACATCCAATCAGGGAGGAAACCGGATGTCTTTTAAGAGCACACTTTGTGCTGCGACCGCGCTATCGCTGGTGACAGCAGGCAGCGCCTTCGCAGACGGCCATTCCAAAACGATCACCATCGCCACTGTGAACAACGGCGACATGATCCGCATGCAGGGCTACACCGATACATTTACCGAGGCGACAGGCATTTCTGTCGAATGGGTTACACTGGAAGAAAATGTTCTTCGTCAACGCGTTACCACGGATATCACCACTAAAGGCGGTGCCTTTGATATCATGACGATCGGCATGTACGAGACACCGATTTGGGGCGCCAACGGTTGGCTGGTGGCTTTGGACGATCTGTCAGACGAGTATGACGTTGGCGACATACTGCCAGCAATGGCGGGTGGCTTGTCCCATGAAGGCACGCTTTATGCCGCGCCGTTTTACGGCGAAAGCTCGATGATCATGTATCGCTCGGACCTCATGGAAAAAGCTGGGCTGGAAATGCCGGATGCTCCTACATGGGAATTCATTGGCGAGGCAGCGGCGGCGATGACTGACCGCGAAAATGAAATCAACGGAATTTGCCTGCGTGGCAAGGCTGGTTGGGGCGAAGGTGGAGCCTTCATTACCGCAATGTCCAACTCCTTTGGCGCTCGCTGGTTTGATGAAAGCTGGAATGCGCAGTTTGACACCGATGCTTGGGCCAACACGCTCAACTTTTACAAGGACATGATGGATAGCGCTGGTCCAACGGGCTATGCAACTAACGGCTTCAATGAAAACCTGTCGCTGTTCCAGCAGGGCAAATGCGGTATGTGGATTGACGCCACTGTTGCAGCTAGCTTTGTGACCAACCCCAAGGATTCAACCGTGGCGGACAGTGTTGGCTTTGCTCTGGCACCTGACACTGGCTTGGGTAAACGCTCTAATTGGCTCTGGGCATGGGCGCTCGCAATTCCTGCTGGCACTCAGCAACAAGCTGAAGCCAAACAGTTCATCGAATGGGCCACTTCCAAGGACTACATTGAACTGGTTGCCGCCAATGAAGGCTGGGCCAACGTTCCTCCGGGCGCGCGCACCTCGCTTTATGAGAACCCGAACTACCAGTCGGTTCCATTTGCGAAAATGACCTTGGACTCAATTTTGAGTGCCGATCCAAACGACTCCACCGTGGATGCAACCCCTTATGTTGGTATTCAGTTTGCGGCCATTCCTGAATTCGCTGGCATTGCGACCGAAGTAAGCCAAGAGTTCTCTGCAGCCTATGCCGGTCAACAGACCATCGCAGTGGCGCTTGAGAAAGCGCAGGCCATTACCAATGAGGCGATGGAAGCTGCTGGCTACCGTTAACTCCCCCGTTGGGAGGCGGCCTTCGGGCTGTCTCCCGACCCTTACCCCGACATTCCCCTAAAAGCTGCTACGATCCGAGGCGAAGTTCGCCCACAGGAGAGGACCGTCCCATGGCCACCAAAGCTTCCAGATCCGCCGCCCGCATTATGATGGCCCCCGCCGTTGTTTTGCTCTTGGGGTGGATGCTGGTCCCGCTCATCATGACCTTGTGGTTTTCGTTCACTAAATATCTGCCGCTGCGCGGTGACAGTATTGAACGTGGCCTAGATTGGGTTGGGTTTTCCAACTACGTGCGTTTCATCTCCTCAAGCTCGTTTTGGCCTGCGGTTCACACCACTCTCATCATGGTTGGAGGCGTTCTGCTAATCACCGTGGTACTGGGCATATTGCTCGCGATGCTTCTGGATCAGCCCTTCTGGGGTCAAGGTGTGGTCCGCATTTTGGTAATTGCGCCTTTCTTTGTAATGCCAACTGTGTCCGCTTTGGTGTGGAAAAACATGATCATGGACCCAGTTAACGGTATTTTTGCCCACCTCTGGCGCTTCTTTGGCGCCGAACCGGTGGCATGGCTGCAAGATGCCTCTTTGAGTTCCATAATCATGATTGTCTCTTGGCAATGGCTGCCCTTTGCGACGCTGATCTTGCTGACCGCAATACAATCTTTGGACAGCGAACAGGTCGAAGCGGCGGAAATGGACGGAGCACCATCATTAAAACGGTTCTGGCATATCGTGTTACCGCATCTGGCTCGTGCCATCACCATCGTGATCCTGATCCAGACCATCTTCCTGCTTTCAATTTTCGCGGAAATCTTCGTCACCACAGGCGGCGCCTTTGGCACACGGACGCTGACCTACCTGATCTTCCAGAGGGTGATTGACAGTCAAAACATCGGCTTGGGCTCCGCAGGTGGTGTCTACGCCATCATCCTCGCAAATATCGTCGCCATCTTCCTGATGCGCATCGTTGGCAAAAACCTGGACGCGTAAGGACCCTTCAAAATGGCACGATCCGTCACCACCCAGCGCAAAGCCCTCACCACAGTCGCGGCTTGGACCATAGCGCTTATCATCTTTTTTCCGATCTATTGGACCATCCTGACCAGCTTCAAAACCGAAGCTCAAGCCATCAACGACCCACCTCTGTTCTTTGCCTTTGACTGGACATTGGAGAACTACTCTGTGGTTCAAGAACGCTCTGACTACATGAAATTCCTTTGGAACTCTGTGATCATTGCGGGTGGCTCGACAGTCTTGGGGATATTGATCGCCATTCCTGCGGCGTGGTCCATGGCCTTTGTGCCCTCGCAACGCACCAAAGACATTTTGCTGTGGATGTTGTCGACGAAAATGCTGCCTGCAGTCGGAGTGCTCTACCCGATTTCCTTGATCTTTGTGAAGTTTGATTTGCTTGATACGCGCGGCGGGCTGCTGGTGGTCATCATGTTGATCAACCTGCCGATCATTGTTTGGATGCTTTACACCTATTTCAGGGAGATCCCAGGTGAAATTTTAGAGGCCTCCCGGATGGACGGCGCCACCTTGAAAGAGGAGCTGCTCTATGTGCTCACGCCCATGGCCATCCCGGGCATCGCATCCACGTTGTTGCTTAATTTCATACTCGCGTGGAACGAGGCGTTCTGGACGCTCAATCTCACTGCCGCCAATGCGGCACCACTGACGGCCTTCATTGCCAGCTACTCCAGCCCCGAAGGCCTCTTCTTCGCGAAACTCAGCGCTGCCTCCACCATGGCTATCGCGCCAATCCTCATTCTCGGCTGGTTCAGCCAAAAACAACTTGTCCGCGGCCTCACCTTTGGCGCCGTGAAGTAAGGAAGCTGTCACATGGGACAAATTCAACTCAAAAAAGTCACCAAAAGCTTCGGCTCGACAGAGGTGATCCCACCCCTGGACCTCACCATTGAAGACGGAGAGTTCACCGTGTTTGTCGGACCATCCGGATGTGGGAAATCCACTCTTCTGCGCCTGATTGCAGGGTTGGAAGACATCACGACCGGGCACATAGAGATTGACGGCCAAGACGCTACCAGCGTAGTGCCCGCCAAACGTGGTCTCGCCATGGTGTTCCAGTCTTATGCTTTATACCCACACATGAGCGTGCGAAAAAACATCGCGTTCCCTTTGCGCATGGCTAAGTTGAGCCAGACAGCCATCGATCAGAAGGTCGAAGCCGCAGCGTCAGTACTGAATCTGACCGATTATCTGGATCGCCGCCCTGGGCAACTGTCCGGCGGCCAACGCCAACGGGTTGCCATTGGGCGCGCGATTGTTCGCGAACCCTCGGCGTTTTTGTTTGACGAACCCTTGTCAAATCTAGATGCGGCCCTGCGGGTTGGTATGCGGCTGGAAATCAGTGAGCTGCATGAGCGGCTCAAGACAACCATGGTTTATGTGACCCACGATCAGGTTGAAGCCATGACGATGGCGGACAAGATTGTGGTCCTGCAGGCAGGGGTGATTGAACAGGTTGGCACACCGCTTGAGCTCTACCGGACGCCGCGCAACATTTTTGTCGCTGGGTTCATTGGCTCGCCAAAAATGAACTTTATGACCGGAAGCGAAGCTGCAAAACACTCCGCCCACACAATTGGCATTCGACCGGAGCACATTAATGTGGTCGAAAGTGGAGGAGATTGGCAAGGTACGGTCGGCGTTGCTGAACACCTTGGATCCGACACGTTCTTCCATATTCACAACACGGGTCTCGCCGAAACTTTAACGGTACGAGCTATTGGTGACGTGAGTCTAAAACATGGGGACACCATTCATTTGTCCCCGCGTGTCGATGACATCCATCGCTTCGATGCGGCAGGGCTACGGATTTCATGATGCGCTTGTCGGGAAAAACCGCTCTGATCACCGGGGCAGCTCGTGGCATTGGGTTGACCTTTGCCAAAGCCTACGTCGCGGAAGGGGCTAGGGTGGCAATCGCAGACATCGATATCGAGCGGGCGCAGGCCGCGGCTGCAGATATCGGCGAAATGGCCATCGCCTTACATATGGATGTGACGAACCAAAACAGCATTGATGTGGCCATTGCCAAAACCATCGAAAGCTTCGGTCAAATTGATATCTTGATCAACAACGCTGCTCTGTTTTCCGCGGCCCCGATAGTCGACATCACACGGCAGGACTATACCCGTGTGTTTGAAATTAACGTAGCAGGTACGCTTTTCACACTGCAAGCGGTGGCGCGGCACATGATTGATCGCGGTGTAAAAGGCCGGATCATCAACATGGCGAGCCAAGCGGGACGCCGCGGAGAGAGCCTTGTGGCCGTCTATTGTGCCAGCAAAGCATCGGTTATCTCCCTCACACAGTCAGCGGGGCTCAATCTCATCGAGCATGGCATCAACGTAAACGCCATCGCACCGGGCGTTGTGGACGGGGATCATTGGGACGGAGTTGATGCTTTCTTCGCCAAATACGAAGGCAAAGAGCCGGGGCAAAAGAAACGGGAAGTCGCCGCCGCAGTGCCCTTCGGGCGCATGGGAACCGCTGAAGACCTCACTGGCATGGCCGTGTTTCTTGCCAGTGATGAAGCCTCCTATGTTGTCGCGCAGACGTACAACGTTGACGGCGGGAATTGGATGAGCTGATGGCGGATCGATCATTGCCCCCAGCCAAAACAAAGCTCTCCGACCAAACCTTGGAGAATTTGCCAGATCACGTGGGCCGCCCCAGATACGACAGGGCTAAGCTCACTCCGGGAATTGTGCACATAGGTCTTGGAAATTTCCACCGCGCGCACCAGGCATGGTACCTGCATCGTTTGATGCAACAGGGGTTGGCTCACGATTGGGCCATTATTGGCGCGGGCGTGCGTCCCGGCGATGCGGCCATGCGTGACCGGTTGATCCACCAGGACTGCCTGACCACGCTGGTGGAACTCGATCCCAGCAGCGCTTCGGTCGAAGTGGTCGGATCCATGATTGACTTCGTCGAGGTTAGCAAACACAACGCCCCGCTGATTGCAGCCATGTCAGATCCGCGAATCCGTATAGTTTCTCTCACTGTTACGGAAGGAGGCTACTATCAAACGGAAACAGGCGATCTGAACATCAACCACTCAGATATCCAGCACGACATTGCACACCCAGATCGCCCGATAACGGCCTTCGGCGCCATGGTCGCCGCCTTCAAGGCGCGGCGAGACAATGGTCTGGCGCCTTTCTCTGGGCAGAGCTGTGACAATCTGCAAAACAACGGCAACGTTTTGCGCCAAACGGTGATCGGATTGGCGCAACAGTCTGACCCAAACCTGGCACAATGGATCGAAGCCAAAGCGTCGTTCCCTAATGCAATGGTGGATTGCATTGTACCGGTAACCGGGGACGACGAACTGGCATTTGTGGGAAGCCTTGGTATCGAGGACACTGCTCCGGTCACGCATGAAAACTTCCGACAATGGGTTTTGGAAGATCGATTTTGCGCAGGACGTCCCCCGTGGGAGAAAGTCGGTGTGTCCTTGACTGCCAATGTGCACGCCCACGAAACGACGAAAATCCGCGTTCTGAACGCTGGACATCAGATGTTAGCAAATGTCGGGCAGATCCTTGGCCTTGAGACCATAGCCGACTGTATGGTCAATCCAACCGTTGCTGCGTTTTTTAACAAAGTGCAAACTGAAGAGGTGTTGCCTTATGTGCCTCAGGTTCCGGAAATGTCACCACAGGCCTATCTCTCACTGATCGAAAATCGGTTTTCCAACCCCAAGATCCGCGACACCACACGCCGAGTTGCCTTTGATGGGTCATCTCGCCACCCCGGATTTGTCCTGCCCATTCTTCGTGACGCCATAAAGGCCAAAGGTTCCATCAAGGGTATGGCGCTTGTTGAAGCGCTTTGGGCGCGCATGTGTGCTGGTACAAGCGAAGAAGGAACTCTTATTGCCGACAACGATCCCAATTGGACAGTTCTGAACGCAACAGCACTCAACGCGAAGAACTCCCCATCAACATGGCTACAAATGGAGCATATCTATGGAGACTTGGCCGAAAACGCGCAGTTTCGCGCGGAGTTCTGCCAGTGGCTGTCATCGATTTGGGAACTGGGTGCGGAAGCAACTTTGCATCGGTACACGCACCCGCCATCCTGAAATAGCAACCTACCACTGAATTGATCAGCGCCACTTAAGTGGTCCAGTTTGAATGTTAGCGCATTGTCGGCCTGGGTTCTATCGGGACGATGGTTTCCAGGGCCGGCGGGCGGTACCCCAAGAAACTGTGTGGTCGCTTGGTGTTGTATGTTTCCTCTAATGTTCAATCAGGGCTTGCGCTTCTCGCAAGTTGTAGAAGACCTCACCGTTCAACAGCTTGTCGCGGAACCGGGCTGAAGCTTTCACAGTACCCATTCGCCGAGAGTTATCCTAGTTCGGCATAGGTGGTTTTCGCGCCGGCCGCTGTAATCCGATTTCGGACGGCCTGGGCAATGAACTCTGGGCCATCATCCGACCTGATAAAGGCCGGAACGCCTTGCCGTCATCGGTCCGACGATGAGCGAAGTCATACGACCAGACATGATTGCGGTACTCCGGCCGAAGTCGAACGCAAGAACCATCGATCGGACAGAGCCGCCCCTTCTTTGGCTGTTTCATTGAAACTTTGAGCCCCTCGCGTCGCCATAGACGTTCGACACGTTTGTCGTTTACTTGCCAGCCTGCGTCTCAGCAAAGCGGCGATCCGGTGATAACCGTAGCGCCCATACTGGCGCGTTCGTTCGATCATGTCGGCCACTAGGCGCCCTTCGTCAGCCCGCCCAACTGGCAACCGCCTCTGTGTTGATCGATGCTGTCCCAAGACACGACACGCCCGACGCTCTGAGGTATGGAACCGGCTTCGCACACGCTCAATGCAGGCACGGCGACGGGCAGGGCTCAGTAGTTTCCCCGTGCGGCTTCCGACAGTATGAGCTTGTTCGGGCTCAAGTCCGACACGGCTCTACGTGGCCGATCGTTCTCCTTCTGAAGCGGTTTGGGTTCCTACAGTTGGTGAGCTCTATACAGCCATATTGCTTGCGCCAGCGATAAAAGGTCTTTCCTGTTGGTTGCACCTGCCGGACATGCACCAACACCTGTTTGAACACATCGACATTGATCTGTCGGCAGTACATGTCCCTTTTGGCTGACGGAGGAGGTCCGCAGGATGCAGCGCGAGCCTATGAAGCATGCGTCAAAGAGGCTGGCGGGAGTGAACGCCAACTCCTGGGTATCGGGGAGAACGGCCATATCGGGTTTAACGAGCACACATCTAGCTTGTCGTCGCAAACCCGTCTGAAAACACTGACAAAATCCACAAGAGCGGCCAACCGACGGTTCTTGGGTACGATAGGCGAGGGACCCAATTATGCTTTGACTGTCGGGATCGGGACAACCCTACAGTCATCCGAATGCCTATTGGTCACGACTGCGCCAATAAAGCGGCGGCTGTTCTGTTCACTCTATGATTGATGGTGCGATGTCTGCAGTGTGCCCGGCGAGTGCACTGCTGATGCACCCGTGAATGACCGTTGTGTTGGACGAAGTCGCCGCAAAGAACCTTAAACTGCGCAGCGGCTATCATTTGGCGCACCCCGACGGTCAGGAAAGTGCTTTCAAAGAGGTCTAGCTCTGTGCCGTGTCCCTCTGTTTACGCCGCGCCCAAATCAAATGCTCTGATTTAGATCGTAGACGATCGAACAAGCCGTGGACACGTCGGGGTTGGCCATCGCGAAATTCCTCCAGAGGCAATACGCATTCCGTTATCGATGCCCTGATTCATAGACTTAAAGATTAATGGCGAGGCGGATGTTCAATTCAACTATGAATGCGATCCGATTGGGCTTGGGACCATGGTTGCGGCCTCTGCGCGTGGCGGAGCCACGCATATTTTCCAACATTCGCGGCGGCGCCTAGGGATGAGTACCGGAAAGCCTTGGAGGTCGTCAGCGAGGCGGTGCAGAATGGGGTTCCCGGCGTGGCCGACCTGCATTTGGAAGGGCCGTTTTTGTCGCCCAAACGGCCGGGTATCCACAATCCGGATTTCATCCGTACCCTGTCTCAAAGTGACGTGGATGCGCTGTGTGGGGCGTCTCAATAACTGCGTATTCTGTTGACCTTAGCGCCAGTAGAGCAGGAGGCTGTTCTGCTGCAGCAACTGTTCGAATGCGGCATAGCGATTTTTTCAGCGCACAAAGAGGCCTCCGCAAGCGACATGGAGACGGCCCGTTCGGCGGCAAAACCGGCGTCACGCATCTGTTTAACGCCATGCGGCAAATCACACCGCGCGAGCCCGAAATTGTGGGTACGGTGCTGTCTAGTGGCGACTATTGCGCAGGCATCATTGCGGATGACCACCGTGTTCATTTGATGAACTGGTCACTGGCAGTGCAAACAATGCCGGATCACCTCTGGTTGGTTTCAGACGCCATGCAAACCATGAATGGATCGTCTCAGGACATGAAGCTGTATGGCACGCGATTACTTTACAGGACGGGCGTTTGTTGGGAGAGAATGGCACACTTGGTGGCGCACACCTGACAATGGTGGAGGTGGTCTGCAATATCACCTAATTCACACAGGCCTCTCTGGGGCAGGCGGCACAGCTTGCGAGCACCAATCCGGCGCGCGTCACGAACTTACAACACTCTTTTCGGCAGTGTCGCGTTGGAGTTAAGCGCGTCTTTTTCGTTCCTGGATGAGACCCTTAATTGCAGTGGTATTCTGCGCGACGGTCTCCAGCACTCCTTTGGTGATCAACATGAAACACCGGAAAAGGCACCCTGTGTCAAAACGGGTTGCTTTTGACACGGAGTATCTGTCCTGTGACGGGGCGATGTATCGCTGTGGTCCGCCGCCCATGCCCTCTACTTCTTGTGCAAATTGGCTCGGTGCTTTTGGAACTGAGCGAGGACTCCAGAATTTTGGAAACATTCAACGCCCTTGTGGTTCCAAGCGATCGCAATGATCGGATATGCGACCTTTATCCCTACTTTGTTGAGGTGACTGGGATTGCCGAAGACAGGCTTGAGATCGAGGGATTGCCTTCGGCCCAATCTCTGGAACCGTTGAACCAATTTTCTCAAGGCGCAGATCTCTCGAGTTGGGGCAAAGATGAGTTGTTCGCTCTAGATATGAGTTGTTTTCAACAAAATATTGCGCCCTTTGATTGCTCCACCCCGGTTTCACAATCTGAAATCTGTTGCGCTCAGAGTAGGGATGTCAGAGGACGACATTGCCGCAACCAACAGTGCTGACCTGAGTTGACACTGTGGCGTCGACCTGCGCAGCGTACATGTACATAACGCGTTGGATGACGCGCTTTCGTTTAGCCACGCAGTGCTCCACTGGCTGGAGAAGAGCCGCATTACACAAAGTGATTTTCGCTGCGATACCTCGTCGGAGGATTTAGCAGCGCCAAGAACAACCAAACGAAGTGGCCCCGAAACACTACGTGCACATCGGGGCTGCTCTTAGCCGTTTAGGCTGCTGACTTTTGGGAGATAGCGGCAGGGCTATAATTCAAGATCGGCGCAAGCCAGCGCTCTGCCTCCTCAATGTCCATCCCTTTGCGCTGGGCGTAATCTTCGACCTGATCCCTTTCCACTTTACCAACACCAAAGTAATAGCTGTCCGGATGGCCAATAAATAGGCCAGATACAGAAGAACCGGGCCACATAGCCATGCTTTCAGTCAACGTCACACCGGTGGCTGCCTCAGCGTCTAGCAGGTCAAAGAGGGTGCGTTTTTCCGTATGATCCGGTTGCGCAGGGTACCCTGGGGCGGGGCGGATGCCGTCGTACGGTTCTCCAATCAGCGCCGGCGGATCAAAGCTCTCGTCGGTCGCATAGCCCCAGTGCTCGCGTCGAACCTGCTCGTGCAGCATTTCGGCCATAGCTTCTGCAATTCGGTCCGCTAAAGCCTTCACTAGGATGGCGCTATAGTTGTCATTGGCTTTGTCCAAGCGTTCCGCGATCTCAGCTTCTTCAGGGCCTGCTGTAACTACGAAGCCACCAACATGATCTGCGCCAAGTCCTTCCGGTGCTACAAAGTCGGCCATTGCCAGATTGCGGCGATCTCCCCGCTTAAAGGTCTGTTGTCGCAGTGTGTGCAGTGTGGACAAAGTCTCCGTACGGTCGCTATTTTTGTACAGACGGATGTCGTCACCGACCGCATTTGCCGGCCAAAACCCCACGACAGCGCGTGGCGTAAACCAGCGCTCGTCAATGATTTTCTTCAGCATCGCTTGCGCATCCGCAAATAACGCACGCGCCGCCTCGCCCTGTTTTTCGTCGTCCAGGATCTTCGGATACACACCGCGCATTTCCCACGTTTGGAAAAAGGGTGTCCAATCGATGTAGCGCGCAATTTCGGCCAAATCCCAAACTGGCAGCGTGCAGGTGCCAGTAAATGTTGGAGCTACCGGAGAGTAGTTGCTCCAGTTCATCTTCAACGCATTGTCTCGGGCTTTGATTATCGGCAGCCGGTTTTTGGCTTGTTCACTGCGTTCGTGTTTTGCGGCTACATCCGCATATTCCGCCTGAATTTCAGCTATATAGTCAGGTTTTCGTGTCGGGCTGAGAAGAGCGCCCACAACCCCGACTGCGCGACTGGCGTCTGTGACATAGACGGCCTGACTTTGCTGATATCTTGGGGCGATTTTCACAGCGGTGTGCACTCGCGAAGTGGTGGCGCCACCAATAAGGAGCGGAATATCAAAGCCCTCTTTCTCCATCTCAGACGCCAGATGTACCATCTCGTCCAAAGACGGGGTGATCAGACCGGACACCCCGATCACGTCCACATTCTCTTCTCGGGCGACTTGCAGGATTTTCTGCGGTGGCACCATCACGCCAAGATCAACAATTTCATAGTTGTTACAGGCCAAAACAACGCCAACAATGTTCTTGCCGATGTCATGCACATCGCCTTTCACCGTCGCCATCAGCACTTTGCCTGCCGACTTGCGCGCTTCGCCGCCGCTTCGACGTTTTTCTTCTTCCATGTAGGGCAGCAATACCGCCACGGCCTGTTTCATCACGCGGGCGGATTTCACCACCTGTGGCAGGAACATTTTGCCTGCGCCAAATAGATCGCCGACAACGTTCATGCCTGCCATGAGGGGGCCTTCGATCACGTGCAGCGGTCGCTCCGCATTGGCACGCGCAGTTTCAGTGTCTTCTTCGATGAATTCGGTAATTCCATTGACCAGCGCATGTTCCAGTCGTTTTTCAACCGGCCACTCACGCCATGCTAGGTCGCGGACTTTTTCTTCGCGTTTGCCACCGCGGAACTTTTCTGCAATGTCGAGCAGATTCTCGGTCGGATTGGTGCCTGATTTTGGTGTGCGGTTGAGCACCACGTCTTCGCAGGCTTCACGTAACTCTGGGTCAATTTGGTCATACACCACCAACTGCCCCGCGTTGACGATCCCCATGTCCATGCCGACCTTGATGGCATGGTAGAGAAAGACCGCGTGCATGGCCTCCCGCACAGGTTCGTTTCCACGGAAGCTGAAGGAAAGGTTGGACACCCCGCCTGAAACGTGTGCATAGGGCAGGTTTTCGCGAATCCACTTTGTCGCGTTGATAAAATCAACGCCGTAGTTATCGTGCTCTTCGATGCCCGTGGCCACGGCAAAGACGTTGGGGTCAAAGATGATATCTTCGGGAGGGAAGTCCATGTCTTCGACTAGGATGCGGTAGGCGCGTGCGCAAATCTCGATTTTGCGCTCATAGGTATCGGCCTGCCCGGTCTCATCAAACGCCATCACCACCACAGCGGCGCCATATGCCAAACACAGGCCCGCTTGGTGGCGGAACGCGTCTTCGCCTTCCTTCAGGCTGATGGAATTTACCACCGGTTTGCCTTGTACACATTTCAATCCGGCTTCAATCACCTCCCATTTGGACGAGTCGATCATGATTGGCACGCGGGCGATATCCGGTTCAGAGGCCACGAGGTTGAGGAATTCGACCATCGTTTTCTCGCTGTCAATCAATCCCTCATCCATATTCACATCGATGATCTGCGCTCCGTTCTCAACTTGATCACGCGCCACATCAAGCGCAGTGGCAAAATCGCGATTGACGATGAGCTTTCTGAAACGGGCTGAACCGGTCACGTTGGTCCGTTCGCCTACGTTTACAAATGGAATGTCTGGAGTCAGCACAAATGGCTCAAGACCGGACAAGCGGAGATAACGTGTCATACGGATACCTTTCGCGGCGCAAAGGGCGCAACGGCATCTGCCATTGCGCGAATGTGATCTGGTGTCGTGCCACAACAGCCGCCAACAACATTGACGATCCCGTCTCGGGCAAAGTCTTCCACCTGCGCAGCTGTTTGCTCGGCGGTTTCGTCATATTGCCCAAAGGCATTCGGGAGCCCTGCATTTGGATAGGCGCAGGTCAGGGATGTGGCCACGCCAGAAATCTCAGCCATATGGGGCCGCATGGACGCGGCTCCTAGGGCACAATTCAAGCCAACAGTGAATGGACGGGCATGGGCGACGGAATGCCAGAACGCCGTTGGCGTTTGCCCGGACAATGTGCGCCCGGAGGCGTCAGTGATGGTGCCTGAAATCATGAGAGGCAGACGCCGCCCCACTTTGGCAAAGCTCTCAAAGGCGGCAAAAATGGCGGCTTTGGCGTTCAACGTGTCAAAAATCGTTTCGATCAAAATTAGGTCAGAGCCGCCAGCGATCAAGCCATCAATCTGCTCACGGTACGCGATCCGTAAGTCATCGAAGGTCACAGCGCGGTATCCGGGATCATTCACTTCAGGGCTAATCGAGGCCGTCCGGTTGGTTGGCCCGACTGCTCCAGCCACGAAGCGCGGTTTGCCATCCGCAGCGGTTGCGCGATCAGCAGCACGGCGTGCCACTTGTGCTCCGGCCACGTTGAGATCAAACACTGCTTCTTCCAACCCGTAGTCCGCCTGCGCGATGGTGGTCGACGAAAACGTGTTGGTCTCCAGAATATCTGCGCCGGCCATGGCAAATTCGAACTGAATATCTTCAACCGCTTTCGGTTGCGTCAGCACCAAGAGATCGTTGTTGCCTTGTTGCGGGTGATCTGGATGATAGTGGTGCCGACATCCCGGCCCATGGATGTGCCCCTGGGCCGTAAAGTCCTCTTCGGTCATTTGCAGCTTTTGGATCATTGTGCCCATTGCGCCGTCCAAAATCAAAATGCGGTCGTCGGCAATCGCGCGCAATGCCGCCAGTGCCGGCGTGGCAGGGAGAGAAAAATCGAGCATAGTGCGGTTATCCAGTCAGTGATTTAAACCGCGTCTATACCCTCTGCACGTTATGAGAGGAAATGATCGTTTTTTAATTAGATTATGAGGTGAGCTCATGCGCGGCCTCGACTCCGCCTCACCTTGCGCTCACTTGAGCAAAAGAAAAGGACCGGCCAGTTGCCTGGGCGGTCCTCTAAGTTGGGGACGATTTACGCGCTTAGCCTGTTCTCTTCAAAGGACTCTGGCTCTTCTTCAGCCAGAGCCGCTTCATCCATGTCAAAGCGCGCAACAATTCCGGACAGGCTTTGGGCCTCTGCCAAAAGCATTTGGCTTGAGGCGGCGGCTTCCTCTGCCATGGCGGTGTTCTGCTGCGTCACGGAGTCCAGCTCGCGCATCGAGGTGTTGATGCTCTCCAAGCCTTCAGATTGCGTGCGAACGCCGTCTGAAATCTCCGTCACGAGATCGGAAACAGAAGTCACTTGTGTGATGATGTTGGTCAGCGCGTCTCCAGCCCGGCCAACCATCTCAACTCCGTTCGAAACATGGTCTTCGCTGGCGCTGGTGAGGGCTTGAATTTGACCGGCTGCCTCTGCCGCACGTTGTGCCAAGGCGCGTACTTCTGAGGCTACCACGGCAAAACCACTTCCTGCACTGCCCGCACGGGCAGCTTCGACGCCAGCGTTCAAGGCAAGCAGGTTGGTTTGGAAGGCAATGTCGTCGATTACGCCAATGATCTGCGAAATCTCTGTTGAGGCGGTCTGGATCTGGTCCATGGCGTCCACGGCGGACGAGACCACATCGTGGCTACTTTCCGCTTCCTGACGCGCGGTTTGCATAACGCCATCCACGCGTGTGGCGCGGTCTGCGGTGGCTTTCACCCCGTCCGACAGGGAGTTCACGGCCTGCGCGGTATCTTCCAAAGTGGCTGCCGCGCTTTCGGTGCGCTTCTCCATCACTGTTGCGGCGGATTTTTGTTCATCGGAGTATTGGCCCACATGCTGGGACGCTTCGACAATCTCAGACATCAGTGTGCGCAGATTGGTTAGACTGCGGTTGAAGTTTTCGCGCAGGATTTCGTAGTCAGCCACAAACGGCTCGTGAATATCACACGCTAGGTTGCCGCGCTCTAGTTCGACCAGCGCCCCACTCATGGTTTCCACAACTTCTGAGGTTTTCCGGGCTGTTTCGGCTTCGCGTTCGGAGGCATCGTCCGCTTGTTTCAGCTTGTCGCGGAAATCACCCATGGTGCGGGCCAAATCGCCCAGCTCGTCGCCCCGCTTTTGGCCGGAGATGTCGATCTCATAATCTCCTTCGGCCAAAGCGTCGGTTACACCGCGCAACGCCCGGATGGGTTTGGTTACGCGGCTAGCGGCAACCCAAGACACGATAATCGCAATCACCACGGAAACGGCGATCATGGCGATAGCAACAAGACGGATTTCATTGACGACGGAGAAGGCGGCGTCATGGTCGGTTTCCATAACCAGCGACCAGTTGAAACCGGGAACTTCCATAGGTTTCACCAGACTGATTGCGTTGATGCCTCCTACAGAGGTTACGGTTTCAAAGAAGGCCTCTTCGTGGACCTGAGCTGCCGCAATGTGCGGAGCGGCGGGCAGGGTGCCGGAGACTTCAAAGAGGCCATCAATCAGGGATGGACTTCGGGCGGTGCCGTCTTCGCCCACTAGGAAGAGATTCTGATGCCCGCTGTCGTCTAGATTGGTGGACAAAGCGCTGGTGATGCGGTCGCTGGACAGTTGTACGGCCAGCACGCCAGCAATGGCTTTCTTTTTACTCAGGATCGGGATCGCGAGGAAGGCACTTGAGGCGCCGCCGGTGATCTCATAGGCGGCAAAGTCAGAGGTGCTGATCTCGCCGGGGTTGGAGCTTACGGCAGCTTTGAAGACTTGCCCCAGACCAGAGGCGGCATAGGCGCCTTTTGAGAAATCTTGCGCAAAGTCGTCCTGTTTCATCACCGAGTAGAGCAGGCGGCCTTCGGTGTTGAACAGGTAGATGTCGGCGTAACCGTTGAGGTTCAGCGAGCGTAGGAAAGTCGGGTGGTAGCTGTTGTGGGACTGGCTGTAGTATTGCCCATCACCCGGATCAATCAGCTTTGCCCTTTCACCCGCAGGGTTCGGGTTTTTGGTGATGTAAGTGTCCGTGAGGTATTTGATCGGATCATCGGCCTCAATCATGCCAATCACGCGGTCAAAGTTACTGATGGCGCGGAAGGTAGTGGGTTGATCCGCATTCATCACCAGATCACGCCGGACTGCATCAATTAGGGCGGCGATGGCTTGCTTGCCCGCATTGGCAGTGGTTTCGTGAGAGGCGTAAACATTCTGCCGAATGTTTTGCTCCGCCATGCGATAGACGAGGAAGGACACTGTAACCAGAAACGTGGCTGTCAAGGCTACCATCACCAATGGCAGCTTTAGCGAAAGGGACAGCTTTTTGGCTCTAAACATTTTTGGCTCCTAACAAAATGTCTCATCGCCCGAGAAATCACGGGGTCTCCCATCGGTACCCACAAAATCCCTTCGAAGTGTTTAAGAGTAAATTTGAGCAGGAAAACATCGGTCTGGGCTGCAAGGAAATACTGGAGAGATCAATGATAGATGCTTTGTTAAGTATTTGAAAGAAAGCGATTTTTGAACCCGAAAAGCTACGGTATGCGTACCCGCTCCACAAACTTCTTGAGAGCAAATCGGGAGCGGATTGCTCGGATGCCGGGAAGACGCATGAGTTTGGATTGTAGAAAACTCTCAAATTCTTCAAGGCTTTCCACCCAGATCTCCAATTGGAAATCCATCGCGCCGGTCATCAGTGTGCCGGTCACAACCTCGTCAAATCGGGCCACTTCTTTCTGAAAATTTGAAATAGCGTCCGCATCTTGACGCTCCAGCTCAACATTCACATAGGCGGTAATACCAAAACCGGCAGTCATACGGTCGATGCGTAGTGTGTATCCCGAGATCAATCCGCTGTCTTGCAGCTGCTTCAGCCGACGTTTGCAAGGGGTTGCGGAGAGGCCGACGCGGTCTGCGATCTGCACCACAGACATGCGGGCGTCCTCGCTTAAGGCACGGATAATTTTGCGGTCAATTTCGTCTATGGTGATTTTCGCCACAACTATCTCCTTTGGCGGATTTTTCGGCCAACATTTCGCAAATACGATAGGAGAACGCCGTTTTTCAACCCGGGATGTGGGCTAAACTTAACAGGTTGAATAATTCTCGCTGACTGGCGGGGGTATCGGTTCCATTGTCCGCCCCTGATCCCTTTGCGTGGGTCAACATGACGGAGCAACCGTGCCTTCCGGCGTCAGCCCCACTTCAGAAAGGTGACGCATGGGCTCTGATACCGCTCCGCTCTCCCTCAATGTGCCGGAACCGGGATGCCGTCCCGGTGACACGCCGGACTTCTCCGATTTTGAAATCCCAAGGGCTGGCGAGGTTGGTCGCCCCGCGGTGGACGTGGACCCGGACAGCATCCGTGACATGGCGTTTTCGATTGTGCGTGTGCTCAACAAAGAAGGCGAAGCGGTTGGTGATTGGGCCGGCGCGCTGAGCGTGGATGAACTGCGCGAAGGGTTGCGCCATATGATGACCCTGCGGACCTTTGATGCGCGCATGCAGATTGCGCAGCGACAGGGCAAGACCAGTTTCTACATGCAGCACTTGGGCGAAGAGGCGGTGTCTTGCGCCTTTGCACGTGCCTTGCAGCCGGGGGATATGAATTTCCCAACCTATCGTCAGGCGGGGCTGTTGATTGCGTCAGGATATCCGATGCTGACGATGATGAACCAGATTTATTCCAACGCCAAAGACCCGTTGGCTGGCCGTCAACTGCCCATCATGTATTCCTCTAAGGAACATGGCTTTTTCTCGATCTCCGGCAACCTGGGCACGCAGTTTGTCCAGTCCGTCGGTTGGGCGATGGCCTCTGCCATCTCGGGTGACACCAAGATTTCGACTGGCTGGATTGGCGACGGCTCTACGGCCGAAAATGATTTCCACGCGGCGATGGTGTTTGCGTCCACTTACAAGGCGCCTGTTGTGCTGAACATTGTGAACAACCAATGGGCAATTTCCACTTTCCAAGGCATTGCGCGCGGTGGCGTGGGCACATTCGCCGCCCGTGGGCACGGGTTTGGCATTGCCTCTCTACGTGTGGACGGCAACGACTATTTGGCGGTGCATGCGGTGGCAAAATGGGCCGCTGAGCGTGCGCGTCTCGGGCATGGACCCACTTTGATTGAGCATGTGACTTATCGCGCCGGCGGGCATTCGACGTCGGATGATCCGGCTGCGTATCGCTCAAAACAGGAGGCCGCGGCCTGGCCTTTGGGCGACCCAATTGAGCGCCTCAAGCAGCATTTGATCAAGATTGGCGAGTGGAGCGAAGATCGCCATGCACAGGCCGAGGCGGAGATTCTCGACACGGTGATTTCAGTGCAGAAAGAGGCGGAAGCGGTGGGCACTTTGACAGGTGGCAAAGGGCCAAGTCCACGTGACATGTTTGAAGGTGTGTATGAAACCATGCCGCCGCATCTGATCCGTCAACGTCAAGAAGCGGGGTTCTGATCATGGCACAGATGACAATGATTGAAGCCATCCGCGAAGCGCATGATGTGGCCATGGCAGCGGATGACAAAGTGGTGGTGTTTGGCGAAGACGTCGGTTTTTTTGGTGGTGTGTTCCGCTGTACTGCCGGGTTGCAGGAGAAATACGGCAAGTCCCGTTGTTTTGACGCGCCGATCAATGAGAGCGGCATTGTGGGCGCGGCGATTGGCATGGCGGCTTATGGGCTGAAGCCGGTGATCGAGATTCAGTTCGCCGATTATGTGTATCCGGCGTATGATCAGATTGTGTCGGAGGCGGCGCGTCTGCGGCACCGTTCCAACGGCGATTTCACCTGTCCTTTGGTGATCCGTATGCCTACCGGTGGCGGTATTTTTGGGGGCCAGACCCACAGCCAAAGCCCAGAGGCTATTTTCACCCATGTGTCAGGGTTGAAAGTGGTGATCCCGTCCAACCCGCGCGATGCCAAAGGCCTGTTGCTGGCCGCGATTGAAGACCCCGATCCGGTGATCTTCCTAGAGCCGAAGCGGTTGTACAACGGGCCGTTTGATGGCCATCACGACAAGCCCATCGAGAGCTGGAAGAAGCACGCTCAAGGCAACGTGCCCGAAGGTAATGAGATCGTCCCGCTGGGCAAAGCTCATATCCAACGTGAAGGCGCGGATGTGACGGTTTTGGCCTATGGCACGATGGTTTACGTGGCCGAGGCGGCGGCAGAGGAGACCGGTGTGGATGCGGAGGTGATTGACCTGCGCACGCTGATGCCACTGG
Organism: Shimia sp.; assembly: GCA_024224295.1. Taxonomy (GTDB): domain Bacteria; phylum Pseudomonadota; class Alphaproteobacteria; order Rhodobacterales; family Rhodobacteraceae; genus Shimia. The sequence continues at coordinate 20,020 of JAAENN010000228.1, read as the reverse complement.
ATCTGGACACCATCGTTGAGAGTGTGAAAAAGACCGGGCGCTGTGTGATTGTGCATGAGGCGACACGCACCTCAGGCTTTGGCGGTGAGTTGATGAGCCTCGTACAAGAAGCCTGTTTTTATCATCTTGAAACGCCGATGATCCGGGTGACCGGATGGGACACGCCATATCCACATGCGCAGGAGTGGGAGTATTTCCCGGGACCTGGTCGTGTTGGTGAAGCGCTGCGCAAAGTCATGAAGGACTGAGCCATGGGAGTATTTGCAATCCGTTTGCCCGACGTTGGAGAGGGCATTGCCGAGGCCGAACTGGTCGAATGGCATGTGAGAGTTGGCGATGTGGTACGCGAGGATGACGTGCTCGCTGCCGTGATGACCGACAAAGCCGCAGTTGAGGTACCATCGTCTGTGGACGGTAAGGTGCTGGCGCTGGGCGGCGAGATTGGCGACATGATCGCGATTGGCGCCGTGTTGATCCGCATCGAAGTGGACGGCGAAGGCAACGAGAGTGGTGTGGCGGAAGAGTCTGTTGCAGCACCGGTTGAAAAGAAGCCTGAGGTTGTGGAGGCCGAGGAAACGCCTGCGCCAAAGCCAGCGGCGAAACCTGCTGCTGCAGCGGCAGCGCCTGTGAAACGGGCCGCAGGCACCAAGCCTTTGGCGTCGCCGTCGGTGCGGGCACGAGCACGGGAAGAAGGTGTTGATTTGCGTCAGGTGCCGGGGTCCGGTGCGGCGGGGCGGATCAGTCATGCGGATCTAGACAACTGGATTGCCTCCGGTGGCATTCAGCAGGGCTCTGTGGTGCGAGGGCAGAATACCGGCGTGGAAGAGGTGCGCGTGATTGGCATGCGCCGCAAGATTGCCGAGAAGATGGCGATCTCCAAACGGCAAATTCCGCATATCACCATTGTGGAAGAGGTCGAGATGTCGGCGCTGGAAGACCTGCGTGCGGCGCTTAACGCCAAGCACAAAGGCGAGCGGGCGAAGCTCACATTGCTGCCGTTCCTGATGCGGGCGATTGTCGAAGCGGTGCGCGAGCAGCCGGAGTTGAATGCGCGCTATGATGATGAGGCGGGTGTGATCCACCGTCATGGGGGGGTGCATGTGGGCATTGCCACGCAAACGCCAAACGGTTTGAACGTGCCGGTGGTGAAACACGCCGAAGCGGGAAGCCTGTGGGACAATGCGGAAACCGTGTCGCGGTTGGCGCAAGAAGCACGGGACGGCACTATCAAGCGTGATGAGTTGTCCGGTGGTACCATCACCATCACCTCACTTGGACCGCTTGGCGCAATTGCAACCACACCGATCATCAACCATCCGGAGGTGGCTATTGTGGGTGTGAACAAGATGCAGATCCGCCCTGTCTGGGATGGGCAGCAGTTCCAGCCGCGCAAGATGATGAACATCTCCTGCAGCTTTGATCACCGGGTGATCGACGGCTGGGATGCGGCCGTGTTTGTGCAAAAAATCAAAACTCTGCTGGAAACACCAGCGATGCTGTTTGTTGAGGGCTAAATGACCGATATAACTTGTAAACTACTGATCATTGGTGCGGGGCCGGGGGGCTACGTCTGTGCCATTCGCGCCGGCCAGTTGGGCATTGATACCGTTGTTGTGGATGCCGGAAAACCGGGGGGAACCTGTCTAAACGTCGGCTGTATTCCGTCCAAGGCGATGATCCACGCGGCGGATGAATTTCATAAGATTGCGCATGTGAACGATGGGCCGCTGGGGATTTCCGCAGGTACGCCAAACATCGATCTGGCCCAAACCGTGGCGTGGAAAGACGGCATTGTGCAGCGCCTCAATACCGGTGTTTCTGCGTTGATGAAGAAAGCCAAGGCGCGGTTTGTCACTGGGCAGGCGCGCTTCCTAGATGGCAAAACCGTCGTAGTCACCAATGGCGACGAGGTGCAGCAAATCCGGGCGGACTATGTGGTGATCGCCACGGGTTCCGCACCGGTGGAACTGCCATTCCTGCCGTTTGGCGGCTCAACCCTGTCCTCGACCGAGGCGCTGGATTTGACCGAGGTTCCGGAAACGTTGGCCGTGGTTGGCGGCGGCTACATTGGTCTAGAGCTGGGCACGGTGTTTGCCAAGCTGGGCAGCAAAGTCACCGTGGTGGAAGCGGAAGATCGCATTCTGTCGCTGTATGACAAGACCCTGACCAAGCCAGTGGCCAATCGTTTGGAAGAACTCGGCGTGACGGTGATGACCGGCACCAAGGCACAGGGCTATAGCGATGGCGCGCTGCAAACCGATCAAGGTGATGTGGTTGCGGAGAAGGTGCTGGTGACTGTTGGGCGGCGCCCGCGCACGGCTGGCATTGGTATTGAGGAACTGGCGCTGACCCAAGACGGGCCGTTTGTGAAGATCGACAACTTCTGCCAAACCTCCATGCGCGGGATCTACGCGATTGGCGACGTGACTGGCGAGCCAATGCTGGCACACCGGGCGATGGCGCAGGGCGAGATGGTGGCCGAGCACATCGCGGGTCACGCGGTGGAATGGGACAAACGTGCCATTCCGGCGGTGTGTTTTACTGATCCTGAAGTGGTGACCTGCGGCGCACTGCCGGGCGAGATCGACGGCACCAAATCCAGCGAGTTTCCATTTATGGCCAATGGCCGTGCTATGACCACGGAACGCGACGACGGCTTTGTGCGGGTTGTCTACCGCGAAGAGGACCACGCGATTGTGGGCTTGCAGGCCGTAGGTGCGGGGATTTCGGAACTTTCTGCTGCGTTTTCACTGGCCATCGAAATGGGTGCTTGTCTTGAGGATATTGCGGCCACAATCCACGCCCATCCGACCCAGTCGGAAGGCTTGCAAGAAGCTTGTTTGAAAGCGTTGGGGCACGCCCTGCATATTTAAGGCATTGCTCCAGAAAAAGAAAAAGGCCCACAGTACACTGCGGGCCTTTTGCGTTGCAGGAATGGAGGGACCTGCGGGTTAAAACAGTTGCACGTCGCCGAGGTTGTCGTCGACCTTTGGCTTTGGCTTGCGACGTGGTGCTTCTTCTTCGTTGAGCAGACGGGTGTCTTTCATAAAGCGACGCTGAATGCGGCCCCCAACAGGCCAAAAGCGAATGTTGCGCCCGCGCTGGCCACCTAGGCAGCAATCGACCAACTCAAAGCCTTCGTTGCGCACAAACCACATGGCGAATTCGGCGTTCTTAGAGCCGATGTCGATGCGGCTGTTAAACATCTTGGCGCCGCCCAACAACTTCACCTTCAGCTTGTCGCGGCGCGCGCCGGCTTGGATCAACCCGTTCACCAAGAGTTCCATTGCGTGTACACCGTGCCTCATAGAACCAGCAGAGCCGTCTTCAGTGCCAGGTAACAAAAAGTGGTTCATACCGCCAATGCCCGCCGTTTCATCCCACATGCAGGCCGCCACACATGAGCCAAGGATTGTGGTCATCACGATGTCCTGGTTCTGGGATACTTCCACGTCGCCCTGCAACAGGGGTTGGACTTGGTACCCTTTGATGGCTTCTGCTTCACTGAGACTCATTGGCTATTCCATTCACCGAGGGTTACACGTCGACCGGGTTCGCGCACCGGCTGACAAGGCGCATTTTGCGCGATTCTTAGAAGTCTTCCCAGCTTTCGCTTGAAACGTCTTCAACCGGAGCCGATTGGTTCACAGCAACCTTTTCAGGTTTCGCTCTCGGTTTCTCTGCCGGTTTCGCCGGAGTGCTGGGTCGCGCACGTGCTGTGCGCTTTGTTTCCGCATCCTTTGCAGCGTCGTCATCCCATTCTTTGGTTTTCTTCGCATCGGTGACAGGCTTCACCGGCTTTTCTGGTGCGGCCTTGGGTTTTGCCGGCCTGGCCTTGGCCGGGCGCTTTTGCTCCGGCGCAGGATGTTCGGCATGGTCCGCTTCGGTCAGTTTGAAGACTTTCAGCACTTGGGACATTTTGGCTGCTTCATCCGACAAGCTACGGCTGGCGGCGGATGACTCTTCGATCATCGCAGCGTTGCGCTGTGTCACTCGGTCCAGTTCGGTTACGCTCTCTTTTATCTCGCGCAGGTTATCGGCTTGATCACGCGAGCCACTGGCGATTTGAGACACCAGATCGGAAGCATGTGTCACACCATTGATGATCTCTTGCAGAGCATCGCCTGCTTTGTTGACCAACTCGCTGCCCTTCGTGACCTGCTCTCCAGAGGTAAGGATCAATTCCTTGATCTCGTTAGCAGATTCAGAGGCTCTTTGTGCAAGCGCTCGCACTTCGGATGCAACCACTGCAAATCCGCGACCCGCTTCACCCGCTCGGGCGGCTTCCACGCCGGCGTTCAGTGCCAATAGGTTCGTTTGGAAGGCGATATCGTCGATTACACCAATGATCGCGGTGATTTTGTCAGAGCTTTGTTCGATATTGCGCATGGCTTCAACAGTTTGCTCAACCACCTCGCCTCCGGATTGCGCCTGCTGACGGTTTTGCGTGATGCGTTTGTTGGCGTCTGCGGCATGATCTGCAGTTTGTTCAACCGACATGCTCAGAGTTTCGATCGCCGCGGCAGATTCCTCCAGGGTCACGGCTTGCGCTTCGGAGCGCTTGGACTGATCTACAACGCTTTCAGAAATCTCCTGTGCGCTGGAGCGCACCGTTTCAGCAGTACGGGTCACGGTAGACAGAACAGATTTCAGGTTCAAAAGAACGTCGTTGAAGTCTTTGCAAATCTGCAGAGAGTGTTCGCCCAGTTCAGAAAACTCCGCCATGTCGATTGGACGATCAACACGACCATCCGCAATTTCGGAAAGACCTTCGGCAAGGCGGGAAAACAATTGCTGACGCAGCTTGTCTTCCTCGGCGCGCAACGCGCGTTCGCGTTCATCTTGCGCCAGTTGATCACGGAACTTTTCCAGACGTTTTGCCATCATTCCGACTTCATCGCCTCGGTCTAGGCAAGGAACGTCACAGTCATAATCATGGTCAGCCATAGCATCCATGGCTTTGCCCAGGCTCAATACTGGGCGAGTCACCACTCGACCGACCAGCATGACAATCAAGCCAAGAGCGAGCGCAGCTGCGATTGCAGAGGTAATAGCGCTTTGAATAAACTCTTGAAGCGCTTTTTCGCGAATAGAAGAAACGTCTGCGGTGACCTGCACGACGCCGATAGGGTCACGGCCTGCTTTCGCAATAGGCATTTGTCCAGCGTAGACTGAGGCTTCAATTACGTGTGTTCCATCAGCAATACTTGTAGCTTTGGCAGCAGCAACCTCAATTGCGCGGGTGATAGCGTCTGTTCGGGTCTCGTTGACGTCGTACCGGTAAATTTCGACGCCATCCGGTGTCAACACACTAACTGCTGTGATGTTTGCGTCTTGCTCTAGGAAGCGGTCTGTGGTCGCTTTTAGCCGGTCAACATCTTGAAATTGCGTCGCCGCGACCAATTGGGAGCTAAACAGCTCACTCATAAGATCATAGCGTTCCATCGCCTGCAACTCGGCTTCTGCTGTGCGCGAATTGTATTGAGATACCTGAGAAAGGCTTACGGTAACGAGGGCAAATGCACCGATTGCCGCTGCCAACTTAGTTTTAATACTCATCCGCGAAAAGCGGGTCTTAATGTTTTGAAAAATTGGCATAGCGAAGTCCTGTCGTTCCAGCTGGAGGGAGTGCGTGAGACGGGCTCAAGCACTCAAAGAGAGCTACCTTTTTGTGTGACTTGAGATGCTTTGGCAGACAGATCTGCCAAATGGCGGTCGGTGTTGTCATGGAAGTTTTCCAAGCGGGCGATGATGCCGTCGAGACCGCTGTCGACGTCGCGCATGCGGCCGCTTTCCACTTTGCAAAGTAGCTTTACGACATCCAGGCCGTTGATGCGGCGCCGCAAGCTGCGGCAGATGTCCGGGATGGATTTGCCGATAGAGGAAATTTCAATCAACCGAGAGCGGCTGCTTTGTTGCATGCGTTCGTTATGCTCTTTCAGCAACATACATCCCTCGCCCTTGGCTTCTTCCGGACTGCATTGGGCGTGTGCCTCACTCAAAATTTGGGCAATTTGCATCGCCCAACGGCCTTGTGACACGGCATTGTACATCTGAACGAGGGATCCGTTCTCTGGATCGTGGAGCCGGCCAACCAGGCCGTGCATTTCCTTGGCCATGGCGTCGTAATTTTGCGAAATCGTGCCAAGCGCGGCACCAGCGCCTTCCAAGCGACCGGCCAAAATACGGAGGTTGACGGGCTCGCCGCGTACGCGCTCAAAACCCTGCTCGATGCTATTCACCAAATTCTGCATGTCAGAGATGATGTCGACCAGTTCGTCCATCAATAGGAACGAATTGGCAAGCTCAGGAGCAATAATGTCGCGAGATCTAAACTCATCATTCAGCGCTTTCGTGCCGTAATCTTCCATCGAAGAATACCCCGCACCCTGCAGCATCTCGAGTAGCCGCGCCCCGCTTTGTTCTGGTGTCAGACTATTGCTTTTCTCCTCTTGTAGAAGAGTTGCATAGATCTCTTTCGTAGTTTCAAACAACTCTGAACTAGGACGAATTCGGGCCGAGAGATATCCATTCTCGGTTTGCGTGACTATGGCGAAAACCCAGTAGTAACCACCTGATTTGGTTTTGTTCTTGACGTAGGTACACACTGGCTGTCCCGCCTTCAGAAGCTCCCACATCACGTAAAACACCCCCTTGGGCATGTCCGAGTGACGCATGATTTTGTGCGGCGCGTTCATGAGTTCTTCTGGAGGGTAGCCACCAACTTCAATAAAAACGTCGTTGGCAAACTGAATCACACCACGCGGATCTGTCGCAGAGGTGATGATGTTCTCCTTGGCAAACCGAACTTCGGTGGCTTTGGTGTCTGCGTTTGCGCTGCTGATCTTAGTCATGGCGTTCATGGGTCAATTCCAATGTCACTGTGGCTGAGCGAGTATGGCTCAAAAGAGGTTAACGTTGCCTGCATCAGGCGAGATTGCGCGGGTTTTTTTCGCATCTGATAATCGGGATTTCAGGTAATCCAGACGGACGCTTTCGGAGAGATCCTGCACATTGAGATCCGGTCCTGCGCCTATCATTGATGACATATTACCAAGCAAAACCGCGATGTCGTCTAGGTGCTGGAACAGCGCGTCTACACGCTGCAGATCCTTGATTTTGTTGTGATCAACGCCTTCAAGATCCAATTCGCTGGTTAACCCGTCCAACGCATGTGCAATGGATGCGAGGTCAGCCACGTCTTCGGAAATGGTGATCAAGACGTCTGCGGTTGTACGCGTAGTCATTCGTCGTTCCCCCATGGGAGCCTCCTTTACAGAGGCCCCACCACCTTCTCGATGCAGGCTTTCAGTTGTGCCGTTTCGAACGGCTTCTTGATGAAGTTGTTCATGCCCAGCTTGACACCGCGGTTAATGGTATCTGGATCCGCACGACCAGTGATCAGGATAAAGCCGGTACGGGCCGTGGCTTTGTTGGAACGAATACCCTCCAAAAGTTGGAGGCCGTCCATACCCGGCATGTTGAAGTCCGATAGGATCAAGTGCACGGGCTTTGACGCGAGGCTGCGCCAGGCCTGGGCACCGTCATTTTCGGTGCGGTAGTTGATGATCCCGATCTCATCGAGTGCCTGTGTGATGAGACCCCGGCTGGTGGACATGTCGTCCACAACCAAAATGTGCAGCTTATCTTTCAAGCTCATTGTTCAGTTCCCCATGTGCAAGGTTGCATCAGCGCTTCTGCGGCCAATGCGGGAGGTGTCTATTGAGAAAACGCCCCGTCCGGCTGTATGAAACAGTTCGGCGTGTTCTGGACCAATTCCTTCGGAATGACCCAAGAATAGGAGGCCGTCCGGGCAGAGCTGCTCGCCAAATCTGCGCCAGAGGCGGCTTTGTGTTGGTGCGTCAAAGTAGATGGCGACATTGCGACACATGATGATGTCGAATTTGCCTTTGAAGGGCCAGTCGCCGTGTAGGTTGAGACGCCGGAAACTAATTAGATCGCGAGCGTTAGCGCAGACATATTTCTGATCGCGAGAGCCTTCAAAATCCTCAAAGTACTTGCTCGCTTGCCCGTTGGTCAGGGTGTTTACTGAAGATGTCGGGTACACGCCGCGCTTTGCTGTGGCTAAGATTTCGGGGTCAATATCCGACGCAAGGATTTTTACATCCAATGACGCCGCTTCAGGACAGGCATCCAGAACGTGGAAGGCCAAACCGTAAGGTTCTTCACCGCTAGAACATCCGGCGGACCAGATCCGAATCCGCTTGCCGCGCCGCGCTTGGGCCATCAGGTCCGGCAGCACATCATTGGCGAGCTGTTCGAAGTGATGCCCTTCGCGATTGAAGCGCGTCATATTGGTTGTGTAGGCGCTGATGAAGCGAGTTTGCTCATCCCGCCCTTGCGGCGAGTGCATATAGTCAATGTAGTCTTTGACCGTGTCATAGCCGGTGGCACGCAGGCGCTTGGAGAGACGAGACGCGACCATCGTCCGCTTGTGCGGTTGAAGGTCAATGCCCATCCATTCGCGCACCAGACCAGCGATCGCGGCAAAGTCCGCATCACTGATTGTGCCTTCTTCAAGGGATTTTTGCGCCAAATGGGTCATGCTGCTGACAGTGCTTCCTGTGGCATGATCTGGTGAACGTCTATTGCGCGCACAATGGTGTCGTCCAGCGTGTAAACGCCGCGAATGAATGCTGCCGTACGAGAGGAAGAGACCTCTGGTGTGGGTTTGATTTCATCCGTGTTGACGGTGATGATGTTGGAAACGGCGTCCACCAGAAAACCAACGCTCTTCTCATCAATATGCGCGATGATAATCACGTGACGGCTTTCAGGAATGGTTTTCCCGAGGCCAAGCCGCATTGAAAGGTCGATCACCGGCAATACTGCACCACGCAGGTTCATCATCCCAACCACATAGTCGGGTGCGTGTGGAAGTGTTGTGGTGCTGGTCCAACCGCGGATTTCCAGTACATGCCCGATGTCCAGACAGAAAGCCTGTTCGCCAATGGCGAAGGACACGATTTCAATACGTTCGTCGGTCTGTTCTTGAGTTGCTTGTTCAGACATTAGAGATTCACCTCTGCCAAATCGGACCCTTTACGCAGTCCTGGGTTGCCGTTGCCCGGCGATGGGATCATTTGATCTGTGTCGACGATCAAGGCGATCTTGCCGTTGCCTAGGATGGTCGCGGCGGCGATACCAGGAATGGACTGGTAGTTCTGTTCCAAACCTTTGATCACCACTTCGCGTTGCTCCACGATGCCGTCCACAGCAAGTGCCGAGCGGCGTCCGGATTCTCCTTCGATCAAAAGGAGTGACTGATTGCTGAAGTTTTCCAGGGGGGAGCGGAACCCAAGAGCCTCGCCCAAATCCACAATAGGAAGCATCGAGTCGTTTACTGACAGGCCACGATCTCCATCACAGAAGTCGTGAATATTGGCCTGACCTGGCTGTAGTGTTTCACGTAGTGCAACGGTTGGAACCACTAGACTTTCGCCTGCCACTTCGATCAGCATGCCTTCCATAACCGCAAGAGTGAGCGGCAGGGAGATGGTGATCGTGGTGCCTTTACCTGGTTCTGACTGCAGGTTGATGCGGCCACCAAGCGCCTGAATTTCTGAACGAACAACGTCCATACCCACACCGCGCCCGGAGAGCTGAGATATCTCGTCGGCGGTGGAGAAACCGGGGCGGAACAACAGGTTATCGATGTCGCTGTCGGTCAGATCGTCCTCTGGACGGATCAAGCCCTTCTCTTCTGCTTTCTGACGTACTTTGGCACGGTTTACACCGGCACCGTCATCAGAGAGCGAGATCACAACACGACCAGAGCGATGCGCGGCTTCCAGCTTGATGGTGCCCATTTCCGGTTTGCCAGCGGCAATACGGTCTTCGGCTTTTTCCAAACCATGGTCGACCGAGTTCCGGATCATGTGGGTAAGCGGTTCCACCAGACGTTCCGTCACGGTCTTATCAACTTCAGTGGCCTCCCCAACCATCACCAAACGGGAAGTTTTGCCAGCTTGACGAGAGGATTCCCGTACAATTCGGCTCATCCGTTGGAACAGGCCCCGTACCGGCTGCGCGCGAATAGCCATAACGCTTTCTTGAAGAACGCCGGATAGGGTTTTCAATTGACCAATGGCTTCGCTAACGGCGCTGTTGGCCGAAACTGGCAGCTCATTCATCGACTGGCGCAACATCGCCTCGCTGATAACGAGTTCTCCGACCAGGTTGATCAGGCGGTCCACGCGGTTCAGATCCACACGGATGGTGTTGTTGCGCGGTTCAGAGGACTTTTTTCCGCCGTCTCCGCCTTTGGCCTCCTGCTTATCAGCCTTGGCGGCTTTGGCAGGTGCTGGCTTGGCTTCTGCCTTTGCGGCTGGCGCGGCCTTGGCGGCCGCTGGCGTGGCTTCCGCCACGGGTGCAGCAGGCGCTTCAGCATTGGGTGCTGCATCTTCTTCTGTTGCGGCTTCCACAACAGTTTCGGAAATGTGCAGCGTGCACTGGCCTTCTACGAACTCGAAGATTTCGCGGATGGCGCTTTCGTCAATGCCGTCGTCAGGGCGCAGGGTTAGCGTCCAAGAGACGGCCGCAGGAGCGTCCTTGAGGCTCTCCAAAGGCGCCACTTCAGACCGGTCTGCTTCAATGGAGAGTTCACCCATCTCACCCAGAGCACGGAACAACAGAGCAGGATCATGGCCGCGGGTGTAAAGCACAGGATCGGCTTTGAATTTCACCACAAAGTGGGGCGCGCCTTCGGTTGCGTCATCTCTGCCGCCCAGAGAAGGCAGGCCCGGCAGATCGCCAATACCGCTGTCATCGTCGCCACCCAGATCGAGGCTGAAGTCCATCGCTTGAACTTCAAAGTCGTCAGAGTCCACTTCATTGGCGTCGTCGTCGTCGCCGCCAACGCCGCCATTGGCGTTTTGAGTGGTCTGTTTAAGCTCTGCAAGAACAGCAGCACCGTCGGTATCCGGCAAGTCGTTGTCGTCGCGCGCCGCGTCCACCAGATCACTCAAGTGGTCAAAGCCGGAGAACATCAACGCCGTGATGGTCGAATCCACACCGATTTTATCGGAACGCAGGTCGTCCAGTACGTTTTCAAACGCGTGTGCAAATTTGATCAGGCGATCAAGGCCAAAAGCCCCGGCGCCACCTTTGATGGAATGCACGGAACGGAACATCGCGTTGATGGTTTCCGCGTCCGAGGTCTCGTTCTGGAGATCATCCAGACCGGTCGACAACACCTCAAGAAGGTCGTCGCATTCCTCAAAGAACATGTCACGAAGATCGGACATAATTCAATTCCTTTCAGACAACCAGACGATTGATGACAGCGACAAGCTTTTCTGCGTCAAATGGTTTGACGATCCAGCCGGTAGCGCCAGCCGTACGGGCACGTTGTTTCAGTTCTTCACCGCTTTCCGTGGTCAGCACGAGAATTGGCAAAGAGGCGCATTCAGGGCGCTCGCGCACACCTTCGATCATACCAAAGCCATCAAGGCGGGGCATGTTGATGTCGGTGATGACCAAATCGGGGTCGGAACCGCCAAGTTTGTCCAAACCGTCGATGCCGTCCTCGGCCAGGTCGACATCAAAGCCTGCATCGGTCAGTGCGGTTTGAATCATCGCGCGCATGGTGCGGGAGTCATCAACTGCAAGAATCTTCGTCGTCATGCGGAGCCCCTTTCAAGAAGACAGTCATGGGGCAGGCCGAGCCGCTCCATACCTTTTAGAAATTCGTCAGATGGTTGTTTCAGTTCAAATGGCAGTTCACGTGCGGCCCATTCGGCGCGCGTGGCCAAAAGCAGCTCGGCCCCAGCCCCCCCAAGGAACTCAACATGGTGCGCATCAAGCGCAAGCGGTTGTCCGCGGGAAGCTTCAATTGCGAGACGCAATTCGGTGCAATGTGCGAAGTCCAACTGCTGCGGCAGCGCGATGCAGTCGGCTTGTGATGATGATGTGTCTGTGTTCATGGGTCTGGTTCAATACCGTTTTCGGACTGGCTGATTGAAGGCAACGTAAGCTGGCAGCTCTTAACACCGCGTTACTCGGCATGATCTTGTCCGTTGACGGGCAATTTGATAGGATTTCCCGTTGTTTTGCTAAGCTCGGTGCTTGGAGGGTGGTGGATTTAAGCATTTGCAATTAAACAATTTATTTTCTTTTTTTCGCGGTGGCGAAGTGCGGCGGCTCTGTTCTCGCAATAGGTGTAAGTCTAAAATTGTGCCCATTTGGAGCAGCTACGATTGGTGTTCCAGTAACGCCAAAAGCCCTTCGGAATCGGCGATTCCAAGGGCTTTGTTTAAACGGATTTCACGGTGTAAAAGTCGGGTGCGTCCCTATCGCTTGACCATGTGCTGGAGCACTCTTGCAAAGGTGTCGACACCTTGCGCGCCAGAGGTGGCTTGTTTGGCGTCAAACACCATTGTCGGCACGCCGGATATACCGCGTGATGTCCAGAACTGTTCCTTCTGGCGCACCTTTTCTGCGTAGCGTTGGTCTTGCAGCACGGCCTGGGCATCTTCAGCCTCTAAACCAATGGAGGTGGCAACATCCACGAGCATGGTTTGGTCACTTACATCGAGGCCTTGCGTGAAGTATGCGTCAAACAGCGCCAGTTTGAGTGCTTGCGCCTGACCGCTTTCAGAGGCCCAGTCCAAAAGCTGATGGGCTGCAAATGTATTGTAGATCCGGCTGCCTTCTGTCCATTTGAAGTCAATGTCGAGGTCTTTGCCCACAGAGGTCAGGTGGTCTCGGGCGGATTGGGACTGTTCGGGGGAGCTTCCGTATTTGCGCATGATGTGCTCGCGCAGGTTTTCGCCCTCAGCTTCCATATCTGGGTTGAGTTCAAACGGATGCCAATAGGTTTCTACAGGAATACCGGTGGCCTCGGAGGCTTGCTTGAGCTGACGGTAGCCGACGATGCACCAAGGGCAGACAACGTCAGAAACTATGTCCACGCGGATCGGGTCTCGGGCCATTGGGGTGCTCCTGTTGTAACTCAGGCTGCAAACATGGGGCGTGCGGTTGATCTGAGCAAGCTGATGTGCCGTACGGTCACGGCAATGTGCCCAGCCAGAGCCACACCGTGATGACAGAGAGCGCCGTGCCGATCAGCACGGTGGAGGCGGCCACCCGCATGGCGCGGCCATACATATTGGCAAAGAGATAGGCGTTGATGCCCGGCGCCATGGACGCTGTGGCAATAGCGGAGCGCATGTTCTCCACTGAACTGCCGCTCACCGTGCCAAAGGCAAAGGTAAGAGCAGGGTGCAGGCCGAGGGATACGGCGCAGCAAAAGAGGATGGTCCGCATATCGCCTTCAGGACGGTAGCGGTAGAGCACACCACCTACGCCAAACAGTGCCGCTGGAAGAGCGGCAGCTGCCAGCAAATTGACCGCATGCATTGCCGGTTCCGGCACAGGGATGTTTCCAAGGTTCACCACAAATCCAAGCCCAATGCCGATGATCAAGGCGTTGGAGAACATTGCCTTGAGTACGGTTGGTACGATCTGGGCCTTGGAACTATGACGCGCACGCATGATCTCCATGGTGGCAATGCCAAGCCCATAACAGAACGGAGCATGCACTGAGATGATCGCATAGTTGCCGGTGAGGCTGTCCGGCCCATAGGCCCGCTCCATGATAGCAAGACCAAGCAGGAGCGAGTTTGAGAAAAGACATATAAAGCCAATGGCTGTGGCATCTTCCCAGTCCCGTCCAAACAGAAACTTTGCCCCCAGCATCCCGGTCAAGAAACAAAGGGCTGCAGCACCGTAGAAACTGCCCAGAAGGCTGAGATTGTATTCGGCGGCAAGATCAAGCTGTGAAATCGCGCGAAACAACAGCACGGGTACCGCAAAGTTGGTGGCAAACCGCATCAATCCATCAACGTTTTGCTGACTGAACACGCCACGCCAGGTCGCCAAATATCCAAAACCAATGATAAAAAAGACCGGCAGGATCACAGAGATAAGAGTTTGCATCTGCGTCGTATCCTGTCCTCGACCCTGCTGTTACAGGTCGTAGATGATCTTCATGCCGTCAAAGGCAGGAGTGATGTGATCGGGTGTTTCGCCGTCGACCACGCTGTGGTCGAGGTCGATATGCATGTTGGTCAACACCGCGCGCTCCGGCGCAAGTTTTGCAATCCACTCCAGAGCTTTGTCGAGATGGGCATGGGTTGGGTGCGGAGAGCGGCGCAGGGCGTCGATGATGAAGCACTTCATATCAGCCAGCTGCGGCCAGGCGGCATCATAGATTTCTGCCACATCCGGCATGTAAACCACGTCGTTCACGCGAAAAGCCAGAGCATCAATGCTGCCGTGGTCCACTCTGATCGGAGTGAGTGTGATGTCGCCGCCAGCACCGGAGATGGTGAAGTCATCATCATCGATGGTGTGCAAATCAAGGATGGGCGGGTAGGGGCTATCTTGAGGTTGCACAAAGGCGTAGCCAAACCGGCCGAGCAGGTCATTTTGCGTGGCGCCATCCGCCCAGACAGGTATGCGCTTGCGCATGTTGAACACAACCATACGCAGGTCGTCTATGCCGTGCACATGGTCGGCGTGGCTGTGGGTGTAGACCACCGCATCCAATGCACCGACATCAGCAGACAGAAGTTGGTCGCGCATGTCCGGTGAGGTGTCGATCAGCACCGTTGTTTTGCCGTCTGCTGTTTCGCGTTCAATCAGTAGGGAGCAGCGGCGGCGGCGGTTTTTGGGATTGGCGGGATCACAGTCTCCCCAATGGCCGCCGATACGCGGCACGCCGCCGGAGCTGCCGCAGCCCAGAATGGTGAAGGTCAGCTTTGCGTTCATGCAGCGGCCGCCGTGCTGGCAGCTTTGGAGAATAGGCGCTCAAAGTTGGCCTGTGTCTGCGCGGCAAAATCGCCGTAATCCATGCCAAAAACCTCAGCCCCAACGCGAGCAGTTTTCTCCACGTACGAAGGCTCGTTGCGCTTGCCGCGATAGGGTGGGGGCGCCAGGTAGGGCGCGTCGGTTTCTACAAGTACGCGGTCCACCGGTGCGGCGGCAAAGATATCGCGTACTTCTTGGGAGCGCGGGAAGGCGGCGATACCGGACATAGACAGGTAGAATCCGAGATCGAGCATCTTTTTCGCCAGCTCCGGCCCGGAGCTGTAGCAGTGCATCACGCAGCCATAGGCGCCTTTGTGGAATTCCTCTGTCAGGATCTGTGCCATGTCTTCATCCGCATCACGGCTGTGGATGATCAGCGGCAGGCCGGTTTCACGTGCGGCTTCACAGTGGATGCGCAGCGAGGTTTGTTGAACCTCTTTGCTTTCGGCGGTGTAGTGGTAATCCAGACCGGTTTCGCCGATGCCCACAAACTTGGGATGCTGTGCTAGGGCAATCAGCTCATCCACGGTGGCTAGCGGCTCGTCAGCGGCGCTCATCGGGTGGGTGCCTGCGGCGTAAAACACCGGTGCGTGCGCCTCGGCAATCGCACGCACAGTGGATTCGTTGCGCAGGCGGGTGCAGATGGTCACCATGCGGGTCACACCCACATCAGCCGCGCGGGCGATGAACTCATCCAGCTTGCCGTCGAAGTCCGGGAAATCGAGGTGACAGTGGCTGTCGGTGATCTGGGGGTAATCAGTCATAAGACGCTCAGGCGGTTGCGGTTTGATGGATCTTAAAAACCGTATCCAGCACAAGCGCGGCAGGGTCAAGGTTCACCGCCTTGCCGTGGTGGGTTCGATCCGAAATTTCCTGCGCGGCGGCGGCCCAGGCGCGGGCTTTGTAGGCATTTGGCGCTAGGCGGCTAAGCACCTGTGCCTCGTTGGGGGCAACTTCGGTGGTGGGCGGTATGCCCAAAGCGCCAGTACGCGCCAGACGTATAAGAAAAAGGTCGATCAGCGTTAACAGCAACTCGTAACGCTCCGCGTTCGCAGGGCCTACGGCGGCGTTGGACAGGTTGATGGCGCGCTGACGGTCAAAGCCTTGCTCTGTAGTGAAGAGTGAGATCAGCTCAGCATAAAGCGCCAGGCCGTCGCTTTGCAGAATGCGCAGCGCTTCGCCCACAGAGCCTGCCGCCAGTTCGGCGAGGGCAGGGGACTCGGCGGCTTCAAAACCTGCCTGCGCGAGGGCGTTGTGCATGTCCTCTGGGGACAAGGGATGCAAACGCAGCTCGCGGCAACGTGACCGGATTGTCGGCAGCAAGCGCGAGGGTTGATGCGAGATTAGCAGCATAGTGGTGCGCTCTGGCGGCTCTTCCAACATTTTCAGGAGCGCGTTGGCGGCGTTCACGTTCATCTCATCCGCGCTGTCCACAATCACCACACGACGTCCGCCGTCTGCAGAAGACATGGTCAGGAAATGCGTTAATCCACGCACGTCATCCACCACAATCTGGTCGCGCAGCTTGCTGGTTTTCTCGTTCATAGAGCGCGTGATGCTAAACATGCCGGGCTCTGAGCGGGCCAGCAGGCGGTGAGCCACGGGATGGTCTGGCGAGACATCCAGGTTGCTGTGCGGCACTGGATCGCCAAACAGGCCCGCACCATCGTCAAGCGGAGTCGCCAGAAGAAACCGCGCCATGCGCCAGGCGAGTGTGGCTTTGCCTACGCCAATCGGGCCAGTGATCAGCCAACCATGGTGCAGACGGTGCGAGTTGACCGCTGTGAGGAAATCCTGTTCAGCAGCTGCCTGTCCATAAAGCACCTCGGTTTCCCGCGGATGTGGCGCACCGGTGACGCGGTCTGCTTCTGGGGCGGTGTCGTCGCTCACGCGCTGGCCTCAATTTGCGGTATCACCGTGCTGTAAACCGCCTCAGCCACGCGGTCCATGTCACGTGAACCGTCGATCACGCGGAAGCGATCGGCGTATTCCTTGGACAGGTCCAGGAAGCCTTTGCGCATTTGCTCCTGTAAGGCTTGGCCAAAGTCTTCAAACCGTTCTTCGGCGGTTTGGCGAGACTTGGCGCGGGCCAGCCCGGTCGCCGGGTCCATGTCGATAAGCACCGTCAAATCAGGTTCGCGGCCAATCATCAGGCAATGCAGCTGGTCCACAATGCTGCGCAAGTCTCCACGAGACAGACCTTGATACATGCGGGTGCTGTCGGCAAAGCGGTCACAGATGACAATTTTGCCTGCGGCCACGGCTGGCAGAATGGTGCGTTCCAGATGGTCGCGGCGTGCTGCCGTGAAAAGCAGTATTTCGGTTTCCGCCGACCAACGGTCTGGGTCGCCTTCCAGCACCAGCGCACGGATTTCCTCGGCGCCAACAGAGCCGCCGGGCTCACGAGTAAGAACCACTTCATAGCCTTCCGTAAGGAGGCGGTCTGCGAGGAGCTTAGCTTGAGTGGATTTGCCGGAACCGTCGATGCCTTCAAACGTAATGAAGTGTCCGCTCACGATGCACCTGCGAGATTGAGGCCAAATTGCTGCATCAGGATTCCAGTCGCGGTGCGCAGGCGAATACCAAAGCCGCCTTCCGCCACGTCCGCTTCAGCCACCAAAGGGATGCGCATTGCCGGGAGGTCTTCGGGCATGAGCACCAGCTCCGCGAGAGATTGGCCTTTGGTAATAGGTGCCTCGATGGGGCCGTTGTAGATCACCTCTGCCTTGACTTTGTTCTGTGAGAGCACAGGCAGCAGTACTTCGATATCACTTTCCGGCACCAGGCCAACGCGTGGGGTTTTGCCCATCCAGACGTCAGCTTCAGCCACCCGTTCGCCCTCACGGGCAAGGGTGGCTTCGGTGAACTGTCGGAAGGACCAGTTCACTATCTGCTCGGACACTTCGGCGCGTTCCGCCGCAGATTGCAGACCGGAGAACGAAAAGATCACCCTACGGTTGCCTTGTTTGGCCGAGCCAACAAGACCATAGCCAGCCTCAGATGTGTGACCAGTTTTCAGACCGTCCGCGCCTATGTTGAGGCGAAGCAGTGGGTTGCGGTTTTGCGTGTTTTGCGGGGCGCGGCCGTCAAACTTGAACTCTCGCTCGGCAAACATCGGGTAAAATTCCGGGAAGTCGGTTATGAGGCGGTTTGCAAGCAAAGCCAGGTCGCGCATGCTCATGCGGTGCCCCGGAGCTGGCCAACCATTGGAGTTGGCGAAGGTGGAGTTGGTCATGCCCATCTGCCGCGCGCGTCGTGTCATCAATCGGGCGAACCCCGCCTCGGTGCCGTCCGGGCTTAGAGTTTCGGCAATCACTGCACAAGCGTCATTGCCGGACAGAACGATGATGCCCCGCAGCAGGTCTTCGACAGCCACGCGATCGGTGGTGTCGAGGAACATTGTAGAGCCGCCGTAGTTCATGGCGTGTTGTGATACCGGCAGTTTTTCGGTCATCTGCAAATGACCGTCACGCACGGCTTCAAAAGCCATATAAAGAGTCATCAGTTTGGACATGGAAGCTGGAGGCAAAGCGTCATCGGCATTTTTCGCCAATAGTACCGTGCCTGTCGACTGGTCCATCACAAAGGCCGCGCGCGCCTTGGTTTCAAAGGCGCTGGCCTGGCTGACCGCAACAGTTAATCCAATTGCGGCCAGGCAGCTGTAAAACACGGATTTGAACATGGCAGAGGCCTCCGTCAGTTTGTCACGGCATAGGCGTCAGTAAAGCCAATGCCGTGCACTTTCTTGGTCATGGATTTCAACTCGGACTTACTGGAGGCTGGCCCCACAAGCACGCGATAGAAGGTTTTATCACCCGAGGTGGTCTTCTTGGTCAAAGCGGGCAACCCTGCGTTCTTCATTTGAGTGACCGCCCCATTGGCGTTGGACTGCACAGAGAAAATTCCGATTTGCACATACGGTTTGGACAACGAGGACGATTGAGGCTTAGGTGCCACTTCTGATTGGGCCGCAGGCGCAGGCGCGGGAACAACCTGTTCCGCCTCAGCGGCCGCAATAGCAGCGGAAGCCGCAGCGATCGGCTCCAGAGGTGCCTCATCGACTTCTGTTGCGCTCGCCACTTCGGCAGTTGCATCCGCTGTAACGGGCGCCTCTTCGGCCACTTCTTCCCGACGTAACGCTGTAATATTCAACTCCACTGGTGAGCCAGCCAGCATGCCCAACGCGCTGGCCGCATCTGACGACACCTGAACACGAGGCCCAGGAATGTCGCGTTCGCGGCGGAAGAGTGCGCCAATGACAAACTTACCGTTGGCCTGGTTGCGGATGATAACCCGTTCTGGTTCGCCCACGTCTGGATGTGCCGCCCACACGCCGCCAAGCGATGGGCGTCCGTCCCATAGCCCCGCTTCGGAGGTTGAGAATACTTCCGGTGCTTCGACATCACGTTCTACGAGCTTCGTGGTCTGTCCAGCGGTTGGCGCAGTGGCTTCTGGCGAGGTCGTTTTGTTCAGAAAGTTAAAATCCTCGCCGTCTGTGCAGCCAGCAAGTGCCAATCCGCACACTACAACAAGTGGCGCCGTGCGACGCACAACGGTAGGGTTTGCGCCTGAAAAGAAGGTCATGATGTGCCCTTTGCCTGCTCGAGGTCTGTCGTACCAAACGCCGCTGTTGTCTGTCCTGATCTGGGGTCAGCAGCGGTCAATTGGGCAGAGTGTAACCTGCGCAAGGTTTTATGGAAAGTCCGCCATGCAGTTAGTGACGGAAATCCGCCACTCTTTCTACTTGAACCGCGCTTTGAGTGGCATTAGGGAGGGCGTGTCGGAGGAGTGGCAGAGTGGTCGAATGCACCGGTCTTGAAAACCGACGAGGGTTAACGCCCTCCGTGGGTTCGAATCCCACCTCCTCCGCCATTATTCATTAGAAAACAGTGCCTTATTGGGTGCAGCCGCTATGTGCCCCCTTTCCTGCCTCCTTATGCGCGCCCTTTGTAGTCTCGAAATAAAGTTGTTTGTAAAAGCTGGGCTACAGCTGCGTTTCCGAAAAGTGATAGCCGATTAGTCATTGATTTATCTGACAACTTTGCTTTCTCCCTCTCCCCCTGGGCTACCCTAGTTCGTTAGAATATTGCGAAACATGCCAGATAACTTGAGCGTGGATTTTCTGGACTTTCTGACCAGTTAGACAGACTTGCTTTCCACTACCGACGAAATCAGCAGTGATGATTTC
>JAAENN010000227.1 GCA_024224295.1 Shimia sp. | reverse complement strand
TCTGGTGTCCATACGCGCCGGGCAGCCGGCTTGCGCCCAAAGCCATGCAACACCAAAGATCCAAGCGAGTAATGACGCCCTTAGCCGCTGGGCACAACACAAATGCAGCTATCTGATAATATCCGCCGCGTCTCGAAAAGCCTGTGCACCGCTTCGAGGCGCTTACTGCCGTTGTATTCATCACGCCCAAAACAGGCGGCCAAGATAAAATCCCCATAGCACCGAGCAAACGCGGGCTCGCTCAATCCGGCTTCAATGAGGTCGCGATCACAACAAGCCGCTACATCTGGCACATGCAACATCACAGAACCCTCCAGATTCCCAGTCTGATTGAAATGTGATTCAATTCCTCGTAGCGAGGAGATTGTTATGGCGCGATTTGACCTGACGGACTTTGAGTGGGATGTGATCCAACCGCTTTTGCCGAATAAGCCGCGTGGCGTGCCGCGGGTGGATGACCGGCGGGTGTTGAACGGCATATTCTGGCGTTTGCGCACCGGCGCGCCCTGGGCGGATATTCCGTCGCGCTACGGACCCTATACGACCTGCGTCAACCGCTTCAACCGATGGCGTAAGGCTGGGGTCTGGGATCGCCTTTTGAAAGCTGTTTCAGAGGCTTATGATGGTGATATCCAGATGATCGACTCGTCATCGATCCGCGTTCATCAACATGCTGCCAACGGCAAAAAAACAGATCCGATCCCGTTGCATGGGTCGCTCACGGGGCGGCCTGACCACCAAGACCACGCTCTTGTCGATGCGGCAGGCTTGCCCATCTTGTTGAAGCTTACGGAAGGTCAGGCTCACGACGGACGTAGCGCGCAGGACATGTTCGACACCGTACGGGACGGCGGCATCGTTTTGGCTGACCGGGCCTATGACTCCGACGCTCTTCGCAAGCACTTGGCGGGTCGTGGAGCATGGGCCAATATCCGCGCCATGCCACACCGACGCGAGCCGCCTGTGTTTAACCGCTGGGTCTACAATCAGCGCAACGCAGTCGAGCGCTTCTTCAACAAACTCAAACCCTTCCGGGCAGTGGCGACCAGATATGACAAACGGGACGACAACTATCTCGCTTCCGTTAAACTCGCTTCAATCAGAATTCGGCTCAGATTTAATGAGTCGGTGACCTAGTCACCTGAATCCAAAATTCGCCGCATAGGGTTTGCTGCGTTCGCTGGCAGAACCGTTTGACGGATGCGAGGATTTCGTCGGCTGATTTGACCCATTTGTACGGCTTTGGGTTTTCATTGTGCACCTCGATGAATGCGGCGATATCGGCCTCCAACTCGGCGACTGTTCTGTGCACCCCGCGTTGCAGTTGCTTGCGGGTCAGTTCCGCGAACCAGCGTTCGACCTGGTTGATCCAGCTGGCGGAAGTCGGGGTGAAGTGCACATGCCAATGCGGGCGGCGCGCGAGCCAGGCCTTGATCCTCGGGGTCTTGTGAGTGGCGTAGTTGTCCATCACCAGATGCACCTCAGGCCCCTCCGGAACAGCCGCGTCAATGCGTTTAAGAAAGTCGAGGAACTCGGTCGCACGATGCCGTTTGTAGCACTTTCCGATCACCGCTCCTGTGGCGATATCTAGCGCTGCAAAGAGCGAGGTGGTGCCGTGACGAATGTAGGTGTGCGTGCGCCGTTCCGCGACACCGGGGGCCATGGGCAGCACGGGCTGCTCACGATCCAGCGCCTGGATTTGGGATTTCTCGTCGACACACAGCACAATCGCCCGGTTCGGCGGTGACATGTACAGTCCCACGATATCCTGCACCTTGTCGACGAAGAGCGGATCGGTCGAGAGCTTGAATGTCTCGCTCCGGTGTGGTTGCAGGCCAAAGGCGGTCCATATTCTCCGGATGGTAGTGTGTGACAGCCCGGTCTCCGCGGCCATTGACCGGATCGACCAATGGGTGGCGTCCCTGGGCGTTGTATGCAGCGTCCGCTCGATGACCTCGGCCACTTGCTTATCCGACACCGTGCGCGGGCGACCGGGGCGGTATTCGTCGGTGAGCCCCTCGATCCGGTCCTTCACAAACCGCCGCCGCCATTTACCCACTGTATGCTCATGAACACCGAGGCGTGCGGCAACTTCCTTACTGGGTAGCCCGTCGGCGCAGAGCAGAACCATCCGGCAGCGGTCCGAAAGCGACCGTGGCGCCTTGTGCCGCCGGACCTGACCTTCAAGAAAACGGCGCTCATCTTCGCTAAGCACCACCGCATCCGCCACACGTCCAACCATCGCATCATCTCCTGAATTCCAATTCAATCAATGATACGAATTACAGTTCCAGGTGACTAGTCACCTGCTGCAACCGGGCCGCCGCCGCCGAGTTTCGTTGCTGCAGCCTTGTGACAAGCCTCATTGCCGCACAGAACCAGCGTGTCGCCCGGATTGATCACGGTCCGCTTGTCTGTAGCTTCCGTCTTCCATGATCCAGCGGGGCGGACCGCGAGAATATTCTCGCCGTGAAGATCCAGCTCAGCAACGGGTCTGGCTTCGGTGCCGTAATATTCATGTTCGGCAACGCTGAGATCGCTGCCCAATTGCAGAATGCGGTGATAGTCCATCTCGCCGAGCGAGGTCGTGCGCAGCAAAATGCGGCCAATCATGGCGCCCATGCCCCGATCGAGCGTTTTGTTGGTCAGCACCAGGAAGGTGATGCCGATTGCGGCGGCCATGATGGCCGCCTGCACGGCGATATGCTGCGTATCGGGACCGGTCCTGACAAAGGCGACGATAAAGGTCGAGGCGATCGAGATCAGCCCGAGGTTCCCGAGGACCATCAGGGCGATAACAATGCGCCGCCGGATCGGATAGTTGACGATCATTTCGGCTTCGTGGGTGGTGAATCCTGTTCCCGTCAGGGCGGATACACATTGAAAACGGGCGATGTTTTCGGGAAGTCCCGTCAATCGCATGGCGACGGCGCCAATGCGCACCAGAGACACCGACAGGGCCAGCAATATGGCGATCGTGAGCGCGGCTGCCATTTGGTCTAGGCCCGCAAAGCATCGCGCCCGACGGCGAAGGCAACGTCGACTACGCGGACCACACCGTGACCGTCCTGCCCGTCAACACGCCGCCGACCGCG
>JAAENN010000226.1 GCA_024224295.1 Shimia sp. | reverse complement strand
CGCTGCTTGCGCAGACGTTGGCGCGGATTTTGGATGTGCCGTTTACAATGGCGGATGCAACCACGCTGACTGAGGCCGGTTATGTGGGGGAGGATGTGGAGAACATCATCCTCAAGCTGCTGCAGGCGTCTGAGTACAACGTGGAACGCGCACAGCGTGGCATCGTTTACATCGACGAAGTGGATAAGATCACCCGCAAGTCCGAGAACCCGTCCATCACCCGTGACGTGTCTGGTGAGGGTGTGCAGCAGGCGCTGCTGAAGCTGATGGAAGGCACTGTGGCCTCCGTGCCGCCGCAGGGTGGCCGGAAACATCCGCAGCAGGAATTCCTGCAGGTCGACACCACCAACATCCTGTTTGTTTGTGGCGGTGCGTTTGCCGGTCTGGACAAGATCATTGCGCAGCGCGGCAAAGGCTCTGCCATGGGATTTGGCGCGGATGTGCGTGACAATGACGAGCGTGGCGTCGGTGAAATCTTCCAGGATCTGGAGCCGGAAGATCTGTTGAAATTTGGTCTGATCCCGGAATTTGTTGGCCGCCTGCCGGTTCTGGCAACGCTGGAAGATCTGGACGCGGACGCGTTGGTGATCATCCTGACACAGCCGAAAAACGCACTGGTGAAACAGTATCAGCGTTTGTTTGAGCTGGAAGACACGCAGCTGACGTTTACCGACGACGCGCTGAAGGCGATTGCCAACCGTGCGATCGAACGCAAGACCGGCGCACGCGGTCTGCGGTCTATCCTCGAAGAAATCCTGCTGAACACCATGTTTGAGCTGCCGGGTCAGGATAGCGTGACCGAGGTTGTGGTCAATGAAGAAGCGGCCACAGGTCAGACGGCGCCGCTGATGATCCACGGCGAGGCCGAGAAAGAGCCTGCTGAGGCGGGCTGAGGTCTGACGACAGGCCGAGAGAGATTAGGAAGGCGTCCCGGTGGGGCGCCTTTTCTGTTTGAAAATATGGTCTGCTATGCGGGCAAATCTGCCGTTCTCGCTATAAGGATCAATGTCCCCTCAAATAACGGCCACACCCGCTGAAGACATTTGCTTCTCAGCGCTTTCCATCGATGCGGCTGAGAGAGTTCCGTCCTTCACAACAGTGATGCCATAGCCGCGGTTTCTGGCAGCCAACGCCGTCTTTTGCACGCAGTAATTGAAGTCCAAACCGGCGAGACGCAGTTTTCCAACGTCAAGGCGTTCCAAAAGGCTATCGAGTTCGCCGGTTTCAAACGCGTCCTGTACACGCTTTACAATAATACGATCAGGGAGTGACAAGAATTGCTCTGCAAGTTCTGTCCCGTAACTGCCTTCGACTGCCTGCCCTTTCATGGTCAGGCGCGCCACTGCCTTGGTGGAAGGGATCGACCATTCCTGACGAACGGCAATAACAGGATGGTTTTGGGCTCGCGCCGCTTCTACTTCCTCAAGGATCTTCGCTGCAGCAGATTCTTTTGCAGCAACCGAGTAAGGGCCGCGTTCCCAGAATACTGACTGCAGGTCAATCAACAGAAGAGCCGACCCGGTGCGGTTCGGTATCGGTTCTCCGCCACTGACCGAACCGATACGCCTTACACCGTTGCCGAGCCAGATACAGGGGAGGAGGATTGCAGCTCCTAATGCATAACCGAAAATCATTCTCTTTCTCCTGTCTGGTTTTTCAAGCCTTCCACCACTGCACGGACGACCTCAAGGGCTGTAGAAATGTCTTCACTGCTTAGGCTCGCACCAATCTCTTCCATCAGCTTCATTTCCTTAGATAAAATCTCCTCGATGAGGGTGTGCCCGTGGTCGGTCAACGCTAGGAGAGGCGAGCGTTTGTGGCGTGGGTTTGCGCGTTGCTCAACGAAACCAGAAGCTAAGGTTTCATTGCACATGACTTGGACGTATTGTCGTTTGATTTCGAGCCGCGCCGCGATTTCAGGGACGGTCTGCTCTCCGTATCTTTGCAGTATTTCCAATACCGCGCGCATCCGAACTGTGAGGGTGTTTCCGACCAAACCGGTTTCAGCGCAGGCTTCTGCGGCCTGCATTAACGGGCGTGACATCCATACGAGTTGATGAAGGTGTTCTGCTTTCATAATGACATTATGATTGTCATATTGACAGGTGGCTTGTCAATAGATCACAGCAGTGGACATCGAAACAAACTGCAGCATCGGCATCATCACATCTCGCCACATCAATGTGATCGGGCGTCTCTTGCGCCTCTGCTGCGCGGCTTTCATATCCCTTTGAATACGTGAGGAGACCTATCATGCCCAAAGCCACGATCTATCGGATGGAGTTGCCCAATTATACCTGTGGTTACGGCACGGCTGCGCTGGATCTATTGCAGAGCAACGGGTTTGAGATAGAGGATCATTTGCTGCGCACGCGGCATGAGACCGATGCGTTCAAAGACAAGCATCACGTGACCACCACGCCGCTTGTGTTCATTGATGGCGTGAAGATTGGTGGGTTTACGGAATTGCGGAAGCACTTAAAGGCGCAGAAGAAGCCGTCAAAACGGTTTTGGAAACGGTAAGCCGCATTGACACCGCCGCACTACCGGAGGATGTCTTGGGCAACTCACATCAAGGAGCCTCCCCATGTCCGTACGTCACATCTCCACCGGATCGCCGTTTGAAGAAAAAATCGGGTATTCCCGCGCGGTGGTGGCCGATGGTTGGGTCTTTGTGGCGGGCACCACGGGGTATGATTACGAGACCATGACCATGCCGGAAGATGTGGCCGATCAATGCCGCAACACGCTCACCACCATTGGCAAGGCACTGGAGGCGGCGGGTAGCTCGCTCGATGATGTGGTGCGTGTGAATTACATTCTGCCAAATGGTGACGATTTTGAAAAATGCTGGCCGGTGACCAGTGAGGTGTTTGCCAAGGCTAAACCGGCGGCGACGATGATCATTGCCAATTTGATGGAAGAGGCGATGAAGATCGAGATCGAAGTGACCGCACGGGTCTCCTCGTCTTAAATTGGGTCTATCGGCCTTAAAGGTCTTGATGTCATGGACGGTCAGCCCCAATTACACGCTATGGTATATCGATGGACTCGCGTGATTGGGGCAGCTTTGCTGGGATTTTGGCCTAACTGGGGGATGGCCCAAGTAGCCTCTGCCTCAGATGTGTTTGCGCGAACGGCGCAGGCGGCCCCGAAGCAGGCTTTGGGGGCGGCGTACTCGTTTGGTAATGACGCCCCAACCGTGATGGTTGCAGGGCGGCGCAGCCGGGCCGATGGCCGCAAAGTGCCGCCAGATGCGCCGTTTCATATTGGCTCTATCAGCAAGAGTTTTACGGCAACTTTGCTGATGCAGTTGGAACAAGAGGGACAGCTGGCGCTGTCCACGCCGATAGGTGCCTATCTCAACGGGCCGGAGTATCAGCTACACCCCACATGGGCCGCGCTGACGTTAGAGCAGCTATTGAGCCATACCTCTGGACTAAAGGCCAACGCCTCAATGCGTGAGATGATACAGCGCTATGCGGAGAGGCCTGCGGCGGGGCGGGTGCGGGTTTTGTCTGCGCTGTGGCAAAGCCCTGTGCCACATCGGGCGGGCAAGATGCGCTATTCCAATCTGGGCTATGTCCTGGCCGGTGTGGTTGCCGAAGAGGTCACGGGGCAGTCTTGGGAAGATCAGATTCAGGCGCGCTTTGGCCGCAGGCTTGGTTTGAAGTCCTTAGGATTTGGGGCGCCGGACACGCCGGATGCGCCATTGGGTCATGTCAGTATCGTTGGCGTGAAAAAACCACTGGCAGCTGAACTTCGAGAGGCGGACAATCCGGCCTGGATGGGGCCTGCGGGCACAATTCACCTGAATATGGCAGATTTGGCGCGGTGGGGGCAGACACATTTGCAGGCATGCAGAGGCGAAGTTCCACGCTTTTTGACTGTGCAGAATTGCCGGAGGCTCTGGACGCCCGTGTCCAAGAACTACGGCTTGGGTTGGATCATTGAGCAGCCAAAAGGGCTTGGACCTAAGCGCTGGCACAATGGGTCCAACAACCGGTGGTTTGCGGTTCTGGCGGTGTATCCGGAGCAGGATCTTGTGGTGGCGACAGCCTCAAACCACGCTACGGCACAGCGCGTGACCAAGCTGGAAGAAAAGATGGCGCGTGCCTTGGTCGCAGGGGTGCGCTAACGCTTGTTTCCGGTGATGGGCTCGCCCATACCTGCGGTTGACTAAGCGACAGGAGAACGGGCCCTATGACGCCTCACATTGCCACCGACCGCGCGGCCAATCGGCTGGGCGCGCTGTTCATGGTTGCGGCCATGGCTGGATTTGCGGTTGAGGATGCCTTTCTGAAATTCGCCGCGCGGAGCCTGCCGATTGCGCAGGTGATGGTGCTGTTTGGCGCGGGCGGTGCGATGGTCTTTGCCTTGTGGTTACGAGCAAAGTCACAGCCTTTGGCGCCGAAAGAGGTTGTGTCCCGGCCGATGCAGGTGCGGGTTGTGTTTGAGATTATCGGACGCTTGTTTTTCACATTGTCACTGGCGTTGACTGCGTTGAGTTCCACCACGGTGATCTTGCAGGCGACGCCGTTGGTAGTGGTGGCCTTTGCGGCGTTGGTGCTGGGCGAAAAGGTTGGCTGGCGACGTTGGTTGGCGATTGTCATTGGCCTGATTGGCGTGGTGTTGATTGTGCGGCCGGGTGGGGACAGCTTTAGCTGGCTGTCTTTGTTGGCGGTCGCAGGCATGTTGGGTTTTGCGGGGCGGGATCTGGCCAGTCGGGCGGCGCCGGCGAGCCTGAACACTGCTGTTTTGGGTCTTTATGGATTCCTTGCGATTGTTGTGGCGGGGGCGGCCTATGGCGTGATTTGGGAACAAGTGCCGTTTCACACCCCGCCGCCCATGGCCCTGTTGGCGGTGGTCGGCGCGGTGGCCTGTGGAGTGTTTGCCTATAGCGCGTTGATGCGGGCGATGCGGACAGGGGAAGTGTCTGCCGTAACGCCGTTTAGGTACTCGCGATTGCTATTTGGAGTGGCCCTCGGCGTGGTGGTGTTTGGCGAGCGGCTGGACAGCTCTATGCTGATCGGCAGTGCATTGATTGTGCTGTCCGGTCTGGTGATCATGTGGCGCGGACGCGCAGCCAGTTGACGGTAGATCGCATCGGGCCGATCTGGCGGTTTGGGACACTGGACCTTTGCGTCCAAATGGTCCATATGAAGGAAGAATTTTCGGAGACACCCATGGGCATTCTGAGCACGATCAACAATGTTTTGACCTGGTGGAACGGCGGTACGCTGAACACCAAGCTGTTTACTATGCGCAAGGGCGTTAAGATGGGCGAAGACGAGCAAGGCAACGTCTACTATCGCACGGCCAATGATTCCAAACGCTGGGTGATCTTCAACGGTGAAGTCGAGGCCAGCCGCGTGAGTGCCGATTGGCATGGTTGGTTGCACCGGACCTTTGATGAAGTGCCAAGCGAAAAGCCGCTGAAGCACAAGGAGTGGGAAATCCCACATCAGGAAAACGTGACTGGCACCTCGTTGGCCTATGCGCCTGCGGGCACCATTCGCGCGCAGGGTAAGGCGCCGGTGGAGCGGTCCGACTATGAGGCATGGAGCCCCGAGTAGTTTTATGTCGGCCGTTCGTACAGAGACATTTGTCGGTGCCGCTGTGGTGGCTTTGGCCTCCGGGTTCTTGCTTTACAGCGCGCAGTTTGCCTCAGTGGGGCAGAGCAGTGGTGGCTACGGCCTGAGTGCGTCGTTCCGCTCGATTGAGGGTGTCAGCGTGGGCACGGATGTGCGATTGGCTGGTGTGAAGATTGGCACCGTGACCGACATCCAGCTCGACCCGCAGACGTTTCGTGCAGAGACCACCTTTAGCGTGCTGGACGGCATTGCCTTGCCAGATGACAGCGCCGTGGTGGTTTCTTCCGAAGGTCTGCTTGGGGGGAACTTTGTGGAGATCCTGCCTGGGGGATCGCCGTTTAATTTCGAAGCGGGAGATGAGATCGAGGACACGCAGAGTTCCGTGAGCCTGATTTCACTGCTTTTGAAATTCGTGAGCGGTGGCGACGATGAATAAGTGGGCACCCCTAGCTGCTGTGATGTTGTTGCCGGCGATGGTGCAGGCGCAAGATATTCAGATTGAGATGCTGGATATACAGCCTCTTCAGTATGAGCCGCTGAATATACCGCTTGGCGATGTGAAGAGCGAGAGCGTGGTGGCTGCTACGGTTGGGAAAGGCGCATTGCTCAGGGGGCTCGATAAGTTGACCGGGCAGGTGGCGGATTTTGAGCTCGACAACGGCTATTCGGTCAACTTTGGCACATTGCGCGTGGATATGGCACAGTGCCGTCACCCAAGCGACAACCCAAATGGTGACGCCTTTGCGTTTCTCTCGGTATACGAGGAACAGGGCGCGGGAGCGAATGTGTTCCAAGGCTGGATGGTGGCGTCCTCGCCTGCGTTGAGCGCGCTGGATCATGCCCGTTACGACGTTTGGGTTTTGCGCTGTACAGGCCTGGCTCAGGCGGATGCAGCGAGCACCTCAGAGGGCGACGGCAACGAGTGAGCTGTGATGTCGGCATCGTGCCGCAACGCCCATGTCAGCATCTTTTGATAATCCGCACGTGGGATTTCTATCGCTCCCAATGATATGAGGTGATCGGTCACAAACTGTGTGTCAAACAGCGTGAAGCCACAACGGCGCAGGTGCTCGATCAGATAGGCGAGGGCGATTTTTGAGGCGTCGGTTCTGCGCGAGAACATGCTCTCGCCAAAGAAGGCCCCGCCCAAGGTCACACCGTAAACGCCGCCTACCAATTCGTTGCGATCCCAAACTTCCACAGAATGCGCTTCCTCGCGCGCGTGCAGCGCCATGTAGAGGTCATGTATCTGCGCGTTGATCCAAGTTTCCTGGCGGTCTGCACAGCCCTCCACCACGCCTTCAAAGTCCGCGTTGAGCGAGACTGTATAGCCACCGCGCCGGATTCGTTTGGCAAGGCTACGGGAGATGTGGAAACTGTCGAGGGGGAAGATGCCGCGGCGTATGGGGTCCACCCAGAAGATGTCCGGGTCATCGCGGTTTTCGGACATGGGAAAGACCCCCATGCCATAGGCGCGCATCAAGAGGTCTGGTGTGACCTCACTCATGATGCGCGCCCAAGCAGGGTTAGCCCTCTACCAGATTGGTTTCGAGCCATTTTTCCAGCCAGTGAATGTTGTATTCGCCGGTGTGGATGTCTTTTTCCTGAAGCAAAGCGTGGAACAGCGGCGTTGTGGTCTCGATGCCGTCGATGATCAGCTCACCCAACGCTCGATCCAGACGCGCCAACGCCTCGGCCCGATCACGCCCATGAACGATAAGCTTGCCGATCAAGCTGTCGTAGTAAGGCGGGATGTTGTAGCCGTCATAAAGCGCGGAATCCATGCGCACACCAAGACCACCAGGCGCGTGATACGCGATGATCTTGCCTGGACGCGGGGCGAATTCCGGCAGTTTTTCTGCGTTGATACGAACCTCAATCGAGTGGCCGTTGATTTCCAACTCGTCCTGCTCAATTGACATATCCATGCCAGCCGCGACGCGGATTTGCTCTCGCACGAGGTCAACGCCAAAGATGCTTTCGGTCACAGGGTGTTCCACCTGAAGACGGGTGTTCATTTCAATGAAATAGAATTCGCCGTTTTCATAGAGGAACTCAATGGTGCCCGCGCCGATGTAGTTGATCTCGGCAACCGCATCCGCACAGACTTTACCGATCTTGGCACGTTCTTCTGGCGTGATGGAGGGGCCTGGGGCCTCTTCAAAGACCTTCTGGTGACGACGCTGTAGGGAGCAGTCACGTTCGCCGAGATGTACCGCTTTGCCTTTGCCGTCACCAAAGACCTGAATCTCGATGTGGCGTGGGGTGGTGAGGTATTTCTCGATGTAGACCTCATCGTTGCCAAAGGCGGCTTTGCCTTCTGCACGAGCGGTCATGAAGGCGCTTTCCATGTCGGCAGCCGTCTGGGCCACTTTCATGCCACGCCCGCCGCCGCCTGCGGTAGCTTTGATGATGACCGGATAGCCCATCTCTTCGCCGAGCTTTTTGGCGGCGTCCAGATCAGGCACGCCTCCATCTGAGCCGGGCACACAAGGTACGCCGAGTTTGATCATGGTGTCTTTGGCGGTGATCTTGTCGCCCATGACCCGGATGTGTTCCGCAGTCGGGCCAATGAAGGTCAAGCCGTGGTCTTCGACAATCTGCACAAAGTTGGCATTTTCCGACAGAAAGCCGTAGCCGGGGTGGATTGCTTGCGCGCCGGTGACTTCGCAGGCGGCAATGATCGACGCCATGTTCAGATAGCTGTCGGTGCCCGGAGCGGGACCAATGCAGATGGCCTCGTCGGCCATACGCACGTGCATCGCGTCGGCATCTGCAGTGGAGTGTACCGCAACCGATTTGATGCCCATTTCGCGGCACGCACGGATCACGCGCAGGGCGATCTCTCCGCGGTTTGCGATCAGGATTTTGTCAAACATGAGAATGCCTTATTCGATGATCGCTAGCGGTGCGCCAAATTCCACGGTGTCGCCGTCGCCGACCAGAATGCGCTTCACGGTACCCGATTTTGGTGCCGGGATGTGGTTCATAGTTTTCATGGCTTCAACGATCAGCAGGGTGTCGCCTTCGGACACGGTTTGACCCACGGATGCGAAGGCAGGCGCGCCAGGTTCTGGTGACAGGTACACAGTGCCAACCATTGGCGAGGTCACAGCGCCCGGGTGGCTGGCAGGATCGTCTTCAGATGCAGCGGGAGCAGCCGCAGGGGCTGAGGCAGGTGCCGGTGCCGGTGCTGCAGCCGGGGCTGCGACGGCCACTGGTGCGGCAGCAACAACTTGAGTCTGTCGGCTTACACGCACGTTCAGGCTGTCATCTTCGCCATATTCGCGCATCACTTCCAGTTCGGTCAGGTCGTTTACGCGCAGCAGCTCTGCCAAAGCAGAGATAAAGGCCACATCAGAGTCGTGATTTGTTTTGCTCATTTTACGTTTCTATCCCCTACGCGCTTATGCGCTGTTGAGTCTTATTGGTTTCCCCTGCGGCGCTTATAGAGAAAAAGCTGCCCCTAGGAAAGCTGAACTGGGTGGCAGATGGGGGGAAATGGACGCAGTTTCCAGCCCTGTTTACCCCCTAAAGCGGCATTCCGGACAGTTTGGCCACCAGTTCGGCCAGTTTGCGGGCGCCGAACTTGCGCAGGAGCCGCGCACGGTATTCTTCGACGGTGCGGTAAGACAGCTCTAGCTCCAGTCCGATTTCTTTGGAGGTCATGCCACGGCAGGTGAGGATGGCGACCTGACGTTCGCGTTGGGTAAGCTCCACGACGGGACGGTCATCCGATAGGTCGGCAAAAGACCAAACGCTTTTGTAAAAAGGG
This sequence comes from Shimia sp., assembly GCA_024224295.1. GTDB lineage: Bacteria > Pseudomonadota > Alphaproteobacteria > Rhodobacterales > Rhodobacteraceae > Shimia. The sequence goes on along the minus strand of JAAENN010000226.1, from coordinate 48,825 downwards.
TTTTCCGGTGATGTTGACTGGCCCCGAACCCGGCACCAGAAGAGTGTATCATCCATCCTTTGCATGACACGCTCATCACTGTAGCGCCCGGTGTTTCCCATAGCGGTGTAGACCTTCTCGCCCAACTTCTGGAAATCCTCGTCTGAGGCGTAAAAGTCAGCAATCGAGCGGTTGGCACAGTCTTCCGGGGTAATCCCAAACATCTCGCCAAAACGCAGGTTCACCCGTTGGATGATCCGGTTCTCGAGGATACAGAGCCCGACAGGGGCGTGATCAAAGGCAAGTGCGTTTAGTTCCATGGGGCGCAGTGATGGCACAGGCGCTGCCAAAGGGGAAGGTGCAATAAAAAACGGCGCGCGGTTGGTGCGCGCCGTTTGGTTGCGATGCTTTACAGGCCGGAGTTGAAGCGGTCGCGCGCGGCGCGACCCGCATCAGAATTTTCAAAGCAGACCAATAGGTTGTGGTTGGCCAATGGCGTTTCGTGGAACACCAGTGTGTCGGCATGTTTGGCGAGGCGGGGCTCGGTTGCCAGCATGTGCTCAAATACGTTGCGGTCAATTACGGCAGCGTCCATGCGACCGGCGGCGACTTTCTCAACGTTTGAGGCGTCGGTGGGGCCAGCGTCTACCTTTAGGGACCCATCTGCGATCATCGCATCAAAGCGGGCTTCATTGATGTAGCCTTCAACGACGCCAATGCGGTAGTTGCCAAGGCTTGCATGATCAGACCAGTCAAAGGCGTTGTCTTTGCGATGAATAAAGCCCACTGGAGACGCGCCAAACGGAGCTGAGTAGACGCAGCGGTCGCCGCCGTTTTCGGCGTCCGCGCCAGCATCATAATACTCTGGGTAAAGGCCCAGATAGTCGGGGTTTTTGGCGGCCAGATTTACGGCACGGTTCCAAGGGAAAACCTCGGCGACAACATCATCGCCCGCGGTGGCGAAGGCGCTCGTGACGGCATCCGTGGATGTGCCAGTGCCGTCGGCGTTTACATAGGGTGGCCATTCAAGCGTGGTCAGTTTGACGGTTTCGGCAGATGTAGTCGTTGCAAGAGCCGCAAGGGCAGCGGCAATAAGCGTGGATTTTTGCATGGTGACTCCAAAAATGAAATGAGCATTTAAGTTCCGCGGCCACCTGAGCATGAGAATGCTAAGAAGGCGTTACCAACGGAGTTTGCGTGCCCAAAGAGGCTTTTCGAGATCGCGACGTGGTTGATGTTACGACCTGCTGTAGTTGGGGGAAGGGGACAATCAAGTACAATGCGATGGTGCTGCTGCGTGAGGCGCAGCTTCGGTCAGGGTAGATGGGCAGGCCGGAAGGCAGCGCAAAAAAAGAGGCTGATCAATCGCCTCCATCGCCGTCACTTTCTGCTTCACTTTCCCATAATCCGCCGGGTGCAGAAGGGTCATTGTAAGACCATCGTTCGCCGCCGTGCCATTCGACCCAGACGTAGAGGCCGTCTTCATCGTTGGCGCAAAGATGCCCGTCGGACCCGGTTGCAATAAAACACAAACGCCACAAAGATGATGACAAGAACACATTGAATTGGGTCAAATACCCAACCGGTATCCGAGCTGTAACTCAGCATGAGTTGTTTCCATGCTTTGTGATAATGCAGACACGAGCCATGTCAGTTGCTGCTGCCGGGTGAGAGCTTTCCAACCCTTCCGCATCACATCAACCTGTTTAATTGGTTCTGTCTCATGTCTGACTATTAAATAGCATCAGGCCTGTAACAGTTTTGCGACAGCCGAGTGCACAAGCCTCTAGAATGCAAAAAGCCCCGCCAAATCTAGCGGGGCTCTGCAATTTTGTCGGTGCGTCGCGCTTAGTTGACGATGGTCGCCTCGGTTGCGGCGCGCAGTTCGTCCTCAGACACACCATCGGCACATTCGACAATTTTCAGCCCGCCTTCCACCACGTCCAGCACACCGAGGTTGGTGATGATGCGGTCGACCACGCCTTTGCCGGTCAGGGGGAGGGTGCACTCTTTCAGCACTTTGGAGACGCCGTGTTTGTTGGCGTGATCCATCACAACCACCACGCGGCCCACACCGGCCACCAGATCCATCGCGCCGCCCATGCCTTTGACAAGCTTGCCTGGGATCATCCAGTTGGCCAGATCGCCGTTTTCCGCGACTTCCATGGCGCCGAGGATGGCCATGGCGATTTTGCCGCCGCGGATCATCGCGAAGCTTTGCGCTGAGTCAAAATACGCGGTCTGTGGCAGTTCGGTGATGGTTTGCTTACCGGCGTTGATCAGATCGGCGTCCTCATCGCCTTCAATCGGGAAGGGGCCCATGCCGAGCATGCCGTTTTCCGATTGCAGCGTGACTTCAACACCTTCGGGGATGTGGTTGGAAACCAGCGTCGGGATGCCGATACCGAGGTTCACATACCAGCCGTCTTGCAGTTCTTGTGCGGCGCGTGCCGCCATTTGATTGCGATCCCAAGCCATGATTATGTCTCCTCACGCGGGCGCACGGTGCGCTGTTCGATACGTTTTTCGTGGTCACCCTGAATGATGCGGTGCACGTAGATGCCGGGCAGGTGGATGCTATCGGGATCAAGTGAGCCGGTGGGCACAATTTCCTCAACTTCCACGATGCAGATTTTACCGCAGGTGGCGGCAGGGGCGTTGAAGTTGCGCGCGGTTTTGCGGAACACCAGGTTGCCGGTTTCATCGGCTTTCCAAGCTTTCACAATGGCCAGATCGGCAAACATGCCTTCTTCCATGATGTAGTCCTCCATCGCGCCATCCGGGCCGGTGGGGAACTGTTTTTCCAACTTGCCTTCGGCAATCACAGTGCCCACGCCAGTTTTGGTGAAGAAGCCCGGAATGCCCGCGCCGCCAGCGCGCATACGCTCCGCCAGGGTGCCCTGTGGATTGAATTCCAGTTCCAGTTCTCCGGAGAGGTACTGGCGCATGAATTCTGCGTTTTCGCCCACGTAGGAGCTGATCATCTTTTTGACCTGTTTGGTCTGCAACAGGATGCCGATGCCGAAATCATCGACGCCCGCATTGTTGGAGGCAAAGGTCAGGTCTTTGACGCCGCTGTCTTTGATTGCGTCGAGCAGAAGCTCGGGAATGCCGCAGAGGCCGAAGCCGCCTGAGGCAATGAACATGCCGTCGCTCAGAACGCCGTCCAGCGCCTCGGCGGCATTTGCATATACCTTTTTCATGGATGTCTCCCCTTATCCGGAAATTGAGGGGAGTTGTGACGGCGGGGCAAGGATGAGTCAACGTCAGCTGGGGGTGCCCGGTATTACTACGGGCGTTTATGGGTAGTGGCGCGGGCGCAGCGAAAGCGCCCGCGAGAATGCTGTTACGTTAGGCCGGAAGAGCGTCGGCGCTGTATTGCGCAGCAAAAGCGGCGCTTGGCGGGATTGGTGTGATCACATCGATTAACACGCCATTGGGGTCACGCAAGATGAAGTGGCGCTGGCCGAAGTCCTCATCAATCAGCGGCTTGACCACTTCGAGGCCAAGTTTCGTCAGGCGGGTGTATTCCGCCGCGGCGTCTTCCACCTCGAAATTGAGCAACATGCTGGTGGTGAGACCGCGCCCGACGTCAGGGATGGTTTCGTGGGTGCCGTCCAGAATGGCGAGGTTCACAGACGGATCAGCGTCGCTTTGCAAGTGCATGTACCAGTCTGAGGTAAAGGCTCGAGAAAAGCCAAAATGGGTCTCGTAAAAGTCTGCAGTGCCAGCGACATCGTTGGTTTGCAGGACGGGATAAAACTGGGTGGGTTTCATAGTCAGCGATTCCTTGGTAAAAACATACAATGTGTATGCAATAAACAAACAGGCTGTATGTATGCAAGAAAAATCGACCCGGACTCCGAATTCCGAAAGGCGGGCGCAGATGCGCGCGCGCTTAATAACAGCTGCGCGTGCGGTGTTTGTGGAGAAAGGATACGCGGAGGCCAGCACGCCGGAAATTGTGCGCGCGGCTGGGGCAACACGTGGGGCGCTGTATCACCATTTTGAGGACAAACAGGCTTTGTTTCGGGCTGTTGTGGAAGCGGAAGCTCAGGCCGTCACGCAGGCCATAGAAACTGCTGGCACGACGGTGGACACAAGGGATGCGCTTGCAGAAGGCAGTCGCGCGTTTTTCGACGCGATGAGCGATGCAGCGCGCGCGCAGTTATTACTTGTGGATGGGCCTGCGGTACTGGGGGCGGCGGAAATGGATAGGATCGACGCAGGCGGTGGGCGGCAATCGCTATTGGCTGGCCTAAAGGCGGTGCGCCCTGATCACGATGAGGGGACGCTTACTGCAATGGCGGTTGTGCTGTCGGCATCTTTTGATCGGGCGGCGCTGGAGGTTGCGCAGTCTGGGGCGGACCCAACGGTGTTCGAAGGCGTTCTCAATCGGCTGGTGGAGGCGGCGCTTGCCCCCAAATGAGGGCAAGGTGCTTAGCACAAAAAAGGCCCCGCTGAAGGGGCCTTTTTCTATTTCTTGGCAGCGGCCTTTTTGGCTGGAGCCTTCTTTTTAGCCGCTGGTTTCTTCTTAGCAGCAGCCTTCTTTTTGGCAGGCTTTTTACCAGCTTTTTCGACGATCCACTCCATGGCCTGTTCCATGGTCACGTCTTTCACATCGATCTCTTTCGGGATCGTGGCGTTGACCTTTTCCCATTTCACATAAGGACCGTAGCGGCCGTCCATGATGTTGACTGGCCCACCGGCATCCGGGTGATCGCCCAGCTCGCGCAAAGCCTTGGCAGCGGCGCGGCGGCCTCGGCCCGGGTTGTTGCGCTTTTCGGTGATCATTTCCATGGCGCGGTTCATGCCGATTTCAAAGACATCCAAGGTCTCTTTGAGGTTGGCGTAGACCGGTTTTTCCTCATCAGGTAACTGGTGCATGATGTAGGGGCCAAACCGTCCCAAATTGGAGGCTATGGCGCCGCCTTCCGGGTGCATGCCAATTTCGCGCGGCAGAGTTAGCAGGGTCACGGCCTGCTCCAAAGTCACCTCTTCAGGCCCCCATCCGGGCAGGTACTCTTTGCCCTGTTTGGGCAGGGAGGAGCGTGGTGGCTTTTTGTTTTCAGGCGTGGCTTCGCCACGCTGCACATAGGGGCCAAAGCGGCCGGATTTGAGGTGAATTTCATCACCTGCGTCCTCGCCCAAGACCTTCTCGTAGCCTTCCGCGCCCTCGCCGGAGATTGGGCGCGTGTAGTTGCATTCCGGGTAGTTGCCGCAGCCAACAAAGCCGCCGGTGCGCGAAGTTTTTAGGTGCAGCTGGCCTGCGCCGCATTTGGGACAGACGCGCGGATCTGTGCCGTCTTCACGGGCTGGATAAAGCTGTGGGGCCAGCGCGTCGTCGAGGATGTCGAGCACTTCGGAGATGCGCAGATCGCTGGTTTCCGCGATGGCGGCGTGGAAGTCTTTCCAGAAGCGGGACAGCACGTTTTTATAGTTGCGATCACCGGCGGAGACGTCGTCCAGCTCTTCTTCGAGGTTGGCGGTGAATTCATAGCCGACATATTTGCGGAAGAAGTTCACCAGGAAGATGGTTACGATCCGGCCTTTGTCCTCTGGGAACAGGCGGTTTTTCTCTTTGCGGACGTAGTCGCGGTCTTGGATGGTGGTGATCACCGACGCGTAGGTGGACGGGCGGCCAATGCCAAGCTCTTCCATGCGTTTGACCAGTGTGGCCTCGGTGTAGCGGGGCGGCGGTTGGGTAAAGTGCTGCTCTGGTGAGACCGCATTTTTGGCCATGGCTTCACCCTGCATGATTTGTGGCAGGCGCTTGCCGTCCTCATCATCCACAACCTGATCGTCGCGGCCCTCTTCGTAGACGCGCATAAAACCATCAAACATCACGACCTGGCCGGTGGCGCGCAACTCGATTTGCTGATCGTCAGAGGCGATATCAACGGTGGTGCGCTCCATGCGGGCGCCTTCCATTTGACAGGCGAGTGTGCGTTTCCAGATCAGGTCATAGAGCTTGCGTTGATCGTCCTCCGACACCTTAAGGTCGGCAGGTTTGCGCATCATGTCTGTGGGGCGGATACATTCGTGCGCTTCCTGCGCATTTTTGGCTTTGTTCTTATAGATCCGGGGCTTGGCCGGTACGTAGTCCTTGCCATAGAGCGCCTCGATGGCGTCGCGTGCGCTGTCCACAGCTTCCGGTGCCATGTCGATGCCGTCGGTCCGCATATAGGTGATGTAACCCGCCTCGTAGAGACGCTGTGCAGTGCTCATGCAGTGCTTTGCACCCATGCCAAACTTGCGGCTGGCTTCCTGTTGCAAGGTGGAGGTCATAAACGGCGCGGAGGGATTGCGGGATGCAGGTTTTGCCTCGACGCGGGCGACCGACAGATCGCGGCTTTGGATGGCTTGTACGGCCAGTTCCGCGGCGGTGGAATTTTCCAGTGAGAACTTGTCGAGCTTTTCGCCGCCCAGCACAGTGAGGCGGGCCTCAAATTGTTGGTTGCGCGGCGTGGAGAGCTGCGCCTTTACCGACCAGTATTCGCGGGCGTTAAACGCCTCGATCTCGGTTTCGCGCTCCACGATCAGGCGCAGGCAAACGGATTGCACACGACCGGCAGAGCGCGCGCCGGGTAGTTTACGCCACAGCACGGGAGAGAGGTTGAAGCCCACGAGGTAGTCGAGCGCACGACGCGCCAAATAGGCGTCGACCAGCGGCTGGTCCACTTGACGCGGGTTTTTCATTGCCTCGGTGATCGCCGCTTTGGTGATTGCGTTGAACACCACACGGGATACGTTGGTGTCCTTTTTGATGGCGCGGCGTTTGCGCAGCGCTTCTTCGAGGTGCCAGCTGATCGCTTCTCCTTCGCGATCGGGGTCGGTCGCGAGGATTAGTTCGTTGTCGTTTTTCAGCGCGTCTGCAATAGCTTTGACGTGGGGGCGAGAGGAATTGCCGATCTCCCATGTCATCGCAAAGTCTTCGTCTGGATCCACCGAGCCGTTTTTGGCGGGTAGGTCCCGGATGTGGCCGTAGGAGGCTAATACTGTGTAGTCCGAGCCAAGGTATTTATTAATCGTTTTGGCTTTGGCTGGGGATTCTACGACAACAACTGGCATTCATTTTCCTCTCGACTCGGCGCGAGCCTTATGGCGGCGAAAAATGTGGGGCGAAAGGGGGGATTGTCAATGCATAGCGGAATTTCGCGTGTAAAAGTGCGTGACAAAGAGTGGGAAATTAACAAATGAAGCAATTGATTTTGGCTGGTGTATTGATGGTGGCGACCGCAGGTGGTGCCATGGCGCAGAGCTGGAGCGAACCGTCGCGGGGCACGCAGGTGCGCAAAGATTTGATGAGCGCAATCCGCCCAATTGCGGAGTGGCGGCTGGGCGCGCCGGTACAATTTGTGGTCAAAGACCTGCGGGTTGCGGGCGATGTGGGCTATGGTCGGCTTTACGCGCAACGCCCAGGTGGCGCAAAGATCGAACTTAACGCCACGCCGATTTCGGTGCGTATGGGGGGCGCCTACTTTGAAGAGTGGGAAGAGCCTTACATTGACGTAATGTATCAAAAATCCGGCAACGTCTGGGTGGCGGTGGAATACACGCTGTCCTCCAGCGAAGCCTGGTGGGCAGCGCCGGAATATTGTGCCGTGTTTGGGCCCGTTTTGACCGAGTGGTGCCACTAAAAATCCAGCATTTTAGGTTTTTGAGAGAAGCCCGCCCGCCAGGCGGGTGATCTTGCCGTGCATTTCCAGATCCAGAAGCGCTGGTGTGACCTCTGACGGGGAAAGCACCATGTCGCGCACCAGTTGGTCTTCGCTGATCGGCGACGGGCCAAGGCGCTGCAGGATTTCACTATGCAGCGCGGAGGTGTCGCGCAGGCTACGTTTGTCGCGGCTCGTTGGGGGCTCTTTGAATGGCTCAGCGGTGCGCGGTGTGCGTATGGGGAGGGTGTGGAGCACTTCCAGCACGTCATCCGCGCCACGCACCAGACTGGCACCGTCACGGATGAGGATGTTGGCGCCAGCGGCGCGGGCGTCAAACGGGTGGCCGGGCACGGCGAGCACATCTCGCCCCTGATCCAAAGCGATACGGGCGGTGAGCAGGCTGCCGGATTTGGAAGCTGCTTCAACCACCACAACGGCCCGCACTAGGCCGGAGATGATCCGGTTGCGGGCCGGGAAGTGACGAGCGCGGGGCTCCATGTCAGGGCGTTGTTCGGAAAGGCAAAGGCCTTGCGTGGCGATCTGTTTTGCTAGGTCGATGTTTTTGGACGGGTAAGGCCGGGCGAGGCCGCCCGCATAAACGGCGACGGTACCGGTGTCCAAAGAGGCCTCATGCGCCGTTGCATCGATGCCGCGGGCAAGGCCTGAGACCACGGTGAGGCCTGCTTCTCCCAACTCGGAGGCCAGACGCCTTGCCATGCGCAGCCCCAATGAGGATGCATTTCGGGCGCCGATGATGGCGACTGTGGGGTTCGAGGAGAGGGCGGTATTGCCAAGGCACCAAAGCATTGGCGGGGCGTCCGGAATTTCTTTGAGCAGCGCAGGATAGTCGGCTTCTTCAAAGAAAAGCGGCCGCGCTCCAAGAGCACGGCCGTCATTCAGTTCGCGTTTTGCGTCGTCGATTGATGTTGGGGTGTACCGGGGCACGCCAGCAGTTCTTGCTATGTCGGGCAGGGCGTTTAGGGCCGCCTCCGCCGATCCATGCTCCCGCATCAATCTATGATATGTTGTTGGCCCGACACGTCGGGATCGCAAGAGGCGAAGCCGCGTCAATCGCGCTTCCTCCGTGGTGGGTGGGATTTGGGGGTGAGTGGAAGAAATTCGATCTTCGGTCATCCGCAACTCCGCCTGCTTGCAAGACAAGTATTAATCTTTCAGTGGTTAACAGCACGTAAACCAAACAGGAAAAAATTGAGTTTAGACCAAAATAATCGAATTCCGTTCACATTTTCCGAAAAGGTGGGTCAGGTGGCCGCACCGCCAACCGTCAAACCGTCCATTAATACAGTAGGTTGGCCGACGCCAACCGGCACCCATTGACCGGCTTTGCCGCAGTTCCCCATCCCTGGATCAAGCGCCATATCGTTACCCAGACCTTTAATTTGGGTCATGGCGGTGGCTCCGTCACCAATGAGTGTCGCACCTTTAACGGGAGCACCAATTTTCCCGTTCTCCACTCGGTAAGCTTCAGTGCAGGAGAAGACAAACTTACCGTTGGTGATATCTACCTGTCCGCCACCAAAGCCAACGGCGTATATGCCGTCTTTCAAAGAGGCAACCAAATCAGCAGGATCAGAGTCGCCGCCTTCCATGTAAGTGTTGGTCATGCGCGGCATGGGAGCGTGGGCGTAGCTTTCGCGGCGCCCGTTGCCGGTTGGGGCGACGTCCATCAGGCGGGCGTTTTGACGGTCTTGCATATAGCCGACCAAAATGCCGTCTTCGATCAGGGTGGTTTTGCCGGACGGCGTGCCCTCGTCATCCACGGTGATGGATCCGCGTCGGTCCGGGATGGTGCCATCGTCAATCACTGTGACACCTTTGGAGGCAACCCGTTTGCCTATCATGCCGGCAAATTTGGAGCTGCCTTTGCGGTTGAAGTCGCCTTCAAGGCCATGGCCAACAGCCTCGTGCAGCAGAATGCCGGGCCAGCCGGGGCCAAGCACCACCTCCATCGGGCCAGCGGGGGCCGGTACGGCGGACAGGTTCACCGTTGCGACGCGCAGGGCTTCACGGGTTTTGGCCTGCCAGTCCTCGGGATCGAGCAGACCGTCAAGGCCCACGCGGCCGCCGCCGCCTGCAGAGCCGCTTTCACGCCGGCCGTTTTCTTCGACAATTACCGAGACATTCACGCGGGTCATGGGGCGGGTGTCGCTGATAATCTGGCCATCCGGGCGCAGGATCACCAATTCTTGGTGCGAGGCGGCCAACGTTGCGGAGACCTGGACCACGCGGGGATCAAGGTCACGGGCAAACGTGTCAATATCGCGCAGGGTCTCGATTTTTACCGGGAAGTCGATGCCGCCAATGGGATCGGCGTCAGTATAGAGTTTGCGGTTCGTGGGCGTGGGGCCTTCGGCTAGAGTGCCGCCGCCGTTGCCCACAGCGAGCCGCGCAGTGTCTACGGCGCGTTTGATGGCGGCTTCGCTGATCTCGGAGGAATGGGCGTATCCGGCGACCTCGCCATTCACAGCGCGCAGGCCGAATCCTTCGGCAGCATCGTAGCTGGCGGTCTTGATCCGGCCGTCATCAAACACCAAAGCTTCCGAGCTGCGGCGTTCAAAAAACAGCTCCCCATCGTCTGCTCCAAGCGTTGCAGCGCGCAAATGCCGCAGGGCGGCGCCTTCTTCCACAGCATTTTCAAAGGGTTGGAAACGGATTTGGGTCATGTGCTACTAGCCTCTTATTTTGATCTAAATCAAAAAAGCGTCTGTTTGACGCAAGCTTCGATCTTTATCTACGGAAGAGAATATGGTTTTTAGGCGCGAAACAACAGCGGGATTCCGCCGAATGGCGTCAGGGATTCTGTTCCACCGATAAGAATAACACCGCAACCGATCAGGGTGACACATGCGAATTCTCTCGACATTCCTGGGCCTTATGGCAGCAACACTTGCGGCGCCTGCCATTGCGCAGACCGCCGAAACCATTGGTAAGCCTGAGCCTAAGGGCCTTGGCTTTCAGCCCGCTGCCACCGAACTTGCCCGTCAAATCCACTCGCTGGACAATATGATCCTGTGGATCATCACAATCATCACCGTGTTTGTGACTGGTTTGCTGATTTTTTGCATGGTGCGTTTCAACCGCCGTGCAAACCCAACACCAAGCACATTTACACACAACTCTCCGTTGGAAATTGCCTGGACGATTGGCCCAATTTTGGTTCTGGTTCTTATCGGTTCCTTCTCTTTGCCGGTTCTGTTCAATCAGCAGGAAATCCCTGAAGGGGAAGTGCATATCAAAGTGACCGGGTACCAGTGGTACTGGGGCTATGAGTACACAGACCACGAGTTTGCCTTTGATAGCTTCCTGCTGGATAAGGAAGACCTTGCGGCCAACGGCTACAATGAAGATGAGTACCTGCTTGCGACAGACACAAAAGTTGTTGTGCCAGTTGGCAAGACCGTTGTCATGGACGTAACCGGCGCGGACGTGATCCATAGCTGGACCATCCCATCCTTCGGTGTGAAGCAGGATGCTGTACCTGGACGTATCGCGCAGCTTTGGTTCAAAGCTGAAAAAGAAGGTATCTTCTTTGGTCAGTGTTCCGAGCTGTGCGGGAAAGACCACGCATACATGCCAATCACCGTCGAAGTTGTGTCTGAGGACAAATACAACGAATGGCTGAAAGGCGCGATCGAAGAGTACGCGGGTGACATGTCCACCCTGCCAGCGATCGAAGTGGCTTCGGCTGACTAAATTTAACGTCGGCGGGGCAGGTCCCTGCCGGTTGTTACGCGCAAGGCGGGCTATGGTGTCCGCCTTTCACACACAGGACAGAGCATGAGCGACGCAAGCATCAATACGCAAGCCAGAGCCAGCCACGGCGACGCAGAGTTCGGCGACTACTTCGCCCTGCTGAAGCCACGGGTGATGTCGTTGGTGGTATTCACAGCCGCCGTGGGCCTGTTGGCCGCACCGGGTTCTGTGCATCCGTTTGTGGCGTTCTGCGCCATTCTGTTCATTGCTGTGGGTGGCGGCGCCTCTGGCGCGTTGAATATGTGGTATGACGCCGACATCGACCGGTTGATGAAGCGCACCCAAAGCCGCCCAATCCCGGCTGGCAAAGTCACAGAAGGCGAAGCGCTGGCGGTTGGCGTCGCGCTCTCTGGCTTTGCCGTTGTGATGCTGGGTTTGGCTGCCAATTGGGTGGCCGCGGCGTTGTTGGCCTTCACAATTTTCTTCTATGTGGTGATTTACACCATGTGGCTCAAACGCTGGACGCCGCAGAACATCGTGATTGGTGGCGCGGCAGGGGCTTTCCCTCCGATGATTGGCTGGGCAGTCGTGACCGGCGGCATTTCGATTGAAAGCGTGCTGATGTTCACGCTGACCTTCATGTGGACCCCACCGCATTTCTGGGCGCTGTGCCTGTTCATGAAGTCCGACTATAAGGACGCAGGCGTGCCGATGTTGCATGTGACCCATGGGCGTCGCGTGACTCGAAACCACATTTTGGTCTACACACTGCTGCTCGCCGTTGTGGCGATTGGCATGGCGTTCACCGGTGTGGGCGGCCCGATTTACCTGACCACCGCCTTGATCCTGAACGGCCTGTTTGTGGCTGGTGCAATCACGATCTGGCGCCGTGACGAAGAGAATTCCGAAGCCGACGGCTACAAGCGCGAGAGAGCGTTCTTTGGCCTGTCGCTGATTTACCTGTTCCTGCATTTTGGTGCGATTTTGGCAGAGGCCACGTTGGCCCCTTATGGCATCGGAGGATGGTAAGCAGATGAGCTTTCGCGAAGAACACGAGTTGCACAAACGCCGGTTTGGCCGCAACCTAGGAGTTGCGCTGGTCCTGGTGAGCTTCATTGTCATCGTTTTTGGCCTGACCGTGGTGAAAGTCACCCGCGGTGATTATGAGCCTGAAAACGCAAGCATTCAGCGGGGGGAATGATGGCGATGGATCCGAAGAAGAAGACGCTTGTTCAGACTGTGGGCGTGGTTGTGACCATGGGCGCGCTGGCCTGGGCGTCGGTGCCATTTTATGACTGGTTCTGTCGCGTGACTGGCTTTGGAGGTGTGACCAACACGGCCGAAGCGGGCAGTGATGTGATCTTGGACAGGACCATTAAGGTACGATTTGACGCTTCTATTGAGCGTGACATGGCGTGGGAGTTTAAACCCATGCAGCGTGAGATGGAGATCCGGATCGGTGAGACTGGATTGGCGTTTTATGAAGCATACAACCCGTCAGATCGTCCGATTGCAGGCACTGCGAGCTACAACGTGGCGCCCTATGATGCAGGTGGCTATTTCACCAAAATCGACTGCTTCTGCTTTGAAGAGCAGGTGCTGCAACCCGGAGAGCGGGTGACGATGCCGGTGAGTTTTTACGTGGATCCGGAAATCGTAGATGACCGGGACGCAAAATACATCAAGGTGATCACATTGGGATACACCTTTTATGAAACCGACTTGCCCGAAGAACTGGCGTCCTTGACGACAGTGGGCGAGTAAGAGCAAAACCAAAGGTAAGCCTTCCAACGAGGGAAATGGAAAACATGGCGCATGTAAAAGATCACGATTATCATATTTTGAACCCCTCATGGTGGCCGTTCCTGGGTGCCGTTGGTGGTTTCATCATGCTGTTTGGCGCGGTTGTGTGGATGGCCGGACCCATGCCCATGTTTTGGGGTATGGTGTCGCTGCAAGGCCCTTGGGTGTTCCTGATTGGCCTGGCGGCGGTCCTGTACGTCATGTTTGGCTGGTGGGCCGATGTTGTTGCGGAAAGCAATGTGGGCGACCACACTCCGGTAGTGCAGATCGGCCTGCGTTACGGCTTTATCCTGTTCATCATGTCCGAAGTTATGTTCTTTGCCGCTTGGTTCTGGACCTTCTTCAAGCACCGCATGTACCCAATGGACCCAGGTGGCAATAGCCCAGCCGTGGACGGCCCTTGGCCGCCTGTTGGCATCGAGACGTTTGATCCTTGGCACCTGCCGCTGATCAACACTCTGATCCTGCTGTGCTCCGGTTGTGCGGCGACGTGGGCGCACCACGCGCTGGCGCATGAAGACAACCGCAAAGACATGAAAAACGGTCTGATCATCGCAGTTCTGCTGGGCCTGATCTTCACCGGCTTCCAGGCTTATGAATACAGCCACGCGGCGTTTGGTTTCTCTGGCAACATCTATGGCGCGACCTTCTTCATGGCGACCGGCTTCCACGGTTTCCACGTTGTGATCGGCACGATCTTCCTGTTTGTATGCCTGCTGCGTCTGAACGCGGGTCATTTCACCAAAGAGAAGCACGTCGGGTTTGAGGCGGCTGCCTGGTACTGGCACTTTGTGGATGTGGTCTGGCTGTTCCTGTTTGCTGCCGTGTACATCTGGGGCCAATAAGGTCGCCTGCTAAAGGTTGATCCTTTAGACCGGATACGATTAAAGCAAAGCGCGGCAGCATCTGCCGCGTTTTTTCTTTTGAGAAGGATCGCTGTTTTGCGTCGATTGTTCTGGCCCTTGTTCTTTGGCATTTTGGGTACGGTTGTGCTGGTGTCGCTTGGCACATGGCAGTTGCAGCGGCTGAACTGGAAAGAGGGTGTGATCGCGGAGATCAACGCGCGGATTGCGAGCGATCCAGTGGGGTTGCCAGATCCAATTGATGTGGGGCGCGATAAGTATTTGCCGGTGGTGGCAACCGGTACAGTCACCGAAGACGAAATTCATCTGTTGGCAAGCACCCGAGACGCGGGCGCTGTGTATCGTTTGGTATCGGCGTTTGAGACTGTGGGGGGGCGTCGAATTATGATCGATCGCGGCTGGATCAAGATCGAGGACAAGGACGCTGCCCGCCCGACACATGCTGTGGAGGTAGTCGGCAACCTGCATTGGCCAGATGAGCGTGACAGCTACACGCCGGCCAATGACGTGGAGGGTAATATCTGGTTTGCTCGGGACGTGGCGCAAATGGCAGAAGTCCTGGGCACAGAGCCGGTGCTCATAATTGTGCGAGAAGACAGCGACAATGGCGCGATCGCGACACCTTTGCCGGTGGATACTGCCGCTTTACCCAACAATCACCTTGAATATGTCCTGACTTGGTACGGACTGGCAATTGTCTGGGTGGCGATGACCCTGTATTACCTGCGCCGGATGCGCAAAACCAAAAAGGCCTGAGAGACGTGAAATATATTTCGACCCGTGGAAACGCCCCGGAGCTGAGCTTTGAAGAGGCCATGTTGACCGGTCTGGCACGTGACGGTGGGCTGTATGTGCCGAAAAGCATTCCAACCCTGAGCGCAGATGAGATTGCTGATCTGGCAGGCAAGTCTTATGAAGAGGCGGCCTTCATTGTGATGCGCCCGTTTGTGGGCGATGCGTTCACGGATGAAGAATTCAAAGGCATCATTGCGCGGGCTTATGCAAACTTCCGTCACGACGCGCGCGCGCCATTGGTGCAGTTGGCCCCCAACCACTATTTGCTGGAGCTGTTCCACGGCCCAACGCTGGCGTTCAAAGATTTTGCGATGCAGCTGATTGGTCAGCTGTTCCAGTTCTCGCTGGCGCGCCGTAACGAACGTGTGACCATCGTGGGCGCGACCTCTGGTGACACCGGCTCTGCGGCAATTGAAGCTTTCCGGGGCCTCGACAATGTGGATGTGTTCATCCTGTTCCCGCACGGCCGCGTTTCGCCGATCCAGCGAAAGCAGATGACCACGCCAGAAGATGCCAACGTGCATGCGCTGGCGCTGGACGGTGATTTCGACGACTGTCAGGCCAAGCTCAAAGACATGTTCAACGACTTTGATTTCCGTGATGGTGTGAAACTGGCCGGTGTGAATTCGATCAACTGGGCTCGGGTGCTGGCGCAGGTGGTATATTACTTCACCTCGGCCGTGAGCCTTGGTGCGCCACACCGTAACGTGAGCTTCACTGTGCCAACCGGCAACTTCGGCGACATTTTTGCGGGCTACATCGCGAAAAAGATGGGGCTGCCGATTGAGCGTCTGGTGATTGCCACCAACCAGAACGATATTCTGCACCGCACCATGGAAACCGGCGCCTACACCAAAGAAGGCGTGACCCCGTCGATCAGCCCGTCGATGGACATTCAGGTCAGCTCCAACTTTGAGCGCGCGTTGTTTGATGCCTATGGCCGTGATGGTGGTGCTGTGGCGCAGTTGATGGAGGAGCTCAACGACGGCTTCTTTGCGATTTCTCAAGGCGCGATGGAGACGCTGCGCGACCACTTTGACAGCGGGCGGGCTTCAGAAGACGAAACCAACGCCACCATCGCCAATGAATTGGCCGCGTGTGGAGAAGTTCTTTGCCCCCACTCAGCGGTTGGCGTAAAGGTCGCGGATGCCTATTTGGGCGAGGTGCCGATGGTCACTCTGGCTACGGCACACCCGGCCAAATTCCCGGATGCGGTGGAAGCCGCGACGGGCGTACGGCCTGCACTGCCGCCCCATATGGCGGATATGATGGATAAAGACGAACGCGTGACCCGCGTGCCCAACGACCTGGGTGCGTTGCAAACGCTGATCAAGGAACGGATAGCACAGCGTTGACAGTTAAACTGCATACACTCTCCAACGGATTTCAGATCGCTACGGAACACATGCCAGGGCTTGAGAGCGCCTCGATTGGCATCTGGGTCAGTGCAGGCGGGCGCCATGAACGCGCACCGCAGAACGGTATTGCACATTTCCTTGAGCATATGGCTTTCAAAGGAACGAAGCGTAGGAATGCGCTGGAGATTGCGGAAACCATCGAAGACGTGGGAGGCTATATCAATGCGTACACCAGCCGGGAAGTCACGGCCTATTACGCGCGGGTTCTGAAGGATGATGTGGCACTGGCGCTAGACGTGGTCGGTGATATTGTTCTCAACCCGATTTTTGACCCCAAAGAGATCGAAGTCGAGCGCGGCGTGATCTTGCAGGAGATCGGCCAGGCGTTGGATACGCCGGACGATGTGGTCTTTGACTGGCTGCAGGAACGGGCCTACCCCGATCAACCGATTGGTAGAACGATTTTGGGTGAAGACGACCATGTACGTCGCTTCGGTCGGGACGACCTATCGGCGTTTGTGACAGAGCACTACCGGCCGGAGCGGATGATACTTTCGGCTGCAGGGGCGGTGGATCACGATGAAATTGTGCGCATGGCCGAGGAAATGTTTGGTCATCTGGAGCGTGGACCGGTGATAGAGCTGGTACCAGCGCGGTTTGCGGGCGGCGAATACCGCACCGAAAAGGCGCTGGAGCAGGCGCATTTTGCCATTGGGTTTGAGAGCCCGGATTATTGCAGTCCGGACATCTACACGGCGCAGATCTATTCCAGCGCTTTGGGGGGCGGCATGTCGAGTCGCCTGTTCCAAGAGGTGCGCGAGAAGCGCGGGCTGTGTTATGCGATTTTTGCTCAAACCGGGGCTTATGCTGACACAGGCATGACCACGATCTATGCGGGCACATCTGGGGAGCAGATTGGCGAATTGGCCGAGATCACCATTGATGAGCTGAAACGTGCCGCTGAGGATATGAACCCCGTGGAAATCGCGCGTGCGCGCACACAGATGAAAGCAGGATTGCTGATGGGGCTGGAAAGCCCCTCAAGCCGTGCGGAGCGTCTGGCACGCATGCTGGCGATCTGGGGGCAAATCCCCACGTTGCCGGAAACCGTGGAGCGGATCGACGCGGTGAGTGACGCGGATGTGCGCGGTTTTGCCGAACAGATGGCGAGCCAAGCCCGCAGTGCGATGGCGCTTTATGGGCCCGTATCTGCCGCCCCTGCGCTGGAAGCTTTGGAAGAGAGGCGCGCTGCTTAATGCTTCTGACGCGTCGCAGGGTTCGGATAGATACCGAGCGCATGACCTTGCGCCCACCGATCCATTCGGATTTTCGCGAATGGGCGGAGCTGCGCTCTGCCAGCGCGGATTTTCTGATTCCCTGGGAGCCGATCTGGGCGAGTAGCCATCTGAGCCGCAAAAGCTTCACCAATCGAGTTTATTGGGCGCAGCGATCCATCAGCAACGACAGTGCTGTGCCTCTGTTTATGTTCCGGCGCGAAGATGACACGCTTGTCGGGGCGATTACATTGGATAACATCCGTCGGGGACCGGCGCAGGCGGGCACGCTTGGCTACTGGGTGGGGCAACCGTTTGCGCGGCAAGGCTTTATGGGCGAGGCGATTGAGGCTGTGGTGCACCATGCCTTCACGCGGCTGGACCTGAGCCGCATTGAGGCGGCCTGTTTACCGGAGAATGTGGCCAGCCGCGGCGTGCTGGAGAAATCTAGTTTCAAATATGAAGGCGTCGCGCAGAGCTATTTGCAGATAAACGGGCGCTGGCGCACCCATGTGCTTTATGCAGCCCTGCGCCATGACCGGCGCGGGCGTACGCTCGCAGGGCAGGTTTAGAGGGCTTTGCCCTAGCCTCGGCAAAGTGGAAGTTTCCAAGGGTATTTTTTTCAAGAAGAAGATGCCCAAGAAAGCGTGAACGCCAATTGCCGTGATTCCTGATACCTTGTTCAAAACAAGGAGGGATGCAGAATGCGGTTTCTGGTTATTCTGGGACTGATTTGGACGACAGCGGCCAGTGCGCAGGATCGACGGCCCAGCCATTGTATTGCCTTGGCGCAAGTGCCCGGCATCGAATATCTGCACAAGGCGAGTTTCCGCGAGCCGGTGGAAAAGCACGCGGTTCGCATCAGCTACATCAGCCACGCGTCTTTCCTGATCCAAAGCCATGACGGCATTGATGTGGTCACCGATTACACCGGATTTCTGGGAGCCACCACTTTGGTGCCGGATGTGGTTACGATGAACCATGCGCATTCCACCCATTGGACCGCCAATCCCGACCCTGCGATCCCCAACGTCCTGCCGGGCTGGGGGGACTATGGGTTGGGGATAGAACATCATCTGGATTTGGGATCGATGCTGATCCGCAATGTCTCTACCGATATTCGCAGTTTTGGCGGCGTGGAAGAAAAGGGCAATTCTATCTTCGTCGTTGAGGTTGCGGGGCTGTGCATCGGCCATTTGGGGCATCTGCATCACGAGCCCAATGACGCGCAATATGCCGCTCTTGGTCGGCTGGATGTGGTGATGGCCGCGGTGGATGGCGGGATGAGCCTGGATGTGCCGACTATGATGCGCGTGCTCAAGCGGTTGAAGGCGCAGGTGGTGATCCCGATGCATTGGTTTGAGGAATGGACGTTGAACGCGTTTTTGACGGGTATGTCCGACGAATATTTGATCGAAAACGAGGGGCGCTCCAGCCTGACCGTCAGCCTGCGGGACTTGCCGGACCGACCCACCATCAAAGTGCTCTCGCCGCGCTATCTGCAAGACCCGTAAGGGATTTACGTGGACCTTGCCGCAGGGGCAGCGTACATCAAGGCCATGAGTTTACATGATGCCTCCCCCGAATTTGTCCACTCCCTGTCCGAACAGTTGCCGGAAGGGGCGTTGCGCAACCCGGAGCCGCGATACTTGGAAGAGCCGCGGGGGCGGTCCTTTGGCAACGGTGGCGTGGTTGCTTTGCCGCGGTCGGTGGAAGAAGTCTCGACCGTTGTGAGGGCTTGTAACGCGGCCAGCGTGGCCGTTGTGCCCTACGGCGGTGGTACCGGACTTGTTGGCGGGCAGATATTAGCGAACGGTGCCCAGCCCGTGATCTTGTCGCTTGAGCGCATGAACAAGGTGCGCGACGTGCGACCGTTGGAAAACGTGATGATCGCAGAGGCGGGTGTGATCCTGCAGGACGTGCAGGCGGCAGCGGAGGCGGCGGATCGATTGTTCCCCTTGTCGCTTGGGGCGGAAGGCACGGCGCGGATAGGCGGTAATCTGGCAACCAACGCAGGCGGTGTAAACGTTCTGCGCTATGGCAATGCGCGGGACTTGTGTTTGGGGTTGGAGGCGGTGCTTCCCAACGGTGATATCTGGCACGGGCTGACGCGGCTGCGCAAAGACAATACCGGCTATGATCTGCGCAACCTTCTGGTGGGCGCGGAGGGCACGTTGGGTGTGATTACTGCGGCGACGTTGAAGCTGTTTGCGCGACCCAAATCCGTTGCGACGGCGATCATGGTGGTGACGGACCCGACAGCGGCCTTGCGCCTTTTGGCCATGGCGCGTGACATCGCGGGGGAATCCGTGTCAGCTTTCGAACTTATGCACCGCAATGGCATGGATTTTGTGGCCGAGACCCTGCCGGACGTGCGCTTGCCGTTTGACACACCTCCGGAGTGGTCGGTGCTGATCGAGGTGGGCACCGGATCGGGTGCGGAAGGTCTGCTGGAAGAGCTGTTTGGCGCAGCGCTTGAGGAAGGTTTGGTGGAGGACGGCCTGATTGCGCAGAGCGCGCGTCAGCGCGACGATTTCTGGAACCTGCGCGAGCATATCCCGGTGGCCAACAAAGCGATTGGCTCGGTGGCGAGCCATGACATTTCCTTACCGCTGGAAGCCCTTCCTGAGTTCATCACAGAGATGAGCGCGAAGATTGACGCGCAATGCCCGCTACGCATCAACTGTTTTGGGCATCTTGGCGATGGCAATCTGCACTACAACCTGTTCCCGCCAAAGGGCGGCGATCGGCATCACTACGACGATATCCGCCACGATCTCAGCGCGCAGATTTACGATCTGGTGCACCACTATGGTGGCTCGTTCAGTGCCGAACATGGTGTCGGGCGGTTGAAGGTTGGTGATTTGGAGAAGTATGCGGACCCGGCGCGGCTGGCGGCGATGCGGGCCATCAAAGCGGCACTGGACCCGAAAGGGATCATGAACCCGGGCGCGGTGCTCGCGCCCTAGGTTTTCATTTGTCCAAAAATATCCTAGGGAGTCGCCAAAGGCGACGGGGCAAAGCCCCTCTTACAGCCCCTCGAACTCACAGAGCACGGAGACATCCATGCCCATGGCCTCAAGTTTCTTGCGGCCACCTAGTTCCGGCAGGTCGATGATGAAAGAACAGCTGATGATCTCGCCGCCCAGGCGTTCAATCAGCTTGATGCCAGCTTCCGCAGTGCCGCCGGTGGCCAGCAGATCATCGACCACAAGGATTTTCTCGCCGGGCTGGATGGCGTCGTCATGGATTTCGACAATCGCTTCGCCGTACTCCAGTTTGTAGTCCTGCGAAATTGTGGTGCCGGGCAGTTTGCCTTTTTTGCGGATTGGCACAAACCCAACGCTCAGCTGGTGGGCAATGGCGCCGCCAAGGATAAATCCACGTGCCTCAAGCCCGACCACTTTGTCGATGCGGGTGCCCGCGTAGGGGTGCAACATTTGGTCAATTGCCATGCGGAACCCGCGCGGGTCGGCAAACAAGGTGGTGACATCGCGGAACATGATGCCTTCATGCGGGAAATCGACAATGGTGCGGATGTAGTCTTTGACGTCGGCACTTTTGGGCATCTTTGGTTCCGGTGGTAAATTTCAGACGCAGAAGGTTTGGCGGATGCAGGCGCGTCGCGCAAGGGCGGAGTTTGTCGCGGTGATGAGAGTTTGCTCTGGACGGGGACCGCGTCCCCTAGGTAAGCAGGTTTTGGGCAAGGATTTGGCTTGGGTAGGCGTCACATGGGATCAAATGTCGAGGTGAAACCGGACAAGGCCAAAGGCAAGCAAAACCCTAAGGGCAAGTCCAAAGTCAAAGTGAAATCGAGGTCCAAAAAAGACAGTCAGTTGATCCTGCGGTTGGACAAGAAAGAGCGCGATGCGTTTGTCGATCTGTGCAAGGATATGGATACCACTGCCGCGCGCGAAATCCGTGGCTTTATTCGCAAGTTTATGAAGAGAAACAAGCGTTAAGCCGCGCGTTTAAGGGTGGCTGTCAACAGCCCCATTCCCATCAATGTGATGCCGCCTAGACGGGTCAGCCTTTGCATGACAGCTGGGCGTTCAATGCGGCTGCGCAATCGGTCAGCCAGCAGAGCATAGGCCAGTGCGTTGAGAGCCGCCAATGTGACAAAGGTGCTGATCAGAATGGCAAATTGCGGCAGAATAGCTGTGTTTGAGTCTATGAACTGCGGGACAAAAGCGATGAAGAAACCGATGCCCTTGGGGTTTAGGGCTGTGACGGTTGCGGCGTGGCCAAACACGCCTCGAGCTGGCAGGCTCGTGGATTTCTTGATGTCGCCCAGACTTGCCTGACCAGCGCTGCGCAGCATTTTGTAGCCCAGCCACAACAGATAGAGGGCGCCAATCCATTTGGGCACCATGAAGGCAGTGGCAGAGGCCAGAACAAGCGCGCCCAGCCCCAAGAGAGAGGCGGTCATAGCGATCAAATCTCCAAGGGCGACACCGGCGGCGGTGGCCACGACCACTTTGCGGCCCTGGGTGAGCGCGTAGCTTAGCACCAACAGGATAGTAGGGCCTGGGATCAGCAAAAGCGCGGAGGAGGCGGCGACAAAGGTCAGCCAGAGATCAAGGGACATCGGGGGAGTTCCTGTGCGAATCGACGCGATTGGGTGAGTTACCCACAGACCGGAAAGACGCTCAAGCTACAAATCCTGCCATGTCAAAATTTCTTCGATACGTCACGAGGTTAGCCTCTTTCTGAACGAGTTGGCAGAAAAGGGTGAATGGTTGTGGTAGAATTATTGTTATTTTATTGAGTTTTGTGAGGTTTACTATGAAGTATGTTACGCTTCTTTTGGTGTTCATTGCGACACTGTCTCCCAACATCGCTGCAGCGCAATGCCCTGACACTCACTACCCGTGCGGGTCTGGCAGTTGCTGTTCGAGATAGGAGAGCGACATGCAGTTATTCAAAACTGTTGGAACAACGGCCGTATTGGTTGTTGTCGGTCTTCTGGTATTTGTGTGGTTCACCACCATCAATGAAAAAGATATCTACGCATTTCACGAGTACCCGTTTGATGCAGACCGCGAGGTAACGCCAGGTAGTGTCGTTGCGCTTTCAAAGCGCGGAAACTTGACGCGAATTTGTGATTTCCAAGGCGCGGAGGTTGAGGTGGGGCCGGTGCAACGCGCGATCTATTACAACCAGCTTCGAGAAGACTTTCCGACCTACGTGAAGTCCATTGCAGTGGTTAAATCGCTGTTTCGAACGGATCCCGAGACGGAGGAGGTTCTGGATCAAACCGAGTTGGCGCAGGTGGCTGGCAGAGATTTTGTCATGCGCAATGCAGTTGTGACGGACTTGTCCGCGACGGCAACCCAATTTGCCGAAAACGACTGTGAGAGAAAGATGGCTTGGCATCTCTCCAAAGGCTATCGCGCTTGCACGGTGGAAAAAGTCTTGCGGCGCGTGGTGTTACAGGATGACGGGTCCATTGAGGTACAAACGGTGGCTGTCGCCTTTGCCGAATTTTCGAACTTTGTGACGCCGGCAAAGTTTGAAGAATTCAACATCGACTACACGGGCACGGCAGCTGCGGCCAACGGGAAGAAGTGCAAAGGCAGTTCCCATCCGTGGACCACTACTGTGAAACGCGGGCTGAATGTGATTCAGCGAATGCCAGTTTCGGCGGCTCAACTCTGACTGCGTTTAAAGCACGCGTCCGGCGACGGCATCCAGTTTGGCGATCATGGCCGGGTCACGCTTATCCGGTGCTGTCATGATGGCAAACTGCAAGGCCTTGTCGCAGCCATGTTCGCAGTCGGCGCGCTCTGCGCCAAGAAGGGCCGGGAGACCACGTACAAGGTTGCGGGCTTTCTCGCTGTTGCCGGTCAATGTGGCAATAATTTCAGTCACATCGACTTCGCCGTGCTCGGGGTGCCAGCTGTCATAATCCGTGACCATGGCAACCGAGGCGTAGCAGAGCTCAGCTTCGCGGGCCAACTTGGCCTCGGGCATGTTGGTCATGCCAATCACGTCCGCGCCCCAGCTTTCGCGGTACATCTTGCTTTCGGCAAGTGTGGAGAACTGCGGGCCTTCCATCGCCAGATAGGTGCCGCCTTTGTGCACCTTGATACCGGCGTCTGTTGCGGCAGTGAAACAAGCGTCTGAGAGACGCGGGCAGGTGGGATGTGCAACGCTGACGTGGGCGACAAGGCCGGGGCCAAAGAAGGATTTTTCACGGGCAAAGGTGCGGTCAATGAATTGATCTACAATGACAAAATCACCGGGGGCCATTTCTTCGCGGAAAGAGCCCGTGGCGGAGACTGAGATCACATCGGTCACGCCCAGACGTTTCAATGCATCGATGTTAGCGCGGTAGGGCACAGAGGTTGGGGTGTGGACGTGGCCACGGCCATGGCGCGGCAGGAAGGCCATTTTCACACCGTCCAAGCGGCCCGTCAGGATCTGGTCAGACGGTTTGCCAAAGGGGCTTTCGACGGTTTGCCATGTGGCGTCTTCCAAGCCGTCGATGTCGTAGATGCCAGAGCCGCCAATCACGGCGATCATGGTTTCTTTGGTGGCCTCAGTCATGCCCGTCTCCCAGTGCTAATCTTTGGGCAAAGTTGTGCGCACAAGGGGCCGGAATTGCAAGGAAAAGCCGGGTCGGTAACGCGTCTGTAATGCGTCTGTATCGCGGAGGTGCAAATTGGGGGCTTTTATGGGGAGGTAAGACCACGTTTTGCAAGCTGTGCACGGTAGTCGGCATAGGCGGGTTCAAAGCCCTCAAGCGGCCATGTCAGGTCTTGGGACGCTCCATGGCGAGCACGGAACGTGAAACGGAAATCGCCGCCAGCGCGCATTTCCGTTAGCAAGGTCTCGGCGGCCGCACCATTGAAGGTGCATCCAGTGCCGGTGAGGCAGCCGACACGGTTTGTGTGCCAGACTGACGTCCCCTTGCGCTCTATGCGGAAATTGCCGGGCGCGGTGAGGGTGCCGAGCTCTAAACCGAATTCGATTTCTGAATTGAGGCCCTCGTTGGGGGTCAGGAAGAAAAATTGTGCGGCGAAGTTAGGCTGTGGTGAGAACACATCCACGCGCCGGATATAGCAGCGTTGCGCCAGCGCGCCGTTTTCGTCGCGTTCGTCACAGATAGTGTTCCAAATGTCGTGGATTGCATGGTGGGTGACGCGCCAATTTGACGGGCGGTCATTGCCGTCCTGATCTTGAGCGGCGAGGGGAGTTGCAAACAGAGAAAGGGCAAAGAGCCAGCGCATATGGGAACGTCCTAAGGAGTCGCGAAATGGGGACACTTTCCGTTTCGGGAGGGGAGCTGTCCAATCACGTGCAGTCAGCAAACTGTGAGGAGAAATGCCGAATTGGGTGGCAGCGGGTGCGTTGGGACCGCAGAACGTGGTGGAAAAGCCTCTGACCGGGTGTCGGACAGGTCGCCGCTATTGTTTGTTAAAGGCAAACCCGCTAGGGAGGCCCAAAGCGAACACTCCCCAAATTACGCAGGTATCCATATGAGACGCGCGGCGTTGGCCATGCTGGCCAAGAATATTTCTCCCCCCAACCTGTCCATTATGCAGGACGAGGGGTTCACCCCCGGTCGGGTAAAGACCGAAGTTTTGTCCGGCTTAACCGTGGCCTTGGCTTTGGTGCCGGAAGCGGTGGCCTTTGCCTTTGTGGCGGGGGTTCACCCGCTGGTTGGCCTTTACGCGGCGTTTTTGGTTGGTCTAATCACCGCGCTGATTGGCGGTCGCCCTGGCATGATCTCTGGCGCAACTGGTGCTTTGGCGGTGGTGATGGTCGCCTTGGTGGCCGAGCACGGCGTTGAGTATCTGTTTGCTACTGTGATCCTCATGGGGGTACTTCAGATCATTGCGGGTGCGTTGCATTGGGGCAAGTTCATCCGCCTTGTGCCACATCCGGTGATGCTGGGCTTTGTGAACGGTCTGGCCATTGTGATTTTCCTTGCGCAGCTGACGCAGTTTAAAGACCCGACCAACACCGAAGCATGGTTGGCTGGTCCACAATTGGCGATGATGTTGGGGCTTGTGGTGCTGACCATGGGCATCATTTGGGGTTTGCCCAAGCTGACCAAGGCCATTCCAGCGCCGTTGGCAGGTATCGGGATCACCGCAATTATCGTGATCGTGTTTGGCATCAATGTACCAACCGTGGGTGACATGGCGTCTATTAAAGGCGGTTTCCCAAGCTTCCACGTGCCGTTTGGTTCTGGCGAAGGTATTTACCCGCCTGCGTTGTTGGCGCCGTTTAACCTTGAGACCCTGTGGATCATCCTGCCGTATGCGGTGATCCTGGCGGCAATTGGATTGATCGAAAGCCTGCTGACGCTGAACCTTGTTGGCGAGATGACCGGCAAGCGTGGTGGTGCCAGCCAAGAGTGTATCGCGCAGGGAACGGCCAACGTCGTGACCGGTTTCTTTGGTGGCATGGGAGGCTGTGCGATGATTGGTCAGTCGATGATCAACGTGAAATCCGGTGGCCGCACGCGGATTGCCGGCATCGCGGCAGCGCTGTTCTTGTTGGCGTTTATTGTGGTGGCCAGCCCATTGATTGAACGTATTCCGTTGGCCGCATTGGTGGGCGTGATGTTCATGGTGGTGATCGGCACGTTTGCGTGGAACAGCTTCCAGATCATGCGCAAAGTGCCCAAGATGGACGCCTTTGTGATTGTGCTGGTGACGGTTGTGACCGTGCTCGAAGACCTCGCGGTGGCGGTTGTGGTTGGTGTGATTGTGAGCGCGCTGGCCTATAGCTGGCAGAACGCACGGCGTATCCATGCCAACACCCGTGAAAGCGAGAGTGATCCGGGTGCGAAGGTGTATGAGATCGAAGGCCCGTTGTTCTTTGGCTCCGCTGAAGGATTTGGCGAGCTGTTTGAGATCGAAAGTGACCCAGCGCATGTGATTGTGGACTTTGCCCGCTCGAGGGTGGTGGACCAGTCGGCGCTGCAGGCGATTGAAGCTTTGGCTGGCAAATATGAAGCGGCGGGCAAGCAGGTTGTGCTGCGTCACCTGAGCCGGGATTGCCACGAGCTGTTGAGCAAAGCGGGCAACCTGATGGTCGATAGTGAGGACGATCCGGAATATGAGATCGCCGTGGACTATCCGGTGCGCACCGGGGTGTTTGGCGGCGGACACTAAGCTGCCTCGACAAAAAGGATTGAGAAAGGGCTGGCCGAGGGGCTGGCCCTTTTTGATACCGCTCTTTGCCGCGGCGCGGCTCTTGTTTCTTGGCCGGAACAGGCGCAATAGGAATGGAACCATACCGGAGCGATCCCATGACCTTTCTTGCCATTTTGATTGGGCTTTTGCCGTCGTTCCTGCTCGTTGGGCTGGGCGGGCTGCTGCGCAAACGGCTGTCGGCCAATGCCTGGCAAGGGTTGGACAAGCTCAACTTTGAGATCCTGTTTCCGGCATTGTTGTTTGTGGCGGCAAGCCAGCGGCCTTTGGAAGTGAGCCAAGTTGTGAGTATAGCGCCTTTGGTCTGGGCGCTGTTGGCAGCGGGCTTGGTTGTGGGTTACGGGGCGCGGCGGTTTGGGCCGGAGCGGTTTTTGGACTTTGCCGGGGCGTGGCAGACAGCGTGGCGGTTCAACACTGCGCTGGCGTTTATTGCAATTGCGACTACGGACAAGGCTGACGCGGGCGTGATGGCGGTGGCGATTGGCATGGCGGTTCCCATGGCCAATGTGTTTGCAGTTAGTGCACTGAGCCGAGGCGGCAGCTTTGGGCTTTGGGGCACGATCAAGAAAGTGGCGTTCAACCCCTTCTTGGTCGCCTCGCTTGGGGGTGTTCTGGTGGGGCTGTCCGGTTTGACGATCCCGGCGCCGGTGTTGGCGCCGCTGGAGATGTTGGCGGCGGCGGCGATCCCGATTGCGTTGATCTCTGTCGGGGCGACTATGAACTGGGGTGCCTTGGCGCGGCTGGATGCGTTCAGCGGCATTATCTGTGCCACCAAGCTCTTGGTGATGCCAGTGGCGGCGCTGGTGCTGGCATTGACATTGGGGCTGGAGAGCGGCGTGGCGGTGGTGCTGGTGATCTGGGCGGCCTTGCCGACGGCGAGTGCGGCGCATGTCTTGGCATCGGGCTTTGGCGCAGATCGGGAGTTGTCCGCGACACTGGTGGCGCAGACAACTTTGTTGGGGGCGATAAGCCTACCGGTTTGGATCACACTGGCAGAGGTGGTGTTTTAGGCCGATTTTAGCGCGACGGTATCCCCAGCCATGATGGCAGTGATCGCGCGGTCGATCTTGTCTTTGGGCCAGTCCCACCAGGCGATGTCCAAAAGCTCTGCAATGGTGGCGTCATCAAAACGCGTTTTCACCACGGTGCCGGGATTGCCTGTGACGATGCCATAGGGTGGCACTGTGCCGCGTACCACCGCGCCCGCACCAATGATGGCGCCGTGGCCAATCTGTGCGCCGGGCAGAACCATCGCGCCGTAGCCAAGCCATACGTCATGGCCCACAGAGGTGTCTCGTGTGTCGGGTTGGTAGCCTTCCGGCACCGTGTGGCCAAAGATCGGGAAAGGGTAGCAGCTCAGACCGTCCATCGCGTGGTTTGCGGAGGCGGTGATAAAGCGCGCGCCGTGGGCGATTTGGCAGAACTTGCCGATGCGCAGGGTTTCTTGGCTGAACGGGAAGAGGTAGGGCGCAAGGTGGCTGGCCCAGTCCTCTGGCGGGGTGAAGTCGGAGGCGTAAGTATAGTCTCCGATTTCAAATTTTGGATGATCAATCACCACAGACAGCAGCACTGTGCCGGCGTGTTTGGTGCCATCAGGCAGAGTGATTGGAAAGGCGGTTTTGGGATCGGGAAGGGGCATGAAGCCCTCCTTGTCAAATGTCCCTCGCGCCTGAGGCCCCAGTTTATTGATCAGGGCGGGCGAGGGTGAAGGTGTTGTCGACCACTGCGTAGTCTTTGTAGCCAAGTCGGCTCAGAGGGCGGTAGGTGGTGACGTCAAAGATACCATCCACAATGCAATTGTCGCGCAGGTGCACGCCGGTCACTTCGCCAATGGCCATAAAGTTGTTCTCTCCCAGGAGAGGCACAATCTGGGTCAGGCGGCATTCGAGCGAGGCGGGCGCACCCACAAGGCGCGGGCAGTCGATGGTGTCACATTGGGCGGCTTCCAGGCCTGCGGCCACAAACTCATCCTCATCCTTGCCTAGCGGTCCGGAAGAGATGTTCATCGCGTCGCGGATGCTCTCCTCCACGATGTTCACACAGAACACGCCGGTGGCGCGGATGTTGGACAGGCTGTCTTTGCCCTCGGCCTGGTCGTCTTTCTTGCCGGTGGAGGCAAACATCACCTGAGGCGGGTTGTCCGCAAGTGCGTTGAAAAACGAGTAGGGCGCGAGGTTGCGCACGCCGTTGGCGTCCTGGGTGGAGACCCAGGCGATGGGGCGCGGGCTGACGATGGCTTTGAACGGGTTGTGCGGCAGGCCGTGGCCGTCTTTTGGCTGATAGAACATCGGACTGACTCCATATTGGTTTGCAGGCAGTCCTAGCGTCATGTTAGGGGCGATGAAACCGCAAAATGAACGACGGGCATGAGGCGCGCAGGTGATTACGCTAGCTGTGGAAACCGGTGAAGATTGGTGGGAAGTGGAGGCGCTTTACGACCTCTGCTTTGCGCCGGGGCGTGAGGCGCTGTCTTCGTACCGATTGCGGGATGGTGTGGACCCTGTGGCGGGGCTGTCTTTGGTGGCACGCGATGCCGAAGGGATTTTGGCGGGGGCGATCCGGTATTGGCCAGTTCGGATTGGCACGGTGCAGGCGTTGTTGCTGGGACCGGTGGCGGTGCACCCGACGCATCAGGGCGAAGGCTTGGGGCGGTCATTGATCGAGGACAGCTTACAGCGGGCGCAGCCTTTGGGCTGGGAACGGGTGATGTTGGTTGGTGACGCACCGTATTACAAACGCTTTGGCTTTGAGAAGCTGGAGGGCGTTGTGATGCCGCCGCCGACCAACCCAGAGCGGGTGCTAGGCCGGGCGCTTGTAGAGGGCGCTTGGGATGGTGTTGTTGGCGATGTGGAGAGTGTGGGGTAGGCCTGCTAGGCGGGACGAAGCGTACTTTCGCCGCACCAGCCCCAATGACAGCTATTTGCAGATTGCGGTCGCAGCGAAAAGTACCATGGGGGGTGCGGACTTGCGGTACAGATTGGTGGAGGGTCATCATTTCTATCCGAGGCGTCTAGAAGATAAGTAGTGACGGCTCTCGGCAACGTCACTTACCGGCGGCGAGCGTCGCGGACTTTGACATAGTTGCCTTCGTGTTAGGATGATCGCTTCAGCATCATCCTGCGCGATCGGGAATTGAGGGCTTCAGGGTTGGAGACCCGTGCGGCGGCCAACCGCTCGGCGATCTCGGTGGGCATCGCTTCAGCATGGGGTGTCGGGTGTTGGTTGACGTGCAGCTCCATCGTTTCGCTGATGGCCACGGGGGTGGCGTCGTGCAACATGGTCAGGTGCAGATGGAACCTCTTTTCGTCGCTGTCCAGCACCACGGTTTCGACACGTAAATCTGCGCCAAGTTTGACCTCTTTCAGGAAATACTTGTGGTCTTCCAGCAGATAAATCGTGCACCCAGTGCGTTTGCGATAGGCCGCGTCGAATCCGATCGCATCCTGTACGGCGTCGACGGCATAGCTGAAAATCAGTCCATAATAGGCGTCTTGCAAGTGGCCGTTATAGTCGATCCAGTCGGAAATGACGGTAGTCTCGTAGATGAAGGTTTCACTCATCCTTCAGCCCTTACCTCACAGCGCATAGAATGCCGCAGCCGTATCATGGAATACCGCCTTGTGCATCTCATGCGGGACGATGGCGCGGTGTGCTTGGACCAGCGTGGCATAATCGGAATAGAGGCTGTCGACCGGGAAGTTTGATCCGAACATGCAACGGTCCGGGCCGAACTGCGCCAAGCAGGTTTCGATGATCGGTCGGAAGTCGCCGACCGCCCAATCATGTTGAAACATACCCAAGCCCGAGAGTTTACAGGTCAGTTGCGGCAGGGCGGACATGTCGCGCAGCTTGGTTGTCCAATCGGCCAGCCCTTGCAGCGAGCGATCATGCGGGCTGCCTGCATGGCACAGGGCAATCTTGGTGTCTGGCGCTTGCTCCAGTACCCCTGCAGTTTTGTCCATTAGCTCGGGGATCAGTTGCAGATCAAAAGACAATCCGCGCCGCCCGGCCTCGCGTAGCCCGTCAAGAAAGCGCGAGTTGTCCAGCAGGTCGTTCGTTCCCGTCACCGCATCCTCGCCCGGCGCGCGGCCAACGATCTGACGCACGCCCTTGACGGTGGACAGCGCTTGAAAGGCATCGAGCTGCGCGTTCATATCGGGTGCGGTCAGGTCGCAGAACACTACCTGCGCCATAGGCCAGTCGGGCACGGCGTCGGCGACGGACTGAACCCATGTGGCCTCGGCCAGACCGTCCTCGGCACCGACCTGAATGTGTACGGAGGCAGAGAACCCTTGTGCCGCGGCATCCGCGCGGAATTCATCCAGCAGATAGTTGCGCTGGATCGGAGAGGGATCTCCAAAGAACCGCTCGACGCCCTTGGCCATCAGCCACGGATAATGCACCGCCGACAGGTCCCACAGGTGATGATGTGCGTCGATCATGCATAGTCTCCGGCTTGTAGGCGCTGCAGGACATCAAGGCCCTGCGATTTCCAAAAATGCAGAAGGTCGATGAAGATCCAGTTCTCGGCCAGCTTATCCCCGTCGCGCCGGTAGATGTCGATCACGCGAAACTCGCCAATCTTTCCTGTCGCGGGCATCCCCATGAAGTCGCCGCTTAAACGGGCCGTGAAATTCGGCCAGCCAAAGAACCCACCATAGGCTCCTTCGGCCAGCCGGGCGATGTGCCTTGTTTTGGACCGATCAGAAAACGCCGCGCGGAACGGGCCCGAGTGCTGTTTGGCGTAGCGTTCAATCGTATAGGTCGCGCCGATCCCGGTCGGCCCCCACCACAGCATGTCTTCGGCCCAAGTCTGGCGCAGCTCGTCTTCAAGGCTCAGATCATTGTCCCATTGTCCCAGATCGCCGATCATCCGGTTGATCAGGGCCAGAGTGTCCTTGCCCTCTTGCGCGGGCTGGGCAGCGAACAGCAATCCGTCATGGGTCATCGGCCCCGGTTGAACCAACTGTGCGGCGGTATGATCGGGGAAAGGCACAATGCCCGCCTGCGCCATCAGGTGGGGCAGGTCGAAATACATGGCTGTTTCCATGATTTTGTCGCCCTCGATCCGGTGAAACTCGCAATAGCGCAGCATGGCAATCTTTCCCGTGGGTGGGATGCCGCAAAAGGCTTCGTCGAACAGGCCCATCAGGTGCCCCATCGACACCACCCAGACGCTGGTGAAATCATCCATCTGGTTGGCGCCAGAGAAACAGATATCTTGGCGCCGCTGAAGCGATGTCAGGCTTTGGCGCAGGGGGCGCCAAAAGTCGGTCGCAACCTGAGAGGGGCTTGTCATCTCGTTGAACGGATGGAACCCGCGCCACACGAAACTAACGCCAGTATGTGCCTGCAAGACCTGCTCTGGATCTGCGTCTGGGGCGTCGAGCGCGGTATAGAATCGCTGTACGACGTCTTTGGCGTCTTGAATTGTCGTCATAAATTTTTGCTTCCCGTCAGTGGCTTGAGGAATGACTGCATACGTTTGCAAATTTACCTTGCAAAATTGTCGCAGGCCAGTCTAGCATCTTTGCATGCGTATGCAAAATCCGATTCCAATGGGAGGGGAATCCGAATGGCCGAGATCCAGCTGAAGAATATCAGCAAGCGTTGGGGCAGTTTCGTCGGGGTCGACAATTTCGACCTGACCATTGCGGACAAAGAATTTCTGGTGCTGCTGGGGCCTTCGGGCTGTGGAAAGACCACCACCATGCGCATGATCGCAGGGCTTGAAGATGCGACCGAAGGCGACATCCTGGTGGATGGCGTTAAGGTCAATGATCTGGAACCCAAGGACCGCGATGTAGCCATGGTTTTCCAAAGCTATGCGCTCTATCCCAACATGAATGTCTACGAGAACATCCGCTTTCCGCTGAAGGTTCGTGGCATCGATCCCAAGACCCATGACGAAAAGGTCCGCCGCGCCAGTGCCATGGTCGAGCTGGACGATTTCCTACACCGCAAACCGGCCGAGCTTTCGGGCGGCCAGCGTCAGCGCGTGGCTTTGGCCCGTGCCATCGTGCGCGAGCCCAATGTGTTTCTGATGGATGAACCGCTGTCGAACCTTGACGCCAAGCTGCGCGTCTCAACCCGTGCGCAGATCAAGAACCTGTCGCACGAACTGGCGGTGACCACGATCTACGTGACCCACGACCAGATCGAAGCGATGACCCTTGCCGACCGTGTGGTCATCATGAAGCAGGGAGTGGTCCAGCAGGTTGGAACCCCGGTCGATATCTACGACCGTCCGGCCAATGCCTTTGTCGCCAGCTTCATTGGCTCACCCGCAATGAACCTGATCGAAGGAACGGTGAAAAACGGTGTATTCCGCGCGAAATACACCGAGGTCCACGGTTTGAGCGCACCTGACGGTCCCGTTACCCTTGGGTTCCGCGCAGAAGATGCAAGCGTTGTGCATGATGGATCCGGCGGCGAGATCAATGCGCCGATCTACACCTTGGAGCTGCTGGGAGACAGCACCATGGTCTCGGTCCGTTTGTCCGGGCAACTGGTGTCGGTGAAAGCCGACAAGACATTCCGGGCTGAGATCGACGACACCGTCTCGCTGCACATCCACAAAGATCACTGCCACCTGTTCGATGCTGCAACAGGGGCGCGTTTGGGGGAATAACCCCACTTTTTCCGTCGCAAGGCGGGGCAACCAAAGGGTGCAAACTTCGAAGATGCACCCACCATCCAGGGAGGAATACCAATGTTTTTTAGGAAAGTGGCACTGTCCAGCGCTTTTGCCCTTATGGCAGGAAACGCGTTTGCCTGCGAGATCAGCGCGCGCGTCAGTATTGTTGGCAACGAGTTTGCCGCCATTCAAGCCGTTGGCGCTGTCGCGCAGGAATGCACCGGCGCGCCCGTCGAATCCAACCTAACTTCCGAACACCAGACCATCAACGTGGCTGGCCTGTCTGGCAACCCGTCGGAATACACCACGGCAATCGTTGCCAACAGCTCGATCGTGGCTCTGATGAACGAAGACGTTATCCGTCCGCTGAACGATCTGGTCGCCAAACATGGTGAGGGGCTGCAGGAAACGCAGCTGATCAAGATTGGCGGCGACATCATGGCTGTGGCCTTCATGGCCAACGCACAGCACCTGATGTTCCGCAAGGATATCCTTGAGCAGGCCGGTGTCGAAGTTCCCACCACCTATGAAGAAATGCTGGAGGTCGCAGAGGCGATCCGGTCGCAGGGTATCATGCAGAACCCGGTCGGTGGTGCGTACAAGGCTGGCTGGAACCTGGCCCAGGAATTCAACAATATGTTCCTCGGCTATGGCGGCACCCACTTCAAAGCGGGCTCGGCCGAACCCAACGTCAACAGTGAGGCCGGCATCAACGCGCTCAACATGATGAAGGCGCTGTCGGAGTATATGAACCCCGACTTCCTGACCCATGACTCCAACGCTACCAACGCGGAATACCGCGCGGGCAACGTCGCGATCATGAACATGTGGGGCTCGCGTGCGTCACAACAGACGACCACCGAAGGTGTTCTGGAAGAAGTTGTGGCTGGTCATGCCATTGCAGCCCCGCTGACTGTTGGCGGTGGTACGACCCCTGCATCCACCCTGTGGTGGGACGGTTGGACCGTGGGCAAGAACATCTCTGACGCAGAAGCAGAAGCAACCTTCATCGCCATGAAGCACGGCATTCGCCCCGAGATGCTGAACGAAGAAACCAGCCCGTTGGCTGTCTGGCTGATTGACGGCTACCAGCCGACCGACGCGGCTCAGGGTGTGTTCGCGGCCGCGCAGATGGGGACGACTCCGTATCCGATGCTGCCCTATGTCGGTCTGCTGCACAGCGCGCTCGGCAACGAACTTGCTGACTTCATGCAGGGCAAGGAAAGCGCCGAACAAGCGCTGGTCGATGTTGAAGCAGCTTACCGCGCTGCTGCCATCGAAAAAGGCTTCCTTCAGTAAGGAACCTCTCGTGCGGGCGGCTTTCCTAGCCGTCCGCAACTTCCAAATCACGCCGGGATAGTGCTATGCGCCATAAGACATTTCTCTGGTTCTTCCTGCCCACAGGACTTGCGATGCTCTTGTTCATCGCGCTGCCCATCGTTTCGGTGGTGACCCAGTCGATTTTTGCCCCTCACCCGGCGGTTCTGATCGAGGTTGAAAGCTGCACTCCGCTTGTGGGCTGCACAACCGAAACCACCATCGACCAAGAAGCAACGGCCGTGCTGCGTGCTGAGAAACCTCTGGGACGCTTCGTAGGGTTGGACATCTACTTTGATCGCGGTCACCTGGCCGTAAATGAGGTCGGCGCGCTTTGGGCGACCACCGACAGCTTGGGTGCGTTCTTCTCGGAACTGGGCAATCTGCCATTCTATCGCGCGATGGCCTTTACGATGACCTTCGTTGCTGTTGTGACGCCACTTACCATCGTGTTGGGCTTGATCATCGCTCTGGCAATCAATTCTCTGCACCGGCATCTCAAGGGGCTGATGATCTTCTTCTCGCTCCTGCCAATGATCGTGACTCCTCTGATCGGCTCGCTGATCCTGTTCTGGATGGTCGACAGCCGGGGCGTCATCGGATCAGCCCTGGTCGCCTTGGCCGGAGACCCGGACTTCAGCCTCAAGGCCTCAACCGGTCTGATGTGGGTGGCTCTGATCGTCTACGGCATCTGGCACGCCGCCCCCTTTGCCTTCGTGGTATTCTATGCCGGTCTACAAACCCTGCCAAAGGATCAGCTTGAGGCTGCCCAGATCGACGGCGCGACCCGCTGGCAACAGGTCAAGTTCGTGGTTGTGCCTCACCTGATGCCGCTGGTCACGTTCGTGGCGCTGATCCAGTTGATGGACAATTTCAAGGTGTTTGAACCCATCATCGGCTTCAACGCTGCAGCCCACGCACAGTCGCTCAGCTCGTTCATCTTCAATGACCTCGGCGGAGAAACACGCCAGCTTTCCTCTGCTTCCGCAACTTCCGTGATCACGATAATCGGGGTCGCCATTCTTCTTTCGCCCGTGCTTGTACGCACCTGGCGCGACTTCAAAGGAGCACGATAACATGGCCAGCCGCGCACAAAAAATGCCCAAGGGTTTGAGGATCGCGTCATCCCTTTTTGTCATCTTCTGGTTCATCCTGGCGGCGTTTCCCTTCGCCTGGACGGTCTGGGGGTCGTTCAAAGTCGAACTCGACTTCTTCTCGATCGCCGACTGGACGAACGCGATCACCGGCGAACGTACGAAAGCCGTTTACGGCTCGGCCTTTACCGATACCGGCTATGCCGGTGCTTGGATCCAGGAAGAGTTCTGGCGAAATGTGCTGAACACGGGCCTCGTGTGTTTCTTCGTGGTCACTATTTCGCTGACCATCGGGACGCTGGGGGGGTATGCCCTGTCCCGCTCCACCTATAACTACACATTCTGGCTGCTGATCACGGCGTTGATCTTTCGCGCCATGCCTCCGATCACTCTGGTTGCCGGTTACCTGCTGCCGTTCTTCGAGTGGAACGTCTGGGGCATCCTGCCGACCACGATCATCGTGTTGGTGGCAATCAACCAGCCCTTTACCCTGTGGATGCTGCACTCGTTCTTCAAGAACATCCCCAGCGAGCTTGACGAAAGCGCCAAAGTAGATGGCTGCAACCAGTTCCAGGCCTTTCGCCGGGTGATCATTCCTGTGATGTGGCCGGGTGTTATCACCACGGGCCTGTTCAGCTTCCTGCTGGCCTATAACGACTTTGCGGTAGGGGCGATGCTGCTGTCTGAAAGCAACCGTACCATGGTTCCGGCCATTGCAGCCTTCCTTGGCACAACCCAGACCGAAGGTAACGTGATGTTTGCCGTTGCTGCCGTGGTTTCGGCCACTGTGCCGCTATTCATTCTGGTGATGTTCTTCCAGCGTCAGATCGTCGGCGGCCTGACTGCAGGCGCGGTGAAAGGCTAACCAAAGTGGAGTGTTCTGAAACTCAATCCGTTCTCGCCCATGTACGAACAGCCAGGCTGTCCCTAGCGGCTGTTCGTGCGCGGCGAGCAGGGCGGATTCCGTTTGCGCAGATGCGGGCGGGTCCGGGTTGCGTGACGTCGATCACACGCACGCAATTCCGTACCTATCAAGAGGACCGAGACTGATGTCTTCCGCCAAAACCACATACTTCGCCTATTCCGATGCGTTGCAGCATCCCGGCGATTTTGACGCCGCCGCGCAGCGTTTCTTTGCAGCAGATACAAATATCAACATTGTACATCCGTTCAATGAGATCGCAGGGGCCGACGCCTATTGCGAGCAATTCCTGAAACCTTTGCAGGCGGCATTCGAAGGCCTGTATCGCCGTCAGTATGTCGCCATGACTGGCGAGTTCGAAGGCGCCACCTGGGTCAGCGCCACCGGTTATTATGTCGGTCATTTCGCCCGCGACTGGATCGGTATCCGCGCCACCGACAAGCTCACCTATCTGCGGTTCGGCGAGTTTTTCCGGGTGGAAGATGGCAAGGCGGTCGAGAGCTACATCTTCCTCGACATTCCGGAACTGATGATCTCCTGCGGGCAGTGGCCGCTAAGCTATGTTCCCGGCGATGAGTTCGGCCATACCGGATTGATTCAAGGTCCCGCTTCGCAGGACGGCATCATGCGTGGCGAGATGGATGCCGACGCGGGGCAGAAAAGCTATCAGATCGTCACCGACATGCTGTCAGGGCTTGCCACCGAAGACGAGGCCTGGCGACCGTATTGGCACGAAAACATGATGTGGTACGGCCCCGGTGCCTGGGGCTCCTTCATTGGGATCGACCATTTCCGGTCGTTCCAGGTGCCGTTCGAAAGCCAGTTCGAAGGCTGGTCGGGCGGGACCGCGAATAATGGCATGACACGGCACTTCACCCGCTACGGAGAAGGGGACTACACCTGCTCGGGCGGGTGGCCTTCGCTGACCGGTGTCAATGTCAAACCGTTCATGGGCTTCGGCCCGACTAATGAACGCGTGTTTTTCCGGGTCTCTGACTGGTGCCGCCGCGAGGGCGATCTGCTGGTCGAAAACTGGGTGTTTGTCGATGTTCCCCATGCGTTGTTGCAGTTCGGGTTCGACGTTCTGCCGGCGGTCAAATGAGCGGCGGCTGGCCACATATCACTGGGGTGCGGGTCATACCGCCCTCCGGGATCGCAGAGGACGCAGCATGAGCAGTTCCGCACGCAAGCCTGCCGGAGCACGCCACCCGGCGTTGAACAGAATGCCACGGGATTTCCTGATCGGGGGGATCGTCACCTCCTCACATTCCCACAGCATTCTGAAAGGAGAGGCCCGATGAAAGGCTCCCGCCCCGAACAAGCCGTGCTGACGCGCGACACCGACATGAGCAAAACCGACGAAACCCGTCGAGTGATCGAAACCATGGTGGACGGTCTAAACGACCACCGTATCGACGATATCGGCGAGTTTTTCGCGCAAGGGTTCCGCTGGATGGGCAACCAAGGCTGCGGCACCAAGACGGGACTGCAAGAGTTTCAAGACAACTGGCAGCGCCCGTTCCAAGCCGCGTTCAGCGACAAGACCTGCATCGACGAAGCGCGCCTGTATATGGGCGAATGGGCCGCCGCCTTCGGTCGTCAGGAAGCCACCCATTCGGGCGAGTTTCTGGGCATCGCGCCCACCGGCAAGCGGGTCGAGATCCGCTACATGGATTTCTGGAAGGTCGTTGACGGCAAAATTGTCGACAACTGGGTGAACGTCGATTTCGCCCACGTCGCCGCACAACTGGGCGTCGATGTTTTCAACGGCGAAGGCTGGGAAGCATTCGATCGCGGCGAAAAAGTAGCGCCGCGCCCCGACAAGTAAGGAAGAAGATGATGGCTATTGAATATCTCAAACGTGGCAAACCCGAAGCCGACCGCGCCGAGGATGACGCCAAAACGGCGGCTGTTGTCGCCGCCACTCTGAAAGACATCGAGACGCGTGGCGACACGGCCGTGCACGAGCTGGCGGTTAAGTTCGACAACTATGACCGCCCCAGCTATCGCCTGTCGGAAGACGAGATCAAGACCATCATCGCCAAGGTCTCGGACCAAGACATGGCCGACATTCGCTTTGCCCAAGAGCAGGTAACAAATTTTGCTCAGGCGCAGCGCGACAGCATGCTGGATATCGAGGTCGAAACCCTTCCCGGCGTGATCCTTGGGCACAAGAACATTCCGGTGCAATCGGTGGGCTGCTATGTGCCCGGCGGCAAATTCCCGATGGTTGCCTCGGCGCATATGTCGGTCGCCACGGCAAAGGTGGCAGGTGTGCCGCGCATCATTGCCTGCACGCCGCCTTTCAATGGCGAACCGAACCCAGCGGTGATTGCTGCCATGCATCTTGGCGGCGCGCACGAAATCTATGTGCTGGGTGGTATCCAAGCGGTGGGTGCGATGGCCATTGGCACCGAAAGCATTGCGCCCGTGCACCTGTTGGTCGGCCCCGGCAACGCCTTCGTTGCCGAAGCCAAGCGTCAGTTGTTCGGTCGCGTCGGCATCGACCTGTTCGCCGGCCCGACCGAGACCATGGTGATTGCAGACGACACAGTTGACGCCGAATTGTGCGCCACCGATCTGCTGGGTCAGGCCGAGCACGGATATAACTCTCCTGCTGTGCTCGTCACCAACTCACGGAGCCTGGCCGAGGAGACCCTGTCCGAGATCGACCGGATCCTGGACATCCTGCCCACCGCTGGCACCGCGCGGGTCAGTTGGGAGGAGTATGGCGAGGTGATCCTGTGCGACACCTATGACGAGATGCTGGCCGTCGCTGACGACATTGCATCCGAGCACGTGCAGGTGATGACCGACCGCGATGACTGGTTCCTTGAAAAGATGACCTGCTATGGCGCGTTGTTTCTTGGCCCGCGCACCAACGTGGCCAATGGGGACAAAGTGATCGGCACCAACCACACGCTGCCGACCAAGAAGGCCGGGCGCTATACCGGCGGTCTTTGGGTGGGAAAGTTCCTGAAAACGCACAGCTATCAGAAAGTCACCACCGACGAGGCCGCGACGCTGATCGGCGAATACGGCTCGCGTCTGTGCATGCTGGAAGGCTTTGTTGGGCATGCCGAACAGTGCAATCTGCGGGTGCGTCGCTATGGCGGGATCAACGTCCCCTATGGCGAAGGGGCACCCTATCGCGACGCCGCAGAGTGAGATGAAGACTGGGGGCGAGGGGCACTGCCCCGCGCTCCCCAAGGTATTTTGAGCAAGAGGAAAGATGGACCGTCATAGCCGCCACAAGCAGTTGATTGCGCCCCTGCGTGCGGCGATGCGGGATTTCTCTGAGCCATCGGTGCGAGAGGCCTTGGAAGGGCTTCTGGCCGAGGATGCCGTGATCCATCTGTGCCATCCCATCGGCACGGTGGGCGGGGCAAGGGCGGTTTATGACGCCGCCTATGCACCGCTCTTGACCGCCATGCCGGATCTGGAACGGCGCGACTGGATCGTCATGGCAGGCGTGGATGATCACGGCTGCGACTGGGTCGGGTGCGCTGGGCACTATGTTGGCACCTTCACCGCGCCTTGGCTGGACATTCCCCCGACCGGCCATCTGGCGCATATGCGCTTTCACGAGTTCTACCGCTTCGACGGCGACAAGGTTGTTGAGGTGCAGGCGATTTGGGACATCCCAGAACTGATGATGCAAGCTGGGGCGTGGCCGATGGCTCCGTCGCTGGGACGCGAGATGCTGATCCCCGGACCTGCAACGCAAGACGGGTTTGTGGCCGGACCTTGGGACGACGCGCGGGCCAAGGCGTCTTGCGATCATATCGTGGACATGCTGGCGCATCTGGTCCGGCACCCGGCACAAGGCGGTCCCGAAGTGATGCAGATGGAACGCTTTTGGCATCCGCAGTTCAACTGGTACGGCCCGGCCGGGATCGGCACAGCACGGGGCGTCGAGGGCTTTCGCAACTGGCATCAGATCCCCTTCCTGTCCGCCATGCCCGATCGCGGCGCCCACGACGACGCGTTGACGTTTCATTTCTTTGGGGATGGCGACTATGCCGCTGTTACGGGCTGGCCCAACATGAAACAAACGATCAGCGGCGATGGCTGGTTGGGGATCGCGCCGTCTGGGCAAGAGATCACGCTGCGTTCGCTGGACTTCTGGCGCATGGACAGCGGGCTGATCCGCGAGAACTGGGTACTGGTCGACCTGCTGGACATTTTCGACCAGTTGGGTGTGGATGTGCTGGCGCGCATGCGCATGTTCAACAAGGCCCGCCCGACGGGCAAAAACAATTTGACCGGAGACCGCCCATGACCTTGCCCAAGGCCCCTTCTTTCCGACTGGACGGAAAACGCGCGTTGGTTGCCGGGGCCAGTTCAGGCATTGGTCTGGCCTGCGCTGTGGCGTTGGCCGAGGCTGGGGCTGAGGTCACGGTGGCGGCCCGTCGTACCGGGGCGCTGGAGGACCTGGTCGCGCAGTTGAAAGAGGCCGGGTTCTCGGCGCGGGCGCGGGCGCTGGCTATGGATGTCTCGGATGTCACGGCCACGCAGGCTGCAGTGGCAGAGCACGGTCCATTTGATGTGTTGGTGAACTCTGCCGGATTGGCGCGCCATTCGGCGGCCGAAGACACTTCGGAAGATGATTTCGATGCGGTCGCGGGGCTGAACATCAAGGGGGCCTATTTCCTGACGCAAGCCGTGGCCAAAGGGCTGATTGAAGCAGGTAAACCCGGATCGCTGATCAACATCTCAAGCCAGATGGCCAAGGTTGGCGGTCTGGACCGCGCTGTCTATTCCGCCACCAAACACGCGGTGGAAGGGTTCACCAAGTCGATGGCGATCGAGTGGGGCAAGAAGGGCATCCGGATCAACACGATTTGTCCGACTTTCATCGTGACCCCGCTGACCCAGTCGACCTTCGACCGCCCCGAACGCCGCGCCTGGATCGAGGACAAGATCAAACTTGGCCGCATTGGTCAGGTCGAGGACATCATGGGCGGCGTGGTTTTCCTGGCGTCCGAGGCGTCCAGCCTGATCACCGGAACCGCGTTGATGATCGATGGGGGGTGGACGGCAGAATGAAGCTCAAGGTTACATCTGCCGAAGTTGCCGAACGCGCTGGCGTCAGCCAGTCTGCGGTCAGCCGCGTCTTTACCCCCGGCGCGTCTGCGTCGAAAAAGACGATCGAGAAAGTGCGCAAGGCGGCCGATGAACTGGGGTATCGGCCTAATGTTCTGGCGCGCGCCATGGTGTCAGGTCGGTCGCGCATCATCGGGCTGGTGGTGGCCTATCTGGAAAACCAGTTTTACCCAATCGTGCTTGAAAAGCTGTCGAACGCGCTTCAGGAACAGGGCTATCACATCCTGATCTTCACCGCGCCGAACTCGACCGACGGGATCGATGGCGTGATTCAAGATCTGATGGACTACCAAGTGGATGGGATCGTGGCAGCCTCAGTCTCGTTGTCCTCGGACCTGGCGGAACGCGCCACACAAGCGGGCATCCCGGTGGTTCTGTTCAACAGGGGCCAAGACAACAGCCCCTTTTTCGAGGTGACCTCTGACAACATCGCGGGTGGGCGACTGGTGGCAGAATTCCTGCTCGAGGCAGGCCACGAACGGATCGCGCACATCTCGGGCTGGCAGGGCAGTTCGACCGGACGTGAACGGCAACAAGGCTTCAACGCAGCCCTTGCTGAGGCCGGGACCGCGACGGTCGCCACGCTGGATGGGATGTACAAGCGCGATGTGGCCATCGCGTGCACCGAAACCCTGCTGCGTGACCACAATCCGGATGCCATTTTCGTTGCCAACGATCACATGGCCTTCGCTGTGATCGACGCGCTGAGGGCCAAGGGCATCGTGGTTGGCAATGACATCTCGGTCATCGGCTATGACGATGTGCCGATGGCATCGTGGGGCGCATACGACCTGACCACAATTCGCCAGCCGGTGAACCGCATGGTGGACGCCACTGTCTCGGCTTTAATGAGCCACATCGAAAATCCTCATAACGCTGAACCCCGACGCGAGGCCATCGAAGGGCCGTTGATCGCGCGCGGTTCTGCCCGCAAACCCAAAGGATGGACCAATGAAGGGATTTGACCCCAAGTTCCGCGATTTCCCCGATTACATTATTGGGATCACCAAAGAGATTTGGGAAGATCGCGGGCTGGCCACGCTGCATGACTATTACGCGCCCAAGATCGTGGTGCGCAGCCCCGGCAGCGTGGTAGTTGGCAATGAAAGCGTGATTGGCGCCACCATGGCGACCCTTGCAGAGTTTCCCGATCGCGAACTGTTGGGCGAGGATGTGATCTGGTCCGGCACGCCCGAGGATGGGATGTTGTCTTCGCATCGGATTTTGACCACTGCGACCCATCTGGGCGACGGCGTTTATGGGGCGGCAACCGGCAAGCGGTTGGCCTATCGCGTGATTGCGGATTGCCATGCCAAGAACAACGCCATCGACGACGAATGGCTGATCCGCGACCAAGGCGCGATTGTGCGGCAGATGGATTTGGATGTTGTGGATTATGCCC
Organism: Shimia sp.; assembly: GCA_024224295.1. Taxonomy (GTDB): domain Bacteria; phylum Pseudomonadota; class Alphaproteobacteria; order Rhodobacterales; family Rhodobacteraceae; genus Shimia. The sequence goes on along the minus strand of JAAENN010000226.1, from coordinate 5,733 downwards.
GCGATCTGATTACCCGCGAAGGCGGACCCGAGGCCTGTGTCAAACCCTTCACGCCCGAGATCGACCAGCCTGGCCCCTATAAGGGGCACGGCAATGACAATGAATGGGGAAGTCGCCACGCCGATATTCTGACCCGCATCATGAACGCCGATATCACAGTCATCAAAGCGGAATACGACCGCGCAGTGCAGGCTGAATTTGCGGGCGGTGTGACCGGCCACGGCTGGGATCCCGTCGAACGCTTCTGGATGGGTCTGCGCGCATCCTTCCCGTCTGCGACGTTTGAAATCCACCACCAGATTGGCCGTGACGATGCGCATATGCCGCCACGCTCGGCCATTCGATGGAGCCTGACAGGGACACATGACGGCTGGGGCGCGTTCGGGCGTCCAACCGGTGCGCAGGTCCATGTGATGGGCGCTAGCCATGCCGAGTTCGGCGCGGTTCTGCCCGGTCAGGTCAAACTGCGTCGCGAATGGACCCTGTTCGATGAAACCTCGGTCTGGAAACAGATCCTGCTGCACACGGGTGATCTCTGAATGACGACCCGGATTTCATATCTGGATGCCAGTCAGGCAACCCGCAGGTTTCATACTTTTCGGGCGGCCTTGCGGGCGAAACGGCTGAACAATCGCCCGCCCGGGGCTGAGATTTGCCCCCCAAATCTCAGTACATGAAAGGACCAAAGATATGAGCACTATCCAATCCCGCATCGTTCGTTACGGCGAGCTGCAACCCTGTAAAACTGCCTTCATCGACGCCCACACGCCGGGCTCGGACCAGAAGGAGAACTTCACCATCATCGGCGGCGGCGTGTCGGAAAGTCCCGACCAGCATGTCCACATCACGGACAAGGTTGGCTTCAACATTGGCGCGGCAGGTCAGCCCCCTAAATGCCGCAACAGCCTGCATAGCCACACTACTGCCGAGGTATTCTTTGTCGCCAAAGGCCGTTGGCGGTTCTTCTGGGGTCTGCATGGCACCGCGGGCGAGTTCATCGCCGAGGAAGGCGATATTTTCAACATTCCCACCGGCATCTTCCGCGGTTTTGAAAACGTCGGCGATGACTATGGAATGATCATGTCGATCCTTGGCGGCGACGACGCTGGCGGCGGCGTCACCTGGGCTCCGCATGTCATCCAAGACGCTCAGGCGCACGGGTTGGTGCTGGGCGAAAATGGCGTGCTCTATGACAGCACAAAGGGCGAAGAACTGCCCCACAACGTGTCCCCGATGCCGCTGCTGACAGACGAGCAGCTGAAGGACTATCCCGAGGTGCCCGTCGACGCGGTGATCGGCCATTACGTGGCCCGTTACTGGGATCTGGCGGCCCTTGCGGCCAACGCACCGGCGCAAGTGATCGGCGAAAACGCCGTCATCAAGGACAAGCCAGGGTTCGAGGTGGATTTCCTGGCGCGTGGCTCGGCTCAGAACGATGCAGTCACCGCAGATAATCCGGTGGTCCTGATGCCCGCACGCGGCCACTGGCGCGTGTCGGTGAATGACGTGACCACCACCGTGTCCAACGGTGACACAGTTCTGGTTCTGCCCGGCGAAAGCTATTCGGCAGCACCATCCATGACGGGAGAGGCGGGACTGTACCGCATCACCGCCACAGATGATCCGGCGGGTGCCACGTGGACCGGCAATTGATCTGAAACCAAGGGGAAGGAGCCCAAAATGACACGTATCAAAACCACCCATGTGGGCTCCCTCCCACGCGCGCAGGACGTGGTCGATTTCATTTTCGCCCGCGAGAATGAGCAGCCTTTCGATCAAGCCGAGTTCGACGCCTGCATGACCGCTGCGGTGTCGGACACCGTACGCAAACAGGTCGAGGTCGGGGTCGACATCGTGTCCGATGGAGAGACCTCGAAGATCTCCTACGCGACCTATGTGAAGGACCGCTACACTGGCTTTGCAGGCGACAGCCCCCGCAATGCCCCTGCCGATCTGAAGATGTTCCCCGGCTTTCTGAAGCGCCTAGCTGATGACGGCGGGACACCGAAATATGCCCGCCCCATGTGCGTGGGCGAGGTCACGTCGAAAGGGCAGGGAGAGCTGGAAAAAGACATCGCCAATCTGAAGGCTGCGACTGCCGAACATGGTGCCGAGCGGGGCTTCATGAACGCCGCTTCGCCCGGTGTGATCTCGCTGTTTCTCCAGAACGACTATTACAAGACCCGCGAGGCCTATTTGGCCGCGCTCGCCGACGCGATGAAGGCGGAATACGAAACTATCGTCGCATCGGGATTGGACCTGCAACTGGATTGCCCCGATTTGGCCCTGTCGCGCCATATGCTGTTCACGGATCTCTCGGATGACGAATTCATCAAGGTCGCGAACATGCATGTCGAGGCGCTGAACCATGCGCTGTCCGACGTGCCCGCCGACAAGGTGCGCGTACATATCTGCTGGGGCAACTATGAAGGCCCGCATTGCTGCGACATTCCCATGTCCAAGATGTTCGACACGCTGATGGCGACCAAATCGCGCTATGTGCTGTTTGAAACCTCGAACCCGCGTCACGGGCACGAATGGACCACCTTCCGCGACCGCAAAGGGGACATCCCGGACGACAAAGTGCTGGTGCCGGGCGTGGTCGATACGACAACCAACTTCGTGGAACATCCCGAGCTGGTCGCCGAACGCATCACCCGCTTTGTCGATATCGTGGGAGCGGACCGCGTAATCGCTGGGTCAGATTGTGGCTTTGGCACGTTTGCGGGCTTCGGCGCGGTTGACCCCGACATTGCCTACGCCAAGCTGAAATCACTGTCCGATGGGGCGGCTTTGGTTAAATGACGCCTCTGATCCTGCTGCCCGGCATGATGTGCGACGCGCGGCTTTTTGGACCGCAGATCGACGCGCTGTCCGGGCGCACTCCGCTGATGACTATGCCCATGGGCGCGCATGACAGCATGTCCGCGCTGGCCGGGGATGTGCTGCGCTACGCGCCGCCGCGCTTTGCCGTGGCGGGCCTGTCAATGGGTGGCATTCTGGCGATGGAGGTGCTGCGCCAAGTCCCCGATCGGGTGTCTGGGCTGGCCCTGATGGACACCAACCCCTTGGCCGAAAAGGACGAGGTCAAAGCCAGCCGCGCCCCGCAGATTGCCGCCGCCAAGAGCGGTGAGCTACGCCGGGTCATGCGGGATGAGATGAAGCCGAACTACCTGACGGACGGTCCTAATCGCGGGGCCATTCTGGACCTGTGCATGGCGATGGCAATGGATCTGGGCCCCGAGGTGTTCGTGAACCAGTCCAAAGCCCTGCGCGACCGCCCTGACCAGACGGAAACGCTGCGCGCCTTCACCGGTCCGTCGCTTGTGCTGTGCGGGCAGGATGACGCGCTGTGCCCTGTCTCACGCCATGAACTGATGCATGACCTCATGCCCAACAGCACGCTTGAGATCATCAAAGACGCGGGGCATCTGCCCACACTGGAACAACCTGAACAAACCACAGCGGTCCTGTCCCGCTGGTTGGAGGCCCTATGACCCCATCCCTTCTTGCCCTTTTGCAAAAAGTCGACACGCCCACCGTTTGCAACGCCATCGAAGTGGCGCAGGGCAAACGTGGCTTCAACGCCTTCACCCGCGGCACAATGCTGTGCTCGGACCCGGATGGCGGGGCGCTGGTTGGCTATGCACGCACCGCGAAAATCGCTGCCGTGAACCCGCCCGAAGAAGACCCCACCGTAATCAAAGAGCGGCGCATGAACTATTATCGCCACATGTCCGAAGGCCCGCGCCCCGCCATCACAGTGGTCGAGGACTTGGACTATCCCCACGCCATCGGCGCCTATTGGGGCGAGATCAACACGACGGTCCACAAGGGCTTTGGCATCTCGGGCGCACTTACCAATGGTGTGATGCGCGACCTTGGCGATCTGCCCGAAGGCTTCCCCGTGGTTGCCGGCTCCATCGGCCCGTCGCATGGCTTCGTCCATGTGAAAGAGATCGGCACCGAGGTCGAGATCTTCGGTATGAAAGTGCGCGATGGCGATCTGGTTCATGCAGACCGCCACGGTGCCTTGGTCATCCCGACCGAGGTCGTGCCAATGCTCGAAGACGCGATCCACAAGCTGCTCGACACCGAAAAGCTGGTTCTGGATCCCGCCCGTTCCGACGGGTTTGACTTCGACGCGTTCGAGAAAGCTTGGGCTGCTTTCGAGGCCTCACGAACCTGAAGCCAAATTGGGCAAGGTCGGGCTTAGGACTCTGTTCAGAGTGACTGATGCATCGAAAGATGTTCAACTCACGGCGTGGGCAATATGTTGGATTTCAGGGATCCGAGTTGATTGAGGGATGCTCTTCGGACACGGCTTGCGTCCAAGGCAACTTGGAAGATGCAGGTTGGAATGGAGCCGCAAGTCATTGCGATTGTCATGAACGTCGGTTGTGGGTCGCCTTAGCGATGGCAAACGGCAGCAATGCACGGTTCTCGCTCATAAATGCAAAGTGCAGCATAGGTACCTTTGGGCTCTGACCTGCCTCTCGCTGCACTCGGCTTGAAGGTCCGCTTTCGGTAACCCGCCTACACTTTGCAAAGGTCGCAATCTGCGCATAGCTGCCGTCGGTGCATAACGCAGCGAATAACATCTATGCACCCTGTTTACCTGCAGCACACGCGTCCTCACTGATTAATGGAGGGGCTCATATTCCCATTGATCAGTGAGGTCTAACCGCAATGCCGCGATCCATAACGCTCCGCCCCGCTCTTTATGAGTTCATCGTCAAGGAGGCAGCTCTTCGCGACCGGACGATCAATGCTCAGGCATTGCGCTGGCTGGCGATCGGCAAAGCGGTCGAGACATCTGGCCTCTACACCCAGGCCGAGCTGTCGTCTTTGCTTGAGCATTTTGACGCGGATTCTCGGCCCGAGTAGCCGACATAGTCCCTCTAAACGCATTAGGGCGCGGCCAAAGCCGCGCCCTTTTTCTTTGCGATCCTTACAGAAGGCCCCCTCATGCCTCGGGTTTTGGCTCCGGCTTTCGTTTCACCTTCGCTTTAGGCTTCCATGCCTCGCGCAGTTTCTCTACCTCTTGGTCAATGCCGTCTGGACGCAGCAGGTGACGTTGAATCTTCTTGGCGTCGCCAGCTTTGGCAACGGCTTCAAACAAGACGAACACCTTGCGACAGAAGACGTCGTCCTCGTTCACCGCCTTCAAGAACGCGGGCAGCGTGTCTGCAAAAGCCTCAAGGATTTTTGCCATGTCTTCGGCCTGGGATTTGCCGATGTCCGCAATGACGCCAAGGGCGCGCAATTGCGTAGGAGAGAGGTTTGTCGGTAAGGTCATGGGAATTCCCCCTTTGTTGACCAAAAGAATGGATGGGAGCCATTGCTCCCGCGACTGTCGGTGGACGCTTTTGCCGCCGCCGACAGTCAAAAGATTGTTTCGTTGCCCGAGCGCGCAAAACGGTTTGGAAGGGGTTTGACTCCCCTCACGTTTCGGGGCGGTCTTTGGGGTCTGACTTCGTCCACTTGTGAACCGCCCGCTTGAGCGTTGTGATGCGCCCCGCCAAAGATTGCCGTGCTTCAACGATCTTTCTCCGCGCCGCCTCCGGCAACGCAGAAGCCGCTTCTACAATCGCGTCATCCGCCGCCTTGATCTCTTCCAAGTGAGACTGCACTTCTGCGCGCGCTTCGTTCTGCGCGGCCTTACGGGCTTTCGCGCGTAAGGTAGCAAACGCTTTTCCAAACAGACGCGCGGCAGCGGACTTCCCATCCGCT
>JAAENN010000225.1 GCA_024224295.1 Shimia sp. | reverse complement strand
CAGGGCGATGCGATCCTCGCCGTACTCGGGATGATCGGAGGATATCCGCCGGATGTACTCGATATGGTCTCTTGGAATAGCCGGTCTGCCCGGCCTGCCCTGGGATTTGGCCCGCCAGAATTTTCGAGTAGGCAGGAGTCTCCCATAGCTACAAGACGAAGTTTGTTTTCTCTGTTTCCGCCTGCTTTCGCGGCGGTGCCACAATATCTCGTCCATACCACAGTTGGGCTCCTGCCCCTCTCAGAACCGGACATATGGTGAGCGCATGGTTATGGGGCCTGGACCTGTTGGGAGCCTGCATAATCAAACGGGTTGCCGGATTTTGTGCCCCATAAAGATTGCCCCTTGAGCATGGCAAGGAGCTTATCGGGTGGACGGAATCGTCCTAGACGGATCTTTGGTGGCGCCAGCATATTGATCGCTTCGAGTTTCTCCGCGGGATCAACACGCGTGTAGACCTCGGTGGTTTGAATGCTGCTATGCCCAAGCCAAAGGGATACTTTCCGAATGTCTTGGGTCGCCTCAAGGGCCAACATGGCGATCGAATGCCGCAGCACATGGGGTGAGATTTGTTTTTCGAGCAACACCGGTCGCGTCTTGCTCGCGATTTTGACTGCTTTGCGCAAGACATACGCAAAGCCCCACCGACTCATCGGCTGGTCCTTGGCATTGACGAAGAGCTCAGGAACCGGCACATCTCCTCGTACAGCCAGCCACGCCCGCAATGCCTGCGTGGTTTCCTTCCACAACGGTAGAGCTCGTTCACGTCGGCCTTTTCCGCTGACGAAAATGGTCGCATCCGGTTGCAATGCCACGTCTTCAACACGCAGCCCAACGAGCTCGGAGACGCGCAGGCCAGCAGCAAAAGCGACGTAGAGCATGGCTCTATTTCGGATCCCTTTACGGGTTGTCGGATCAGGCGCATCTAGCAAAGCCTGCACTTCATCGAGTTTGAGGTAGCGCACGAGCCGAGAGTCCGTCTTCTTGAATGGAATAGCGTAGACACATCGAATTTGCTCCAGCGCTGCGGGAACGCGGTGCTCAAGAAATCGGAAGAACGCTTTGATGGCCGCGAGTCTGACGTTACGGGTCGCGGATTGATTACGCCGCTCCGATTCGAGATGCTCCAAGAAAGCGGTAATCAACGGGGCGTCGATTTGCTCGAGGCAAATCTCCGATGGTCGTTGCTTTAGTCTTTGACTGGCAAAATTGAAAAGCAGCTTGAAGCTGTAGGCATAAGTGTCGCAGGTGTGTGGACTCGCGCCACGCTGCACTGGTAAGTAGTCACGCAGAAAAGCTTCAATATGGGGTGCAATAGGTGTCATCGTGCACCCCCTTGAATCAACGCCTCGCAGGAGCCGGCGATGTCTCGCATCAATGTGGGCGAGGCCTCGAGATACCAATAGGTATCGGAAATGTGCGCATGGCCCAGGTATGTTGAGAGAGCCAACATGTGTCGGCCTATGTTATCCCTCCCCTCGGGACTTGTTTCGAGTGCCCTTTGAGCAAAAGCGTGCCGAAGATCATGAATGCGCGGACGACGCTTTTGCTTGTCAGAGTTGAGACCAATGGTTTTCAGCAGGCGACGAAATACCCAACCGACGGACGACCGATCTAGGCGCCGCCCACGAACCGAGATGAACATGAACTCGTGCTCCGTACCAACGCGCTGGCGACGCTTGAGATAGCGTTGCAGAGCACCTACCGAGGTTTGATGAAGTGGGATGCGTCGGCTCTTTTTGAACTTTGTCTCTCGGATGAGCAGGGTTTCAGAGTCGAGGTCATCAAACTCTAGAGCGAGCGCTTCAGAGATTCTCAAGCCCGTGACGTACAGCAGAGCAAATAGCGTGCGGTACATGTGGGGTCGGAGCGAATCTTGCGGCTCAAGCTGAGAGGCTGCCTGAAGCAAGAGAGCTACCTCCTGCGGCGTCCACATGTAGGGCGTAGGCCGTGTTCTTCGCCGCCGGAAGATCCCTCTTGGAGGGACCTCGTGACGCGGATCCTCGGCCCGCAGATGCCGGGCAAAGCGAAGAACGGTTTGGAGGCGATGCTCGCGTTGGTTGAGCGAGGGTGCTCGGCTGGCCCATTCAATGACCGTTGGTGTGCAGATCAGCGTTTCTTCGCGTTGGGTGGCAAAGCGCGCAAAGTTGCGCAAGTGATACTCGGGAACCTCGAGCACATAGCCCGCGGCTCTGCGCAGTGCCAAATAGTCGTCCACTTTCTTCATCAGCATGACAGCACCTCCGGCCATGGCTGGACAACCTGTTTGAGAAGCTCCATGTCCACTTTGGCGTAGTACGCGCTCATGTCAGCAGAGCGATGGCGCAGGACGCTGCCAATTTCGTACAGAGAGACACCGCGGCGAAGCATTTCCGTCGCCGCGGTGTGACGCAGAATATGAGAACCATAGGCAGGGGCGGCTACACCTGCGCGACGCATGTTTCTTCTCACGATCTGAGACACACTAGATCCCGGAAGCCCTCGAAATGGTGCTACGCAACGAAGGAAAACGCGCTCATCCTGAACACCAGGCCGGTGCACGAGGTAGGCAAGTATGGCGTCGCCGACCTCTTGTGGAAGAGGAAGCCTTACTTCACGACGGCTCTTGCCTTTTACCAGAACACTGCCGTCCTCCCAGTCTATGTCCGCAAAGCAAAGGGCGGCCACATCACTGGCACGAAGACCCAATCGCGCCAGTAGAAGAATCACCGCGCGGTCACGAAGCCCCATCGGTGAGGATGGATCACAAGCAGACAATAGCTGCTCGACGTCGTCAGTCGACAGACAGCACGGCAAGGAGGCCAAACGCCATCCCGCGATCGTCGGAATGGCAGCGTCCAAACCTGCTCGACACTTCCCCTGGGAAGCCAGGTAGCGCAGAAACATCCGCAGAGCGCTTGAAATAGCCTTGGTCCCCCCGACGCCGCGCCGACGGGCACGCTCTAAAAGAAAAGCTCGAAGGCGCCCAGCATCATATTGTCCAGGATCATCACCCAGGTCGCTAAGAAGTTCGATGGCTGCAGCGCTGTAGCGCGAGATGGTTGTTTCCGACGCGCCACGGTGGGCTTTGAGCCAGTCGCGAAACCCCTGCACCAGCGGCGGTCGGAGTTCGTGCATAGGCCTTGGAACAATGCCGGCATTCCAAAGATACCTGAGAAAACACTTGGCTCCGCGAACTGTTTCTTCTGTCGTTCTGCCCCGGGGCTTGGGGCAACGACAGTGTTTCAGATGACGCCGGAATACGGCGATTGTATCGGGCTGCAGAGCGACGAACGCGATGTCCTCACTCTGTAGAAGATGTCCCAGATGGTGTGCCGCCCGCAGATAGGCCCGTGCGGTCAACCGTGAGTAGCCATCCTCATAGAGAGACCGGGAAAAGCCATCTAGGAATGGGGCACTCGGCCCATGTCGTAGTTGCTCCAACGCGAAAGCTGATTCAAAGTAATTGTCTAGCATGCTATCCTCCTGCTCAGGAGTTTGGCATGCGCGACCCTATTTTTATGGGGAGTATCCGGGCAACAATCTCAGCCCCTATCCCACAACGAGCCCACGATCAGTATTGCGCCAAGCGTCGAACTCCCCGTAACCATATGCTCCCCATATGTCCGGTAATGGAGAGCTCACCATTACCGTACAAGCGGATTTCCCAGACATCCGGCTCTTCGGCTAATCATTCAGCAAGCCTCCGCTCTACGACACGGGTTCAGGTCTATGCGGACTCTGGGCCTGGGCCATCCGTTCCAGGCAAGGGCTCGCAGGAAGGTTTCCCACGAATATGCCTTCCGCTGGCTCTTGCGGTTGAGCCATTTGAACAAGATTCTTTTCGCGCGGTAGACATAGTAATTGCACCCCTTTGCATTGTCCGTTATGGCGTAATAGCCTAGGTGGCCGACCACTTTGGCTCGGGCATCTCTAATCATCTTTCCCTTTCTCACCACACAGCGAGCTTTGCGCGCCCATTCCGTGAAGTTTCGTAAGCTCTGTCCCAGCTTCTTACGGCTGGTGCGGCGTTTAACCTTGAAGTAACCTTCCCGGGTTTTCCCACAGTAGTGCGTGAAGCCCAGAAAGGTGAACTCCAGTGGTTTCTTGCCTCGCTTATACGCATCCTCACGGGCAAAGCGCCCGAACCTGATACAGTTCGTCTTCTCCTCTGCTAGTTTCAGCCCGAACTCTTCGAGTCTTTCATCCAGCCCTTGGCGAAAACGTTCTGCTTCGCTTGCGTACTGAAAACAGGCTAGGAAGTCATCGGCAAAACGGAAGTAGTACGCTTCGCCTCGACATTGCCTGTGCACCCGTCCACTGAACCATACGTCCAGCACGTAGTGAAGGTAGATGTTTGACAACAGAGGCGACAAAATGGAGCCTTGCGGCGTTCCTTGCTCGGTAGCCCGGACCAGACCTTCCTCCATGATGCCGCTCTTCAGCATCCGGATTACTAGCCTGATTACCCGTTCATCTCCTATTTTGTGCCTCAGAAACTTCACCATCCATTCGTGGTTTACCGTATCGTAGGAAACTACGACACACTACCCACATCCAGGACATTCCGTCGCGGGTGACCATTACCCGTCCCCATCACCCGCTCGAGGGAAAAACACTCGAGATCTTCAGCCACACTCATCGCCACGGGTGTCCGCAGCTGATCTTGGTGCAGTCCGATGGAACGCGGTCT
>JAAENN010000224.1 GCA_024224295.1 Shimia sp. | reverse complement strand
TGCGCCGTTGGTATTTCATAACCGCATGGCTGAGGGACTCGCCGCCGTCGTCGACGGCGGCGAGTCTCTCAGTCATGCGGCTGAGAAATGCCACATAAGTGAATGTAAAAGGTGGAAGTCTTAGAGGGGGGTGCCGAACTGCCATGGGATTGTGCCGGGTCCTCGGAGCTGGACAATTTGATCCTTTCATGGCAACGGGTTGGCAATGCGTTCGCATTCGTTGATTGGCCATGCGCAAGCACACACAGCCTTGGAAGGCACAGCCACCAGCCACGGAGGCGGGGCACAGCCACCAGCCTCGGCACAGAACTCGACAGTGCGTGTCCACTCATGCAGCGCTCTTTGCAAAGCGTGTTGCCTCTGTACAAGACAACACAGATTGGACAAGAACAAATTCACAACCAGACCTGAGCCTGATAACATGAGCTGAATGCTTCAGAAGTGACATGCCGACAATATGGAAAGATAGCAAAAAACATTGGAAATGAGTGGAGACCCCGCCAGGGACCGGTGGTAATGTCCCATGGCAACAGGCGTAGAGCCAGGACCGCATTGGCGGATCATTTTTTGTTTTTTGTGCAAGTTGTGGTGGCGGTGCCCCCGACTGTACAAGCCGTGCTCAGATGCGCATACTTGCAGGTTGGAGAAATTAAAGAGCGCAGTTTCCAACCCACAACAGCAACAGGAAAGAACATACAACCCCCAGCAATTCAGTCCAGTACCCGGGGTGACCCCTGGCCCCAAGTGTGCAGAAACAT
>JAAENN010000223.1 GCA_024224295.1 Shimia sp. | reverse complement strand
GGCGCGGTTCCATACTGAGAAAGATGCGGTCTTCGAAGCAGGCTTACGCAGCAGTGCCTGGCAGCATATCGATGACACCGTCACCCGCGTGGATGGACAAAACCACTATTGCCACATCGTCTGCAATCCGCTGTACACCGCCTATCTCACCACGCCCCACAAGGACCGGTTGACGATTGTCGACGTCTTACGCAACGGGCGCGAGCGCCGTTTCATGCTGAATGCAGAAGCCCTGACCTACCTGGAACGAATGGGCTTGGCAGCAGTGCACCGTGAGCGCTTGCAGCGGTTACCGCGGGATGAAATACTGGACCGCGCGACGGTGGACCGGTTATTGGTTGAGCATCTGCCTACCTTGGAACCCCGACAGCACAAATGGATGCTGGATGCCATGGCCATTGCCGCCTATCATGCGCAACTGGAATGGCCGGTGATTGAACTCCTGATTGCCGATGATGCGCCTCAATTCCGCTGGGTGACCGCCGAACTGGCGCTGTGTTGGGTTCATGAAGGGCGACACTACAAGAAACTGACCCCCTTGGTGCCTTATCATCGCACCTTGCTCGACGATTTTCTGGACCAGTTCTGGACGTTTTACCACGACCTGTTGGCCTATCGTGAACAACCCTCGTTTGAGCAACGCGTCCGGCTCGACGTCCGCTTTGATGAACTGTTTGGCACCGTCACCGGCTACGCCGCCCTCGATGACCGCATCGCCAAAACGCGGGTTAAGAAAGAAGCGCTGCTGCGGGTCCTCGACCACCCCGAAATCCCGCTCCACAACAACCCGGCTGAACTCGGTGCCCGCGCGCGGGTGCGCAAACGCCTGGTCAGTTTCGGACCCCGCTCAGCCGACGGCGTCCACGCCTGGGACACCTTCATGACCCTGG
>JAAENN010000222.1 GCA_024224295.1 Shimia sp. | reverse complement strand
GGGGCAGCCCCAAAATGGGAACCAGCGGTTTGCTGTCACCCCGCTGCCGAAGCCGGCGGCCCTCGCCGGCGGCGATGATCAGACACTTCATGCTCATTTGCTTACTCCTCGTTGATAACTACCAACTTAATGTGGAGTGGAGCGCTTTTCGTCTCTGTAATTTTCAAAAGCTTATGGCGTAAAACTTTGGTTCCCGCATAATTGTGTCACAGAAACACGGCCTAACCCACTTCTTTCAGTGTGTTAAGGCTTAAGTGGCTGTCGTCGTTAATGAAGTCTTCGACCATGGTAAAGGCCTCATCGTCGGTGAACTGGCGCGCAGGATGCTTGCAGAAATAGGCTGACGGCGCTTCAAGTACGCCGCCCTGGCCCCGGTCCAAAGCCAGCTTTGCACAGCGGATGGCGTCAATGGCGACACCGGCTGAGTTGGGTGAATCCTCCACGGAAAGGCGCATTTCCAGGTTCATGGGCACGTCACCGAAAAGCTTGCCTTCCATGCGAATGAAACAGACTTTGTTGTCTTTCTGCCACGGCACGTAGTCACTGGGACCGACATGGATGTTTTCATCCTCCAGACGCTTGGCAGCCACGGCTTGAACAGCCTCGGTCTTGGATTTTTTCTTGGTGGCCAGACGCTTTTGCTCCAGCATGTTGAGAAAATCTGTATTGCCGCCG
>JAAENN010000221.1 GCA_024224295.1 Shimia sp. | reverse complement strand
GCGCATCATCGGTAACCGTCAGCTGCGTGTCTTCCAGCTCAAACAGACGCTGATACGGTTTCACCAGCGCATTTTTCGGCTGGGTCAGGATGATCACCAACGCATCCGCGTCCAGATCTTCCAATGTTGCCAGAACCGGCAGACGGCCGACAAATTCCGGGATCAGGCCAAATTTCAACAGATCTTCCGGCTCCAGATCCTGGAAGATCTCACCGACGCCACGCTCGTCATTGTCACGCACATCCGCGCCAAAGCCCATGGCAGAGCCTTTGCCGCGCTGCGCAATGATCTTGTCCAGACCGGCAAACGCGCCGCCACAGACAAACAGGATGTTGGTCGTGTCGACCTGCAGGAACTCCTGCTGCGGATGTTTCCGGCCACCCTGCGGTGGCACGGAGGCCACAGTGCCTTCCATCAGCTTCAACAGCGCCTGCTGCACGCCCTCACCGGACACGTCGCGTGTAATGGATGGGTTCTCAGACTTGCGGGTGATCTTATCCACTTCGTCGATGTAAACGATGCCACGCTGTGCGCGCTCCACGTTGTACTCAGACGCCTGCAACAGCTTGAGGATGATGTTCTCCACATCCTCCCCCACATAACCGGCCTCAGTCAGCGTGGTTGCATCCGCCATTGTAAACGGCACATCCAAAATCCGCGCCAACGTCTGCGCAAGCAGCGTTTTACCGCACCCGGTAGGACCAATCAGCAGGATGTTGGATTTCGCCAGCTCGATATCGCCGGTTTTGTCCGCATGGTTCAAACGCTTGTAGTGGTTGTGCACCGCCACAGACAGCACGCGTTTGGCCGTCGCCTGACCAATCACATAGTCGTCCAGAACGTCGCAAATCTCACGTGGTGTTGGCACGCCCTCAGAAGACTTCAGCCCGCTGGCCTTGGTCTCTTCGCGGATGATATCCATGCACAATTCAACGCATTCATCACAGATGAAAACCGTTGGACCCGCAATAAGCTTGCGCACCTCGTGCTGGCTCTTTCCGCAGAAGCTGCAGTAAAGCGTGTTCTTGCTGTCACCACCGGACGTGTTCGACATGTCGTACCTTTCAGGCCAAATCTTGCCCCCATTCGGAGAGGGCTACCCACGTTTCATCCAGCTTAGGCCAGCCTCAAAGTGGGCACAATGCGAAAGTGCCCAACAGCGTGTTTGCGCCGCTGGGCACCCAATACTTAGCTTTCTTCGTCGTCACCTTTGGCGCGGTTTTCAACAATCTCGTCGATCAAACCCCACTCTTTGGCGTCTTCTGCGGACATAAAGTTGTCTCGCTCAAGCCCCTGCTCCACCTCTTCGTAGGTGCGACCAGTGTGCTTGACGTAGATCTCGTTCAGGCGCCGCTTCAGCTTCAGTGTCTCTTCGGCGTGGATCATGATGTCCGTCGCCTGCCCCTGATAGCCACCGGACGGCTGGTGCACCATCACGCGGCTGTTTGGCAAGGAGAAGCGCATACCGGCTTCACCGGCTGTGAGCAGCAAGGAGCCCATGGAGGCCGCTTGACCAATCACCAGCGTGCTCACCTTCGGTTTGATGTACTGCATGGTGTCATAGATCGACAGACCAGAGGTCACCACACCACCCGGGCTGTTGATGTACATGCTGATCTCTTTGGACGGGTTTTCCGCCTCAAGGTGCAGAAGCTGCGCCACGATCAGGGACGACATGCCGTCATGCACCGGACCGTTGAGGAAAATGATGCGCTCTTTGAGCAGGCGCGAGAAAATGTCATACGCGCGTTCGCCCCGGCTGGTCTGTTCGACAACCATGGGCACGAGGGTGTTCATATAGGTTTCATAAGGGTCGTTCATATCGCCTGCCTGTTGATCGCGTTGCGGCCCGCCCGTCGGACCCTACCAAGAGAGTCTTAGTATTGGGTTTGGGGAGCTGCAAGGCCACCTAAGGATTTTTGGGTTAAGGCGAGGTAAAGAAGGGGG
>JAAENN010000220.1 GCA_024224295.1 Shimia sp. | reverse complement strand
ACTGGACCCAGTAGTCGAACGCATTCGCCGGCGATTTGCCCGGAGTGAGCCGCGCCAACGAGCCATCGCCTATATGCAAGGACTACTCAGTACCATCAAGCGGAAAAACGGTTGGCAGTTGGCGGAACAGGCCGGCGCAGCGACACCCGATGGGATGCAACGGTTGCTCAACACCGCCACCTGGGATGAAGATGGGGTACGAGACGATGTACGGGCGTATGCCAGCGAGACATTGAGTGAAGCCGAAGGCGTGTTGGTGGTTGATGAAACTGGGTTTCTGAAGAAAGGCACCAAGTCGGTTGGCGTGAAGCGCCAGTACAGCGGAACCGCCGGACGCATAGCGAATTGTCAAATCGGGGTGTTGCTTGGCTATGCCACTTCAAAGGGACGAACCCTGATTGACCGCGAGCTGTACCTGCCCAAAGAATGGGCGACAGATCAGGCGCGCCGCGAGGAGGCAGGTGTGCCCCAGAGCATTCAGTTTCAGACCAAACCGCAGTTGGCACGCCAGATGTTAGAACGGGCATTTGAGGCCGACATGCCGGCCCAATGGGTGACCGCTGATAGTGTGTACGGCGGGGATCGTTCATTGCGCGTATGGCTTGAAGAACACCGGCGTTGGTTCGTGCTGGGTATTGCTAAAGATGAAACCCTGTGGCGAGTGGTTGAACCAGTACGGGCCGATAAACTCGCTGCCCAACTCACCGTGCAGGATTGGGTGCGCCTGAGTTGTGGGGATGGGGCCAAAGGACCCCGTCGTTATGATTGGGCACTGATCCCCTTACCGCGCTGGCAACAAACGCCCGATGTGATGCATGCCTTATTGGTCCGACGCAGCTTATCCGATGGTGAGTTGACCTACTACGTCGTCTTTGCAGCAGCCGGGGTTGACCTCGCGTCCCTGGTTCGTGTCGCCGGCTCACGCTGGACGATTGAGGAGTGTATTGAGATTGCCAAGGACGAGTTGGGTCTGGATGAATATGAAGTCCGTCGTTGGCAGGCCTGGTACCGTCACATGACCCTGGTGATGCTTGCTCAGGCCTATCTGAACGCGGTTTGCCTGAAGGCCAATACTCCCCCCAAAAACGCCGAGCAGCCACGCTCTGATCCCGCTGTCGCTCGCGGAAGTTCGACATCTACTCTCAGCCTTGATTTGGCAGGGGATACATGGTGTTGAGCACGTGTTGGCTTGGTCACGCTGGCGACGCCGACATCAAGCACGGGCCAGGCAGTGCCATTATCGCCGCCGCTCATTGGTTCCTATTTAACTGCGGCTGTAGTATTAGGCGGTGCACCCCCGGAAGCTGTAAGCTACCTATGTTTGGGGGAAGTTACGCCGTTGAGACCATAAGAGCTCCTTTGGTATTGGGACGCAACGAGCCGGCTAGATCGTGGATGCCGATGCGCGCTAGTTGATGACCCACGAAACTGGCGGTCGACTCGGTCAATCGCTGGT
>JAAENN010000219.1 GCA_024224295.1 Shimia sp. | reverse complement strand
GAGGGCGGCTTAACGGCGCAGGCCGGCCGCTATCATCTGTTCCTGGCGTGGAATTGCCCCTGGGCGCACCGCGCTTTTCTGACCCGCCTGTTCAAGGGTCTTGAAGAGGCCACAAGCGTCTCCTTTGCCGAACCTCGGCGAACCGAGGACGGATGGATGTTTGAAGAATCGGGCCGATACAGTGATGGCGTGCTTGGCGTATCCGCGCTTCACGAAATCTACGCTCGTGTTGAGCCTGCCTATACCGGGCGCATTACGGTTCCGGTCCTATGGGACATGGAACGCGGCGTTGCGGTCAGCAACGAGTCGGCTGACATCGTACAGATGCTCGATGCTGCATTCGATCAGGGACCCGAGCTCTTTCCTGACGATTTGCTGCAGGAAATCGAACGCTGGAATGAGTGCATCTACCGGACTGTCAACAACGGCGTCTACAGGGCCGGCTTTGCCCGCACACAGGAAGCCTACGACCGGGCCGCGCACGAGGTGTTTGAGACGCTCGACGCAATCGAGGATCAGCTCGGTACGACACGCTATTTAACCGGTGAACGGTTCACCGCCTGTGACCTGCGGCTGTTCCCGACGCTGGCCCGGTTCGATGTTGCTTACCATTATGCGTTCAAATGCAATATCAGAAGGCTGCAGGACTATCCCAACCTTTGGGCATATGCCCGCGAAATCTACCAGATGCCTGGCGTTGCAGACACTGTCCGGTTCGAAATCTACAAGGCTGGCTATTTCTCTCCAAGCCCCCTGCGCAACCCGCTAGGCATTGTGCCTGCAGGCCCGATTATCAACTGGAATCAGTCGCACAATCGAAACTAGAGTCTGTCACCTTTAGACGGAAGCATATCCGGCATTTTTGAGGTAGTTTGCGCACTCGGTTGGTTTGATTGATCCGACGAGTTCGCCGACATATCGCCATGCTTCTTCGATTGTTCTTTTTTGTGCTATTCGCATCCAGTGTTTGATTTTGGCAAAAGTCTGCTCAATGGGGTTGAGATCTGGAGAGTATGGAGGCAGGAACCACAGCCGTGCTCCCGCAGCCTTGATCTTGTCTCGGATGACCTTAGCCTTATGGCTTCCCAGCCTGCATTCGTTCCTCATTGTCCATGACAACGATGTCGCCCAGCTTGAGTGTGGGTATGAGCACTTGCTCGATATAGGCGCGGAAGGACAATCCGTTGATGGGGCCGTCAAAAACGCAGGGTGCGGTCAAACCATCATAGCGCAGTGCCGCAATGAAGGTCATGGTGTTCCAATGACCGTGCGGTGCGTAGGCTTTCAGCCGTTTGCCTCTTGGGCTCCAGCCCCGCAGTGGAGCCATGTTGGTCTTGATCCAGGTTTCATCAATGAACACCAGCCGCCGTGGATCGAGCTTGCCCATGAAGCTCTTCCAGCGCTTTCGTCTTCGCGCCACATCGGCGCGTGCCTGCTCAAGGCCGAACAGGCTTTTTTTTGAAGCTCATTCCTTCCCGTCGCAGGAATAACCACACCGCGTTGTGGGAGACTTCAACACCTCGCTTGGCAAGCATCGCCTGCAACTTGCGAACCGTCAGGTGAGAGGTGGTGTTGATCGCCTCAAGAATGAAGTCACGATGGGCCTCAAGAACGATTTTGCGATACCCGCCCATCTTGGCGGGAGCCACACTTCCCGTTGCCCGATAACGTTGCTGCCACTTGACCACCGATGAAACAGCCACGCCAAAGCGTTCAGCAACAACACGCGTCGTATCTCCAGCAACCACTGCCGCAACTGCGCGTTCTCGAAGATCGTTGGAATAGGGCTTGGTCATACATGCTGGCCTCCTCATCCCAGCAGCCTTCTTGAATCATAAATCAACCGAAAAGGGAATCCTCTTGATTCAAAGAAAATGTGACCAGCTCTAGCTCTGGTTCATCGCTTCAGCTTCATGCGCGGCAAACTTTTCGGCATAGTCCGGATGCCAGCGCGACAATGCGGGGCGGTTTTCGATGATATCGCCGATGGCCCATTCAACTCGCTTGCGGTCGCGTTGGGAGGACACGTCATTGTCGGGGCAGAGGATGTAAAAATCGCCTTTTGCCATGCGTTCTATGAAATAATCGACCGTTTGCTCACTGGTCCAGGCAGAGTCGGGTTTTGTCGGTGCAAAGCGCTGGATCATGCCTGTATAGGTGAAGCCGGGGACAAACAGCTGGGCGGTGATCGGCGCCCTGGCCTCGCGCAACTCATGTGCCAAGCCTTCCGTCAACACCTTCACGGCGGCCTTCGCGACGTTGGAGCCGGGCTT
>JAAENN010000218.1 GCA_024224295.1 Shimia sp. | reverse complement strand
GGCCAACAATCTTCCGCCAAATTGCCAGCCCAGAGCAAAAATCACGATCACACTCAAGCTCAGAAAAAGCGCCGAGGGCACGCGCCCAGCGCGTAACATCACATCAGACGGTCGATTGCCCTGTTGTAAATTCGTTTCGTAGTCCAGGTGCCACAGCCAGAGGCCGGGCAAATCGCGTTCGTGCAGACCGCCAATGTGCCCGGCCAGACCCGTCGCATAGCGAGTTACCGAGCCGGTCGTGATGCGCAAATGCGAATCAGGGTCGAGCTCACTGTAGGGAGGTTGGGTTGTCAAATCTCCCGGCTTACGGTGCATAAAAAGAGTCGCATAGTCACGACTGGTGTAGATATGTAGCGATTCGTCAGCATGAAACGTGGTAATGGAAATTCCAGCCATGACGTAGAAGGACAGTACCAGGAGCCATACCCCATCCCATAATCGCTGAGACAGACCGAAGTGATTCAGTCTAAACATGCCTTGTCTGCCAGTAGAGCAGTCACGCCGAGACATACCGTTGTGACTTCACTTTGGGATGGCCGCACAATTTGCCTCTGGTCGTGGATGCTATAACCTGTGTATCTCACCCAAATTCAGTACCTAAATTTCGTCCCAAATAGACGACAAATTGTCGAAAGGGGCTGTTGACAAGATAAGAGCGATGATTTTCTGAGCGACACTTAAGGTGGATAACCAAAGTGTTGCGAAAGGAAAACCATCGCCATGAGTAAGCATAGCAAATTCTCGGCAAGAGCGAGTCTGGCCGCGATCGGCGTTCGAATGCGGCAGTTGGGCATCTGGAAAGTGATCGAGCAACAGGTGCAGATCGAGCAGAAAGTGATCAAGCATACGCCGTTGAACAAGCTGCTGGATACCTTCATCAACATCTTGGCTGGTGGGCAGGGGCTGGTTGAAGTCAACACGCGGGTCAGGCCGGATGAAGGCGTGCAGCGCGCGTTTGGGCGCGAAGGCTGCGCGGACCAATCGACGATCAGCGAGACACTCAACCACTGCACGGATGAGACTGTTGAGCAGTTGCGACAGGCGCTGCAGACGATCTATCGCACGCACAGCCGGGGCTATCAGCATGATTACGACACGGGCTATCAGGTATTGGATGTGGACATGACCGGGATGCCTGCCGGGCGGCAAGGCGAAGGCGTGACCAAAGGCTATTTTGCCGGACAGAAAAATCGGCGCGGTCGCCAATTGGGGCGCGTGGTCGCTACGCTGTATGATGAGATCGTCGTGGATCGACTCTACGACGGGAAACGCCAACTCGACCGGAGTTTGCAGGGACTGGTCACGGCCACCGAAGACGTGTTGGACCTGTCTGCTGAGCAGCGTCAACAGACGATCCTGCGCGTCGATGCGGGCGGCGGGCGAGACGAGGATATCAACTGGATGCTCGAGCGAGGTTATCAGATCCTGGTCAAGGTCAAACACTACAAGCGCTCGGCCAAACTGGCGCGCTCGGTCACCGTCTGGTATCCCGATCCGAAAGTCAAGGGGCGGGAAGTCGGCTGGGTTGAAGCGCCGCAGCCTTATGTCAAGCCCACCCGCCAACTGGCGATCCGTAAGCGCAAACACACCGGCGAGTGGAGTTATCACGTCCTGGTCTTCACGCTGCCCGATCAAGCGCTCTCTTGGCTGGGGCGACAACCGATCCGCCGGCGTCCCACGCCTGACCAGGTGTTGTTTGCAACACTCGCTGCCTATGACCTGCGTAGCGGTGGCGCGGAAACCATTATCAAAGGCAGCAAACAAGGGCTGGGTTTGACCAAACGCAACAAGCGCATCTTCGCCGCTCAGGAAATGCTGGTTTTGTTGGCTCAACTGGCCTATAACCTCATCTCGTGGACACACGACTTGTTTGCTCAAGCCGCCAATAAGCTGCGCAAGTTCGGCATCTTGCGCATGGTACGCGATGCATTTCACATCCCTGGCCGTTTGGAACTGGATGCTCAAGGTCGTTTGCTCCAGATCGTGTTGTGTGCCAAACATCCACTCGCTCGTTCTTTTGCTCTCGGCTTAGCGCCGCTCTTGGCCCGTGACGATTTGTCACTTAATTTGGGCCAAATCTAGGTCAGTAGACCGCAACAGAAGATTGTAGGTTGAAAGGAGGGTCAGCTTGGATAACCTTATGTTTTGCACTGAAAGGAAAATCCAAGTGACCCGTAACCAGTCTACTACAGCGAATCGATTGACAGCGAATGACGTCTACGAATTGACCAGTGAAGTGCTGCAAGAGCATTTTGAGTTGGACATGAGCCGCCGCGATTACGAAGCCAGCGATATCTGGGATGTGTTGGTCGCAGCAGCCGTGCAACACACTACCGTCGAAACGGCCTGCGGGTTGTTGGAAGACGCGCCCAGCCCGAACACAGTACGCCAGGCGGTGAAAGCGATACTGATGGACGATGAGCGGTTGGCGGGGTTGGAAGCGATCGTGAACCAGATGCTGGTGGCCCGATTGCCGAAAGGCTTGTTGAAGCGGGCACGGCCCTGCGCGGTGGACTTCACCGATATTCCCTATCACGGGCAGCACGAGGCCGATGACGATCATGTGCGGCGCAGTCGCGCCAAGAGCGGCACGACGCATTTTCACAGTTATGCGACGGTGTGTGTGGTGAAGGCCAACCGGCGTTACACGTTGGCGATCACCTTGCACCGCCGTTCGGATAAAGCCCTGGATGCCCTACAGCGGGTCCTGGACACGGCGCGCGCTTCCGGGTTGCGCATTCGACGATTGATGTTGGACCGAGAATTCGACAATAATGCGGTGGTGGCCTACTTGTCGGCGCAACCGTTCCCCACCATCATGCCCCTGATGTTTCGCGGACGGAAAGGTGGGGCACGCCGCGTACTGACGGGACGTAAGAGCCACTCCACAACCTATACTCGCCAGAGCAAGACCTATGGCACGCACATCTTGCCAGTGACGATTGTCTGTCGCTACAAGAAAGGTCGGTTTGGTGACCATGGTCTCCAACGCTTCGCCTATGTCACCATTGGTCACTTGGCGATGGCGCCGCACCAGATCGCCCAAGAATATCGCCGCCGCTTTGGGATTGAGACCAGCTACCGTCTAATGAACACCCTGCGCGCTCGCACCACTTCGACCTCGGTAACTTGGCGTTTGTTCTTGGTCGTCTTGGCCTTGCTGCTGCTCAACTTGTGGGTCTTTGTCAAATGGCAGCATTTGTTCTTTCTTAAACCCGGCCCTCGTCAAATCTTGCATCACCTGCTGCCTTTGGCCCGCTGGCGGATGTGGCTGTGGGAGATCATCAAACAACGTCACGGTTTCTCGTTAGAGATTATTGTTCCGACTACCGCTTGATTGCGGTCTACTGACCTAGATTTGGCCCAAATTAAGTGACAAATCGTCACGGGCCAAGAGCGGCGCTAAGCCGAGAGCAAAAGAACGAGCGAGTGGATGTTTGGCACACAACACGATCTGGAGCAAACGACCTTGAGCAT
>JAAENN010000217.1 GCA_024224295.1 Shimia sp. | reverse complement strand
CTTTTTGATGAAACGAAGGCCTGAAGCCAAGAGAGGGATGCGCCCATCATGCTCTGTGCTCAGTTTTGACAGAACTGTCAACTAAAGATGTCGCAGGCGCGAGGATGGAACAGTGTTTCCCACAATCAATCAACATAGTTCGCTCAAGATTGGTTGGTCCGACCACGGTTCGACACTCTTGGTAACCGCCCGGTGCGGACCCGCATGCCGAGTGGTGTAGGAGGGAGGGGGATTAAAACCCATACGCGCCAACTTAAGGGGCTAAAGTCTTGAATAAGGGGGGAAAAGGTGGCAGGTTAGGCGTATAACTAAGCCAACCACCCGGGGTTAAGTCAAGTGGACCTGCCACCAAGTGCAAGTGATATCGCATTCGAACAATTTTTGCAAGAGTTGCCCGAGGACTATGACCCGCTGGCGCGGGAGTTCAAAGCGTTTTGTCGCCCGCGCAAGATCAAGAATCCGGCTCAGTTAATGCAGGTGGTGATGAGCTACTGCGGATTAGATCAGGTGCTGCGTGAGGTGGCAGGGACGTTCACGCTGCTGGAGGAAGCGATCAGCGATACGGCGATCCACAAGCGGCTGAAAGCCTGCCTACCGTGGGTGAAGGCGTTACTAACGCAGATGATGGGTGAGGGTATGGAGCGGTTAATCGAGGGCAACTTGCGCCTAGTGGTCATCGACGGCTCCACCGTGCAAGGGCCGGGAGCGAGCGGGACGTGGTACCGGTTGCACATTGCCATCGACCTGGTGAAGTTGCATCTGATTCATGTGGAGGTGACGGATAAATACCAGGGGGAGCGGTTGGACTATTATCCGTTGCAGGACGGCGATGTGGTGCTCATTGACCGGGGCTACAATCAACCGTCACAGCTGCTCGAGCAAGGTGCCAAGAACGTGTGTGTGGTGCTGCGTTACAATCCTCATGGGATGGGGTTATTTGACGACCATGGCCAAAAAATCGATTGGTCCCAACAACTTAAGGACTGCTCTGGGGATAACTGCTGCGTCCCGGCGCGCGTGGCACATGAGGGGCAGTACCTTGAAGGCTGGGTTCATGCGAGTCGCTTGCCGGAGGAACAGGCCGCGCAAGCGCGGCGACGAGTCCGCGCCAATGCCAAGAAGAAAGGCCGCACGGCGCAGGCCAAGACCTTGCTGATGGCCGGGTGGGTGTTGGTGTTTACTACCGTAGCGCCCGAGATTCTGTCCACCACGGTCATCGCGGCGCTCTATCGGGTGCGTTGGCAGGTGGAGCTGGTGATAAAACGGCTTAAAAGCCTGCTCGATGTCGATCAGCTCAGGGCCCGCGAAGGCAGCGCCTTAGCGTCGCTGTACTTGCATGGCAAATTGTTATACGCCTGGGTTGTCGAGCGCCGAGCTCGGCGCCGCTGCGGCGAGACGTGGATGCGCCTGGATGGCCCGCGCCAGGCCACTTGGTGGCGCGTTTGGAAGCTCATAAAACAGGAGGTGGCGATCATGATT
>JAAENN010000216.1 GCA_024224295.1 Shimia sp. | reverse complement strand
GCGCTACCCGCAACAGCGGTTGACTGTTGACATATTCTCCGGGGGAAACATAGCGTTCCACCACCACCCCGGATATGGGACTTTTGATCGAACACCGATTGAGAATGGCCTGTGCTTTCTTTATCTCGTATTTGGCCAGCGTCCTTTTTTCACGTGCCTTCTTGAGGCGATGACTGACCCGGAGAATCTCGGTCGCAGCCTGGTCCTTATCGTGGTTTGCAATCGCCTCCAGTCTCTTAAACCGGCCATGCGCCCGCTTGGCAAAGGCCAGCTGAGTCTTCTGCAGGCCGATTTCGCCGTCAAAGGTCGCCATTGCTTTTGCTTTTTCCAGTGCCGCCCGCTCCACGGAGGATTCCATCTCCACCAGGATTTGCCCCTCTTTGACCGAACTGCTGCGATCAACGGTGACTCCGGCGACAACCCCCTCCGCCGGGGCGCCGATATCAACAACCACGTATGGTTCGATCAGGCCATCGTACTCGACCGTCTCGGCGCATACTAGTGTAACCGGCAGTAGCATCATCGTT
>JAAENN010000215.1 GCA_024224295.1 Shimia sp. | reverse complement strand
TTTCTTCAATTGCGTCGACCTGAGCCTGCTTCTAATCCAAGCATCGAGGTTTCTGAACAAGTGAGCGAACTCCTGAATCCTGAAATATCCCACCCAGCCTCGCAAATAGACGCTCAACTGATGGATCACTTGGTACATCGATAACGGATTGTTCCTGTGCGTCAGTTCCCGGACTCTCTCTTTGAACCGGGCTTGTGCCTTGGTACTGACCCGGATCTTACCTCTTAAGATCTGAAATCCCAGAAAGGTAATCTCCATGATCGGCGCAGCACGACTCTTCTCCTGATTCACAATGAGCCCAAGCTCTTCCTCCAGGTACGCTATCGTTCCCTTCATTACCCGCTGAGCGGCTCTCTCTGATCTCACTACGATCACGAAGTCATCCGCCCAGCGGCAGTACCCCAGGTTTCTCTCTTCCAGTTTGTGGTCCAGTTCATTCAAGACGATGTTGGAGAGCATCGGGGAGATCACGCCCCCTACAATGTTGCAAAAAACGACTATTTTCAGATGAGCCCATGCTGTCTTCTATTCGAAACACGACGTTGACTTGCTCCCGATCAATCTCAACACGTTTTACCAAGGTCCGTATCAATTCCCGCCGCCCGTGCCATTCCAGCTGGCCAAGCCCTGCTTTAACTTTAGCACTAAACTCTTCAAGCCGCCCAATGATGAGGTGTAATTGCGCTTGCAGGAGGCTGTGTTCGCGCAGTTGTTCAGCCTGATTTTCCAAGGCCGCAAGCCGTTCTTTGAAGCGCCGGATTCGCGGCTCAAACTCGCTTTTGTCGATATACCCTTCAGTATAGCCGTCGATCAAGCGAGCAATCCCCTGGCGCAGTTTGCTAATCTGCCTCTCCACCCGCGCCGTTTCGGCCTCCCCCGGCGATGCCTGTGCCGCCTGTAAGCGACGTTCATATTCTTGCCCAAGGCGTTGGGGATCTTCGAGCAACTGGCAGACCTGCTGCCAAACCGCCTCTTCTAAGCGGTCCGTGCGCACCTGGGTATTGAAACACACGCGCTGCCCGCCAAAGCGGTAAGCATCGCTGCCGATGCAGCGATAGTAGGCATAATCGCGTGGATGCCCTTTACGCGCACTGGGGCTAATCGCCTTGCCATAATACGCGTAACCACAGCAGCTGCACACCAGTAAACCCTGCAGCAGATACCGCGCGCCCCGTCGACCGGTACGTGCTCGGCGGCGGTTTTCTTCGAGCTGCGTCTGCACAACGGCGAATAAATCCTCACCGACAATCGCGGGCACCGGGATCATTAACCAATCCGTTGCCGGCACGTCATAGCTCGAGCGAGCACGGCGCGGTTGTAGTGGACGCCCGCGCTGCGCACGAAGCCGCGGCTGCAGCGCGCCAGCTCGGGTTTTGCCAAAGCCGGCTTGACCTTTATAGGCCGGATTCTTGAGCATCCCCCAGACGCTGGTGCGATCCCACCACGTCTTGCCCGTGCGAGTCGGTGTGCCCTGCTTGCGCAATCGCCGGCAGACCTCACCGATGCTCAGCCGCTGCCGCCCGACCCAGGTAAAGACCTGACGCACGATCTGCGCCTGCTCCTCGCAGACCTCATACCGGGCCTGTCCGCCACCTTCAGCTAGAGTGACATAATGATAACCGTAAGGCGCTGCGGATAGCACGTTCACAGCGCCCGTCTGCGCCTTGTGCCGCTTACCTCGGCGGCTGCGTTCCAGTATCTTGGCGCGCTCATACTCGGCGATCATCCCTTGCACCTGCAACAGCAGATCATCCTCCGGGGAGCGGCCTAACTCATGGTTGAGAAAAATCACCTCTACCCCGGCGCGTTGCAACTCATCGACCAGCACCACCTGATAGGCATACTTGCGCGCCAAACGGTCCGGTGAGTGCACGTACAACCGATCGAGGACGCCGGCGACTACCACATCGCGCAAGCGCTCCAAATCCGGGCGAACCAACGTCGATCCGCTGTAACCCTCGTCTATAAACTCATTCTCGGCGCTCAACGCCACGCCGTCGGCCTCAACCCTTGCCCTCAAGTCCGTTAATTGACTTTGGATCGTCTGCGCCTGAGCTTGTTGATCTGAAGATACGCGGGCATATAATGCGCCTTGAATCGTTCTCATGACCGCCTTCTCCGTTTCAATGACGCCAAAATCTCCGTATCGGTATCGGCGCCTCCACCCACGTGGCGTGAGCCTTTAATAGTCTGAGAGCACAGGGGAACCACTTGGGTATAGGCGTCGGCTAAGGGGGCATTAGATAATCGGGTGGGTTCAAACATGACCGTCACCTCCAGCGCTCGTCGAGCCTTGGGTTGCCGCTTGCTCATGGCGCTCACCCCCATCACCGATTGCGATGCCAGGACTCGGTGAAGACGTTCGCAGCGGTGCGCCGCCAAACCCCTCACCGTAGCGACCTTTCAGCCGGATGCGTGTGATACTTACAGTAAAGTCTAGCGGAAATTATGCAACATTGTTGGAGGCGTGAGCGGTGAGCCTTGCGGGCATCCCTTAGTCGTCTTTTCAAACTCCCCGTTCACTATGACCCCTGCTTTCAGGAGTCTGGCGAGCATGGTCACAAACCGCTCATCCGCCACTTTGCGGCGAATCAGTTTCAGAATGAGTCCATGGGGAATCTCGTCAAAAAACGATTTCAGGTC
>JAAENN010000214.1 GCA_024224295.1 Shimia sp. | reverse complement strand
TCCCGAAAGACCTCCAGGTTGGGCGGCGATCCAGTCCAGGGCGGGGGACTCACCGACGCGCTGTCCGAGCGAGCGAGGAGCTTCAGCTTGCTGGCCTTGTAGAGCGCGGCCGTCTCCAGCCGGGGATCCGCCCAAAGCGGACGCCTTGACCGAAGGCGACCAGAGTGGGAAGATTGAGAGAACTTCCGTACGAGCAATCCAAGGAGGAAGCATGTCCCGGCTCAACTTCATCGATCGACTGCAGACTGGCGAGGTTCTCGTCATGGACGGAGCGACGGGATCCGAACTCCAGCGGCGTGGCGTCGATGTCGACAAAGGATCCGTCGAGGGAAAGCTCGGTGTCTGGTCAGCAGCAGCCAACCTGGACGCTCCGGACGTGGTGCGAGCGATCCACGAGGACTACCTGAATGCTGGCGCCGAGATAATCATCAGCAACAACTTCTATACGTCGCGAAAGATGATGGAGGTGATCGGCAGGCAGGACCAGTGGGAAGAGTACACGCGCCGCGGCGGCGAGGTGGCCTGCCAGGCACGCGATGCGATCAACCCGGACGCCTACGTGGCGGGCGGAATTGCGCCCCCTGAGCACAAATGCAATCTCTACGAGCAGTTCGTCGAGCAGGGTCGCGTGCTTGCCGCAGCGGGAGTGGACTTCATGCTCGCCGAGTACATGGCGGGAGACTCGGTTATGGACAACCCCATCAGCGACTGCGTGACGGCGGTCGACGCGTGCGCCGAGTCCGGCCTGCCGGTCATTCTCGGCGTCTGTAAGGTTTCCGAGCGCGGCACCATGTACGACGGTTCTTCCTTCGACGCCCTTGTTTCGGCCCTCGAAGGCCACCCGGTGGTGGCGATCTGTCTCATGTGCAGCTATCCGCAGGACATCACCGGCAGCCTTCCCAGGCTACGCGACGCATACAGCGGACCCGTCGGGGCCTACGCACACCTTGAATACAACGAAAACCCGAAGTTCGGCAGCTCCGCCGACGAGTCCTTCTTCACGCTTGGGCAGGGCGACTACACCCCAGAGCGCTACGCCGATGTCGCGGTCGGCTGGAAGGAGATGGGTGCGCAGATAATCGGCGGCTGCTGCGCTACGACGCCCGACCACATTCGGGCGGTGCGAGCCGCCGTCAAGCCCTAGCGGGCAGACTCGGACAATGAGTTAATCGCCAGTCTCATTGCGTCGCGCTTTTGAAACCGGTTGACGCAACACATGCATTAAAACGTTCTGCTGGTGTTTCTAAGTCTAACGTTTTTCTCAATGTGCGAGGAGAGGCGATTATGGCAAAAGGCTCGCTACAGCGCCGTCGGGATCATGCTCTGGGTTCCGGCGCGGAACTGTTTTATGACACGCCGCTTGAGATCGTTCGAGGCGACGGCGTCTATTTGTACGACAGGGGCGGGCGGCGCTATGTCGACATGTACAACAACGTGCCTTGCGTCGGACACGCCAATCCTGCGGTTGTACAGGCCATGGCAGAGCAACAGGCCACTGTCAACGTTCACAGTCGATATCTTCATGAAGGTATCGTGGCTTTCGCCGAACGGCTCGCCGGGCTCAATCATGATGGTATCGAAAGTGTGGTGTTCAGCTGCAGTGGCACCGAGGCCATCGAAGTCGCCATTCAAATGGCTCGTATCGTCACAGGGCACCGCGGCCTCATTTGTACGGACTCCACTTATCATGGCAACAGCGAACTGGTCGATTCGCTCACCAACGTTGGTTGCGCAACGAACCAGACGGGTGAGATCCGCGGTTTTCCCTTTCCCGAACGCTACAGGCCCCAGGAGGAAGGACTGAGCGAGGAAGAATTGTGCGAGGCGTATCTCGCACGGGTCGCGACGGCCATCGAGAGCCTGAAGACCGAGAGGGCCGGCTTCGCGGCCCTTATCATGTGCGCTATTTTTGCCAACGAGGGCCTGCCGGATATTCCTTCCGGCTTCATGTCCAAAGTCACGGACCTCGTGCACAGGGAAGGCGGGCTGGTCACCGCCGATGAAGCGCAAGCAGGGGATGGCAGGCCCGGCCATTGGTGGGGGTACGAAAAAACAGCATTCCGGCCGGACGACGTCGTGACGGGCAAGCCGATGGGCAACGGTCTGCCGCTCTCAGCAACAGCGGCGAGGAAAGATTTCGTGGATGCCTTCCGCGCCGAGAAGGACTATTTCAATACCTGTTCGTCGACTCCCCTACAGGCAGCAGTCGGCATGGCCGTGCTGGACGAAATAGAACGCCTTGACCTCGTCAGGAATGCGGCTGAAGTCGGCGCCAGATTGACGCGCGAACTTGAGTGCCGTATTGACTCACACAGCGCGATTGGAGACGTGCGCGGTTGCGGACTCTTCATCAGCATTGAAATGATCAAGGACGGCGACACCAAGGAACCCGATGCCGCATTGACAAACTCGTTGTCCGACCGCTTGAAAGACAAGGGGTTCCTGGTCTCGCATTCAGGAAAGTTTCATAACGTCCTGAAGATCAGGCCACCGCTGGTGTTCTCTCATGCAAACGCCGAGAGTTTTCTGGACGCCTTCGATGAATGCATGGTGGAATTGAGTGGATAGGGACCTGGTCGAATCCTGTTACACACCTGCCGCATTGAAAGCGTTGGAGAGTTTTCCTGTCGATGCGGAAAAGATCGAACTCATCGTGCATTCCGAGAATGTGACCTGTCGGATCTCCGTTCAGGGCAGCGATACCGACTATGTCCTCAGGCTTCACCGGCCGGGTTACAACTCG
>JAAENN010000213.1 GCA_024224295.1 Shimia sp. | reverse complement strand
TTTGCGCAACATCTAAAAAATTAATGCCTTAGGGGGTTCAGAGGATCAGGCATCAGCCCAGCCGCCGGCCAAAAAACCGGCCGGTCAAATCGAAAAAGAAACTTAAGTCTTGCGCTTGCGATCTGTCTCGTCTATCAAGCAATTTTTAGATAGGAGCGGCAGCAGTTAAGGCCCTTACATCACTGGAGCGATTGTGCCCCTAGTTCAGCATGGCCCCGGGCGGCCCCAAATCACTGATGAGGCTTATGCACTCTCCCATACGAGAATCGTACAAATGCCATCCCGGGCTGCCGCTCCGACATCCCCCGCAAAGGAGACAGTTAACAATGGCCTACAAGCGCAAGAACGTCAAGAGCAAAGAGCGAAAACGAATGCCCCGATCATTGAAAGCCATCCAACCGAACGCCGCCGGAATCGATCTTGGTTCACGCGAGCACTGGGTCGCTGGCCCGCCACTAGAGGACGAAACGCCAAACGTGGAATGTTTCGGCACAACGACCCCCGAACTGCTTCGGCTTGCCGACTGGCTCAAGCAACAGGGCGTGGAGACAGTCGCCATGGAGAGCACCGGCGTATACTGGATACCGTTGTTTGAGATCCTCGACAGCCGTGGATTTGAAGTCGTGCTGGCCAATGCCCGTCAAATCCGCAATGTTCCCGGCCGCAAGACCGACATAGAAGACTGCCAGTGGGTTCAACTTCTGCACGCCTGCGGCTTGCTGCGGGGGTCATTTCGGCCTTCCGATGACATTTGCCAACTGCGCGCGCTGATCCGCGAACGCAATACAATGGTAGAACAACGTTCAGACTGGGTTCGACGAATGCAAAAATGTCTGGATCAAATG
>JAAENN010000212.1 GCA_024224295.1 Shimia sp. | reverse complement strand
GCATGTGCCGAGATTAGCCCGGCATTGATTGCTGGTCAAATGCATTAGTACCGGCTAAAACGGAGCAGCGAAGAATTCAGCTAATATTCAATCTGCCTAATATTGCAAACAATCACGACCAAAACGAAATTCGAGGGACAGGGGTCAATACCCTTTGCGATTCTCCCGACCACGTCGGCCACGTCTTGCCTGCCTACACGCTTACCCAAAGCCGCCGCCACTTGGGCCCGAAACCGGTCGCTTCCAAATCGGCGCTGAGCAAAAGCGGCAAGGTACTTTCCATCCACAACAGCTGCATTTACCCTATCCCAGCAATTCTAAATGAGGGGCAGAAATCGGCGCAACCGGGCGCCGATATCAGGTCAGGTAAAGGAATCAGCGGCGCCGTACTACCCGCGGAGCGCTAAACTGAGCGGGTGATCAGGTGCTGGGCGGAATTGGGAATGAATCCGGGGGCGAACGAGAAAAGACGCCCGTGCTCGCGGTTTCAAGAGATGAAAGCAAGCCTGTGGGTAACGAGGTTTTAGGACAGTCAGGATAGATCGGCCTGCTCAGCTGGTATCCGGAGCCTCCAGTTCGAGGCCCTTGATCATGAACGCCATCAGGGCCTCCCAGCTGTCAAAGCACAGGTAGCGGGTCAAAGCGCGCAGATCGTCGAAGAAGACCTTGCGCGGCAGGAACTGGCGCAGGCGCTGGTAGCTGGAATCGAATAGCTCCAGCAGGGTGTGAAACAGAAAAGCGAGGAGATTGAGGCTCGCCAACAGGGCGGAGAGATGCTGCTTGCCGTGGCCGAAATTGTGGCTCAGGTTATAGCCCTTGGTTTTCAGCGTGTTGTTGTTCTCGTTCTCCACCTTCCAGCGGGCACGCCCGGCGCGCACGATCTCGGCGACGTTGGCGGCGCTGATCGCGTGATTGGTGGCAAAGGCGTTGTGATAGGTAACCTTGCCATCATCTCGGGTGGTGGTCAGTTCGCACCAGTTCACCGCCAGGGCGTCGTCGCCGTCGCGCAAAGGCACCTGGTTCACAAAGCGATAGCTATCGGTATAGGTACGTTTGCCCTGGCGGCGTTCGATGCTGAGCGTTGACACATCGTCCGTGGCGGCTAGTCCCGCCACCCATTCATACAGGGTTTTGTGGGAATCGGGTTTGCACACCAGGATAAAATTCAGCCCCTGCTGGCGGATGGCTTCACACAGCGGTTGCTTGCAGTAGAGGTCATCGCCCAAGATCGTGATGCCCAGGGGGCGGTAGCGCTCACCAAATTGGCCGAGCCAACGTTTGGTCGCCGCATTCTCACAGTCCTGTTTCTCATGGCCATCCTGGGGGGTGATAAATTCCGGCTCCAGGGGGATCACCCGCGGATTGCCCGGCGCCACGATCACGGGTGTGACGACGCTATGGGAGTAGGTGATGGTGCCGTTCGAATGCTCGGTAACGCTGCACTGGGGGCAATGGATCTTGGTCGAAGAAAAATATTGGGTACCGTCCATGGCTACCAGCAGGTCACCGTTGATCGAGCGATACGCCTCCAGATGATCGCCAAGAAGCAACGCCTCCACCACCGCGGCAAAGACCGGTAACACCGTACTGGGTGGGACGGGATCGAGCAGATTGCGGGTCTGATTGTCGCTCGGAATCTGCTCGATCCCAAACAGGGTCAGGGCGTTGTTGCACCCCTTGGCCACTTGGAGATGGCGCTGGAAATCCAGGAACGAGGGGCTTTGGGTGAAGAACACCGAGAATGCCCCCAGTGCGGCATCCGCCATGGAATACGTCGTATCGCCCGTGCGCTCATCCGGAAAGCGCTCGACCACCGATCGCAAGTACTTGACCAGGTGGTTGAAGGCATCCGGGCGCACCTTGGCTCGAAACGGGAAACTCATAGACGTCGGGACCTCGCTTGTACGTTCCCATCGTCTTATACCGGTAGTTTGAGGAAATGTCCAGCCCTCATATTAAGAATAATTATCGTTCGCATTTAGAATTGCTGCTCTTAAGCCTACTGACTTGACAACCCTGGCGAAGAACAATAACGGTGTTTTTCCCGAAGCGAGCGTATACCAGATCATCGATGGCCGCGAAGCCTTTTACGCGCATGGTG
>JAAENN010000211.1 GCA_024224295.1 Shimia sp. | reverse complement strand
TGCAATAAATATTTCACCAAAAAGCTGCTGACGGGAATGGCTGCAATCCAGCCGGCAATGCCAAAAAAAGCACCTTCCGCCAGAAACACGAGTAACAGTAAGTAGGCTGATCCGCCGGTCGATCGTAAAACCGCCAGCTCGTGGCGACGCGCGGCGGCATTCAATGCTACCAGACTGTAAACTAGAAACATACCCACAAATAATGATGCAAAACTTAGAATGGAAAGATTGAGCTGATAGGCCCGTATCATCGCCTGCCCGCTCTTTTTGGCAGCCAGAGGTGAGCTCAGCACAACGCCTTCAGGTAAAATTTGGCGTATGGCTGCCAGATCCCGATCCGTGACACCGGGCTTGAAGCGCAAATCGATGCGGTCCACCCGACCGTATTCCCCGGTGAACTCCTGAAAGGTGGCGATGTCCGTGACAGCCACGCGGCCGCCCTCGGCCAGGGCTAAGCCTTGCGATGACAGAGTTCCGGCGACTCGAAACCGTGCTGTCTGCCAAGCATTTTCCAGATTGATGACGTCGCCTTGACGCCATTGATATTTGAGCGCCAGGGA
>JAAENN010000210.1 GCA_024224295.1 Shimia sp. | reverse complement strand
GATTTTTCGATCATGATCAACGGTCAGGACTTGATGCACAGTCGCCAACATGAGTCGGAACTGGAGCTGGCGCGGCTGGGATGTGCGCATCTGGTCGGCCTAAAGGCGCCCAGCATTCTTATCGGAGGCCTGGGTATGGGCTATACCCTGCGCCAGGCTCTCGATATGCTCAGCCCTAACGCCCAAGTGGTGGTGGGTGAATTGTTAGCTGCTGTAGTAGAATGGAATCGTGAGTTCTTTGGGGAACTCAACGGACAACCGCTGAGGGACGAACGAGTTGACCTTAAGACGGGTGATATTGTAGAGCATATCTCAAGTTCCAAGAGTAGATTCGATGCGATTCTGCTGGATATCGATAATGGTCCCGGCGCGCTGACAGATTCAGCGAACCGCCGCCTGTACGGTCGTGAAGGAATTCAGGCCTGTCGCCGCGCGATGCGCGATCAGGGATGTCTGGCTGTATGGTCGGCTGAGCCGAGTAAGGAATTTGAGCGACTTCTGATGAATTGCAGTTTTCATGTGCGCCGTTTCCGGGTTTGTGCATACAGAGGGAGTAAATCTCGGTCGCGGTTTGTATGGGTCGCTTCGGAGGACAAGCTTATCCTCCCGCACGGTGGCGGCGAGCCACGACTGACCCTCAAATCCAAGTCAAAGGGAGGAAAAAAAATCAGGCCCGCTGAACCGTGACCGTTTTGTTGCCGATGCGATAGTTGGTGCCTTTGCCCAACAGGCGCCCCACAAGCTTTTCAGGCACATCCACCAGAGTGTGTAGTTTCTGAATGCTGATTTTTCCCAGCGAACGACCGGGGATGTCGGCGCCGTGGGATAGCAAGCCCACGACATGATTGACGCGAACGCCGTCGGCCCGACCGGTGCGCAGCAAAATACGCACCATTCCTTTTTCATGGGAAGCACTCTCCCGACCGCGGCTTTTTTGTCGATCCGGGCGCTTGAGGGCTTGCCCGCTAACCGGAGCGCTGAATTCCGCCACTGTTTTAAGGGCTGCGATCGGTCGCTTTTTTTCCTCAGTACGAGCCAGTTTCAGGGCCACGGCGGCAACTTCAGCCAGGTCGTGACCGTTTTCAAGCAGCTTTGCGACAATCTCACGCTCCCGGTTGCAGCGTCCACGCCGCAACCAGACCATCACTTTCTCCACCAGCTGCTCCTCGCGCTGCAGATTGATATCTTCAACGCTCGGCAGCATCATGCGAGTGATTTTTTGTTTGGTTAACCTTTCGATCCGGTGCAACCCCCAGCGTTCTTTCGGTGTTAAAAGAGTGATGGCAATGCCCGATTTCCCGGCGCGCCCGGTGCGGCCGACACGGTGGACATAGATTTCCGGATCCTGCGGAAGATCGTAATTGAAAACATGCGATATATCGTCGATGTCAAGCCCGCGGGCGGCTACATCGGTCGCCACCAGCACTTTGATCTTGTTGTCACGGAAGCGGTTGAGCACCTGCACCCGAGCATCCTGGTTCATGTCTCCGTTTAAGGCCTCGGCGGGAAATCCCCGCAGCGTCAGCTCATTGGCCAGCTCGGCCGTGCCAAGGCGCGTGCGGGCAAAGATAAGCGCACTGGCGATGGGCTCGATTTCAAACAAGCGCGTGAGGGCGGCCGGTTTGTCGGCTTCATCAACCAGGTAATAGCGCTGTTCGACGGTCTCCACCGTGAGTTGTTTACACCCGATCTT
>JAAENN010000209.1 GCA_024224295.1 Shimia sp. | reverse complement strand
GGCTTTCTGGCTCACCCAAGTCCATTCTCCACTATGACAGAATGGTGCGAGTAGTTATGCCAGATCGGCGCCCGAACACCTCCGATGACCATCTTTTGCCTGCACCCGCAACGGCTCATGCGCTTCGTACGAAACGCCCCATCATGACAACACGGCCCTGATGTACAATGTTGGCGGCGCACCAACAAGGACGTACACATGCACCATTGGACGACGTTCGATCTGGTTTTTTTCGACTGCGACAGCACGCTGAGTGCCATTGAAGGAGTCGATGAACTTGCACGCCTGAAGGGAAAAGAGTGGCGTGTAGGGTTGTTGACCAGGAAGGCCATGGACGGTGACCTCGACCTGACTGAGGTCTACGGCAAGCGACTGCAAGCCATTAATCCGACGCGCGGCCACCTCGAAGACATCGAACAACGCTATTGGGAGTCTAAAGTTTCTGATGCGCAGGCGGTGATTGAAGCACTTCAGTGGTTGCAGAAGCACGTGTTCATCATCAGCGGCGGCCTGGCAGATGCCGTTAACGGATTCGGACGACGCCTGGGGGTAGCTCCCGACCACATACGCGCTGTGAGCCTGCAATACAATGAGCTTTCTGGCGACTGGTGGCGTTATTACGACCGGGCGGCCCAACGCGGCCAACGCTATCTCGATCACGATAACGGCCCCCTGACAGCTTCAGCGGGCAAATCCCAGATCATCAGAGAGCTGGCGGGTCGGCTATTTGGGAGACATATGCTCGTGGGGGATGGCGTCAGCGACCTGGCTACTCGCGCCAACGGCATCGATCTTTTCGTGGGTTTTGGCGGCGCGATCGTTCGCGAAACGGTCGAGCGCGAGGCCCATGTGTTTATCTATCCCGCCACGCTCTCACCCGCGCTGCCGCTGGCCGTCGGGCTTCCCGGCCTACAGGCATTCAAAGATTCCCCATACGAATCCATCTTTCAGAAGGGCCTGGAACTCTGTCGGACCTCCGCTGTGGGATTCCGAGAGGCTGGGACGCGGAAGGCATTCTTGCAAGAGTTTGAGCAGGACTAGCAACCAATGGCGGATCGGACCTGCCTGGTGGACGTGGTTGGCTCAACTTCGCTTTCCAACCGGCCTCCACTGCTCTGGGCTGGAGTCCAGGCAATGTCCGATCCGTTGTCTATTGGTCTCTTTAGAATGTATATTAGTTTCTAATTGTAACTACTGAGCCTGTTATTGGCTCAAAGGCATGAATGGCTGTCCAAGCAACGCATCATAAATTGACGGAATGACTTTGCCCCCCTGCTTGCGCACGGTTGAGATGTAACTACGGATGGCACAAAAGGTTTCAGCGCCCGGTCGCGTGCGAAAAGTCCCCGAAACTTTCTGTTTGACCTTAATCATGCGGACATCCCGCTCTGCCAGATTATTATCAAACGGCACGCGGAAATCATGCATGAACGCCAGTGTTTCGGCTTTGTACTTCAAGAGCCGATCCAGTAAGTTTTTGGATGGCGGCTGTTTTTTGCGCCCGCGTTTTTGGGGCGGGGGCTGTTTGGGGGGCGGATTAGCCTCAAACCCGCACGCCAGTAGCGCATCATACCGTTGGTCATAATGCGCGAGTCGCTCTGGTGGCAGACCGGTCCATTCGGCTGGCGCGGCTTCGACTTCGGCTTTGATGTCCAGCAACAACGTAAACATGGCTTGGGCCCAGGGCTGTGGGTAACGTTCCATCACGAATTGCAGTTCCCGCAGATGATGGGCATTACACAGCGCATGAGCGCAGTTTTCAAACTGGAAATAGGATGCCCAGCCGTCGGGTACCGCGCGTCCACCTAATTGCGGCAAGATCCCGATGTCACGCATGCCCGCTTGTCCCCGTTTAGGATGCACTTCATAGTAGGTCAACGCATCCGTGCCCACTACATGCAACCAGTTCAACTTGCTCTCGACACGCAGCCCACTTTCATCACAGTGAACGACCGCTGCTGTTGTGAGTTGGGACTTGATAGTCTCCAGGGTCGATGCCATCCGTTCCGCCACTATGTGATTGGCGCTCAAAATCAAGGCTTCACTTGGCGCATGGCCGTAGAAATCGGCGAACAATTCACAAATCCGCGCCAATGGCAGGAGTTGGTAGTTGTTCAGATAAACCGCCTGCGCTTTCAACCGCGTGCCATATTGAGTGGGTTGTGTCACTTCAGTGGGAAACGTGCCTTTTGCCATCTGACCGCACCCTGGACAGCATTTGATCTC
Organism: Shimia sp.; assembly: GCA_024224295.1. Classification (GTDB taxonomy): domain Bacteria; phylum Pseudomonadota; class Alphaproteobacteria; order Rhodobacterales; family Rhodobacteraceae; genus Shimia. Next base: position 1,115 of record JAAENN010000209.1, on the reverse strand, counting down.
GGCTTGATGCTCGGTCACTTCGAACTGCACAGGGGGGACATCAAACACCTGACGTTTCTCTATCCGTTCGACTTCAACATCTGCCAAATCTGCGGTGCAATGCGGACAGATTTCTAGCGCATACAGCACGATGTGGTCGGGGACAGCCACCATTTCCAACGTGTGCCCTGGGTGTCCTTTTTGACCACCGTTCGTCCGTTTGCCTTTAGGGCGCAGGCTCTTCGGACTGGGTTTCTTCAGCCCATCGCTGCTCGGTGGCTTGCCGCTGTTGCGACTGTTCTTGGCTAACTGGTCTTCCAGGTCTCGAATACGCGCTTCTTGCTGGCGATTCTGTTCCCGAAGTTGGCTCACTGCTGTCTGCAATTGCACAATGATCGCAATGAGCTGCTCTTTGTCCAGCCATTCCAGTTGTTCTTGGGAGAAAGTTGGTAACGGTGCCATGCGCTTACTTTACGCAATTTGGCTGCTTTTGGGTATGGTTTTCTCATCTCTCGCCAAAATATCCGACCTGAGTAGTTACAACGCGAGTCCGTGAACTTGGGAACTCTATCTACCGTCCGTACACGGATGGGCAGGGTAGGCTGATGAGGTAGATGGAGGGCAGCGTGTTCGTAGTAGTCGATGGGCGTCACGCCCCATCCACGGCGCGCGGGAAAGCCGCGTACAGGGCGAAGGGACACAGTCATATCGCAGAGAGAATAGGCAACTCAGCTTACCAGGGACCATGTAATGGATATAGCGAAAGTTCAGAAAATTCTCGCAACGAAGGCGTTTCGAAAACGTCGGGAGATATGAGGGAGCGCCGGATGTTCAGAAATGGGCACGTCCGGTGCGGGAGAGGGGGAGGACCCTGCCAACTGGTATGCTAACTTCCCTATCTCATAAGGATTACTTCCTGGCGACTGATTTCTTCACGGTTGAAACGCTCTTCCTACAGACCTTGTACGTCTTGTTTTACCTCGAAATCGGTTCGCGACGGGTGCATATTGCGGGCATTACGGCCCATCCCAATGCAGCCTGGATGACCCAGCAAGCGCGTCAGCAGATGTGGAAGTTGCAGGACCAGGGGCGTGAGATCCGGCTAGTGCTGCATGATGGCGATGGGAAATTCGGGG
>JAAENN010000208.1 GCA_024224295.1 Shimia sp. | reverse complement strand
GGTGTCCGGAGGGGTCAACGGGATGTTGGGTTTCCTGCCGCTCTACCTGCGCGACTTGGGTTGGGAGCCGGCAATTGCCGACAGCACGCTTGCATCTTTTCACGCGGCGAGCATGCTCTTTGCAATCCCCGTTGCTCTGCTTTCCGACCGTGTTGGAAGCCGCCGCGGTGTCCTGATGGCGGCAGCGTTACTCATTGGCATAGGAACCGGCCTCTTAGGATTTGCCAGTGGCGTCTTGATCTCGGTGGCGGTTTTGATAGCAGGCATCGCACGTGACGGATTCATGGCCATCACAATGACGGCAATCATCGAGGTGAAAGGCATTGGCGCGCGGTTTGCCGGGTCGGCAATAGGGCTGAATATGTCTGTTATGGCGATCGTCAGTGTCTTTGCACCGCCAGTCGGGAATTGGCTTGCGAAATTTGGGTCTGGACTCCCATTTCTGTTCTGGGCCTCTCTTGTGTTTTTAGGGTTCGTGGCCTATCTCTTCTTGCGGCAACCT
>JAAENN010000207.1 GCA_024224295.1 Shimia sp. | reverse complement strand
GCAGCAGCGGTGCGGGCGAGAGAGGCGACGGCGGTGGCGACGGCAGCAGCAGTACCAGCAGAGGAAGGCGACCTGTCCGTGCCGCGCCGTTCCAAGGCGAGAGTACGAGTTCCCGTATTCAGCATGCAGTCAAGTATAAGAAGGCTCACATGCTCGTTCCGTACCATCAAGTTGCTGCGCTCTGGCGCGTTCCGCCGTCAACTTTGCAGCGACACGCAACTAAGAGTGTCAAACGACGAGGCGGCCAGACAGTGTTTACTTCAGACCAGGAAGCAGTCTTCGCCAAGCACCTGCTCCGATGCGCTGATGCACTGTGGCCCATCAGTGTTGAGCAGTTGAAGAGTTACGTCCAACGTTTCCTGGAGGTGAACCCGAGAATTCCGGCTAAACGGTTCCGCAACCGCCGGCCCGGCAAAGACTGGATCGCGGGTTTTCTCAGACGGTGGCCTGTCTTGAAAAAAAGAAGGGCGACGGCAATTTCATCTGCAAAGGCGTGGGGCACTGACGCTGGCAAGCTTCGTGACTTCTTTCAACGACTCCGACCACTGCTGACTGATGGTGACGACTTCTGTGCGCCGGACTGCGTGCTGAACTACGACGAGACAGACATTGGAGATGACGCCGGCGACCCTGTCGTTCTAACCCGTCGGGCGACGAAAGCGCCCCGAGCCGTTCTCAACAACACCCGCAGCAACCGCTCTGTAATGTTTGCCGTCACCGCGGACGGCACCTGCCTTCCGCTCTACGTCTGCACGAAGACCAAGTTCAAAGAGGAAGACCTGGCTGCCTTTTCCCCACCGCTATGTCACTGGGGGCACTTCGAAGTCTGGCTGGTTC
>JAAENN010000206.1 GCA_024224295.1 Shimia sp. | reverse complement strand
CTAAAGGCAGCACTAGTACCCGTCAAAGAGAACAGATCAATACGTTGGGTGGGTGGCAACACGAAAGTGCCGGAGCCGCGTTTGCGTTGCAGTATGCCTTTGCGCACCAGCAGATCCGTGGCCTGCCTGACCGTTGGCCGGCCAATCGCGTATTGTTTAGCCAACACATGTTCAGACGGGATCTTATCGTTCACCCGATAGCCGCCGGTTTCTATCTCATATCGAATCCGGTCGGCTAGCTGTTGGTACAGCGGGATGGGTGAGTGCGTGTTGAGCGACATGGTACTCTGTCTGGCGAGTCAAGATGCAAACAAGATAATGCTTATTGGTTAAGTTGTCAATACAACTTTGCTTGAGTAAGGTCAGAATAATTAGGGTCAGAGTAAAATACTGGAGAGTACCAAGTTTTCGCACACGCACCCCAGCCCCTGCGTTGACTCCCTGGTGGAGGTGTTGACTCCTTGGAGGAGGTCAAACGCCGGTTAAAGGTCGAATGGTAGTGCTTAGAACGCTAAGCCGCCAAGCGTAAGGGCGGACATCGATCGAAATCGATATTCTCAAGGAGGAATTTCTTGAGGTTATGGTCATCGGGCGCACCCAGGAGAAATTCGGGCAGGGCATCGCGCAAGGCTTGGGCGACCACGGCTTCAGAGGGTGGCTGGGCCGTTTTCATGGTGCGCAGCCAGCTTTTGAAAGCGGCCCAAACGCTCTGACGAAAGTACAGTGCGAGGTATTGGAGCAGGCCCTGGGCGATGCAGCCGAGCTGGATATAGCGCTGGTAGACGGCGAGTTTACGGCGCACCTGATCACGATAGTCCGACGATTTGTGGTGCAGGTGTTGATTGCCCGAGCGCTGTGGACGCGGGCTCATCATCCTCATCCAGAAATGGTAGGCATAGGTGCCGAGGGTGTGTAGGGCTTGCTTGAACGCGACTTCGATCTTAAAGCGATAACCATAGCCGGTGATGATCTGCAACGCCGAGAGGGTGAGATCCGTGCTCATCAGCATGATGCGTCCGCGTAGCGGATGCTCAACCAACACGAAGCGCACCAACTGTCCAACCGGTCGCCACAGCAGGTCAATGGTGTAGTAGCGCAGCGTCGTATGGGTTTCGCCATAGACGGGACTGGGGGCGTCGCAGAAATGCTCGCAGGCGGTTTCCCACAACGTGTTCAAGCGTACTTTCTGGCCATACGTTGGTGGCCGCCCGCGACCGCGCTTGGCGGGGACTTCTGGCCGATAATAGGCCACCGCGTTGCTCCGCAACCGGCTAATCAAATGATAGCCGCGCTGGAGCAGCGGCTTGATGATTTTGCCGCTGGCGTAGTAGGCATCGGCCACCAGAATCGCCCCCGGAGCATCGATACCGCCTACCACGCCGAGAAACAACAGCGCCAGCTTATCCAGCAAGGTGCGCTTATCGCGGTTGGAAAAGACCACACCTTCGTGGATCGGGCTGCACAACGGCACACAACACAAGTGACCCAGGGGGCCGCTGACCAACAACCCCAAGGCTTGCAACGAATGGCCAAAAATGTAGCTGGGTTTGGAGTTGTTGGACGAACTCTGGTGCAGTTTTTTAACCGCCGGCATCTTCAGTCCCTCTTTGGCCACCTTGAGGCCATCGGCGATAAACACCAGCCGCCCCTCCAGTCGAAACGGGGTGAACAGCTTCACCACCGCTTGTGTCCAGCAACTCTCCAGCACCGCCTGCTTCAGTCCCGAACTATGGAACAGATTCAGAAAGCACCGATAACACCGACCCCGTAGCCCCAACACCCGCACCAGACTGGTCACACCGGCCAAATCGTTGCGGATGCACAGCCCCGCCAGCGCCAGCGTCATCCACAGAAACGTGCGATGGCGGCTACAGGCTGGGCGCAACTGTTGTACGCAACGAAACCACTCAAACCACAATATCATGATCTTCTCCTGTCGGTTGTACGAAATGAAGAATGATCATGTAATAATAGCTGTTTATGG
>JAAENN010000205.1 GCA_024224295.1 Shimia sp. | reverse complement strand
GTCAGCGCGACGTGCGCGGCCATGCGGCGGCGGGCCGCGCCATCTGTGTCGACAAACCAATGTGCCATTTCCAGAAGCGCGTCGACGGCGGTGTCGATGGTCACTTTACGCCCGCGTGACGCGCCGTCCGCACGTAACAAAAAACCACCATTGGCGTCGTGCTCAATGCGGAAGTCTGCTGACTTGTCAGATAGTTGTGGGCCACCCTGCAGGTCGATTGCATAGCCCATTTTGGGCGGCAGTTCCGGGAGTTCGCTAAGGCGGGCTACCAATTCCGAAGCCACGAGGTGTGTATTATCTTCTTCCCGCCAGAGCGGCGAGATCAGGATGTTGCGTCGGCTTTCCAAAGCGGGATCATCCGGCAGCAGGTCGAGTTGGTGCAGCGCGTCCAACACCGCGTCGTGATCCGCTTCTGCGACGCCGCGAATTTGCAGATTGGCGCGGCTGGTCAGGTCGATCAAGCCGGAACCAAACCTTTCGGCCGCCTCGCACAGGCCCAGAACTTGTGCTCGGCTTAGACGGGCCATCAATGGGCGCACGCGCACCACCAGGCCGTCGCCGGACATCATCGGCCTATAAGCGCCAGGGCACCAACCTTTGGCGTCCGGGCGGCTCATGACGCGTGCTCCAGATTGGCCAGAATGGAGTTGCGGCGGGTGATCCACAGGCCGGCATCATGCAGCGCGGCAAAGCGATCCCGCATGGCGGCCAAGGCTTGTGGGTTTTCGCGCTCAAGGAAAGCAACGATTTCGTCATTGCCCAATGTGGCGTTGTGATAGGCATCAAACAGCTGATGGGGCACTGCGCCCGCTAGGTTGGCAAAGGCGCCCATATGATCCAGCGTCGCAGCGATCTCGGCGCCGCCCCGGAAGCCATGCCGCATCATGCCCGCCAGCCAATTTGGGTTGGAGGCGCGGGCATGCACCACGCGGGCAATCTCTTCGGTCAAACTACGGGCGCGTGGGTTTTCTGGGTTGGTGTTGTCCATGTGGTAAAGGTTTGCATCGCCGCCCGTCAGCGCCTGTGCGGCGGCAAAGCCCGCCTCGTGCGCTGCATAGTCGGAGGCCACAAGCAAGTCCGTTTCCGGCAGGTCTTGCAGATGCACGAAGCTGTCCGCTGCGCTGACCCGATCACGAATGCCGTCGAGGTCTTTGGTGCCTTCACCGGTATCGAGTGCATAGGAAGAGGCGTTGAGCCAGGCTGCGCCAGCGGCTTTGCGGCCTTCCTCCGAGTAGTTCTCGATCTCGTGTCCCATGCCAAGGCCATAGCTGCCCGGAGCAGGGCCGTAAACACGCGGTGCTGTGACACGGCCCGCAAAAGGGTTCCAGTCGGTGGCTTCGTCACGTTCGGCGAGAGCTTTCACAGCCTGCCCGAACAGTGTGGAGAGCGTTGGGAAGACATCGCGGAACAGTCCTGAGACACGCAAAGTGACGTCGATGCGTGGCCGATCCAGCAAGGCGATAGGCAGGATTTCTATACCGGATACGCGCTCGGAGCCATCGTCCCATACGGGTTTCACGCCAAGCAGATGCAGCGCCATGGCAAACTCTTCGCCTGCCGTGCGCATGGTGGCGGAGCCCCAAAGATCCACAATCAGGTTCTTGGGATAATCGCCTTCTTCCTGCAAATGGCGACGGACCAATTCCTCGGCGAGCTTCACGCCTTGGGCATAGGCCGAACGGGACGGAACCGATCGTGGGTCCGTGGTGTAGAGGTTGCGGCCGGTGGGGAGCACGTCGTCGCGGCCCCGGTAAGGCGAACCAGATGGGCCGGCTTCGATGCGCTTGCCTTCGAGCGCCTTGATCAGTGCGTCCCGTTCTGCGGTGGCCGACGGGGCGGCATCAAAGCTGCTCTCAGCTTTCGGCGTGCGGCCATAGATGTGTAATCCATCGCCAAACTGGCTTTCCTTGATGTCACAAACAAAGGTGTCGATGCGTGTGATGGCTTCGGCCAAAGAGGTGGCCGCATCTAATCCCAACTCCGATTGCAAGCCAAGGGCTTCAGCCTCTTCCCGAATGTCGGTTTGCAGCCGGTCGCGGCGTTTGGGATCAAGCCCATCGGCGTTGGAAAACTCGTCCAAAATGGTTTCCAGACGGGCAAATCGCTCTGGCGTCGCAGATTGCTTGAGTGGAGGGGGGACGTGGCCCAGCGTAAGCGCGTTGATGCGGCGTTTGGCCTGCGCGGCTTCACCGGGGTCATTGACGATAAACGGGTATATCACCGGCAGATCGCCGATCAGCGCCTCAGGCCAGCATTCAGCGGACAGTGCCACAGATTTGCCGGGCAGCCATTCGAGAGTGCCATGGGCACCGACGTGTATCAGGGCATCGGATTTGAGCGCATGGCGAAGCCAGAGGTAGAAGGCGACATAGCTATGGCGCGGCACACGAGATAGATCGTGGTATTCGTTTTCGCGTTGCTGATCGCTGCCACGTTCGGGTTGCAGGGCCACAAGTACGTTGCCGCGTTTGGTGGCTTTGAAGTGGAAAGCATCATTGGCAAAGGCCGGGTCGTTTTCGGGATTGCCCCAAACTTCGTTTAGATCGTCTCGGAGCGCTTCGGGTAGCTTTTCCAGCGTGGATTGATACTCCTTGAGTGGCCACGCAATGGTTTCGCTCAGCAGCGCGTCTTCGAGCTTGTCAGACGGAGAGGTCTGAAACCTGGCCGCCTGCAAATCCCCAAGGACGGCTTCAACACTGGCGAGAGGGTCCAACCCAACCGCATGCGCCATGTTCCAATCTTTGCCGGGGTAAGTGCTCAGTACACAGGCGATCTGTTTGTCTGCGTTAGCTTTTTGGGCAAGCGATACCCAGCCCTGAACTTTGTTGGCCACGGCTACAACACGTTCAGCTTGGGCGCGGTGGGCAAAGCGGGAGTATTCCAACGCTTCGTCCTTTTTGCCAGGCTCTTTGAAAGAACTCACTCCCGCAAAAAGGCGTCCGTCGACTTCAGGCAGCACCACGTGCATCGCGAGGTCAGCCGGCGCCAAGCCGCGCTCGGACTCCGCCCAGGCTTTCTTCCGCGATGTGGCCAGTGCAACCTGAAACACCGGCGCGTCCGTGGCATCCAAGGGAGAGGTGCCACTTTCTCCTTTGCCGGAGAAAGAGGTGGCATTCACAATTGCGGCAGGGGAGAGATCTTTCAGCGTATCCGCCAGCCATGCCGCAGAGGCGGGAACTTTGAGCGATGGCGCAAACAGGCCAATGACCTCGAAGCCACGGCCACGGAACTCAGCAAACAGTGCCTCAATTGGAGCTGTGTCGGCCGAACTGACATACGCGCGGTAAAACGTCAGGGCGATCACAGGTTTCTCTGTGGCGCGGGCCGTTAATGGATCACAAACGCCGCCTTCTGGTGTCCAGGCGCCGTGATTTGGCAGCGCTTTGGAACCTGTGACCGGTTTGGCATAAAGCCCAGCGGCCAAAGCGAGTTGTGCCAGTGCGGCCTGCGCGGCAATCGCGCCGCCCGTGTCACAGAGATGCGTCAGGCGATGCAGCGTGGAAGTGGGTAGCGTAGATACGTCGTCTAGTCGCTCATCAGGCCGTCCGTCCGCAGGTAAAACGGCCAAGGCAATGCCCTTCTCCTGCGCCAAAGCCTGCACCTGTTGGATGCCGTATTGCCAATAGGAAATCCCGCCGATCAGTCGGATCAGGATGGCCTTAGCGCCAGCTAGTGTCTGTTCGATGTAGGTGTCAACCGATAGCGGATGTTTCAGAGCGGTCAGATTGGCTAACCGCAGCGTGGGCAAGTCGCCATTGCTGCGGTGCCAGCCTGCCGCGAAAGCCCCCAGATCACTGTCAGAGAAGGACAACACGACAAGATCGGCCGGGGTTTGACCCAGGTCCATCGGGGTGTCGGCCTCATCCAGGCCATGGCTTTCGCGAAAGACAACGTGCATGGGGGTTAGTCTACCAGAGCTGCGTGGATCGCTTCGACGTTTACGTCACCCTGTTCGGCAATCACGACCATGCGGCCTTGGCGACCCTCTTCCAGCTTCCATGGACGGTCAAACTGATGCCGTACTCGTGCACCCACAGCCTGAACCAACAGACGCATGGGTTTGCCAGCCACAGCGGCATAGCCTTTTACACGCAAGATGTTCTGATCTTTGGCCATTTTCTCAATCTTGGCGGCAAAAGCGGCTGGGTCGGACTGTTCAGGAACGTCCACCACAATGCTGTTGAAGGCATCGTGATCGTGGTCGTGCCCGTGATGATGGTGGTGATTGTCACCGTGCTCATGGGAGTGATCATGGTCATGATCGTGGTGGTGATGATGGTCCTCGTGATGAGACGGGCGCGCATCAATGTCGTCTTCGGCTGCGGCTTCCAGCCCCAGAATCACACGCGGATCCACTTCGCCTTCGGCCACTTCCACAACTGGAAGCGCGCGAGGCGCGGCCTTCAGGACGATCTCTTTGGCTTTGGCGGTGCCTTCTGGACCCGCCAAGTCGGGCTTGGTCAAGAGTACAATGTCGGCGCAGTTGATTTGATCCTGAAACACTTCGGACAAGGGCGTCTCATGGTCCAGCCCTTCGTCCGCTTCACGCTGCGCATCCACGGCGGCGACGTTGGTGGCAAAGCGGCCATCAGCCACAGCTTCGGCATCGGCCAGCGCAATCACGCCGTCTACAGTGATTTTGGAGCGGATATCGGGCCAGTCAAATGCCTTCAGAAAGGGCTTGGGCAGGGCCAGACCTGAGGTTTCAATCAAGATATGTTCCGGGCGTGGCTCCAACGCCATGAGTGCTTCGATGGTTGGGATAAAATCGTCCGCTACAGTGCAGCAGATGCAGCCGTTGGCCAGTTCCAGAATGTTCTCTGCGGGGCAATCTGGAATGGCGCAGGACTTTAAGATCTCACCATCCACGCCCACGTCGCCAAATTCATTTACGATCACCGCAAGGCGCTTGCCCTGTGGCTTTTGCATTAAGCTGCGCACCAATGTGGTTTTGCCAGAACCGAGAAAGCCTGTGATGACTGTGACGGGGAGTTTCTCAAGGGTGCTCATTCTTCGGTCTCCAGTGGCGGAATGCGGGCGATGCAGTTTTTGCGGAAGTGCGTGGAACGCTCGCGCCAGGGCACAAGCCCATCAGCGGTGGCGGCATATTTGGTCACACCATCTGCAACCAATTCTAAGTCGTCCGCGCCGGTGAAATTACCGTAGACATAAGTCCAGCGCGCATCACCACCCCGCAGGGTGATCGAACAGCCAGAGTCACAGTTTGAAAAACACTCCACGCCTTTCAGCGTGACGTTGTTTGGCAGCTTAGACGCATCTAGCGCGTCGTAAAGCTGTGTGCCGGGGCGTGGGCCCTCGACGTCGGTTGGCTGGCCGGCACGGCAAGTGGTGCAGACAAGCAATTCGACTGGAGCAGAAGCATCAGCCATCACATTTGGTCCCTTTTCAGGGACGGGGGAACACGGGACACTTGTAAGAGAGCCCGACACCGAAACACCCCGTCCGGTTCATGTCATTTTTGCTGGCAGGTCTCCCGGCTTGCGGATCTCGACATGTATGCCTGCGGTCCTCCTGCCTTCCCGGATTGCTCCAGTGGCTGCGGTGGACCTCTCCGGTCACGGTCGCGGGGGCGGCTGCGCTTTGGGCCTTGACGTTGGGCCCGTTTCACATTCCCTTTTCACCTGCTTAAAGGAGCAGGAACCAGCGATATCCCGAATGGGCAAACATCGTCGCTGAGTCAAGCGAGAACGGAGGGGCAACATGTCTGATAGCGTCGAACAAAATGAACGCCACAAGGCCAAGATGGCAAAAATTAAGGCGGCGCGGGACCGGATGATGGCCACGAAGACCGAAGAAAAAGGTCTGATCATGGTGCACACTGGGCCGGGCAAGGGCAAAAGTTCGTCGGGCTTTGGAATGATTATGCGCTGCATTGCCCACGAAATGCCGGTGGCAGTGGTGCAGTTTATAAAAGGCAATTGGGCCACTGGCGAGCGTGATTTTCTGCGCAAGCATTTCCCGGACGAGGTAAAATTTCATGTTTCCGGCGAAGGCTTTACCTGGGAAACGCAGGATCGCGAGCGTGACGTTGCCAAGGCCGAAGCCGGGTGGGAATTGGCCAAACAACTCATTCGCGATCCGGCGAACAGGTTTGTGATGCTCGATGAAATCAACATCGCACTGCGCAACGATTATTTGAATATCGACGATGTGGTGGATTTTTTGTTGAGCGAAAAACCGGAGATGACCCATGTGTTGTTGACTGGGCGCAATGCGAAGCCTGAGTTAATCGAAGCGGCGGATTTGGCAACTGAGATGACATTGGTGAAACATCCGTTCCGTGACGGCATCAAGGCGCAAGCCGGGGTGGAATTCTAATAATGTTGGTTGCGCACCTGCCGGCTGGCTATCTGGCCGCTAAGAGCGCGCAGGCAGCCGGTGTTTCCAAAGCTGTTTTCTGGGGGATTTTGATCGGCAGCATCGCTCCCGATTTGGATATGCTTTGGTTTCATTTGGTGGACAATCGCAGCACGCATCATCATGAGTATCTGACCCATCGCCCTATAATCTGGGCTAGTCTTTTGATGGTCGGGCTTGTTCTCAGGAAGCCGTTCATTTCGGCCGCCGGTGTCGGTGCGATTTTTCACCTGATGTTGGACAGCATTGCTGGAAAAGTAAGCTGGGGCTGGCCGTTTTTTGACGGTGCCACGACGCTTGTGACCGTGCAGGCCACACATGATCATTGGATCAAATCCTTCATGGCGCATTGGACGTTCAAGGTCGAACTTGTCATCGTCATTGTTGCCTTGATTGTTTTTGTCCGTTCAATTTTCAAAGGAAAATCAACATGATAAAACGCTTGCTCACTGAGTTTGGTATGGGGTCGTCGTTGCGGCGGCAGGATTATACAGAGGCTGCATCGCGCGCTGTGAAAGACGCACTGTGGCACAACTCGATCAATCTTGCGGAGCTGTTTGGCAAAGACAAATCCTTGATGATCATCACGGTCGAAGTGGCTGTGCAGCAGCCGGAGAAGATCGACACAGAGGCCATCGCAGCGATCTTTCCCTATGGCCAAGTCACTGTAAAACCTGTGAAAGGCGGCTTGGACGTTCCGCGTGAGGACGGTGGCAATCCTACTGTGATTGCCAATGTGGCAATCTCTGTGGCGCTGGATGTGGAGGTGGCGGCATGAGCGATCAACGCTTCATTATCGAAATGGGTATGGGCAACGACCAATATGGTCAGGACTATACAAAGGCCGCCGCTCGGGCGATTGAGGATGCGATCCGGCACTCCGCGATCCCGATGTTTGCCGCGCTGGGGAAAGACCCAAAAGAGATGCGGGTGCAGGTGACCGTAGGTGTGCAGGAACCCGAAAAGGTGGATTGTGCGGATTTAGTGGCGCATTTGCCGCGCGGGCGGGCTGTGGTAAAAGCCGTGTTCGGCGGAATGAATGTGACCAATCCGGATGATGGCAATGTGCTTGTGATTGCCTCAGCGGCGGTTGAGGCGTTTTTGCCAAAGCAGGTGTGACGTGACCAAAACACTTATGATTCAAGGTACAGGCTCCAATGTCGGCAAGTCGATGTTGGTGGCCGGACTGTGCCGGGCAGCGGCGCGGCGGGGCCTGTCTGTTGCTCCGTTCAAGCCTCAAAACATGTCCAATAATGCCGCCGTTACCAGTGATGGTGGCGAGATTGGCCGGGCGCAGGCGTTGCAAGCGCTGGCCTGTGGCAAAGCGTTAACGGTGGACATGAACCCGGTGCTGTTGAAACCAGAGACCGATGTGGGCTCACAAGTTGTGGTGCAGGGAAAGCGGCTGACCACAGTGAAGGCGCGGGAGTATGCAAAACTGAAGCCGCAGCTGATGGAAGCGGTGTTGGAGAGTTTTTACCGCCTGAAATCAAAGAATGATTTGGTAATTGTTGAAGGAGCCGGTAGCCCTGCGGAGGTCAATCTACGGCAAGGTGACATTGCCAATATGGGTTTTGCGCAAGCGGCGGATGTGCCGGTAATTTTGGCCGGAGACATCGACCGGGGCGGCGTGATTGCGCAGATCGTAGGCACGCAGGCGGTGATCTCCGAAGAAGACGCGGCGCTGGTGGCTGGTTTCCTTGTGAACAAATTTCGCGGTGATCCTAGTTTGTTTGATGATGGTTACGAGCTGATTAAAGACACGACCGGCTGGGCGGGCTTTGGGGTGTTGCCGTATTTTGGCGAGGCTTGGAAACTGCCTGCCGAGGACGCGCTCGACATCAGGAATGCCAAGAAAGCTGGCGGGTTGAACGTGGTCTTCCTTGGCCTCTCGCGGATTGCGAATTTTGACGATCTGGACCCTCTGGCGCAGGAGCCTGGGGTGTCGCTGACCATGTTGCGGGCTGGGGAGCCCATTCCGGGCGACACAGATGTGGTGATAATTCCGGGAAGCAAATCCACACGCGGTGATCTGGCGTTTCTGCGGGAACAAGGCTGGGATGTGGACCTGCTGGCGCATGTGCGTCGTGGCGGCCATGTGCTGGGGATTTGCGGCGGATATCAAATGCTTGGCCAAGAGGTGCGCGATCCAGAGGGCATCGAGGGCGGGGCTGGGACTACGGAAGGTCTGGGCTTGCTTGACGTGGTTACGGAGATGACACCGGACAAGCGGCTGACGGAAACCACCGCACAGCATGTGGCGTCCGGGCAGGCGTTTCGGGGGTATGAGATCCACATCGGGCGCACCGATGGGGGCGATCGGGCGCGGCCGTTTGCCACTGTGAACGGGCGCGATGAGGGAGCTGTTTCTTCGGATGGACGCGTGTCTGGCAGCTATCTGCACGGCATGTTCCGGGACGACGGATTTCGGCGGGCGTGGTTGTCGGCATTAGGCGCAGAGGTGAGCAACGAAGACTATGACGCTACCGTTGAGGCGGTGTTGGATCGTTTGGCGGATCACATTGAAACCCATCTGGACGTGGATGGTTTGTTGGCGGTGGCGCGTTAGAAACACATAAATTCATTGGATTATTGTCGTTGTGTTCGCAAGGTGCGCACTGAGGTGCCGTGCGCGGTTTTGAAGGCGCGGGCGAAGCTTGTAGGGCTGTTGAAGCCTGTGGCCAGGGCGATGTCGCGCACCGAGGTTTGCGTGTCTGTGGCGAGGCGCAGTGCTTCTTCGAGGCGCATGGTCAAGTAGACCGCTTGCGGCGACTTGCGCAGGTGGGTTTGGAAGTTGAGTTCCAATGTGCGTGTGGAAAGTCCTGTTTTTATTGCAATTTCTGGGATGGAGAGCGGCGTGTCCAATGTCTGCCCCATGATGTCCAGTGCTTTGACCACTTTGGGATGATGGTGGATCGCGCGGGGAATGGAGATGGGGCGCTGGGCGCTGGCGGGCATGGGATCATAGAGGAATGCGCTGCTGACACGGCGGGCGAGGTCAGCACCAAAGCGGGTTTCAATCAGGTAGAGCATCATGTCGATGCAGGGGCTGGCGCCGCCGGAGGTGGCGATGCGGTCGGAGATGCAAAAGCGGTCTCGAAGCGTTGTAACTCCCGGAAATTGTTGGGAGAAATTTTCGATATCTTCCCAGTGAGTGGTGGCGTTGTGACCGTCCAGAAGACCTGCTTCTGCCAGAATCCATGGGCCGCCGTCGATCGCGGCAATGGTGGTGCCGGTCGCATAAAGCCGTCGCAGTGAAGCCGAAAGGCGCGGTGTGGATTGTTCTTCCAATCGAAAGCCAGCCACCACCAACAAGAGGTCGCAGCGCAGCAGTTGATCGATGGCTAAGCCGTTGATTTTCAACCCGCTTGTAAGAGAGGCTGGGGCTTCGGTGGCAGTATAAAACTGCCAGTCAAATAGGGTTTTTCCAGCGCGGCGGTTGGCGGCGCGCATCGGGTCTACCGCAGCGGCAAAGCTGAGTGTGTTGCAGTCGTCCAGCACGAGAATGGCCACGGTCAGAGGGGTCGGGTCGTGGCGGAAAACGCTGGTCTTCGCGGAAATAGGCATATTTATTTCGTATAGTGATAAGTGTTGCGCCGCAAGTGCGGTACGGTTGGGCAAGGAACATGAAAGGAATCGCCATGCCGTTGCAAATGAACCGCGAGGTTTTCATCACCTGTGCTGTAACCGGATCGGGTGGCACGCAGGATCGCAGCCCCCATGTGCCGCGCAGCCCCAAGCAGATTGCCGACAGTGCGATTGCTGCGGCCAAAGCCGGTGCGGCGGTGGTGCACTGTCATGTGCGTGATCCAGAGACTGGTGCGCCAAGCCGCGACCTTGGTTACTACCGCGAAGTCACCGATCGCATTCGGGACAGTGAGGTGGACATGGTGCTGAACCTGACCGCGGGCATGGGCGGTGACATTGTGTTTGGCGGCGTGGAAAGCCCGCTGCCCACCGTGGATGGGACGGACATGGTTGGGGCCACGGAGCGGGTGGCGCATGTGGCGGAATGTCTGCCGGAAATCTGCACGTTGGATTGCGGCACGATGAATTTTGCCGAAGCCGATTATGTGATGACTAACACGCCTGGTATGTTGCGCAGCATGGGAAAAATGATGACGGATCTTGGGGTTAAGCCTGAGATTGAAGCGTTTGACACCGGGCATCTTTGGTTTGCCAAGGAGCTTGTGAAAGAAGGCGTGCTTGCGCCGGACGCGCTGGTGCAACTGTGCATGGGCGTGCCGTGGGGCGCGCCGGACGACCTCAACACCTTTATGGCGATGGTCAACAATGTGCCGGATGACTGGACGTTCAGCGCCTTTGCCTTGGGGCGCAATCAGATGGCCTATGTGGCCGCAAGCGTGCTGTCTGGCGGGAATGTGCGTGTGGGGCTGGAGGACAACCTGTGGCTTGGCAAAGGTGAGTTGGCGCAGAACTGGCAGCTTGTGGAGCGGGCTGGCACCATCATTGAGACCATGGGCGCGCGGGTGATTGGACCGGCGGAAGTGCGTGAGAAACTGGGGCTGGTGAAGCGAGCGCCGCAAGGGTGAGCGTTGCGGCAACAGCTGCGCACGCAGGCTTAGGAACCGGCGGTTTAGGGCGTTTGCACAGAGGCGCGCAACACGTCGGTATGTTGTCTGTATCGCGACTGTTTTGCGGAGGTGCACATTTTCGCGCGATTTTGGGCGCGGGCATTTTAACCTTTAGGGCAGCGCGCGACCCTAGGTGGGTGCTGGAAGCGCCCTCCTGGGGGGAGGGTCGGGCGCTGCCCGGTCCGCTTCGCGAAACGGGCAAAGACGAATTGCCGAAGGGTGATCTACTCCGCCTTAACCCGACACAAAAAACAGTTGTTGGACGCGCTGCGCACATCGACAAAGGCAATGCCTTCGCTTGCAAGCAGGCTTTCGGCGTAGGTGGCAATTTCGTCGGTCGGCGTGACCTGTCCCGTGCCGTAGACAATGCGTTCGTCGGCCGAGTAGCCGCGCACGATGTAGGTCGGTGCGGTCAGGATGTCGGGCAGGGCGCTGGACGGCGGGGTGCCAGCACAGTCTTCGCACAGAAAAATCGGCCCGGTTTCGGTGTAGGCGTTTTGACCTTCAAACGGGCGATGCGCGAGGATCAGAAAGGGCATGCCTTTGGGCGTGACCTTCAGACAGGATCGACAGGGGATTCCGTCCCCGTCGCTGATCGCGACCTCGACAGCGTTGCCATAGGCGTCGACGCGGGCACGGCGGATGGCGGTAACGGTATCCTCGGGCAGTGGGTGAAAGTGAATGGACATATAAACGCTCCTTTGGCGACAGAGATATCTGGGCTGGCCGGGATGCGGCGACCCGAAACGTGCGGAAAGGCAATGGCATGACAAAGACAGCAGCAATTATTGGCGGTGGGGTGATTGGCGGCGGATGGGCGGCGCGGTTTTTGCTCAATGGTTGGGACGTGCGGGTTTTTGATCCCGATCCAGAGGCGGAGCGCAAAATTGGCGAGGTGATTGCCAATGCGCGGGTGTCTTTGCCGGGATTGAGTGACACGGCGTTGCCACCCGAAGGCAGGCTGAGCTTTCATGAGACCATGTCGGAGGCTGTGGCGGGTGCGTCTTGGATGCAGGAGAGCGTGCCAGAGCGGCTAGAGCTGAAGCGCAAGGTCTATCAGACGCTGCAGGAGTATTGTGACCCAGGGGCCATTCTGGGCAGCTCGACCAGCGCGTTTAAACCCAGCGAGTTGCAGGGCTGTGCCACACGGCCGGAGCAGATTGTGGTGACGCATCCGTTTAACCCGGTCTACCTGATGCCGTTGGTGGAATTGGTGCCGACGGAGAAAAACGCGCCTGAGTTGGTGGCGCGGGCCAAAAAGACGCTGAAAGGTGTGGGCATGTTCCCACTGCATGTGCGCAAAGAAATCGATGCCCATATCGCGGATCGCTTCCTAGAGGCCGTGTGGCGTGAGGCGTTGTGGCTGGTGAAAGACGGCGTTGCCACCACGGAAGAGATTGATGAGGCGATCCGCATGGGCTTTGGCATCCGCTGGGCGCAAATGGGGTTGTTTGATACTTATCGTGTGGCGGGGGGCGAGGCCGGCATGAAACATTTCATGGCACAGTTTGGGCCGTGTTTGGAATGGCCCTGGACCAAGCTGATGGATGTGCCGGAGTTCACCGATGAGTTGGTGGATTTGATTGCGGGGCAGAGTGATGCGCAGTCGGGTCATATGAGCATCCGTGAAATGGAGCGCATACGGGACAACAACCTTGTGTCGATGATGCGGGCGTTGAAGGCACAGAACTTTGCCTCTGGTAAGGTGCTCAACCAGCACGACGTCAAGCTCTCAGCGGCGGCTGGTATGGTGCGAAGGGCCAGCGACATAACCAACCCGACGCAACCCATCGTGACCCAACGCCGCGCGGTGCCAGTGGATTGGTTGGACTACAACGGACATATGACCGAAAGTCGCTATCTGCAGGCCTTTGCCGATGCCAGTGACCGGTTGATGGAGATCATTGGCTGTGATCAGGACTACATCGCAACCGGTGGCAGCTTCTTCACAGCAGAGACGCATATCCGGCACATTGATGAGACCCATTTGGGTTCGGTGATTGAGGTGCACACCCGCGTGCTGATGGCAGAGGGCAAGAAGATGCACCTTTGGCATGAGATGTATGCGGGCGAAAAACTGCTGGCTACGAGCGAGCATATCCTGATCCATGTGAGCCTAGAGACACGGCGACCGGCGCCGTTTAGCCCGGAGATTGCTGCCAATCTTAAGATGATCAGTGAAGCCCAGGCGGATTTGCCGGCGCCTGAGGGGCTCGGGCGCTACGTGGGGCAGCCTCGGTGAGCGGGCGGGTATTGATCACCGCAGGCGCGTCCGGGGTTGGGCGCGCCATGGCGGAGGTGTTTGCGCGTGATGGCTGGCAGGTTTGGGTGGCGGACGTGGACGCGACGGCTTTGGCGGGCGTTCCTGAAGGCTGGCGTAGGACACAGGTGGATGTGACGGATGAAGAGGCTGTGTCCACGCTATTTTCCGAGATTGATGAGGCATGGGGCGGGCTGGATGCGCTTTGCGCAAATGCCGGTATCGCAGGGCCAACGGCGGCGGTGGAGGATATAAATATGCAAGATTGGCAGGCCTGCGTTGCGGTCAATCTCGAAGGCGCCTTTCTGGCGGCCAAATATGCCGCTCCAATGATGAAAGCGGCGGGGCAGGGCGCCATTGTGGTGACCTCATCCACCGCTGGACAGTATGGCTATCCCTATCGCGCGCCCTATGCGGCGGCAAAATGGGCGGTCATTGGCCTGACCAAAACGCTGGCAATGGAGTTGGGCCCTCATGGCGTGCGGGCGAATGTGATTTGTCCGGGAGCGGTCGAAGGGCCACGTATGGAAGGTGTGTTGACGCGGGAAGCTACCACCAAAGGCATGACGCGGGATGCGGTGTATGAGGGGTACGCTTCTGGCACCGCGCTGGGATCGTTTGTGGAAGGGCGCGATGTGGCCGAAATGGCAGTGTTTTTGTGCAGCGACAAGGCGCGACTGGTGAGTGGGCAGGTGATTGCCGTGGATGGGTTTACAGTGAACCCGGACCCCAAGGTTTAAGCTGCGATCTCTGCCTTTAGCTTTTCAACGTGCTCAGGGATCTGGCGGGCGGTGACATCGGCCTGGCGGATCAAGTCGTCAAAATGTTCGGTGAAGCTGGTGACGCGTTCCCGGTCGCGAAAGGCGAGGTAATTGCGGCCCAGATAGAGCACGGCCAGCAGCGGTCCAAAGACGGTGATTGGGCTGGAAAACAGACGCCGTGCGTCAAACAGGTAGAGACGCAGTCGCGGGTAAAGCTGTGCGCTGAGATCGGCGAAGTGATCAAGCTGCTGCGCGCGGACGTCTTCGGGCAGCCCCGCATAATAGCCTTCG
The DNA here is from genome assembly GCA_024224295.1 of Shimia sp. Lineage (GTDB taxonomy): Bacteria > Pseudomonadota > Alphaproteobacteria > Rhodobacterales > Rhodobacteraceae > Shimia. The sequence continues at coordinate 32,081 of JAAENN010000205.1, read as the reverse complement.
CCGCGCGCAAAAGCCGCCAACTCATGCATTGGCAGCGCAATTTCATAGTCGGATTGAGAGTTGCGCATCCAATTCAGGCGGTCACGCGACGCATTGATTGCCTGCTCTGTGGTGCGGCCCAGGTGTGGGGCGTATTCCCAATCTAGCATCTCATTGGTCTTGAGCATGTCCGGCAGGCCAGCTGGCACATGGCGGATTTTGTAGCCGGCCGCCTCTTGATGCCAAGCGAAGATCTGTTCATCCACCAAAGCACGGGGGGCTTTGGTCACGGTCAGCGCGTTGGCGAGAATGTCGGCGGTGTTCTCTGGCCGATCGGTGAGCGACAGCAGCCAGTCAGCAGAGACGCCAAGCGCAGCGGCACATTCGCCCACCACCTGTGCGTTGGGCAAGCGGGCGCCGGTGTCTTTCAAAAGTTGGCTGATGGTGGAGCGGTCCACGCCAATGCTGCGGGCGAGGCCAGCTTGGGTTGTGTCTTTGATCCGCATGGCTGTGGCCAAGCGTTTGCGGAATTGGTCTGCGCGCAGGCGTTTGTCGATAATTTCAATCATGCGGTGACTAATATCACACCTGTAGAATTTTGTTAATTAGATACGGAATTCTGCAACGCGCATTTTGTCGGTAACACCTCTGTGAAGACTGAGGCACGGGACAGCAAAATGGACACTCAAAAACGCTCCATCGTGAAAGCGGTGATTTGGAATGTGATTGGCATCATATCAATGTCCGTGGTGGGGATACTGGCCACCGGATCAGCGGCGCTTGGGGGGAAGATGGCGCTGATCAACACCGGATTGGGGTTCAGCATGTATGTGATCTACGAGCGGATTTGGTCTCGAGTGCGCTGGGGGCGGCAGCATGGCTGAGCCGCGCCTCCCAAAAGTGGAATGGCCCACACTGCTTTTGGTGGTGGGATGTTACGGGCTTTATGCTCTGGGCACAGTTTGGGCGGCGCATCTTTGGCTGCCTCTGGGCATGGCGTTGACCATTGTTGCGATCGCGCTGCACAGTTCGTTGAGCCATGAGGTGTTGCACGGACATCCCTTTGAAAACAAGCTCCTCAATACGGCGTTGGTGTTTCCGGCGATTGGGGTTTTTGTGCCGTATCTGCGCTTCAAAGACACTCATCTGGACCACCATTTGGACAGTCGTTTAACTGATCCTTATGATGATCCAGAAAGCAATTATCTTTATGCTGAGGACTGGCAGGCTCTGACCAAATGGCGGCAGACTGTGTTGTTGTTCAACAATACTTTGGTGGGACGGTTGTTGGTGGGGCCGCTGGTAGGGCAGGTCTGTTTTATGGCTTGTGACTTGCGCGCCATTGCGGCTGGGGACAGGTGCGTGCTGGCAGGTTGGGTATGGCATGTGCCGGCCGTAATGATGGTTGTCTGGTGGATGCGCGCCTTCGGGGCGCTGCCAGTGTGGGCCTATCTGATTTGCGCTTATGTCGCTTTGTCGATCTTAAAAATCCGCACTTTTCTGGAGCATCAGGCGCATGAGCGGGCGCGGGGGCGGACGGTAATCATTGAGGATCGCGGGCCACTGGCGTGGATTTTCCTGAACAACAACCTGCATGTGGTGCATCACATGCACCCCAAGATGCCGTGGTATCGTTTGCCGGAGCTGTTTCGCAGCAATCGGGAGCGGTATTTGTCGCGCAATGATGGCTATTATTTTGCCTCATATAGCGAGGTGTTTCGGAAGTTTTTCTGGCGACGAAAAGATCCGGTGGCACATCCACTTTGGAAGCGCGACGGCTGATCGCAGCGCATGTAGGGGTACAATCTTTCTCGTGACTTCCGAGGTTTAGCTCGGCATCAAGGCGGCCATGGAACTCTGGATCATCGCCTCCGTCGCCGCAGCAGCCTTTCAAACCGTGCGCTTTATGTTGCAAAAACATCTGGCGAAGGTGTCTTTGTCCGCCGCTGGTGCAACTTTTGCGCGGTTTGTCTATTCCGCGCCCATAGCTGCCGCGGTTCTGGCAACGCTGGTCGCATCAGGGCGTGTGACCTTGCCGGATGTGACCCCAAGTTTCTGGTTGTTCGGTGCTATCGGAGGCGCAGCGCAGATCACGGCGACGGTCTGCACGGTGATGTTGTTTGGCCGGCGCAACTTTGCCGTCGGCATGGCCTTTATCAAAAGCGAAGTTTTTTTCACGGCGTTGATTGGCTTGGTGCTGCTGTCTGAAACCATTTCCGGTGTGGGGCTGATTGCGATTACCATTGGTGTGGCGGGGGTTTTGGTGTTGTCCGGCCCGATTGAGGCCGAGGCAACCGGCTGGCGGCGGATTGTGACGCCTTCAGCTGTTTTGGGCTTGGTGGCGGGAGCACTTTTTGGCGTCTCGGCTGTGTGTTATCGCGGGGCGTCGCTTGAAGTGGTCACGGACGCGCCATTGTTGCGTGCGTTGGTGACCTTGGCCGCCGTCACACTGATGCAGATGGTCAGCATGTGGCTTTGGCTCACTGTGCGGGAGCCGGGTGAAGTGGGCCGGGTCTTGTCGGCCTGGCGCAGTGCGGGCTTCATTGGATTGACCAGCATGGCGGGCACGTTTTGTTGGTTCACCGCCTTCACGCTGCAAAACGCAGCTTATGTGAAAGCGGTGGGGCAGATCGAGCTGGTGTTTGGGGTTTTGGGGACGGTGCTGATCTTCAAAGAGGCTATCAGCCGCCGCGAGTACCTCGGCATGTCCCTTTTGGCGGTGTCTATTCTGACGCTGGTGCTTTTGGCTTAGTCAGCACGGCCATTCACGTCCGGCATCCGGCCTTTCAGGCGCAGGAACAGGCTCTCTTCGTCATCATTGCGGAAGAAGGGCACGGCCTCGGGTGGGGTGCGGTCGGTCACACGCGCTTCGATCTCGGCCAGCACCACCTCGGTGATGAAGGGCAGGTCAAAGCTGCGAGCCTCTTTGAGCGGGATCCACTGCAGGTGAGACAGCTCTTCGCAGGCGGCGGAGAAATCATCCAGATCGGTGGAGATTTCATCGGCATCCAGCAGGAAGAACCGCGCATCAAAGCGACGTGGGCGGCCCGGAGGGGTGATGGCACGGAAAACAAATTGCAGGGCTTCAGCGGTGGGCACGTGGCCGGTGGCGGCGTAGGTTTCCCAGTCCGCAGGTGGTGTGATCGACCAGTTGCCTTGGGTGCCAAGGATCAGGCCGGTCTCTTCCCAGAGCTCGCGAATGGCGGCGACGGCCAGCGCATGCACGATATGCTCACTGGTGCCGTCCCTCCGGTCTTCGCGCAGGCGTTGACCGCAGAAATCTGAGATCGGTGTGGCCAGCGGAATGTCGGCATCCTCAAGGTCCACAGCGCCGCCGGGGAACACCACTTTGTTGGGCATAAACGCCGCCTTGGCGCCGCGCTGGCCCATCAGAATTTGTGGATTGGTGTCACGATCTCTGAGCACAATCACCGTGGCGGCGTTGCGGATCGCGGTTTTGTCCACGGTGGTGGCGTTTGTCATGCTGTGCTCCCCTCACATGATGAGGTGGCCGGGCTCTATTTGAACCCGTGCATCCGGCGCGCCCATTGGAACGCGACCACACACCCCTTTAATCTCGGCAGAAGGTAGAGCGAGAGCCCGACACAGCCAACCGAAAAAATGGTGAAAAGAACAAGGGGATCGGGACGCCAATGCACAAAGGCAATGTGCAAAAGCGGCGCCAGAAGGTGGCCAACCACAAGAATCGTCAGGTAGGCAGGGCCGTCATCGGCGCGGTGATGGCTCAGGTCCTCTTTGCAGACTGGGCAATGATCGCGCACTTTAAGGTAGCCCTTAAGCATCGGGCCGGTCCCACAATTTGGGCATTTCCGGCGCCAGCCCCGATATAAGGCTTGCTTCATTGGGCGGTCTTCTTCCGACATGACCGCATCAGACATATTGGTTTCACTCATCACGTTTCCCCTCGGTGCTCGCGTGGCCAAGATGTGCCGGTTTGCCAAAACATGAAAGAGGGCAATCTGACTTGCGTCGCGATGTCGCAAAGGCCCCCGTAAATCAACCTTGCCAAAAAAAGATTGAGAAAGTGCGACGGAAAGCCAGGGGCGGGGCGTTTTAGTATCACTGAACAGGCAATGAGCCGACACAGAGAGACTTTAAAACAGGCCCAAAAGGAGACCACCATGAAGAGCAAGATGATGATCAGCGCCGTAGTGATTGCCGCCCTCGGTGTGACCGCCGTTGCGGCATCCGCCAAAGAAGGCGGCAAGATGCGCCACATGCGCGGGCAGATGCCAAGCTTTGAGCAGCTCGATACCAACGGCGACGGGTTTATCACCGCTGAGGAACTGCAAGCCAAAGCTGCAGAACGCTTTGCTGGCATGGATGCCAATGGCGATGGGGTGATCACCAAAGAGGAATTGACCGCACATGCCGAATCTCAAGGCAGCAACCGGATGGTGAAAAAGCTGGATCGCATGATCAGCCGGATGGATGCCAACGGGGATGGGCAACTGAGTCTGGATGAGATGGCGCCAAAAACCGACCGTTCCGCCAAGATGATCGAGAAGCTGGACACGGACGGGGATGGTAAAATCTCCAAAGCGGAGTTTGAGACCGCCCAAGCCGAGCGCCTGACCAAGCAGTCCGAGCGTAAGGCAGAGATGTTCAAGAAGCTCGACACCAATGGCGACGGTACGATTTCTCAGGAAGAGTGGGATGCGGCCAAAGAGGCCCGTGGTTCCAAAAAACGTGGCGACACGCAGGAAAACTGATCCCACTCACGGGAGGGCGGCGGTGGTGCCGCCCAACCGAGGCTTATTGAACAACTGCCCCTAAGAGGCTAGCCATCGAGACTATGACGATGCCTTACGATCAACAGGAAGACACGCCGGACGACGCGTTGTTGGTGCTGTTCGCCAACGGAGACGGAGCGGCAGCGCGCACTTTGACGTTGCGGCTGACGCCGCGTGCCTTTGCGCATGCTTTCCGTGTGTTGGGGGATCGGGCAGAGGCCGAGGATGTGGCACAAGAGGCCATGATCCGATTGTTTAAACAGGCGCCAGACTGGCGGCAGGGTGAGGCCAAGGTCACAACCTGGCTTTACCGTGTGACCGCCAATCTGTGTACCGACCGGCTGCGTAAAACCAAAGGGGTGGCGCTGGACGCGATCCCAGAGCCGGAAGACGATGCCAAATCGGCGGCGCAGACATTGCAGGATCGCGCCCGTGCGGATGCGTTGCAAAGCGCACTGGCGACTTTGCCAGAGCGGCAGCGGCAGGCGGTGGTGTTGCGTCACATCGAGGGTCAAAGCAATCCGGCGATTGCGGAGATCATGGAGATCAGCGTCGAGGCGGTGGAAAGCCTCACGGCGCGGGGTAAACGGGCGTTGGCAGAGGCTTTGGCCAGCCAACGCGAAGCACTGGGGTATACCGATGGCTGAGAAGTTTGACGACGATATGCTGGACGATCTGTTTGCAGCGGCTCGAAGCGACAGCCGCGCCACCCCGTCGCCGGATCTTTTGGCGCGGGTGCTTAGCGAGGCCGAAAGTTTGCAAGTGGCGGAGCCCGCGCCGGTGCCGCAGCAACGCCGCAGCCTGTGGACGGCTGTGGTGGCCGCCGTGGGCGGTTGGCCCGCGCTCAGCGGCGTGGCTATGGCTGGGGTGACTGGTGTCTGGATTGGTGTGGCTGCGGGCACAACCCTGATGGAAGACACCCTTGGCCTTGATATTTATGGAGAGACCGCTCAAAGCTATCTCTCCGATCTGGATGACATCTATGCCTTTGATTTTACGGCGGAGGAATGAGCATGACTGAGCCAACAAGCACCCAGCCCAGCCCAAAGCCACGCCGCTTGACCCGTGTGCTTTTGATTGGGTCGCTCGCGTTGAATGTGCTGATCATTGGTGTTGTTGGTGGCGCCGCAGTTAGCATTCGCGGCGCGGGAGACAAGGGATCCGTGTCTGACAAGTTCGGATCGCCACATATCAAAGCGCTGACTTTCGAGGACAAGCGTGAAGTTGGTCGTGCTATTCGCAGCGCCTATCGCAAGAGCAATGTGGATCATCGTTCAGATCATCAACACTACAAAGAAGCTCTGGAGATTCTGCGATCTTCCCCATTGGACGAAGCGGCGCTACGCAATCTGGTCGGGACGCTAGATCAGGCGGGGGAGCGCCGTCGCGCCATGGCGCGGGATGTGTTCCTAACCAAAATTCTGTCAATGAGTGACGCGGAGCGCACCGTCTATGCCGACCGGCTGGAAGACGTACTGACGCGCGGTCCCAAAGACAAGAAACATCCGTCCAAAGACGGAAAACCACGTCCGCCGAAGCAGCCATAAGATCACTTTGAAACTTCAACCAACCCGTGATTGAAATTTTGGCGCCGTATAGTACGTTCAGCCATCGATTATAGTGGAGTTGAGAGGATGACTTTTCGGTTGGCCATGGCCATCGGACTGATGGCGATGGGTGTCGGAACGACAGTGCAGGCTCAAAATAAATACGATGTGTTTATCGGGCAGTATGTCGCGTCTGCACGTATCGCAACCGACTGTGACGGCTTGCGGACGATGACAGAGCAGTCTGCTGCAAACATTGCCAAATCTCAGGACAAGTTGCGTAAGCAAAAGGTTTTGAAATGGTTGTTTTACGGACAGAGTGCGTACCTGAAACAACTGGGTGATAAGGCTTTGACCGCGCGGAGCATCGATCCGGGCAACACATCCCAGATGTGCCGATTTGGCCGTAAGGTAGCGGGCACAGAGGACGCAATCGGCAGGTTTCTCCGCACCCAAAAGTAGCGCGACTTAGGCGGCGGTGAAGGAGAGTAGCACCTTGTCACGACCGTCCGCTTTGGCACCGTAGAGTGCCTGATCAGCGCGATCAATCAGGGCGCTTGCGAGACTGTCTTTAACACCAAGGCGGCTCTTTTTTGCACTGAGCATGTCACTGCCCATGGCCACGCCAATGCTGACGGTGACGGGAATTTGAATGTCGCGGCCGCGCAGATACACCGGCTCGGCCCGCACCACATCACAGAGTCTTTCGGCGACTTTTGCGGCGCTGTCTCGGTTGTCGGTCTGCACCACTATCAGAAATTCTTCGCCGCCCATGCGGGCGATCAGATCGGCGGATTTGATGTTGGCGCGCATGCGGCGGGCGATCTCGGCAAGCACAATGTCTCCGGCAGCATGGCCGTATTTGTCATTCACCTCTTTGAAGTGATCCAGGTCGGCCAACATCACGGCAAAATCGCCTTTTGGTGCATCCTGACAGGTGGCACGGCTGGCCATATTGTCTAGATGAGGCATGGCATAGCGGCGATTGAACAAGCCGGTGAGTGGGTCAGTCACGGAGGCGGTCAAACCATCTTCGACCTTTTTGCGCAGCCGATCAATCAATCGCTTGCGCGCAATCATCTTATCCAAACGCAAGACCGCTTCTTCCGGATCAAAGCCGTCTGCGATCACGTCATTGGCCCCCAGATCCAATGCATTGATGCGAGCCGTATCGTTGTTTTCATCCAATACAACCAATACAGCTGCCTGCCGGGTTGCGGCTCTAGCACGGATTTCAGCCAGCAAATGCAGTGTTTCTTCAGGCGCTGCTACAGAGAGGGACAGCACGATGGCATCAGGCGCCGAAGACTTTCCGATGTTACGCATGATATCTACGTCACGTTGATGACGCAGGACAAACGGCGCCATCTTTGAAAGTTGCGTGTGCCAGCGCGTGCCTTCAGTGTCATTGCGTCCAGCGATGAGTACAGAGGCGGGGGTCTCAAATCCGGCGAGTGGTTCAGCGAGGCCAGGGATATGGGCGGCTTGCTCGCGTGCACGTAGCTCTTCGTAAGAATTGCGCGCCCGAACAATGGAGCGAATCCGGGCCAAAAGCGCGTCGGTACTGACGGACATCTCAAAAGCGTCATCGGCGCCAACACGTAGGGCCTCAATTAAGTCGGCGCGGTGGCCGTCCGTATTCACCAAAAGCAAGGGCATGTTGGCGAGGCTTGCACGAGCCTTGATCAGGGCACAGAGATCAATGGCGCTCATGTCCACGAGGTCTCCCCCCAGTACCAGAAGGTCCGGAGTGGCCTCGGTTTCGAGGAGATCCAAAGCCTCACCTGCGCTGGCGGCCTGCTCAACCTGAGCGAATGCGCCGGCAAGTTTGACTTTCAACAAGATACGGTTCGCCGAAATACTGTCGACGATAAGGACGCGAGCTGCCATAGAGAAACCTGAAACTGAGGAAAGAAGGGACGCGTTCATATTGTGGTATGATTGGTTAACAAACCCTTTCGAAAGTGAGAAAAAATGAATGTTTCTCAAGAGGTCGCAGAGACCACTGCACTGAAGGCCTTGGCCTGGTTGGTCAACAACGAAGAAGTGTGCTCTGTTTTTCTGGGTTCAACCGGCGCGTCTATTGACGATCTGCGTGCGCGGGCGGCTGAGCCTGATTTTTTGGGCTCTGTGCTTGAGTTTATCACCATGGATGACGCCTGGGTGGTGGAATTTTGTGATAACAATGCACTCGCCTATGAAGTGCCGATGATGGCCGCCGCGGCCCTGCTTGGCACGGCCCGGACCCATTGGACCTGACACTAAGATTACGTTAACGCCCCCGCGCGAGGCTTGCGCCGAACAAAAGGGCAGGGCAAGGTCCGCGCAGGATCACAGATTGGCAAGGCAGCCCCACATATGCGCGTAGACGGACTTCTGTTTGACAAAGATGGCACCCTCTTTGATTTCGGGGCGACCTGGAATGGCTGGGCGGCGAGCATGATTGACCGCTTTGCCAAAGGCGACGGGGCGGTGTCGCAGCGGATTGCGGATGCTTTGATGTTTGACCTCACTGCCAAGGCGTTCTTGCCGGAGAGCTTTGTGATTGCAGGCACAAACCGCGAGGCGGCGGAGGCGGTGGCCGGCGCTCTGCCAGGCTCGGATGTGGACGCGATTGATGAAGAGCTGATGTTGGCCGCGGCTGAGGCCCCACTCGCACCAGCGGTGCCGCTTGCGCCGTTGATGGACCGGTTTCGTGAGGTGGGTCTAAAGCTGGGCGTGATGACCAATGATACGGAATACGGTGCCAAGGCGCATTTGACCGAGGCAGGCGTGATGGACCGGTTTGATTTTGTAGCCGGGTTTGACAGCGGCTTTGGCGCAAAGCCGGAACCCGGCCCGCTGTTGGCCTTTGCCGAGCACACCAAACTGGCCCCGGCACGGGTGGCGATGGTGGGGGATAGCACCCACGACTTGATCGCCGGTCGCCGTGCCGGAATGCAGACCGTGGCCGTGCTTACTGGTGTTGCGCTGGAGGCGGAGCTGGCCCCTCATGCAGATGTGGTCTTACCCAACATCGGGCACATCCCTGCGTGGATGGGGGCTTAAGGCGTCACTAGGACATGCATTTCTGAGCGGCGTGCCATCGGGTGCGCTGTTTTACATTTGGGCCGTCGTACGGCTCCCAAGCTGCAAAAGCGACGGCTTTTGTCGTAAACGCGCAGACTCCGGCCAAGAGATGGCTTTTGCTTTTCCCAACGCGAAGGGGAGGCCATGATGTCAGACGCAGACAGCAAACCCAGAGGGCGGCGCGGCGGTGGGCGCGCGGGCAATGCAGCGCGGCGCAAGCAATCTGGCGTGATCGAGCAGATGCCCTGGCGCTTGCCGGTCAATACGGATCGCCCAACGGAACCGCTTTCTGCAGAAGGCGTGCAGGCCATCCATGAGGGGGCCATGCGTATCCTCGAAGAAATTGGCCTCGCCTTTTACAATGACGAGGCGCGGGACATCCTGAAAGCCGCCGGGTGCAAAGTTGTAGACGATCAGGTCTTCTTTGATCGGACTTTTGTGATGGACATGGTCGGCAAAGCGCCCGCGCGCTGGACCATAACCCCGCGCAATCCAGAGCGAGCGCTGGTGATGGGGGACAATCATATCCTGTTTGGCAATGTCTCCAGCCCACCGAACTATTGGGACCTTGAGTTGGGACGCAAAGTGTCTGGCACGCGGGAACAGTGTGCCAACCTGCTCAAGCTGACGCAGTACTTCAACTGCATCCACTTTACCGGAGGCTATCCGGTGGAGCCACAGGACATCCACGCGTCGGTTCGGCATCTCGATGTGTTGTTTGATGCGCTGACCCTGACCGACAAAGTGGTGCACGCCTATGCCTTGGGCGCGGAACGGGTTGAGGACGCGATGGAAATGGTGCGGCTGGCGGGTGGGCTGAGCCATGAGGCGTTTGAGGCGAGCCCGCGGATGTTCACCAATATCAACTCTACTTCACCGCTCAAATACGACCACCCGATGATGGATGGCTGGATGCGTATGGCGCGGCGCAACCAAGGCCTTGTGGTCACGCCGTTCACCTTGGCTGGGGCGATGGCACCTGTGACCATGGCGGGCGCGGTGGCGCAGTCTTTGGCCGAAGCGTTAAGTGCGGTCGCCTTGGCACAATACATCCGTCCCGGAGCGGCCTGCGCGATCGGCACGTTCACCAGCAACGTAGATATGAAATCGGGCGCGCCGGCTTTTGGCACGCCAGAGTACATGCGGGCAACACAGATGACCGGTCAAATGGCGCGGTTTTATGGCCTGCCGATGCGGGCCAGCGGCGTCTGTGCGGCCAATGTACCGGACGGGCAGGCGATGTGGGAGACCTGTAACAGCTTGTGGAGCGCGGTGCAGTCGGGCACCAACATGGTCTATCATGCAGCAGGCTGGCTCGAAGGAGGATTGATTGCCAGTCCTGAGAAATTTGTCATGGACTGTGAAGAGTTGCAGATGATCCAGCGCTACCTGGAGCCAGAAATCTGTGCCACAGGACCAGAAGAGATTGCCTTTGATGCCATTGCTGAGGTGAGCACGGACGGGCACTTCTTTGGCACTGATCATACGCAACAGCGGTATACATCGGCGTTCCATCAGCCGTTTGTCTCTGACTGGCGCAATTACGAGGCATTTGAGGCGGCTGGAGGCAGGTGGACTGCGGAACGTGCGCATCATCTTTACAAGGACATTCTGGCCGAGTTTGAAGCTCCACCCATGCCGCCGGAGCATCGCGCGGCCTTGGTGGAGTTTGTGGCCAAACGCCAAGAGGAAGGCGGCGCCCCAACCGACTTTTAAGGCGATTGTGCCGTTTTGACGGTGTAGCCTGCCAGAATTGTCACATGCGGCAATTGCTATAAATCATTGTTTTTGGAACGCTCATCGCTATAAACGCCGCACAGGGTTGCGGGAGGGGCACCATGCACACTCAGGACGGGCGCACAGTGACTGGGCGCGCCGAGATGGCTATTATTGGCGCCATCGCCGGTTTGGCGATTTGGACGCTGGTGGAATATCTCCCAGATGTCATCAACCATCCACATGTCTATTTGGCGGTGAGCTCATTTGTGGCGGGGTTTTTTGCCGTTCTGATGGGATTAAGTGGGCCATACCGCGTGGCTCGCGCGGCGTTACCTGCGGTGTGTTTGTCCGCTTTTGCGGCGCTGATGCTTACCTGGGCGGGGTCTCGGTTTGCCTCTCTGGAGGCCTTTTCTGACGCGCTGCATCCAATTTTGGCATGGGGTGTGTTTATCACGATCGGCACCCCTTTTGCTGCCGCACTTTTGCGGGATCGTCACAGTTTGCGTGACTACGGCCATCTCTTTGATGTGAGCTGGAGTATTCTTGTGAGATATTCCGCAGGCTGGTTGTTTGCCGGTCTGTTCTGGGCGGTGCTGATTATGAGCAATGCGCTTCTTGAGATTGTTGGGCTAACCATTATTGAGGATGTCATCGACATCGATGGCGCACCCTTTGTGATCACCGGTTTTGCATTGGGCTTGGGTCTGTCAGTGGTGCATGAGATGCGCGAGTATCTGTCGCCATTCTTGGTGTTACGATTGCTGCGCCTGCTGGTGCCTGTGGTTTTGGGAGTGGTGCTCGTATTTGTTGTTGCGGCCTTGTCGCAAGGGCCTGGTGATCTCTTTGGCAGCCTCAGCCGGACAGCCACACTGTTGTTTGTCGGGCTGACGATGATCAGTTTGGTGAGTATTTCTTTGGACCGAGGCGACGCGGATGCAGTTCGTTCGTCTTGGATGCGGCTGTGCACTGCGGCGCTGGCGTTGTTGTTGCCGGTGATCGCGGGGCTTGCCATCTACGCCTTGTGGCTGCGCGTGTCTCAATACGGTTGGACGCCTGCAAGGCTGGCTGCAGCCTGTACCTCCGCGATAGTCGCCCTTTATGCTGTGACCTACGCTGTGGCTATTGCGTTGCGTGGCACGTGGATGGCGCGCATCCGTCAGGCAAATATTATGGTCGCGGTGGTGGTTCTGTTGACATCTGCGGCCTGGCAGAGCCCGCTTTTAAATGCGGAGTGGCTGTCCTCGCGCTCACAGGTGGCTAGGATCGAAAGCGGGGGTGTCCCTGTTGATGATATGGCTTTGTTCGAGTTGGCCCATGAATGGGGCAAGCCGGGAAGGGCGGGGCTATTGGTGTTGGAGCAAGGGGCGAAACAATCCTCGCCTGAGCTTTTGGCGGAAATTGAACGGGCGCAGGCGAGTGACATACGTTGGCAGTATGAGAACGGACATAATGGCCGCCTTGCAGCGTCCCGGGCGCGTGACATTTACGACAATTTGACAGTGTTACCGGAGCACGAGGACGTTACTTTGGCGATGTTGGAGGATTTGCCTGATTATTGGCTGCGCAATTGGTCTGATAATTGTCCATTAAACCCAGAAATCGGATGTGTACTTGTCACCGGTGCGTTTGCACATGATGTTCCGGGAACTCAGGGAATCCTCTTTGTACCGGAGGACACGCATAAATTTGACGCATTTAGCGTGTCCGTAGGCCGGGAGAATCTTGTTTTGGGTGAAAATCTGACGCCATTTGACGGCAAAGACGTGACGGTGGCGCAAGTTCGTTCTATATTGGAGGGGCACTATGAAGTAGCCCCCGGCAGCCGACAGTCTCTTTGGATTGGGGACTTTGAATTGGCTCCCGAATTTTGAGGCCGTTGGGGAAATCTTAAGGTGCGTCTGGTCTGATAGACTGGGATTAATGAGGTGAAATCATGCATGGTTTGGTCAACAGAGCGATACAGTGCTTTGTGCGGGACAGTTACGGGCTGTCGCGATGGCTGGAAGTGACTCGCCAAGCAGGTGTCGAAGTCACTGATTTCGAAGCCATGTTGCACTATGACGATGCGATCACCGAAAACCTGATCAGCGCTGCTAGGGATGCGATCGGGGTACCTGAGGAAACCGTGCTTGAAGATCTCGGCACCTACCTGGTGACACACCCGAATGTTGAGGCTCTGCGCCGATTGTTACGTTTTGGAGGGGTGGATTTTGTCGACTTCCTGCATTCTCTGGATGAATTGCCGGACCGCGCCAAGCTGGCGGTTGATGACCTTGACTTACCGTCAATGGAGGTGCGTCAGCACTCGGCAGAGACCTTCAGCCTGACCCTAAAAGGGGAACACGCCGGTTTTGGCTATGTGATGATGGGCATTTTGCGCACGTTGGCGGATGACTACGGCGCTCTTGTATTTCTGGAGCATCGCGGTGCCCAGGAAGATGCGGAAGTCATCGATATCACACTTGTGGAGCAGGCCTTTGCCAGTGGGCGTGAGTTCGAACTGGGAGCACGAGCGGGATGAGCAAGATCGACGATTTCTGCGATATCTTGGACACACTCGACGTGTTGTGTCCGATGCACGTGCGTTTGGACAAATTTGGCAAGATTACCCATGCGGGCCCGACGGTCACCAAACTTTACGGCGAGCAAACCATTCTCGGAAACCGGTTTCTGGAAGCCTTTGAACTCAACCGGCCGCATTCCATTACCTCTATGGACACGCTTCTGGCCGCTGCAGGCAAAAAGTTGCACCTGAAAAAACGGGTGGAGCCGCAGACCGGACTCAAGGGGGTGTTGATGCCGTGCAGCGACGGTGGTGCCATTGTGAACCTGAGCTTTGGTATCTCCATTTTGGATGCGGTGCAGGAGTATTCGTTGAGTGCGTCTGACTTTGCTGCAACAGACCTGACGATTGAGATGCTTTACCTTGTTGAGGCAAAATCCGCCGCGATGGAGGCGCACCGTAAGCTGAACCAACGCCTTCAGGGAGCAAAGATTGCTGCAGAGGAACAGGCTTTCACGGATACATTGACTGGTCTGAAAAATCGCCGCGCATTGGACCATATTTTGCCGCGCATGGTGGAGGACCGCACATCATTTGGCTTGCTGCATGTGGACCTTGATTTCTTCAAAGAGGTCAATGACACCAAGGGTCACGCCGCCGGCGACATTGTGTTGCAGCATGTTGCCAAAGTGCTCGTGGATAGCAGTCGTGGGGACGACGTTGTTGCGCGGGTGGGTGGCGACGAATTTGTACTGGTGATCAATGAGACCATCGATCCGGAAATCCTCGGACGGATTTGCACGCGGATCATCAAAGAGGTGGAGCGCCCGGTCGCCTACAAAGACAGCCTTTGCAAGGTCTCAGCCAGTGTTGGTATCGCGATCTATGACGGTATTGGTGATGCCTCGGCGGAGCAGTTGATGGATGATGCGGATGTGGCGCTTTATGCATCTAAGCATGATGGCCGCGCGACCTATACGCTTTATGAGACAAAGCTTCGGGAAAACAGCCCACTGGCGATCAACCACTAATTATGTGAGATTTGTCCGGGGTCAGAGGTGCGCAATACGCTGCTTGCTTTCGCTTGCGACAAAATCCACAAATAGGCGGATTTTCGGGTCTTGCAGCTTGCGGTGCGGATAAAGACATCCAAACGCCGCTGGCAAGGGTGGCGTATCTGATAGAATTTCCACAAGCGCGCCGCTTCGCAAGTGTTGCGCCACATCAAAGCGTGGCTTGTTGGCGATGCCCGCGCCTTCCAATGCCCATTGGGTCAGCACATCTCCGTCATCTGCGTCATACCGCCCTTTGGCCTCAATCTTGCGCAAGCCATCTTCGGTTTGCAGGGTCCAGAAATACTCGGGACTGCGCGGAAACCGCAGGAGCAGGCAATTGTGATCCCCTAGCAGGTCGTCGGGTGTTTGTGGCGTACCATGGGTCTCCAGATACTCTGGCGCAGCCACCAAGATCCGGTCACAATCGGCGATTTTGCGCAGCTTGAGATTGCTGTCTTTTAACTCTCCGAGCACAAAAGCCACGTCCAGCCCATCCTCAAACAGGTCGACTTTGCGGTCCGACAGGCGCAGCTGCACGTCCACATTGGGATACTTGTTCGCGAAGGCGGGAATGAGTGGTGCAACGATGCGCCGCCCGACGCCAAGCGGCGCGGTTACGCGGATTGTGCCGCGAGGTTTGTCAGAAAACCCGGCCACCACGGCCTCAGCCTCATCCAAAGTTTCGATCACCTTGCGGGCGTGATCATAAAACACCTTGCCCACTTCAGTGGGGGAAAGGTTGCGGGTGGTGCGGTTGAATAGGCGCACGCCTAGGCGGCCTTCCAATTCTTTCACCCGATTGGAGGCCACGGCAGGGGTCAGTCGCAGATCTCGGCCGCCAGAGGTGATGGAGCCAAGCTCCACCACACGAACAAAGACTCGCAGGCTTTCCAGATAGGGCATGACAGCGCCTCCTTTTGGGATTGTGCTTCAATAGCGCGCGTTTGGGAATTTTATTTTCAATAAATCATTGAAATAGATTTGCCAAAACCCCCGTTTCATTGAAGGCTAGGCGAAAGGTAAAGTGGACCAAGGCCACTTCCGTGCCGACTCCCAGCAAGAGGTCAGGATGCAGCACCGCAGCGAAATTCGGTTTTTACTCAACGGGCGCAATATCGCGCTTTCAGACGTGGGAGCGGATGACACGCTCCTTGATTTTTTGCGCATTGATCAAAGGCTTACCGGCTCCAAAGAGGGCTGCGCCGAGGGTGATTGCGGTGCTTGTACTGTCTTGGTTGGGCGGCTGGTCAACGGCGGTCTGGTCTATGAGACCGTGAATGCTTGCATTCGGTTTCTGGCATCGCTGGATGGCTGTCACGTGGTGACCATTGAATATCTTGGAGGGCCAAATGGGCGTCTGTCGCCGGTGCAACAGGCGATGGTGGAGCATCACGGTAGCCAATGTGGCTTCTGCACACCCGGCATTGTGATGTCGCTGTATGCACTTTGGATGCAGCACGAACACCCAACTGTGAAGCATGTGGAGACCGCCTTGCAGGGTAACCTCTGTCGCTGCACCGGTTACGCGCCGATCATCCGCGCCGCGCAGGAAGTGACCAACTACGGCACGCCTTCTGCGGAACACCTCGCGACCGAACGAGATGGCGTTGTGACGGCGCTGAATGATCTGCGCGATGGCAAACGGGTGGAGGTTGCCAAGGGTGACAGCCGCGCGATCCTACCTGCAGACGTCGATGACCTCGCGACCGTGCTGGAAGCGGAGCCAGAGGTCACTATCATTGCTGGCTCCACCGATGTGGGCCTTTGGGTGACCAAGTTCCTCAAGCGGATTTCTCCGGCGGTCTTCATTGGTCAGTTGGATGGCTTGAAAGCTATCGAGGTGACTGAAGATGCGGTCACCATGGGCGCCGGGGTGACCTACACCGAGGCCCAAGATGTGATTGCCGACTATTACCCGCATCTGAGTGAGTATTGGGACCGCATCGCCGGTTGGCAGGTGCGCAACATGGGCACGGTTGGTGGCAACATCGCCAATGGCTCGCCGATTGGGGACACCCCGCCGGTGTTGATTGCTCTGGGGGCGTCGATCACCCTGCGCAAAGGCGCGACCCGTCGTGTTCTGGCGTTGGAAGAGTTTTTTGTCGCCTATGGCAAGCAGGACCGCGCTGCCGGTGAGTTTGTCGAAAGCATCACCATTCCGCGTGTGTCCACCGGTCACCATGCCGCTTACAAGATTTCCAAACGCCGCGATGAGGATATCTCTTCAATTGCTGTGGGGATGAATGTGCAAGTTGAAAATGGTATGATTGCCTCGGCCGTGCTGGCCTTTGGTGGCATGGCTGCCACGCCAAAACGTGCTGCCGCTGCCGAAGCCGCCCTTGTGGGGCAGCCATGGAGTGAGGCCACTTTGGTGGCTGCTGCAGGCAAGCTGCCAGAAGATTTCCAGCCGCTGACCGACATGCGTGCCAGCGCGGACTACCGCATGAAAGTCGCGCAAAACCTGTTCCGCCGGTTCTGGCATGAATCTAACGGCGACACCGCCCGTTTGGCCAGCGCGTAAGGAGAAATAGAATGAAACAGACCGTCTCCATTCGCGGCTCCGCCCACACTAATCTGATCCACGACAGTGCGATCAAACATGTCTCTGGTGGCGCGGACTACTGTGACGACATCGCAGAGCCCATTGGCACGCTGCACGCCTATTTTGGTACTGCCAAGGTGGCCCATGCTGAAATCAAGTCGATGGACCTTTCTGCCGTGCGCGCCGCGCCCGGCGTGGTGGGCGTGCTGACCGCCGAGGATGTGCCCGGCGTAAATGACGTGAGCCCCACCGGCCGTCATGACGAGCCGCTCTTTGCCACCGAGAAAGTCGAATTCTGGGGGCAGGTGTTGTTTGCGGTGGTCGCTGAGAGCCGTGACATTGCGCGCCGTGCGGTGGACTTGGCCAAGATCGACTACACGCCACTCCCGCATGTGATCGAGGCCGATGAGGCCGTAGCGAAAGGCTATCCGCATGTCACACCGCCGATGACGTTAAAACGTGGTGACGTTGCCGAAGGGCAGGCCGCGGCGGCCCATCGCATTCAAGGCCAGATGCGTATTGGCGGTCAGGACCACATGTATCTTGAAGGCCATATTGCCTTTGCCATGCCCGGTGAAGATGACGATGTGATTGTGCATTCTTCTACCCAGCACCCAAGCGAGGCGCAGCATATGGTGGCCCATGTGTTGGGTGTGCCGTCCAACGCTGTGGTCGTGAATGTGCGTCGCATGGGTGGCGGGTTTGGTGGCAAAGAAAGCCAGATGAACCAGTTTTGCGCTGTGGCTGCGATGGCGGCAAAAAAGTGGAACCGCGCGGTGAAAATCCGTCCGGACCGTGATCAGGACATGGAAACCACCGGCAAGCGGCACGACTTTGTTGTCGACTATGACGTGGCCTTTGATGAGGACGGCAAAATCCAGGCGGTGGACAACACCTTTGCTGCCCGCTGTGGTTGGACCTCGGACCTGTCCGGGCCAGTGACCGACCGCGCGCTGTTCCATGCGGATAACGCTTATTTCTACCCGCATGTAAAACTGCAAAGCCGCCCGATGAAGACCAACACGGTCTCTAACACCGCCTTCCGTGGCTTTGGTGGCCCGCAAGGCGTGGTCGCCGCCGAGCGCATGATGGAAGAGATTGCCTATAAACTGGGTAAAGACCCGCTTGATGTACGCAAGGCGAACTTCTATGGCGATACCGACCGCAACGTGACGCCGTACCACCAGACGGTGGAAGACAACGTCATGCCACGGCTGGTGGCAGAGCTGGAGCAAACCTCCGATTATCAGGCACGTCGCAAGGCGGTGCTGGAGCACAACGCCAAAGGCGGGATCATCCGTAAAGGCCTGTCGCTCACGCCGGTGAAATTCGGGATCAGCTTCACCGCCACCTGGTACAATCAAGCGGGCGCGCTGGTACACATCTATAACGATGGCTCCATCATGTTGAACCATGGTGGCACCGAGATGGGGCAGGGACTCAACACCAAAATTGCCCAGGTTGTGGCCGAAGCGTTTCAAGTGGATTTTGACACGATCAAAATCACCAAAACCACCACCGAGAAAGTGCCCAACACCTCCGCCACGGCGGCGAGTTCCGGCACCGATCTGAACGGAATGGCGGCGCTCAATGCTTGTGAGCAGATCAAAGAGCGCTTGGTGCGGTGGGCCTGTGACCACTTTGATGTGGAAGCGCTTTTGGTCGAGTTTGCCCCCAACCACGTCCATGTCGGTGATCAGACCTTCACCTTTGGGGAGTTTATTAAACAGGCCTATATGTCGCGTGTACAACTTTGGGCCGCTGGCTTCTACAAAACGCCCAAAATCCACTGGGACCGTGAAAAAGGCCAAGGCCGTCCGTTCTACTATTACGCCTATGGGGCCGCTGTGGCCGAAGTGTCCGTGGACACGCTGACCGGCGAATACACTGTGGATCGCGCGGATGTGCTGCATGATGTGGGCAAATCGCTGAACCCGATTTTGGATAAAGGCCAGGTTGAAGGCGCGTTTGTTCAGGGCATGGGTTGGCTCACGACCGAAGAGCTCAAATGGGACGACAAGGGCCAGCTGCGCACCCACGCGCCAAGCACCTATAAAATCCCGCTGGCGGGGGACGTCCCGCGTGAATTCAACGTCAATCTGGCGGATTGGTCGGAAAACCGCGAACTGACCGTCAAGCGCTCCAAAGCGGTGGGCGAGCCGCCGTTTATGTTGCCAATCTGCGTGTTTGAGGCACTTGGCATGGCGGTGGCCTCGGTGGCAGATTACGCGGAATGCCCCCGTCTGGACGCGCCAGCAACACCGGAATGTGTGCTGATGGCGGTGGAGCGCTTGCGCGGATGAAAGCAGCCGACCTCATAGGGTTTCTGGAGCGCGAAGCGCGGGCCATGCGGGTGGAAATCACCCGCGTGCGTGGCAGCTCTCCGCGCGAAGAAGGTGCTGTAATGGTCGTGTCTGCGTCGGCGATGGTCGGCACTATTGGCGGCGGGCAGCTGGAATACATGGCATTAGATGAGGCGCGTAAGTTGCTGAAAATAAGTCAAACTTCTGGTCTTATGGATGTGCCGCTGGGGCCGGAGATTGGCCAGTGCTGCGGCGGGCGTGTGGAAATCACGCTCACGGAAATGGACAGCGCGGCTCGTGCAAATTTAGTGGCCGAGGTTGAGGCGCAAGAGGCAGCCTTGCCCCATGTTTATGTCTTTGGCGCGGGCCATGTTGGTCGGGCGTTGGCCAATCTGTTTCAACATTTGCCAGTGCGCTGCTTTCTGGTGGACAGTCGCTCTGAGGAGCTGGGGTTGTCCCGAGCCATTGTCGACAAGCGGCTCACAGCTTTACCCGAAGCTGACGTGCGCGGCGCGCCGGCGGGAAGCGCTTTCATAGTGCTGAGCCACGATCATGCGCTGGATTTCCTTCTGACCTCGGAGGGTCTGGCCCGCAAAGATGCCCGATGGGTGGGCATGATTGGCTCCGCCACCAAAAGAATAAAGTTTGAGAGTTTTGCCCAAAGTGAATGTGACGGTTTGAGCGCGGAGGCGTTGCAGTGCCCAATTGGTGCTGGTGGCAGCACCGACAAACGGCCTGAAGTGATTGCCGCAATGGTTGTGGCCGATGTGATGACGGCCTTGACCACCGCGCCGACGGATCAGTTGGTTGAGCTCGGGACGTAACTCAGGTCTTGCGCTGATGATAAGTCAGCGCCATCACCACCATGATGTGCAACGCCTCTTCCGGAAGAGGCTCGCCAAGCGGAATGTAGACCGCGCGCGTGCCGGAATACGCAAACAAGTCGCCAAACTTGTGCCGCCACGCTTCGACCAGTGTCGTTTGACAATGCACTAACATCTCCACCTGCTCCGGCGCATTTTGTGACCAGCTTAACCGGATCGGCGTGCCTTTGCGTTTGGGCGGCGCAAAACTGGGCTGTCCCCATTTTAGGTTTTCTTCAAGTGGCGCTGCATCCGTCGCTTCGGCGGCGGCGCGGATGATGTTGCGCAGGCTGTTCAGCGCTTTGCGCGCTTCCACTGGCTGGTCGTCTATATAGCTTTCCACACTCATGGGTTACGGCAGCACAACAATATTGCCGGTGTGCTCTTTGGCGATGAAGGCGGTTTGCGCGGCAACCAGATCCTGAAGCGGATAGGTCGCGGCCAGGGCTGGTTGAATGTCTCCGGCTTCGATGTAGCGGATCAGGTTGGGCATGACCTCAAGATCAATCACAGTGGAGCCGGTAAACGTCAGGTCGCGCAAATAGAGCTTACGCAAGTCCAGCTCTACCATTGGCCCCGCGATGGCGCCGGAGCAAGTGTAGCGTCCTCCGCGTTCCAGCACGTCGATCAATGTCGGCCAGTAGGACCCGCCGACCACGTCGCCAACAACTGTGATTTTCTCATCGCCCAAAGCGGCGCGCAAGTTGTTCGGCGCACGCGGCAGGATGCGATCCGGGCCGAGCTTGGCTACAGCCTCGTGTTTGGCTTCACTGGCCATGGCAATCACCCGCGCACCACGCCTTTTGGCAAGCTGTACCAAAGCGCCGCCAACACCACCGGAGGCGCCGGGCACCAGCACAGTGTCGGCCTCTGTGACCTTGGCGCGGGACAGCATACCCTCGGCAGTAGAGTAGGAACAAGAGAAGGTGGCCAATTCAGCATCCGACAAAGGGCTTTCGACCCTCAAAGCATTGCGCGATGGCAGCACGCAATACTGGGCAAAGCCGCCGTCACATTCGGAGCCGACGTAGCCGGTTTTGGTTTTGTCCGTGAGGTCTTCGGGATCGCGCAGCCAGCAATCGGTGATGATACGTTCGCCAATGCGGGCCGCGTCGACACCGTCCCCCACGGCCACCACGTTGCCGCAAATGTCGGCACCCTGAATGCGCGGGAAGCTAAGCGGATTGCCACCCCAGCTTGGGTCTTCTCCATCAGGGCTTTCAGACGCGGAACTGTCGGTCGCGCTTGTCACCGCCTTGGAATACCAGCCCGCGCGGGTGTTCACGTCGGTGTTGTTCATACCGCAGGCTTTGACCCGAACAAGCACCTCGCCTGCACCGACATCCGGCACCGGCCGATCTGTGTGCCATTGGTATTTGTCCATATCGCCGTGTCCGGTGAGGATCATGGCGTGCATTGTGGCGGGCTGGATCATGGCGCGTCCTTTAAAAACTTAGGCGGATCGAACCACGGGTTGGGCGGATGCGCAATGGCTTAGGCGACTAGGGGGGATGTGAGAACTTCATAGGTTAGAAATTTCAAGCTTGAAGTAAATTGCGACTCATCCTAGCGTGAAGACAGCGACGGGGCGCTTGCGGCTCCGCGATCTTCGTCAGGGAGGGAAGATATGCGTGTTGCGTGTTTGGGTGGAGGCCCTGCTGGGCTGTACTTTGCCATTTCGATGAAGCTGCGCGACCCGTCGCATGAAATTGTGGTGATCGAGCGCAACCGCGCCAATGACACCTTTGGCTGGGGCGTGGTGCTCAGCGATGATGCGCTAGAGAACTTGCAGGTCAATGATCCCAAATCGGCGCAGATGATCCGCGATCACTTTGCCTATTGGGATGACATTGCGGTGGTGCATGATGGCGTGCGCACCGTGTCTGGCGGCCATGGCTTTGCCGGGATAGGCCGAAAGCAAATGCTGATTTTGCTGCAAGAGCGCGCCCGAGAGTTGGGGGTGGAGCTGAAGTTTGAGACAGAGTTTGACGACGTTGAAGCTATCCGCGCGGAGTATGATCTGGTGGTGGGCTGTGATGGGCTCAACAGTCGGGTGCGGGAGGCCTACGCTGAAAACTTCAAACCTGAGATCGATGTACGGGCCTGCAAATTTGTCTGGCTTGGCACACATCAGAAATTTGACGACGCCTTCACCTTCATTTTTGAGAAAACGGAGCACGGCTGGATCTGGGCGCACGTCTACCAGTTTGATGATGAGACCGCGACTTTTATCGTGGAGTGCGGGCAGGAGACCTGGGACAACTTCGGCTTTGAGGGCATGTCCAAGGAAAAGATTGTCGAGACCTGCCGCGTGGTGTTTGCCGACCATCTTGGCGGGCATGATTTGATGAGCAACGCGGCGCATTTGCGTGGTTCCGCGGTTTTCATGAACTTCCCACGGGTGCTATGCGAAAAATGGCATCATGAGAATGTGGTGCTGCTGGGGGATGCGTCGGCCACAGCGCATTTCTCGATTGGGTCCGGTACACGTTTGTCATTTGACAGCGCGATTGCCTTGGCGGAGTTCCTGCATTCCGAGCCAACCATGGAAGGGGCGTTTGAACGGTATCAGGAAGAGCGGCGGCTGGACGTGCTGCGGCTTCAATCGGCGGCGCGCAACTCTCTGGAGTGGTTTGAGGAGGTGGAGCGCTACCTCGATCTGGACCCGGTGCAATTCAACTACTCGCTGCTGACCCGCAGCCAGCGGATCAGCCATGAAAACCTGCGTCTGCGGGATGCGGACTGGCTCAAGTCGGCGGAAAAATGGTTTCAGGATCAGGCAGGCGCGCCTGCGGATATTCCGGTGCGCGCGCCAATGTTTGCGCCTTACAAAATGCGCGACATGGAACTGGCCAACCGCATCGTTGTTTCACCCATGGCGCAGTACAAGGCGGTGGAAGGCTGTCCCACCGATTGGCATCTGATCCACTACGGCGAGCGCGCCAAAGGCGGGGCAGGGCTGGTCTACACCGAGATGACCTGTGTCAGCGCTGAGGGGCGTATCACGCCGGGCTGTCCAGGGCTGTATGCGCCGGAGCATGAGGCGGCGTGGCGACGGCTGACGGATTTTGTGCATACCGAGACCGAAGCCAAGGTTTGTTGTCAGATTGGCCACTCGGGGCGCAAAGGCTCTACGCAAGTGGGCTGGGAGACCATGGATGCGCCTTTGACAGAGGGCAATTGGGAGCTGGTTTCGGCCTCTGCCATTCCATGGAGTGACAACAACGCCGTGCCACGTGCCGCGACGCGCGAGGACATGGACGCAATCAAGGCGCAGTTTGTGGCGGCGGCTGAGATGGCAGCGCGCGCGGGCTTTGACATGATCGAACTGCACGCGGCGCATGGTTACCTGATTTCAAGCTTCATCTCGCCGATGAGCAATCAGCGTGATGACGCATACGGCGGCAGTCTGGAAAATCGCTTACGCTATCCGCTGGAAGTGTTTGCGGCGATGCGGGCCGTCTGGCCCACGGAAAAGCCTATGTCCGTGCGGATTTCGGCCAATGATTGGGTCGGTGAGGACGGTGTGACCCCGCAAGAGGCGGTGGAGATTGCCAAAGCCTTCCGGGCCGCTGGCGCCGAAATCATAGATGTGAGCGCGGGACAAACCAGCACCGAAGCCAAACCGGTTTATGGCCGTATGTTCCAGACGCCGTTCAGCGACCGCATCCGCAATGAGGCGGGCATGCCAACTATGGCCGTGGGCAATATCTACGAGGCCGACCACGCCAACTCGATTCTGATAGCAGGCCGTGCGGATCTGGTCGCCGTTGGCCGTCCGCATCTGGCCGATCCTTATTGGCTGCATCATGAGGCTGCACGGATTGGCGACCGCCACGCCACTTGGCCGAAACCTTACGAGGCTGGGCGGGATCAGGCCTGGCGCTTGGCAGACCGCGAAGCGGAGATGATCCGGGTATGAGTGTTGCAGGCAAACACGTGGTGGTGACCGGCGGCGGCACCGGCGTTGGGGCCGCGATTGCCGAGGCCATGGCGCACGCCGGTGCCAAGGTCACCGTGGTGGGCAGACGCGAGGGGCCACTGCGCGAGGTGGCGGGCAAGCACAAGTTTATCGGCTGGAAGGTCTGTGATGTGACCGATGCAGACGCCGTGCGCGCCGCCTTTGCCGAGGCGCGGGCTTTGGATGGCCCGATTGAGATTGTCGTCGCCAATGCAGGCGCGGCGGAGAGTGTGCCATTTGCCAAGATGACACCGGATCATTTGACCGCGATGTTGAATGTGAACCTCGCAGGTGTGGTGAACGTTTGGCAGGCGGCTTTGGCGGATATGCAATCAGCGGGCTGGGGACGACTGATCGCCGTGGCTTCTACGGCTGGGCTTAAAGGCTACCCTTATGTGAGCGGTTACTGTGCGGCCAAACATGGCGTGGTCGGGCTGACCCGTTCCGTGGCCATGGAAATGGGCGACAGCGGCATTACCGTCAATGCGATTTGTCCCGGTTTTGTCGACACGCCAATGCTGGATCGCTCGATTGAGAACATTATCGAAAAGACTGGCATGAGCGCCGAAAAAGCCCGCGCCAGCCTGAAACGCGGCAATCCGCAGGGACGGTTTATCGAGGTGGATGAAGTGGCTGGCGCCGCGCTTTGGTTGTGTGAAGACGCGGCGCGTTCAGTGAACGGCCAGGCCATGACCCTATCGGGAGGGGAAGTATGACCGAGATACAAAACGACCTAAGCAAAGAACGGCTGCGGCTCTGGCTGAAACTGTTGAAAGCCTCAGGCATGATCGAAGACGAGATCCGCCGCCGCTTGCGCCGTGAGTTTGATAGCACCTTGCCACGGTTTGACGTGATGTCTGTGTTGGCGCGCTTCCCTGAAGGGCAAAAAATGAGCCAAATCAGTGATTTGCTGCGCGTGTCTAATGGAAATGTCACCGGTATTGTCGACAAGCTGTCTGATGAAGGGTTGGCGCAGCGGGTGGCGGTCCCGGGTGACCGCCGCGCCTCATTGGTGAAGCTGACCGACAAAGGCATCGCCGCCTTTGCCGAGCATGCCGCGACCCACGAAAGCTGGCTCAACGAGATGCTGGGTGGCCTTGGTGCCGACGATGTGGATGGCATGGCGGTCCGCCTGGAACGGCTGATTGAGACATTGGAAGACAGGGAGATCTGAGCGATGCGCACGGATGTAGAGCACTTTTTGTGCAGTGTTGTGGATGGCATCGCGACGGTGCAACTTAACCGCCCGGAGCGGAAAAATCCGCTGACCTTTGACAGCTACGCCGAGCTGCGCGACTGGTTTCGCGATTTGAGCTATGATGATGAGGTCAAAGCGGTGGTGTTTGCCCCCAACGGTGGCAATTTCAGCTCTGGTGGCGATGTGCATGACATCATTGGCCCACTGACCAAGATGAATATGAAAGAGCTGTTGGCCTTCACCCGCATGACCGGCGATCTGGTCAAGGCGATGGTGAATTGCGGCAAGCCGATCATCGCCGCAGTTGATGGTGTCTGTGCAGGCGCAGGGGCTATCATTTCGATGGCGTCTGATCTGCGGATTGCTACGCCAGAGGTCAAGACCGCATTCCTGTTCAACCGGGTCGGTTTGGCAGGCTGCGACATGGGCGCCTGTGCAATCCTGCCGCGTATCATCGGGCAGGGGCGGGCGGCAGAGCTGCTCTATCTGGGTCGCGCGATGACTGCTGAAGAAGGCCACAATTGGGGCTATTTCAACCGCGTGGTGGAGGCTGATGCCTTGATGGCGGAGGCACAGGCCTTGGCGCGGCGCATCGCCGATGGTCCGGGTTTTGCCAACATGATGACCAAAACGATGTTGGCGCAGGAGTGGTCGATGTCGATTGAGCAGGCCATTGAGGCTGAAGCCCAAGGGCAGGCGATTTGTATGCAGGGGCAGGATTTCCACCGTGCTTATCATGCCTTTGTCGCCAAAGAGCGGCCGGTGTTTGAGGGCGACTGAGGGTTTCTTTGGGGCCAGCCCCCAACCCCCCGAGGTATTTGACGAATGAGAAAGCAAGGGAGGCTTTCACATGGCGGATCAGACTTTTTTGGACTGGCCTTTCTTTGAGGAGGCTCATCGTGCGCGGGCTGTAGAACTCGAGGTTTGGGCAAAGAGTACCTTGGCCTTGGTGAACCATGCGGATGTGGATAACACCTGTCGCGATCTGGTGGCGCGTTTGGGTGAGGCAGGCTTTTTGCAGGCAACAGCGTCTGAGGACGGTGCTTTGGATGTGCGCACCCTCTGTTTGAGCCGGGAGATTTTGGCGCGTCATGATGGGCTGGCGGATTTTGCTTTCGCCATGCAGGGGCTGGGCACGGGGGCGATCTCGCTGTTTGGCACGGACGCACAGAAAGCAACGTGGCTTCCTTTGACGCGATCCGGCAAGGCGATTGCGGCTTTTGCGCTCACCGAACCGCAGTCTGGCTCCGATGTGGCCAATTCCACCATGACCGCCACGCGAGACGGCGATGACTTTGTGCTCAATGGCGAAAAGACCTGGATTTCCAACGGTGGCATAGCCGATGTCTACACGGTTTTTGCCCGCACAGGCGAGGCGCCGGGGGCCAAGGGGCTCAGTGCCTTTGTCGTGCCCGCGGACACACCGGGCCTGTCGGTGGTCGAGCGGTTGGAGACCATCGCGCCCCATCCTCTGGCGACGTTGAAGTTTGACGACTGTCGTATTCCGGCTGATGCGCTGATTGGGGACGCAGGGCGCGGCTTTGCGATCGCTATGTCAGTGTTGGACGTGTTCCGTTCCACCGTGGCGGCGGCGGCCTTGGGCTTTGCGCGCCGGGCATTGGACGAGGCAGTGGCGCGGGTGCAGGCGCGGGAAGTCCAGGGCGCACCGCTGTTTGAGTTGCAGATGGTGCAGGGGCATATCGCCGATATGGCACTGGATGTGGATGCGGCGGCCTTGCTGGTCTACCGCGCAGCTTGGACCAAGGACTCCGGCGCACCACGGGTGACCCGTGAAGCGGCGATGGCAAAACTTTTCGCCACCGACCACGCGCAGCAGGTGATCGACAAGGCGGTGCAGTTGTTTGGTGGCGACGGGGTAAAATCCGGCGAGGTGGTGGAGCGGCTCTATCGCGAGATCCGGGCCTTGCGGATTTATGAGGGTGCCAGCGATGTGCAGCGCGTGGTGATTGCGCGCCAGACCTTGGCAAATGCGGCAGCAGAAGGAGCGGGGAAATGATGGGCGCCAGCGCACATGAGGACAGCTTCACGCGGGACAATCTTCCGCCCAAGGAGATGTGGCCGGACCTGCTGTTGGCGGGGTTTGACTATCCGGAACAGATGAACGCCGGTTGGGAGTTGACCGATGGCATGGTGGCCAAGGGCTTTGGCGACAACACGGCGCTGATCGGGAATGGCCGACGGCGGACCTATAAGGAGCTGACCGACTGGACCAACCGGCTTGCGCATGTGTTGGTTGAGGATCTGGGGGTAAGGCCGGGAAATCGCGTACTTATTCGTTCTGCAAATAATCCTGCAATGGTGGCCTGTTGGCTGGCCGCCACCAAGGCCGGCGCTGTGGTGGTGAACACCATGCCTATGCTGCGCGCCGTGGAACTGACCAAATATGTGGAGAAGGCCGAGATCAGTCACGCCATTTGCGACACTCGGTTGATGGAGGAAATGAGTGCCTGCGCGGAGGCCTGCGACGGGCTGAAAGTGATTGGCTTTGACGGCACGGCCAACCACGATGCAGAGCTGGATCGGCTTGCGTTGGAAAAACCCGTGACGTTTGAGACGGTGCCGACGGCAGCGGATGATGTGGCGTTGATCGGGTTCACTTCGGGCAGCACGGGGGAGCCGAAAGGCACCATGCATTTCCACCGCGATCTGATGATCATTGCGGATGGCTACGCCAAAGAAGTTCTGGACGTGCAGCCGGAGGATGTCTTTGTCGGCTCGCCTCCATTGGCCTTCACCTTTGGACTTGGCGGTCTGGCGATCTTTCCGCTGCGCTTTGGCGCGGCGGCCACGTTGCTCGAACAGGCCACGCCGCCCAACATGATTGAGATCATCGAGAAGTATAAGGCGACCGTGTGCTTCACTGCTCCCACGGCGTACCGCGCGATGCTGGCGGCCATGGATGAAGGCGCGGACCTCTCCAGCCTGCGGGCCGCGGTGAGTGCAGGGGAGACGCTACCGGCGCCGGTCTATGAGGAATGGCAGGCCAAAACCGGCAAACCCATGCTGGATGGCATTGGCGCAACCGAGCTGTTGCACATCTTCATCTCCAACCGTTTTGATGACCATCGCCCTGCGTGTACCGGCAAACCTGTGACGGGCTATGAAGCTAAGGTGGTTGGACTGGATGGCGCAACCCTGCCGCGTGGCGAAGTGGGACGGTTGGCGGTACGCGGCCCAACTGGCTGTCGTTATCTGGGTGGCGAACGGCAGGACGAATATGTGGTCGATGGCTGGAACATCTCTGGCGATGCGTTCTGGCAGGACGAAGACGGGTACTTCCACTTTGCCGCCCGCAACGACGACATGATCATTTCATCCGGCTACAACATCGCCGGGCCAGAGGTGGAAGCCGCCTTGCTGGCGCATGAGGCGGTGGCAGAATGTGCCGTGATCGGTGTTCCGGACGAGGCACGCGGCGCGATTGTGGAGGCGCATGTGGTACTGACCAGCGGGGCCGGTGATGACGTGATGACCAAAGCGTTGCAGGACCACGTCAAAGCCACCATCGCCCCCTTTAAATACCCGCGCTCGGTGGTGTTCACCGACGCTTTGCCCAAGACGGAAACCGGGAAAATTCAGCGGTTCCGCCTGAGGAAAGACCAATGACCGACAAAGCTTATGATCCGTCCAGCGACGGCGCCAAAATGTCTTTTAAGGATGCCATGTCCTACGGCGACTATCTGCATCTGGATGGCATCCTGAACCAGCAACATCCGCAGTCAGAGGCGCATGATGAGATGCTGTTTATCATCCAGCACCAGACGTCTGAGCTGTGGATGAAACTCGCGCTGCATGAACTCGGCGCGGCTCGGGAGGCGCTGAAATCCGGTGACCTCAGCCACATGTTCAAGATGTTGGCCCGCGTGAGCCGCATCTTTGAGCAGCTCAACTCCGCCTGGGATGTGCTGCGCACAATGACGCCAGCGGATTACA
This sequence comes from Shimia sp., assembly GCA_024224295.1. Classification (GTDB taxonomy): domain Bacteria; phylum Pseudomonadota; class Alphaproteobacteria; order Rhodobacterales; family Rhodobacteraceae; genus Shimia. The sequence continues at coordinate 2,634 of JAAENN010000205.1, read as the reverse complement.
CCACGTTTCGCGAAGCTCTTGGGCCAAGCTCCGGTTTCCAGAGTCACCAATACCGGCTGATCGAATATGTGCTTGGTAATCGCAATCCCAATATGGTGAAGCCGCACGCCCATGTGCCTGAGGCGAAAGCCGCGCTTGAGGCAGAGCTGGCGCAGCCGAGTTTCTATGATGAGGTGATCCGCTATCTCTATGTCTCGCTGGATGGGGATGACAGCGCCATGCCTGCGCCGCAGCTTAATCAACCGCACTCTGTGGTCGAAGAGGTTCAGGCCCGTTGGAAAACCGTTTATGAGGATGTGGATACCCACTGGCGGCTTTATGAACTGGCCGAGAAACTGGTTGATCTGGAGGACTACTTCCGCCGCTGGCGGTTCAATCACGTCACCACAGTAGAACGGGTGATCGGCTTTAAACGCGGGACCGGCGGCACGTCGGGCGTACAGTATCTGCGCAGGATGCTGGATGTGGAACTCTTCCCCGAACTTTGGTACCTGCGCGGAGATTTGTGAAAATGGGCGTTTCGCTTCCCAGAAAAGAGCTGTTTGATGTGCCAGACGGCGTGATCTACCTTGATGGCAACTCCTTGGGCGTGCTGCCCAAGGGCGCGGCAGAGCGGGCGCAAAAAACCATCACCGAAGAATGGGGTGGTCAGCTCATTAAGGCGTGGAACACCGCTGGCTGGATGGCATTGCCACAGGTGGTGGGCGATCGGCTTGCTGATCTGATTGGTGCACCGGCTGGTTCTGTCGCGACTGGCGACACGCTGTCGATCAAAGTCTATCAGGCGCTTGCCGCAGCGCTAAAAATGCGCCCGAACCGCAAGGTGATCCTGTCTGACAATGGCAACTTCCCCTCCGATCTTTATATGGCCGAAGGGCTGATCAAGACGTTGGATCAAGGCTACGAGTTGCGCACCCCCGCGCCCGAAGATGTTGCCGAGGCGATCACAGAAGAGGTCGCCGTGGTGATGCTGACACAGGTGGATTACCGCTCTGGTCGCATGCACGACATGGACGCGATCACCAAACGCGCACATGAGGTGGGCGCGGTGATGATCTGGGATCTGGCGCATTCCGCCGGCGCGGTGCAGGTCGATATGGCGGGCAGCAACGCGGAGTTTGCCGTCGGTTGCACCTACAAATACCTCAACGGCGGGCCGGGAGCGCCGGCGTTCATCTATGTGCGTCCCGACATTGTGGACGACATAGAGCCCGCGCTGTCTGGCTGGCTGGGCCATGATGCGCCTTTTGCGATGGAGTTAAACTACCGGCCTGCCTCCGCCATCGAGCGGATGCGTGTGGGTACGCCATCCATCCTGCAATTGGGGGTTCTACAGGAAGCGCTCAAGGCCTGGGATGGTGTGGACATGGCCGACCTGCGCGCTGCGTCACAACGCCTGTCTGATCTGTTTATCAAAGAGGTCGAGGCGCGCTGTCCCATGTTGACGCTCGCCAGCCCACGGGACGCCAATGCGCGTGGCTCACAAGTGTCGTTTGCCTTTGAGCATGGCTATCCTGCGATGCAGGCAATCATTGATCGTGGCGTGATTGGCGACTTCCGCGCGCCGAATATCATGCGCTTTGGTTTCACGCCGCTGTATTTGGACGATGCGGATATCATCACGGCGGCAGAGATCATCGGAGACGTGATGACCAATGAACATTGGCGCGCAGACAAGTACAACGTGCGCTCACGTGTGACGTAAGACGAGGACCAAGGGTTTGAAAACAATACATCCTGAGGGCTGGGCGCCCGCGCTGGGTTACGCCAATGGCATGCTGGCCGAAGACGGCACCTTGCACATTGGCGGGCAAATCGGCTGGAACAGTCAGAAGGTCTTTGAACGCCATGACTTTATTGGTCAGATGACACAGGTGTTGCAGAACATCCTCGAGATTGTAGAAGCCGCGGGCGGCCAGCCAAGCGACATTGCGCGGCTGACGTGGTTTGTCAAAAGTAAGTCTGAGTATCTCGCACACCAACGGGAGGTCGGGCAGGCCTACCGCTCTGTGTTGGGGCGGCACTTTCCAGCCATGTCCTTAGTGGTGGTGGCTGATCTGGTGGAAGACGAGGCGCTTTTGGAGATCGAAGCCACGGCGCACATCGGCAGGGATTAACCTGCCGACATTGCTTTGCGGTCCAATAACTTAAATGGTGACAATAGCTTACCCAAGGGTGGCCACCAAATCCAACTGCCGCCCAGTGGTCGCAGGGTTGCGCCAGTGCCAAGTTTGAACCGCGCCAGCCCGGCGCCTTTTTCTGTATCCACCTGACCCAGTTCCAGCGTGGTCACGCCTTTTCCGGCCAGCCAGGTCATGCCTTCCCACAAAAGCAGGTTATGCGCGCTCGCTGCGCGGCCGGCTTCCGTGGTGTGGCTGATGTGATAGGTCGCGCTGTCGCCGTGACACAGGAATAGCATCGCCGCCACAGGCTCTTTGCCATCAAAGGCGGTAAACAGTTTTGCGTTGCCGCGATTGGCCTTGCTATAGGCCAGCGTCAGTGCATCCGACCATGTCGCATAGCCGCGCGATGCCTGTTGTTGCGCGTCTTGCTGCAAAATCCAGTTGTCGGGCTTGATTGGCAGGTTCTGCCGGGTCACGCGCAGGCCTTGGCCTTCGGCAAAAACCAATCGGT
>JAAENN010000204.1 GCA_024224295.1 Shimia sp. | reverse complement strand
TGAATAGATTCCAAACAGGCACAGCAACAACACAGTAGGTGTCAGCAACGTTTGAGGGACATGGGCCACGCGCGAGAACATTCGCATCGCAATTTTGCCCGAACCAAACAACAGTACAGACGAGAACAACATGCCGATGAACAACATATAAATCACATGGATATTTGTCTGAAACAAAAGCGGACCAGGGGTAAGTCCCTGGATCATGAACGCCCCCAGCATAACACCGGTGATCACATCGCCCGGTACGCCCAGGGCCAAAAGCGGGATCATGGTTGCGCCACAGGCACCATTGTTGGCGGATTCCGAGGCCGCAATGCCTTCCAGTTCGCCTTTGCCAAAGTTCTCACCATTTTTGGATGATCGCTGCGCTTCGCCATAGGAAAAGAAGGCCGCCGCTGACGGGCCGATGCGTGGAATAGCTCCCATGAGGACCCCGATGCCGCTGCCACGTAGAATCGATTTGAGCACACCGAGAAACTCTGCCCGCGACACCCTTTGATCCCCCAGTTTTGCGGTCTCATTGTCAGGCGCTGCACGCATCACGATGAGCTTGATTAGTTCAGGCAGAGCAAACAGGCCAATCAGAACTGGGGCCACAGACAAACCTGCCTGCATGTCATTGGTAAACGCAAACCGGAACGAGCCATAGATGTCTTCACCAGCCGTCGCCAAAAGCAGCCCCATGAAAGCAGAAACAAGTCCCAACAACAGAGAACCGCCTGAAACCCCGGCAACCGTGGTCAGCGCAAAGAGCATCAACATGAAGTATTCAGGAGGTCCAACGCGTAAGGCAACCAAAGCCAGAGGTGCGGCCAGAAAGATTAGCGACAGGTTCGAAATGAAATCTCCGGTCACTGACGAATAGAGCGCCATATTCAGTGCTTTGCCCGCTTTATCCTGTTGCGCCAACGGATACCCGTCAAGCGCCGTGCAAGCAGCGGATGCTGTACCTGGCGTCTTAATAAGAATGGCGGACACCGAACCGCCGTAGGTCGATCCCTTATACAGAGCCACAAGTAGTAAGATAGAAGGCACTGGACTCATGTAGAATGTGAAAGGAAGTGCCAGGGTCACAGCCATGGTTCCGGTCATGCCGGGAATGGCACCAATGATCACACCGCCCCAGATACCAGCCACCATGATCAGCAGGTTTTCCAGCGTCGCGACGGCTTGAAGTGCAAATAGAATGTCATTCAGCATCAGGTATGTTCCGTCAAAATCCGAAAGTCGAAGTCAGAGAGCCCAGAGGAAACTGCGTGCCGAGCGCTTTCTAAAAGAAGACCACCAGGATCGCTGGACCAACGATTGAGATGGCGAGCGCCCAATAGATGTGGTGGCGTTCGCCCGTGAGGAAGACGCTCGCGCCGGTTAAGAACATCGCACTGCCCACAAAACCAATAGCGGGGACCAGCAGAAGGAACGCGACCAGAACACAAACAAAGGCAACGGCCCGCAAGAGCATCGTTTTTGTAGTCGCACCATCTGTTTTCACTAGTGGCGCGTCCAAATCCTTTTGCCCAGACAAGCCCTGCGCGATGGCCAGAACGCCCATGAGCCCGCCCATGATCGAAATCGTTTTTGGCCACATATCCGGCGGTGGGGCAAACCCGGGAATAAACGCGGGACGCGGCACATAGATCGGGATCAGAATTACCCCCACGGCCGAAAAAAATGCCGTGATCAACAGGCCGCGAAAGAGAGGTTTCGACATCGCTCGATCCTTCGTAAGAAAAAGGGCGGCCAAGACGCAACGCTTAGTTGCCCAGTGGTTCACGCATGGGCTGTAGTGCGCCGTTTACGTGAACCGCGGAGATCGCCTAGTTCGGCAAGTAGCCAAATTTCTTGGCCAGACCGTTGAACAACTCGTACTGAGATCGCGCATAGGCAGGCATGTCTACCGAACCCACTGTCGAGATCGAACCACGACGGTTTGCCAGTGTCAGCCAGGTGTCATCCTCAGCGACCTGCCCCAAAACACCGTGCCACTTGGCAACAACATCTTCAGACAAACCCTTCGGAGCGTAGAGCGCACTCCAGCCGGTGACTTGACCAGCTTGCTCATAGCCCAGCTCGGCTGCCGTCGGCACGTCAGGCAACTTCTCCATCCGCACAGGTGCGAAGACCATCAGAGCCTTGATGTCGCCGCTTTCGATATGAGGCATCAGGGACCCGGCAGAAATTGCGAGAAAGTCCACATGCCCACCCAGCAGCGCAGTGGCAAGAGCACCACCACCTTTATAGGGGAC
>JAAENN010000203.1 GCA_024224295.1 Shimia sp. | reverse complement strand
GGAATAGCTTATTCTGTTCGGCCTTTTTATGTGAGTCTAATACAGGAGATTGCGCAATGTTGAGTAGCCTCTTTGATCGTTTTATCGACGCCAGCCCGACGACGGTGATGGCGCGTGCGGTGTTGGAGCGGATGCTACCGGCAGAGCGTTTGGACGCGTGGTTTGATCAGGCGGCGGCGGAACAGTACACGCGCGATCTGCTGTTTTCGAGTGTGTTCGGATTAATGAGCGAGGTGGTGTGTGGGGTGCGCAGTTCGGTGAGTTCGGCGTATCAGGCGGCGCACCCTACACTGCCGGTGTCGATCCAGTCAGTGTACAACAAATTGAACGGTTTGGAGACGCCGATAGCAGCAGGGGTGGTGCGTTTTTCGGGTCAGGAAGCGGCGGAATTGATTGAGGAAGTGGGGGGTGGCCGCGCCCCGCTGCTGCCCGGCTATGTGGTGAAAATGTTGGATGGCAACTGCATTGAAGCCAGTGAGCATCGAATTAAGGCACTGCGCACGCTGGCGAGCGGGGCGTTACCGGGGAAATCCTTAGTCGTGTACGATCCGCGTTTAGATGTGGCGGTCGAGGTGTTTCCGTGTGAGGATGGCCATGCCCAGGAGCGGGCGTTGCTCAGCGAGGTGTTACCCAGCGTTAAGGCGGGTGAAGTCTGGGTGGCGGATCGCAATTTCTGTGTGCGCAGTTTTCTGCTGGGCATCCGACAACGCGACGGTTTTTTTGTCATTCGTGAACATCAGAAACTGTCGTGGCGTGCCCTGGGGCCGCTGCAGGAGAGGGGCACGAGTGCCACCGGAGAGGTCGCCGAGCAACGGATTTGCATCGTCGATGATAACGATCAAGAGGTTGAGTTACGACGCATTCAGGTGCACTTGAAAACCCCCACACGGGATGGTGATAGGGTGCTTTATATTCTGACGAATCTGCCGGTTACCGTAACTGCACTGGCGGTAGCAGAACTCTATCGCAAACGCTGGACCATTGAAACCGCTTTCCAAGCCTTAGAGAAAAACTTCAATTCTGAGATCAATACCTTAGGCTATCCTAGGGCGGCCTTGTTTGGGTTTTGTGTGGCCCTGGTGGCGTACAATACACTGGCCGTGGTGCAGGGTGCATTGCGCGCGGTTCATGGTACCGATACCGTCGATAATGAGGTCTCCAGTTACTACCTCGCCGAAGAGATGAAGGCCGCCTATTACGGAATGATGATTGCTATTCCGCCCTCGCAGTGGACCGTATTTAGCCACTGCTCCTCGTCACAGATGGGGGCGCTGCTGCTGGAGTGGGCCGCTCACGTACGACTCGCTGCGTTTCGTAAACATCGGCGTGGACCGAAGAAACCACGAGTCAAACCCGTCTATGACGCCAAACGTCCGCATGTCTCCACCGCTAAGCTGATCGCCGCGCGCTGCGCCTGATGGGGACACCTTTAAAGGGCTGGTGTTAAGACCCAAGAACCCGGTTCCGGGAACCGATATGGCGGGACTCGTTGAGTCGATTGGCAAGAACGTCACACGGTTCGCGCCCGGTGACAAGGTATTCGGTGAGACATTCACAGAACTCCAGTGGCGGAACGGTGGCGCGTTTGCTGAGTACGTGTCCGTTCCACAAGACGCGCTGGCGCTCAAGCCCAATGGCATCACGTTCGAACAAGCCGCGGCCGTCCCCACCTCCGGATTCATCGCCCTGCACAATCTTCAGAATGAGGGACAGATCCAGCCGGGACAGAGTGTGTTGATCAACGGGGCAGGCGGTGGCGTGGGCACCATTGCCGTACAGCTTGCCAAGGCGTATGGGGCGCGTGTGACCGGCGTCGACAGCACGAAGAAATTGGAGATGGTCCGCTCGCTCGGCGCAGACCACGTCATCGACTACACCCAAGAGGACTTTACCCAGCGTGGCGAGTGTTACGATCTCATCCTCGATATTGCATCGAACCTATCGTTCTCCGGCTGCAAACGCGCGCTCACCCTCACGGGGACTTACGTCCTCATCGGCCACGATCATTTCGGAGATGTGGGCAGTCGCACTTTCGGAAGCCTGCCTCACTTTTTCAAAATCGTCGCGCTCTCACCATTCGTCAGTCAGCTGCCGGACTTGAGCTTTTCGATTCCGAACAAGAAAGACATCATGGCCCTCTTGGCGGAGTTCCTCGAAGCAGGGAAGCTCACACCGGTCATCGACAGAACATATCCACTGAGCGAGGTTCCCGAAGCTATGCGCTATCTGCAAGCGGGACACGCTCGGGGGAAAATCATAATCACCCCATAGTTTAGTAAATCCTTAATTATTGAAAATATTAGT
>JAAENN010000202.1 GCA_024224295.1 Shimia sp. | reverse complement strand
TCGGGATAACCCCACTGGTCGTTCAAACAACCGAAGACTTTGCTGAACGTAACGAGTGGCTGTCCCCAAATATTCCATACATCGCCGGCCCGATCCTTAGGACTTGGTCGGAGGCAGAGGTGGCCAAGGCGGATCACAACGCCCGTATATGGGATATTGTGCATAGCAAATCAGACGTGCCAACAGTCATGGATCTTGCGCCCTCTCTAAAGATGCCGACGCTTGTCATCTGGTGTCAAGAAGATCGGATTTTTCATATCAGCGGCGCTGCAATACTCGATCAGAGTTTACCCACATCACATCTCGCTACGCTGGATAACTGTGGGCACGTTCCAATGTTGGACAAACCCGCTGATGTGGCGTCAGAGTACCTGAGGTTCTTGTCGTCTTTTTCAAGTCTTACGTCACAATAGTATCCCCGTCGCCTTTACCAGCTTCTGATATCGGGCAGCACTTGGCATTCCGCTTTGGATCGGAATAGGTCCGCCAAGTGTGCCGCATTTTCTGGCTGCCCGGACAGATGTAGAGGTCGTACTCATCACCCTATATGAAGTCGGATCGCGAGAAGGTTTCATCAGTCCTCTCGCCCTTGTCAAAAAAGGGGATGAAGGGGAGCGATCAACCTCGCGGGTCGTCCAGTCCTAGGGATTACTCGCGTTCTGCTTCTGACCATCGGCGCTGACTAAACTGGCGTTGACCGCGAAGCCCTGGCCACCAATCAAGCCCTCTTCCATGCATTGAGCAACCGTCATCTCAAATACATGGCGCAGCAAATCGCTTTCGCGGAACCGACCATGATGGTTCACGGAAAAGGTCGAGTGGTCTGAAATGTGCTCGTAAAGTTCCAGTCAGCAGAAACTTGGTAGGCGAGGTTCAGATACATTTTCTCGCAGAGCCGTCGCTCGGATCGGATGCCAAAACAATATCCTACCAGAAACATCCGGATCAGCAGTTCATGCACCAATCAAGGAAGAGTTTTTCAACAAAATCGGCTCGAAGTGGACCTCAGAGGCGGTGCAGTTGTCCAGTTTCCTTCTCGCACAGAAAAATTCCCCGCAGCCGATGGTCTGGTCTGCGGGGAAGGCGGGAGTGAACTTGTTCTTGCACAGTCCCCATAAAGACCGCGCGCCTGTCCCTAAAAAGTCCGCGGCCCTTCCGTGAGTGGATGTGCCCGCGCCACACAGGTTGGAAGGAGGATTCAACCTGGGCGCTCTGGCGACCACCTGATCCTAAACATACCTTATTTTGCGGCATTTGGCTACATATTGTGTCGACTTTGTAACCGTTGTGTAAATACAGCGGATTACCGCCAGGTCACATCGCCCAAAAAGATATAGCCCGCGCCGTAGATGGTTTTGATAAGGCGTGGGTTTTTTGGGTCTTCCTTGAGCTTGGTGCGCAGGCGTGAAATCCGCACATCCATGGCCCGATCAAAGCTTTCACCAGCCGCTCCCCCCAAAGACTCTTGCATCTGCGCTCGGCTGATCAAGCGTTTGGGGCTGTCGAGAAACAGACGCAGCACTTCTCCTTCCGCATGGCTGAAGGTGGTTTCCGCGCCGGTTTCATCTACCAATACATAGCGGTCAAAATAGGCGGTCCAGCCGTTGAACACCGCTGTGTTGGCCGCGACCGGAGCGGCGGGTTTTTCTTTGCGCAACCGGGCGCGCACCCGTGCCACCACTTCGGTGGGATCAAACGGCTTGATGATGTAGTCATCCGCGCCCAGCTCCAGCCCTGTGATGCGGTCTTGCACCTGCGCCCGGCCAGAGATGATGATTACCGCCGCCCCCAGTTCCAGCGCAAGCCGGTGTACCAGAGACAGCCCGTCTTTGTCGGGCAGGCCAAGGTCTACCAAACACACATCTGGCGTGGTGGATTTGAGCGCCGCCTCAAACTCGGTGGCGCGGGAAAAGGCCATGGTGCGAAAGCCTGCATCTTCCAGCGCGTCTGCAAGGATCATGCGGATTTCCGGTTCATCGTCCAGGATGGTGACAAGCGGGGCGGTCATGGCGGGGCTCACTTCGGATGCAGAAACTGGTCAAGCTGCGCAGCGGTGAAAGGCTTGGGCAGCACCGGCGCGCGCGCGGCGCCTTCGATATAGAGATCATGGCTCTGGGGCAAGCTGGTCATCAAATAGGTTGGCACACGATCGCGCCCCAGCTCACGGATCAGGTCCACGCCGGTGGCGTCGCCTTCCAGAGAAATATCGGACAGCACCAGCGTGATGTCCGGCACTTGTTCCAACAATACACGGGCTTCGTCCACGCTGGCGGCCTCGATCACCGTATGATGCATGTCGGTTAGCATATCTCGGATCAACCCGCGCAGGTCCGGGTTGTCCTCCACCAGCAGAGCCAGGCCCGGCGTGGAATCCTGCACCGCACGGCGTAACGGCAGGCGCAGCACGACTTGACCACCGGTCTCCGTGTTAGCCACTTTGATGTCGCCGCCCACCAGCTTGGTCATGTCATACACCATCGCCAGCCCAAGACCGGAGCCATCCGCGCCCTTGGTGGTAAAAAACGGATCGAGCGCGTGCTCCAAGGCCTCTTCAGAGAAACCTGGCCCGGTGTCGCGTACGGTGAACTGTACCCAGGTGTTTTGCACAAGCTCGGCAATTAACAGGATGGTGCCGCCCAAACCACAGGCATGGGCGGCGTTTAGCAAGAGGTTCACTAGCGAGTCGTGCAGCATTGCCGGGTCGAGTAACACCGCGCCGTTTGGAATGCTGTTTTCGATGATTAATGCAACGTCATCGCCCACGGTTGGCTGTGCCAGTGTTTCTAGCTCAGACAAGAAGGCCGTCATGTCGGTGGGTGCCAGCTTCGGCACGCGAGGGCCGGTTACATTGGCGAGGTTGTCCAGCAAAGTGCCGCCCCGTCGCGCGGCGCCCAACGTGGCCTCGATCAGGGAGCTGGCGTCCTCTGGAAGGTCCATCTTCTGCAGTTTGGCTTGCGTGCCTAGAATGATGGTGAGCAGATTTGAGAAATCATGCGCCAGGCCGCTGGTCATCTGTGCCGCAATCTCGCGCCGCCGGGTTTGCTGCAAAGCCACCCGTGCCTGGGTTTCTTCGGTCACATCCATCGAAAGAACGTAAACCCCACGAGCCGCGCCTTCGTTGTCATCTGGTGTAAACGCCGCGCGGATGCGGCGCGTGCTGGGGAATTCGTTGAACTCAAACACCGAAGGCTCGCCCTTGAAGGCTTTATCCATATGCGGCTTGATATGGCTGTAGGCGTTTTCGCCCAGGGCCTCGCTGGCGTGCATCCCAACGATGTCGGACGGCCGACCCGGGATTACTGCGCTCAGGCGGCGGTTGGAATAGGAGTAGAGTCGGTCCGGACCCACGTGAGCGATATGGGCCGGCATCATCTCCGCCGTTAGCCGCATTCGCGACTCGCTGTCCATCAACTGGCGCTTCACCTCTTCGAGCGCCTGCACTGTGGCTTCCAACTCGCGGTTGGTGGCGGACAGCTCCTCGGCATATTGCAACAACTGATCCGATAGCTCTTCGGAGCGGGATCGCAGCAATGCCTCCTGCCGTTTGGTGGAAGTGATGTCGGTATAGACCGCAACCCAGCCACCTTCCGGCAAGGGAGAGCCTTCCACCGAGACCCAACGTCCGTCTGCGCGTTTGCGTTCAAAGTAGTGGGGTTCAAAGTTCAGCGCCCGGTCCACGCGCTCTTTGATAAAGGCTTCTTTGTCCTCATCACGCACATCGCCGTACTCGCCGTTTTCAATCAGAAAGCGGATGGTTTCAGGAAACGGCGCACCCGGCTGAGACAGTACGCGTGGGATGGAAAACATTTCGCGAAAGCGGGCATTGGCGACCACCAACTTCAGATCGCTGTCATAAATCGACATCGCTTGTTTGATCAGGTTCAAACCGGCAACGGTCATGGCCTGCGTGACTGCGGCTCGCTCCATTTGGCTCTCCTTCCCTTCTACCGCTAACACTCAATTTGGTGGGTCGAAAAGAGGCAAATGACGCTTGTTACAATTCGTAAGGATTGGGAAAACTTTAAGAAAAAGTTGACCAACAGGGTGAAACACGCACCACTAGAGGTGGAGAATCGCTAGCGCGGTTTTGGCCCGTTTCGGCGGGCTTAAGGGAGGAAGAGAATTTGGCACAGTCGTCACAGGCGACCGGTGGACTGAAGTCCATACCGGCGCTGTTGCAGCGGAACGCCGCCCAGTTTGCAGACAAAGATGCATACAGGGAGAAAGAGTTCGGGATCTGGCAGACCTGGACTTGGGCAATGACCGAGAATGAGATCGAAGCGCTGGCGCTTGGTCTGATCAATCTGGGTGTGAAGGAAGGTGATTTTGTCGCCATCGTCGGGCGCAACCGTCCGTATTTCTATTGGGCGATGGTTGCGGCTCAATCCGTGGGCGCGGTACCTGTGCCGGTCTACAACGACAGTGCAGCCGAAGAGATGGAATACATCCTGGGCCACTGTGGCGCGAAATATGCCATTGTCGAAGACCAGGAACAGGTCGACAAGATCATTGAGATCCAGGAAAAGCTGCACACGTTTGAGCATATGGTCTACATCGACCCACGCGGGTTACGAAAGTACGATCACCGCCAGTTGCATGAGTTCAGCCACATTCAGGCCCAAGGCCGCGCCGCCCATGATGAGCTGATTGGCGAACTGAAGTCGCGTCGCGAAAAGCTGGACTACGACAGCACCTGCGTAATGCTCTATACCTCCGGCACAACCGGCAAGCCCAAAGGTGTGGTGCTCTCCAATCGCAATGTGATCGAAAGCTCCAAGAATTCTGCGGACTTTGACGCGCTGACCGGCGACGAAGAAATCCTGTCTTACCTGCCGATGGCCTGGGTTGGGGACTTCATCTTCTCTGTGGGTCAGGCGTACTGGTGCGGCTTCTGCGTGAACTGCCCAGAATCGGCAGAGACCATGATGACTGACCTGCGCGAAATCGGCCCAACCTACTACTTCGCGCCACCGCGAATTTTTGAAACCTCGCTGACCAGCGTGATGATCCGTATGGAAGACAGCGGCGATCTGAAATACGCGCTGTTCCATCACTTTATGGACTTTGCCAAGACCGCTGGTGAAAAATACGGCATGCCCAAGCGCAGTCTGGCCAAGCCGGACATGAAGCGCCGGATCAAAAACGGCTGGCGTTATGCGATGGGCTTGGGCTTTGCGATGGAAACCCTTGTGGAAAACGGCATCCGCATGGCTTTCACCAAACTGCGTCACGGCAGCAAGGCGCGGGAGCATTTCAAAGCCAAAGATCCTATTCTGTTGAACCTTTATCGCGGCAGCCTGCGTGATTACTTCAAGTATCGCATGGGCAACGTGTTGGTGTACGGTCCGCTGAAAGACACGCTTGGTTTTGGCCGTGTGCGTGTGGGTTACACTGCCGGGGAAGCGATTGGACCGGAAATCTTTGAATTCTACCGCTCGCTTGGCATCAATCTGAAGCAACTCTATGGTCAGACCGAAGCCACCGTCTTCATCACGGCGCAGCCGGATGGCGAAGTGCGCGCGGATACCGTGGGTGTGCCGAGCCCGGATGTGGAAATCAAAATTGCTGACAACGGCGAGATTTTCTACCGCAGTCCTGGCACGTTTGTGGAATACTACAACAACCCGGAAAGCACCGCCTCCACTAAGGATGCGGAAGGTTGGGTCGCAACCGGTGATGCGGGCTTCTTCGAAGAGAAAAGCGGCCACCTGCGTATTATCGACCGCGCCAAGGACGTTGGCAAAATGGCCGATGGTTCGATGTTTGCGCCGAAGTATGTTGAGAACAAACTGAAGTTTTATCCCGACATTCTTGAGGCTGTTCTGTTTGGCAACGGCAAGGATCGCTGTGTGGCCTTCATCAACATCGACCTGACGGCGGTGGGCAACTGGGCAGAACGTAACAACATCGCCTATGCGTCTTACCAAGAGTTGGCCGGTCACCCGAAGGTGCTCGACAGCATTCAGCAACACGTCGAAGCGGTAAACCGTTCCGTGGCGGACGACCCAATGCTGGCGGGCTGTCAGATCCACCGCTTCCTGGTCCTACATAAAGAGCTGGATGCGGATGACGGCGAAATGACCCGGACCCGTAAGGTGCGCCGTGTGATTGTGGCCGATAAGTTCAAAGACCTTGTGGCCGGGCTTTATGACGGCGCCTCCACGGTCTCTACCACCACCGAGGTAACCTATGAAGACGGGCGCAAAGGATCGATCAGCGCAACCCTCGATCTGCGTGACGCTCAAGTTGCGCCAGTAGCAAGCAAGATGGCAGCGGAATGAACGACATGAGCAACGATAGCTACGTCACGGACGACGGCCGCACCATTGGCCCAACCGTGATGGAAATGAAAAACATCACGCTGCGGTTTGGCGGTGTGAAAGCGATCACCGACATCAGCTTTGACATCCGCGAAGGCGAAATCCGTGCGATCATCGGACCAAACGGCGCGGGCAAGTCCTCGATGCTGAACGTGATCTCGGGCTTTTATGTGCCGCAAGAAGGCGAAGTTTGGTACAAAGGTGCCAAGCGGCCGCCAATGAAGCCGTATCAGGTGGCGGAGCAGGGCATCGCCCGAACCTTCCAGAACATCGCGTTGTTTGAAGGCATGACCGTTTTGGACAACGTCATGACCGGCCGTCTGCGCCAGATGAAAGCCAACATGTTTGAGCAGGCCATCTGGAAAGGCAAAGCGGAGCGCGAAGAGGTTGAGAATCGCGAAGTGGTCGAGAAGATCATCGACTTTCTTGAAATTCAGGCGATCCGTAAAACCCCGGTTGGGCGACTGCCGTATGGTCTAAAGAAACGTGTGGAACTGGCGCGTGCGCTGGCCGCAGAGCCTTCCATTTTGCTGCTCGATGAGCCGATGGCCGGCATGAACGTTGAGGAAAAAGAGGATATGTCCCGCTTCATTCTCGACATGAATGACGAGTTTGGCACCACAATCGCGCTGATTGAGCACGACATGGGCGTGGTGATGGACCTGTCTGACCGCGTGGTCGTGATGGATTACGGCAAAAAAATCGGCGACGGCACGCCGGACGAAGTGCGCAACAACCAGGACGTCATCGACGCCTATTTGGGGGTGGCACATGACTAAGCAACTTTCTGAAACCACACTGAAAACCGGAGGCGCGAGCGATGCCTGAACAACTCGCATTTGCAATGGAGGTCTTCCTCAACGGCCTCATGTCAGGCGTGCTTTACGCGCTTGTGGCTCTGGGCTTCGTCTTGATCTACAAAGCCTCCGGCATTTTCAACTTTGCCCAGGGTGTGATGGCGCTGTTTGCAGCGATGACCCTCGTGGGTGTGCAAAACGGCCAAGTGCCCTTTGCCCACCTGATCAACGCGATCTTTGGCACCCATGTGCACACCTTTGGCTGGAACGTGCCCTCGGTCTTTGCGCTGATCTTCACCGTTGGCGTGATGATCTTGTTGGCCTGGGCGGTGCAACGCTTTGTGTTCCGCCATCTGGTGGGGCAGGAACCGATCATTCTGTTCATGGCAACCATCGGTCTGGCTTACTTCCTCGAAGGATTTGCTGACTTGATGTGGAACTCCGAAATCAAGAAGCTTGATTTCTGCCTGACCGCAAACACTTGCTTGCCGCAGGGCATCAATATCGCCATCGATGAGTTCACCTTCAACGCCTTCGGCTACGGCTTTTTCATCGACAACCTCGACATCACCGCAACCATCGTGGCGATTATCCTGGTGATCGCGCTGGTGGCCTTCAGCCAGTACACCAAACAGGGACGCGCCATGCGCGCGGTGGCAGACGATCACCAGGCCGCGCTGTCCGTGGGTATCTCGCTGAACTTCATCTGGGTTCTGGTCTGGTCTCTCGCGGGTTTTGTTGCACTGGTCGCAGGCATCATGTGGGGCGCTAAGTCTGGTGTGCAGTTCTCACTGTCCCTGATCGCGCTTAAGGCTTTGCCGGTTCTGATGCTGGGCGGCTTTACTTCGATCCCGGGCGCCATTGTCGGTGGTCTAATCATCGGTGTGGGGGAGAAGCTCTTTGAATTCTGGGTGGGCCCACTGGTCGGCGGCGCAACCGAAAACTGGTTCGCCTATGTGCTCGCCCTCGTGTTCCTCGTCTTCCGGCCTCAAGGCCTGTTTGGCGAAAAGATCATCGAGAGGGTCTGAGACATGTCCAAGCTGCTTGCCATTCTCAATGTAGTTGCATGGGCCGGCTTCTGGGTTTTTGGTTACCTTGCCTTCACAGGTGATGTGACCCGCCCCGAGCAAATGACCACTGCGGCACTTGTCGCAGCGATAGGTGGTTTGGTCGGCACTTGGACATTCTTCCAGTTGGTCCGCCACGCGGAATCAACTGGCTACGCAAAATCTCGGAACCGGGCAGACCGGTCCCATCTTGAAAAAGAATACAATGAGGAGACCGCCTGATGTTCTATCGTGAAGCTGGCGATTTCAAAACGACCTACTCGGCGGACAACCAGACGTTCCCGATCAAAATTGACCGCGTGGGCTACTATGTGGCGCTGGTTGTGGCCTTCCTGATCATCCCTTTCATGATCAATGACTATTGGGCCAACGCCATCCTGATGCCTTTCCTGATCTACTCAATCGCAGCCATCGGCCTGAACATTCTCGTGGGCTACTGTGGTCAGGTGTCTCTGGGCACCGGGGGCTTCATGGCGGTGGGCGCTTATGCCTGCTACAAGCTGATGACCTCCTTTCCTGAGGTAAACATCTTCTTTCATGTGCTGTTGTCGGGCGGTGTAACAGCCTTTGTCTGCATCCTGTTTGGCCTGCCATCTCTGCGCATCAAGGGCTTCTACCTCGCGGTGGCGACGCTGGCGGCGCAGTTCTTCCTGGTGTGGCTCTTCAACCGGGTGCCATGGTTCTACAACTACTCTGCCTCGGGGCAAATCAATGCGCCAGAGCGCACAGTATTTGGCGTGCCTGTCACCGGACCCAACACCGAGGCTTGGGCGACCTACCTCTTCTGCCTGGTGTTCTTGGTGATCTGTGCGGTGATCGCGCGAAATCTGACCCGCGGCATGGCTGGGCGTAAATGGATGGCGATCCGCGATATGGATATTGCCGCCGAAATCATCGGAGTGAACCCGCTGAAAGCCAAGCTGACCGCCTTTGGCGTCTCTGGCTTCTTTATCGGCATCTCCGGCGCACTGTTCTTCGCCCTGTACCTTGGTGCGGTGGAAGTTGGCGAAGCCTTTGGCATCACCAAATCGTTCCTTGTGCTCTTCATGATCATCATCGGAGGTCTCGGCTCAATCTTCGGCTCCTTTGCGGGCGCAGCCTTCCTAGTGCTGCTGCCGGTTGTGTTGAAAGTTGTCGGCGTGGATATGCTCGGTTGGCCCACAGACATCGTGGCGCACCTGCAGCTGGTGATTGTCGGCGGCCTGATTGTGCTGTTCCTGATCCTGGAACCACATGGCCTTGCCCAACTCTGGCGTGTGGCGAAACAGAAACTGCGGTTGTGGCCCTTCCCGCACTAAGGCGGGGCCAGAACCAACCATTCCGGGGCGGGGAGGCCTCGGCAACCAACATCGGAATAACCATGGGAGGAAAAACCCGATGAAGACCAAATTTGCAACGATGGCCGTAGCGGCCGTGATGGCAGCAGCTCCAGCAATGGCGGACCTTGTGTTCCCATCGCTGAGCTACCGCACCGGCCCTTACGCAGCAGGCGGCATTCCGTTTGCAGACGGCTATGCTGACTACTTCACACTGCTCAACGAGCGTGACGGCGGCATTGGTGGTGTTCCAACCCGCCTGCTGGAATGTGAGACCGGCTACAACACCGAAAAAGGTGTGGAATGCTACGAGTCCACCAAAGGCGAAGGCGCTCTGGTGTATCAACCTCTGTCCACCGGTATCACCTATCAGCTGATCCCAAAAACCACGGCTGACGGCATCCCAATGCACACCATGGGTTATGGCCGCACCTCCGCCGCAAACGGCAAAGTGTTCAGCCACACCTTCAACTACCCAGGCACCTACTGGAACGGTGCGTCCGGTGCAATAAACTACCTGCTGGACGAAAACGGTGGAGATCTGAACGGCCACAAAATTGCGCTGGTCTATCACAACTCCGCTTATGGTAAGGAGCCGATCCGCACCCTAGAAGAGCTTCAGAAAAAGCACGGCTTTGAATTGAGCCTGCTGCCAGTGGATCATCCCGGTCAGGAACAGAAGTCCCAGTGGCTGCAGATTCGCCGCGAGAAGCCGGACACCGTTCTGATGTGGGGCTGGGGTGTGATGAACCAGGTTGCCATTCAGGAAGCGGCCAACATCCGTTTCCCGATGGAAAACTTTATCGGAATCTGGTGGTCCGGCGCAGAGCATGACGTTCTGTCCGCAGGCGCCAAAGCCAATGGTTATAAGGCACTGACCTTCCACAATGTGGGCCGTGACTTCCCAATCTTTGAGGACATCCAAAAACACGTTGTGGATACCGGCAAAGCAGCCGGCGCGGGTGATCAGGTCGGCAACGTTCTCTATAACCGTGGCATGTACGCAGCGATGCTCGCAGCCGAAGCGGCGAAAACCGCACAGGAAATCCACGGTACTGCAGACATCACCCCGGCGATGATGCGTGACGGTATGGAAGCCCTGTCGATCACCGAAGACAAAATGGCCGGCCTTGGCATGCCAAACTTCGGGCCAAGCTTCGACGTGTCCTGTGAAAACCACGGCGGTCCTGGCCTGGTTGGCGTGACCCAGTGGGACGCGGACAGCCAGACTTGGTCTCTGATTTCCGACTTCGCAGAAACCGACATGGAAGTGATTGGTGCACTGATCGCAGAGGACTCCAACGCATACGCCTCTGAAAACAACATCGAGATGAGCTGCAACTAAGCTTCCTTGAAACAACACGTCTCGGCCGGGCGCACCGGCCGGGACACTCTGGAACGCGAGATGAAAGACAACGCACATGCTTGACGCTGGTCGCACCCAAGAGACCCTTTTGGAGGTCAACAACATCGAGGTGATCTATAACCACGTGATCCTCGTGCTCAAAGGCGTGAGCCTTGCGGTTCCCAAAGGCGGCATCACCGCGCTTCTGGGCGGCAACGGCGCAGGCAAAACCACCACCCTGAAAGCCATCTCCAACCTGCTGCACTCCGAGCGCGGCGAGGTCACCAAGGGCTCGATTAACTATCGTGGCGAGCCCATTGCTGAATTGGATCCGGCGTCGCTTGTGAAAAAGGGCGTGATCCAAGTGATGGAAGGCCGTCACTGTTTTGAACACCTGACCGTTGAGGAAAATCTGCTGACCGGGGCCTATACCCGCAGCGGTGGTGACGTCGCCGCCGACCTCGAAATGGTCTACAACTATTTCCCGCGTCTCAAAGAACGGCGCAAATCTCAGGCGGGCTACACCTCTGGTGGGGAGCAACAGATGGTTGCCATTGGTCGCGCGTTGATGAGTAAGCCGGAATGTATCCTACTCGATGAGCCTTCGATGGGTCTTGCGCCTCAGCTGGTCGAAGAGATCTTCAACATTGTGAAAGATCTCAACGAGAAAGAAGGCAACACCTTCCTGCTCGCGGAACAGAACACCAACGTCGCCCTGCGCTTTGCGCATTACGGCTACATTCTGGAAAGCGGCCGTGTGGTGATGGACGGGCCGGCAGACGAGTTGCGCGAAAACCCGGACGTAAAAGAATTCTACCTCGGTATGAGTGACGACGGGCGGAAATCATTCCGTGATGTGCGGTCTTATCGCCGTCGTAAGCGTTGGCTGAGCTAAAACGCCGCGAATTTTCGGCGCGGAGATCTGCGCGCCACCCCGCCCAAACGTATCGGGCTGACTTACCCCACCGCGCCCCCCAAATTGGCGGGGCGCATAGGAAGACTTTGGCCGCAAGGTGCGGTTTTGGACCACAAAGGATGGCATCACATGAGCCGCTTTTTTGACGATTTGGAAACCCGCAGCGCCGATCAGCGCGCTGCTGATCTGGCCGCCGCTTTGCCGGCGCAGATCGCAAGGGCCAAACAATTACCGGGTTTTGCGGCCTCTCTGGCAGACGCTGCCCCAGCTAAAGTGACCTCGGTGGAAGATCTTGCCAGTTTGCCGGTTCTGCGCAAATCCGAATTGGGCGCGGCGCAGAAAGCCAGCGGCCCGCTTGGCGGCTTTGCCGACCTGAGCAATCCCAACATTGTTCATGTGTTCCAATCTCCTGGCCCAATCTATGAACCCGGTGGCAACACCTCGGATTGGTTCCGCTTTGGCCGTGTGCTGCACGCGGTTGGCATCGGCGCAGATGACATCGTGCAAAACTGCTTTAGCTACCATCTGACCCCGGCAGGTATGATGTTTGAAAGTGGCGCGCGCGCTGTCGGCGCCAAAGTGCTGCCAGCTGGCGTGGGCCAGACCGAGATGCAAGTGCGCGCTGCCGCAGACATTGGCACCACCGCATACGCAGGCACGCCCGATTACCTCAAAATCATCCTCGATAAGGCTGAGGAGATGGGGGGAAAACTTAAGATCACCAAGGCCACCGTGGGTGGCGGCGCGCTGTTCCCCAGCTTGCGTCAAGAGTACGCTGATCGTGGCATCACTTGCTTGCAAGGGTATGGCACCGCAGATCTTGGCTCTATCGCTTACGAATCTGAATCGATGGAAGGTATGATCATCGACGAAGGTGTGATTGTAGAAATTGTCACCCCAGGCACTGGCACCCCTGTTGCGCCGGGCGAGGTGGGCGAAGTGGTGGTGACCACGCTCAACCCCGATTACCCGCTTTTCCGTTTTGCCACTGGCGACCTCTCCGCCATCCTCCCTGGGCAAAGCCCGTGCGGGCGGACCAACATGCGTATCAAAGGTTGGATGGGCCGAGCCGATCAAACCGCCAAGATCAAAGGCATGTTTGTCCGCCCCGAGCAGGTGGCAGCGCTTGTTGCGAAACACGACGAGGTCACCAAGGCCCGCGTGATTGCGACCCGATCTGGCGAGATGGACGTGATGACCGTGCAAATCGAAAGCCCTGGCGATGACGAGGCCGCATACGATGCCTCCGTGGCGGACGCGCTGAAACTCAAAGGCCAGATCGAGATTGTCGCGCCGGGCAGCCTGCCCAAAGACGGCATCGTGATCGAGGATCAGCGCAAATACGACTAACCCCTCTTCCCCTGAGCCCGGCACCCTTTGGGGTGCTTCGGCTATGCCCGTCGCTTGCGGCGGGCTTTTTCTTTTAGGGACGTCGTTGCCGTCATGTCTCGCCGTTGATGCCTCGAATATACCCAATCAAGAGCTGCCCCATCATGTGCTCCAGCGTCTCCTGCGCGGCGTCCTCGCCGACAATCTCTGCCACCGCCGCATGATGCGCTGCCATAGACACCTGCATCGCCTCGTCTTGAGCAATGTCTTCCGCCGTTTTGCCGCGTAGGTAGTCAAACAACAGCGCCATTTCACTGCCAAAATGGGGCGCCATCGCCTTGGTTAGAGCCTGTATCTGCGCTTCTTGAGACGCCCCGCTAGCTTGCGGCACAGCAACAGACTTCATCACCTCTTTGGTGCAGGCCAGAAACAGCGCCTCTTTAGTGGGGAAGTAGTGGTAGAGGGCCGATTTTGACACACCTAGATGCGTGGCCACCTTGCGCATGCTCACACCGCCATAGCCATGCTCGGAAAAATAAGATGCCGCGCGCAGCGCCAAATCGGCGCGGTGGGCATCATGGTCAACAATCTTTGGCATTTATTTTCGTCTACTTGGTCCAAAAAGTGTTTGACACGACTCGGTCCCAAGGTCTACGAAGAAATTGTTTTCGTCCGTTTGGTCTAAAAAAATGTTTCTAACACGCTATCCGCCTCTCCTACGTCTCGAAGTCGTGCTGACCTGTGCGGTATCGGCAGGGTTCCTCTGCAAGATTGCGGATGGGTGTCGCGCGTTTGGTTGTCTGTTTTGAAAGGTCTCTGAATGTCGTCTACTGAAACCACCGGCGGGGTGGACCGCGCCCATGATCGCTCCGTTGCGACCAAACTGATTTTTGCCGCGTTGCATGGCGGCATTGTCGGCCTCTGCCTTTGGCTTGCCTTTGCGCTGGAGTGGACCGATCCCGTCCGCGCCAAACTATTGGCTGGCTGCGCGGTGCTCTATTTCCTGCGCCATCTGATCACACTGTTTGTCCTGCTCAAGCGTAAGGTGGAGATGTCGGAGGCTCTGGGATTGTCGGCCTTTATGGCCCTGTTCGAAATCGGCTTCCTGCTGCTGGGGGCAGGTATCTTGCGAGACACAGCCGTGCCTTTTGGCGGCATGGACATGCTGTCGCTTGGGCTGATCGCCTTTGGTTCTTACCTCAACACGGGTTCAGAGCTGCAACGCATGATCTGGAAGAAACGCCCCGAGAGCAAAGGCCGCTGCTACACTGGCGGATTGTTCAAGCACTCGATGCATATCAATTACTTTGGTGACATGGTGCTGTTCACGGGCTGGGCCTTACTTACGACCTCCTGGCTCGCTTTTGCAGTACCCTTGTTCATGACAGTAAGCTTCGTTTTCTTCCACATTCCGGGCTTGGACGCCTACCTGTCCCAACGCTACGGCTCGGAGTTTGATGCCTATGCCGCCAAAACCGCAAAACTGATCCCCTTCGTCTACTAAGCCCCTCGCAAACTTCGGGCCATGTTCTATCTTGGCGGGAACACGACACGGGAGGACCCGCTATGGACGCACAAACCATCAAAGCCCGCGAGATGCGGGCGCTCTCCATTGCCATGGCGGGCAGCTTGTTTATGGGCGGGGCAGGGGTGCTGGCCGCGATCCTGTCCAATTCCACCGCCATCATGATGGACGGTCTGTTTTCCTTGATTGGCTTCACCTCGGCTTTCATTGGCCGCAAGATCAGCAAAAAC
>JAAENN010000201.1 GCA_024224295.1 Shimia sp. | reverse complement strand
GCACCATGGTATCTCTCTAGGTTTAGGAAATGTGCGTGCAACGCGGTGTTACCGGCGTTGCTGTGGTAATTTGTGTCAACCCCCCTTATTTGCGCCTCTACGCGCGTAATGCAGACAGGAGAAGATGTCGTGAGCAGTTCGGTTACAAAAGCCGCCCGCCTATCAGTCGCCCCGATGATGGACTGGACGGATCGGCATTGTCGGTACCTGCACCGCTTGCTGTCAAAAGAGACGCTCTTGTATACAGAGATGGTCACGGCGCCTGCATTGGTGCGGGGCGGTGCTGTGCATCTGCTGGACTACAACGTTGAAGAGCATCCTGTTGCCTTGCAGCTTGGCGGCAGTGATCCGGACGAACTGGCGGCGGCAACCAAGCTGGGCGCAGAGGCGGGCTATGATGAGATCAATCTCAACGTAGGCTGCCCGTCCGATCGCGTGCAGTCCGGGACATTTGGCGCTGTGTTGATGAAGACGCCCGAACTGGTGGCAGACTGCGTTCAGGCCATGCAGGAGGCCACCCACGTTGAGGTCACGGTGAAGTGCCGGATTGGGGTGGATGATCAGGAGCCACAAGACGTGCTGCCTGACTTTATCAATAAGATGCAAGTCTCTGGCGTAAAAAGGATTTCCATCCACGCGCGAAAGGCTTGGCTTCAAGGGTTAAGCCCGAAGGAAAATCGCGACATTCCGCCTTTGGATTATCCGTTGGTCTATCAGATGAAGCGGGACTTCCCGGATTTGCACCTATCGATCAACGGTGGCATCGCCACATTGGCGGAGGCCCAAACTCATTTGTCGGAGGGGATGGATGGGGTGATGATCGGGCGGGCCGCTTACCACAATCCGTCTGACGTTTTGAGCACTGCCGATCGAGCGATCTACGGCGCAGGAGATGACACGGATCCGGTACAGGTCGTGCATCAGATGTTGCCCTACATTGAAGATCATCTTGCCAAAGGTGGCAAGCTCAATCAGGTCACGCGGCACATGCTGGGTCTGTTTGCGGGCAAACCCGGAGCGCGCGCCTGGCGGCGGTACTTGTCGGAACATGCCACCAAGCCGGGCGCCGGTCCGGAAACCGTATTGGCCGCCTTGCAGCACGTTACACAGGCAGCCGCCTGATCTGCCGTAACAACGTTGCTTGCGTAGGTGTGTGATTTGAGCTTTATCTCTGCGCGACACGCGACCCTGGAGAACCTAATGCCTCACGATCCCGCCTTGCTATTTCAAATGCTGCTATTGTTGTTGGTGATCGGTGGGGTAGCCGGGGTGCTCGCCGGGCTGCTCGGCGTCGGTGGGGGTATCGTATTGGTACCCGCTTTTTTCTACGCTTTTCAAGTGCTTGGTTATGATGGTCCGCAGCTGATGCAAGTGTGCCTGGCCACCTCTCTCGCAACAATCATTGTCACTTCATTGCGCTCTGTGGCGAGCCACAACAAAAAAGGCGCGGTGGATTGGGATATCCTCCGCACTTGGGCGCCCGGTATTGTGGTGGGCGCGTTCATTGGCGTGCTGGTGGCGGCGAACCTGCGCTCCGTCACCCTGCAGATCGTCTTTGGCTGTTTGGCGTTGGTGATTGGGGCCTACATGGGCTTTGGCAAGGCGCACTGGCGTTTGGGGCAGGCGATGCCGACCGGTTTGGTGCGTGTCATTGTCAGTCCCTGTGTTGGTTTCTTGTCGGTTCTGATGGGCATTGGAGGGGGCAGCTTTGGCGTGCCACTTATGACGCTGTTCAATGTGCCCATTCACCGTGCTGTGGCAACGGCTGCAGGATTTGGTGTGACCATTGCAGTGCCAGCGGTGATTGGGTTCTTGTTCATGGAGATTGATCCGGCCACGCGTCCGCCATTTACGGTGGGGGCTGTCAATATGGTGGCCTTTGGCTTGATCATTACCATGACACTGCTGACGGCGCCATTAGGGGTCAAGCTGGCTCATGCTATGGATCCGAAACCTCTAAAGCGGGTGTTTGCGGTGTTCTTGACCCTGGTGGCTTTGAATATGCTGCGCAAAGCCGCTGGGTTTTAAGCGCGGCGCCACAAGTCACGGGACACGCGTGGCGGTTTTGGTACTGTTTGTAAGCGGAAACTTCAGGTTATCCTGAGGATTTGTTTCTCCGTCCGAAACAAAGAATTTGTCGGCTAGTTTATTGTTTCGGTTTGCCGAGCGCTTCAATTTATCTACTTAAAACTAATTAGAATTTCGTCTATTATGGTTAAAATTTTATCAAATAGTGGACCAGTGCGATGAATTTATTCTTGTTGTTGAGCCTTCTCGCCCTCGGGGGCGCAGCTATCTACGATAGCGATAGTTCAGATGATGAAGGCGGCACTCCTGAGCCTACTGATGGCGGAGGCGGGTCAACCTCAAGTGTTGCGGGTACGACCGGTGATGACACGCTTGATGGTACCGATATTGGCGATCTGATTGATGCGGACGCAGGTAACGACATGGTATCGGGGCTTGGCGGTGCGGACACAATTGGTGGCGGTGCAGGCAATGACACTCTGATCGGCGGGTCCGGTGACGACTGGATGTTTGGCGCGGCGGATTTTGATCGCCTGGACGGTGGTGAGGGGGCTGACACGCTTATTGGCGGCGATGGCAACGACACGATCCTTGGCGGTGCAGGTGATGATGTCGCCTCTGGTGGCAACAGTGATGATACGCTGATCGGTGGCGAAGGTAATGATCTGATGGGCGGTGGGACATCCGATGACAGCCTTACCGGTGATGAAGGCAACGATACTTTGCTGGGTGGTTGGGGTGACGACACCATTGAAGGCGGCGCCGACAACGACGTGTTGGAGGGGTCGCGCGGTCAGGACAGTCTGAGCGGCGGCGACGGCGACGACAGCTTACTGGGCGAGTTCGGCCACGATACGCTTTTGGGCGGTGCGGGCAATGACACCCTAGATGGTGGTATTCACGAAGATAGCATTGATGGTGGCGAAGGCGACGACAGTATCCTCGGTGGTGAAGGTGTCGACTCGCTGCTTGGTGGCGTGGGAGCGGACACGATCGACGGTGGTCGCGGAGACGATGTTGTTGACGGTGGCGCAGACAACGATGAGATCGTTGGCGGCTTCGGCAATGACCAATTGAGCGGCGGTGAGGGTGACGATACTCTGGCCGGAGATGCGGGCAATGACAGCATTTCCGGCGATGCCGGTGCGGATGCTATCACCGGCGGGTTGGGCAGCGACACACTGTCAGGTGGCGAGGGGAATGATGTCCTTCAGGGCGTTCAGGACTCAGCAGATGACGGTGTTATCGATTCCTCTGATGTTTTGGATGCGGACACTTTGCAGGGTGGCGAGGGAG
>JAAENN010000200.1 GCA_024224295.1 Shimia sp. | reverse complement strand
TTGCCGGTTGCATCCAGCAAAGTCAGCGTGGTCAAGCCAGGCGATTTACCCAGCACATAAATCGTGCGGTCCGACAGCGACGAAATATCCGCAATCGCCGGGTTGGCGATCGACAGTTCCGCGAAGGGGACGTCACTTTCCACCACAACCGCGCGGTTCATCGGCACACTGAGCGAAGAGGACGTTCCACTTCGCACAACACGCAGAGATTCCGCGTAGGACGGAGTTGCCATCATTGGCAATACTCCAACGGCGACACCCAAAAGGGCCGCCCCAAAAATACTTCTAAATGTCATGTGACCTGCCTCTCGATCACGCCTCGGTTCGCGGGTCTTATGCCCACATTTCCGATCACTGTGCGCCAGTTGGCGAAATATTGCAAGAATCAATGGGTTCAGGCTGGACTTTGATCCGCGCGGCTGTGTGTCTCGTGTCACAGCCTTCCACGCCATTTGACGCGAAATCTCAAACGACACAGGCGCCCGATGCCCCGGACGCCTGTGTGAAACTGGTTTCGACAAGATGGATAAATTTGTCGTTAGTTGGTGCAGGGGATTGGAATTTCCATCACCTGTCCGCCTTTGCGGTTCTTAATGGTGCAGACTTTCGGTTGTTCGACCTGCACAATGCGTTCTACCACCGGGGCTGCCACTTCGTCTTCAATACCCAGCAAAATGCGCTGATCCACTTCGATGACTTCTGCAACCGTGTTGTCATTGGCGCCAACGAGAGACAGGGACAGGCGACCAGAGCTCTGCGCTTGGGTTAGGGCGGGCACCTGATCAGCACTTGCGGCCAAGGTAACTGTACGCGCGATCTTTGCTTCTGCCTGCTCTTCGTTCACGGATTGGTCTACCGCGACCAATTGAACGTTGGCCTGAATCAGTTTGGTGAACTCGCCACGGTTGGTTTCATCGCGTTCCACGCGCCCGGTCCAATAGATGTCAACACGGTCACCAGGGCGCAAATGGCCGGACACGCCGCTGGTGACATCGACTTTGATGGTGAAAGCCCGTTCGCCATTCTTCAGGCGCGATGTAATGCCAGCTTCTTCACCGGGTTCGGTCAGCTTGGCCGCCAGCAGGATCTCGCCCTCTTCCATGGACCGCAGGATGACGCGTTTTTTGTTGTCTGCGTCAGGAAACAGGACCTCAGCGTCGGTGAATATGCCTGCCGGAGCGGCCGCCTTGGGCCAACGCACGCGGCGCACATCTTTGAGAGAGAGTTTTTCGCCAAATTTCATTGGGCGCTTCACCACAAATCCGTCCACCAGTTCGACTGTCGGGTTTTGCGAGCGCTGCTTCTCCAGTGCGCTTTCGTAACCCTCTATGTAGTTTTGCGCCATATAGACTGCGAATCCGGCGATCCCCAGACCCACAACCACGACTGCTGCAAAAATCGCTCGCATGATCGACCTCTTTCATACTGCCTTCCAGGCGATGCCGGGAAAGGATTGGTTCACCATCCAAAGTGAAGGGGAAATGTGGCGAATTGTGGGAAGCAAATCGCTGTTTTCTTGGCGTTTCAGCAACTTTTAAAGAAAATGAGATGGCTTCTACAAATGCGTGAACAGGCGACTCGTTCTGAGCGCCTGTGCAACATGTTCGGAAAGGTTTTGACCTTAGTAGGTCACAGCTGCGGATGTTGCGTCGGCAGTGTCCAAGACAACAGCGGCTGCAGCAACAGGCGCAGTGGTTGCAGATTCAATCGCGGCAAAGGCGGCAACGGCCAGGCCTACAACCGCTGCGGTCAGAACAACCCAGTCAACGGTTACGGCGCCGGCTTCGTCTTTGCGGAAGTTTTTGAGGGCTTTAAGCATGGAATTTCTCCTGATGGAGCCAAATGTGGCAGCGCTCCAGTTATGTAGAGCGGGCGCTTAGGCGGCGCCCGTTCCTATATCGGCACATAGCCAGAGCGATTAGTAAGTGATCGCAGTGGTTGTTGCGTTCGCACTGTCCAGAACGGTCGCGGCTTCGGAAGTCAGCGAGGACGTTGTGGTTTCAATCGCGGTGAATGCGGCAACTGCCAGGCCAACTACGGCTGCGGTCAGAACAACCCAGTCAACGGTTACTGCGCCAGCTTCGTCTTTGCGGAAGTTTTTGATGAACTTGATCATGTCTCTATCCTTTTCGGAAATCAGGTTGTGAGCGGGGCGGCGTCATGTGATGCGCCGCCGCCAGCCGAAATTAGTAAGTGATCGCAGTGGTTGTTGCGTTCGCACTGTCCAGAACGGTCGCGGCT
>JAAENN010000199.1 GCA_024224295.1 Shimia sp. | reverse complement strand
TGTGCTGGCCCCGGATCAGATGTATGGGGTGTTCTCTCTATAGGTACAGGTACCGCGAGATCAGCTTTTGGCTCGTGCGGTCCATCGCAGAGATGTCCGGGATCTCGTAGCGCGCCTGGTTGACGTCGATCAGCAGCCAACGCCCCGGAGACACCTCGCGCGCATGGCGGATCACATTGTTGCGCATCACAAACTCTTTGTGCCCCTTGTCCGTGTCGACCGTCCAGTACAGGAACCCCAGTTCGTCCTTGACCTCGAGCACACGGCGAACGGCAGGCACAAAGTAGTGCAGCCCCAGCTCTAGATTGGAGTTTGGACAAACGAAACAGAGCGAACCAAGCCGGTTCGCTTGAAAGTACTGAAAAACTGAATAAAAGTGGTCTCAGGCAGTCTTGGTAGACCGTTTTTTGCCTTTGTGTACCACCTTATAGCGTTTCCGAGGCGGTGGCCGGTAGCCCTTGGCCCGTCCGGGTGACTTTCCACGGGGTTGGGGCACACGGGCAGGTGTGCCCAACTTGGGCAAAAGTCGGGTCATGCCACGCCGGGCCTGACTGGGGGACGCAGGCTGTCTCGCTGGCGGCACAGACTTGTACCGTTCCCAAGGACGCACGCTTCTCTCGACCAGATTGCGGCCTGTGTACAGATTCCAATAGGCCAATCCGACTACCTTGCTCCAACGTTCTTCCTGTGCGGTGGAACCCATCTGGGACGCTTCGAACAGCAAGTTTTGCTTGATGAAGCGGTTGAAATGTTCTATCGTTGGGCGACGCAAGTAGGCTGACCTGGCCTCTTGTGCAGGCAAAAGACGTTGGCCGTGGATGATGAGCCACAAGGGATGCTTGAAACGCGGCTTGCCATCGGCCTTGTAGGTCGTGACCTTGACCAGGGTAAAGGGAAAGCGTGGCGCTTTCTGGAAATGCATTTCCCGCCAGACTTTGGTGACCACGCGTAGCATACGACCTTTGCCATCCTGTTCGCTGTGTTCGTGCCGTTCATCAGGCTCGCTCCAGGTCTCTGGCTTATGCAGCTTGAAGACGTCCCCGTGGATACGAGGCCGTCCCATTCCGCTGTACGGTGGCGGTCTGTGATACACGTTCCGACGGCTACGCAACCGTGTCACCCCGGTGACATTGGGGCATTGATGCAAACCGGCGACGTATAGCGGCGTTCCATATCGGCTATCGGATGTCACCGCGTGCCAATGATCATCGCTGCCTGCCAAACGTATGACTTGTTCCAGTCCTATTTCCACTCCTGTCCAAGCTGTTGGAGTGCGATCAAGTGCCCACGGGAGAGCCCAGGTGCTGGAGCCTTTCAGGTCAATATGCGCTAGTACTGAGTAATTGTATCCGATGGTTATCGGCTTGTTTCTCCCTACTGGGTTGGGTGCGTGCACATACCCACAGTCTTCTGACGTGGGTGCATACTGACGGCGGCGCGGCGTCTCATCCAGCGCCCACAAGCGAAAACCACCTGGCTCTGGCTCAGGCAGTGCTTGCAGCAACACTTCCCCCAAGGCTGCTGCATCGTATTGCCAAGCACTCAACCCGGCGTAGAGACTGGCATACTGATAACGAAAAAACGGGCTCAGACTCAACTCAACCGGAGAACGTGCCTGGGTGTCACTGGCCAGCGCATCAATCAACTCGAATACAACATCTGCACGTCGTTGAAAGGTGCCGTATACATCGGCGCGAAATTGGACCACTCGGTCCAGTTCTTGGGAGATATCTTGGGTAGTCATACTCCCTAGCATGCCACATTTTTGCGATTCTGTAAAGGTGCAATGATCAAATCATTATGTCAAACCATTTTGTCCAAACTCCAATGTTGAGCCCCCCCTGAAATGTGCCGATCCACAGCGCGCCGTCTTGGTCCTCGCAGATCGCAAACACCAGATCGTCGTTCAGGCTATTGGGATCATTGGCTCGATGTCGGTATAATGCGAACTTGGCAGCCACGCGGCTGTACTTGCTGACCCCGCCCCCAAAGGTGCCTATCCACAGCATACCGGCCCGGCCCTCGTAGATGGCC
>JAAENN010000198.1 GCA_024224295.1 Shimia sp. | reverse complement strand
GGGCGGGAAGCGGACGTTCGCTGCTAGACTGAATTGATTAGCGCGTTTGCCAGCACCCTCGTGCGCGAAGGGATGTATAGGCGTTGATCAGCAGCGCCACTCCCCCTAACAGTATTAAGCATGACACAGTGCTCAACGCCCCCAATTCGGGCGCTTGAAACCTGCTGTTTGAATTTGGGGGGAGCCAAAATTGGGGAATTCATCAATACGTCTGGCCGTAATTGATGATCATGTGCTGTTCTTACAGGGCCTGTCTTACGTGTTTGAAAACTGTGATCTGGATCTGGAGGTGCAGAGTTTCACAACCGCGACCAGCTTTTTTAAAGCTACTGATGAGGGCCAAAAATGGGATGTGGTCGTCACTGATTTGGCAATGAAACAGATCAACGGCATTGCGCTGATTGGTGCTTTGCGCTCCCGCGACATCGGGGTGCAGGTGATTGTGCTCTCCGCCTCCGAAGATGCGATCACCCGCAGCAATGCAGAAATGGTGGGTGCGTTTTGTTTTGTGCATAAATCCAGTGACGAGCAAATTCTTGTTGATGCCATCCAATCGGCGCATGAGGCTGGCCCCTTGCCAATGCGGTCCGTTAAAAACGGGACGCGGCGCATGATTTTTCAATCCGATGGCAC
Source organism: Shimia sp. (assembly GCA_024224295.1). Taxonomy (GTDB): domain Bacteria; phylum Pseudomonadota; class Alphaproteobacteria; order Rhodobacterales; family Rhodobacteraceae; genus Shimia. The sequence continues at coordinate 7,104 of JAAENN010000198.1, read as the reverse complement.
CGATACAATTGTGCACCCCAAACTGGGGCCGCAACAGCAACGTATCTTGGGGATGATGGCCGAAGGGGCCACCAACAAAGACATCGCCCGCGCGCTCTTCATCAGTGAAAACACCGTGAAAACCCACGCCAAGGCGATTTTCCGGGAGCTTTCGGTCGGCAGCCGTGCCGCGGCGGTTCAAAGAGCACGCGAATTGGCGTTGTTCTAAAGGTGACGCTCCAACATCTGCCGAAGCTCGGCTTCGTGATCAGGCAAAGCGATCGTCGTTCCGCCTGACGGATGGACCTCCCCTTGCGACGATCGTGTGAGATGTACGGTGGGCGCATGTGCGCGAAGGGAGCGCACCTCTTCTGGAGAAAAGGTTTGATCAACAGGGGGATCAAGAACGATCAAATCTGGCTCCTGTCCCAATACGGTAATCGTTTCAGCCGCCTCTCTACAGGTTTCGGCATGGGCAAACATCCAAACCCACGAAGATATCAGATCTGCCCAGGCGCCCATGTTTGGCAGGGTCTCTTGGCCGACAACCAAAACAAAAGCCTGATCTTGGACGTCTGCGCGCGTTGAGTGAGGCAGGCGTAGCACTGCTGTCGTTCCCGTACCCTGGCCCGAGGCTATCTCAATCGCCCCGCCGATGTCTTGAGCCAACTTTCCGGCAATGCCCAGCCCCAAACCGCTGCCCCGGGACGTTGCAGCAAGGTCCTCCCCGCGCCGAACGGCCCGCAATTGCGCCTCCGTCAGACTCGGACCGCGATCCGTGATCTGCCAGACACTGTCAGAGCCCTGCGCAAAAACCGACAGCTCCACCATCCCGCCTGATGCGCCATATTTCACTGCGTTGCTGAGAAAATTGCGCAGGATGCGCTCGAGTTTGGCGCGATCACTGACAACGACATCCAAGTCCACGTTGACGGCAAACCCGCATGCCTCTGATGCAAACTGCGGCCGGTACTCATCGTCCAACTGCGCCACGAGCTCGGCCACGTCGATCTCGGTTTGCACCTGCTCTGGCGCGGGTTGATCGACATTTGAGAGTTCCTCCACCAGCGACTCCTGGCTGATCAACGCGAGCCGAATTTGCCGCACCAGCACCGCTTGCTCCGGCGAAGTCGCCTTGCGATCCATCTCCGTCAGGAAATTGCGAAGGGCCAACAATGGCTGCGCCATGTCATGACGAATGGCCTGCAAGGACCGCTTTGTCGCGCGCTGTAGCTTGGCGGCTTCAGCGAATTCTTCCAGTGCCTTTTCCGCTTTCCGGCTCGTCAGCTTGGCCGCCAAAGCATCACGTGTTTTTTGACTGGCCGTTTTGTTGGTGGAGAAGCAAAAGGTCAGGAAGAACAGTAGAAACCCGCCATAAATGCGCTGCACACCTTCCATTGTTACCAAGAGGTAGAGGCAAAACGGCAGCAGCGCGCAGACGGCAATGGCGAGATAACCGGGGCGATAAACGGTGCCTGCCATCACGCCGCCGGCAGTAATGGAGGTCAAAAAGAGACCGGCCAAAAAGGTCTGGAGTTCCGACGTTGGGCTGGCCAATTGAAGGGCACCGAAAGCCCAAATCAGCCCGGTGCATGCTGAAATCGCGATATGCCCCATCAGGTAACGGTTCACCTGTTTCGGGGTGTCCTCGGTATGTTGCCAGGACCGCGCGTATACGATGGTGACCACGACCATGACCGAGGCCAACCCCATCCAGATCATCGCTTCTCGATAGAGATGTACAGAGGCGAGGCTGATCGCGATTAGGGCAATGATGATGAAGACCGACCGCGCAGAGGCCACCGCGCGCTCCCGCAGCATGCGCGCTTCTTCAGCCCGAACTTCGACTTCGGTTGGCGGCGCAAAAGCTTGGTTCATGTTGCAGGCGCGGCCACTGTTTGATCTTCCAACTTGCGCCACAAATAGGCCGCCACTGCGGCCCGCAGCACACAAGGAAGTCCGGCGAAAAAGAACAAGAGCACGCCAACAGTTTCCGCGGCACTGGCACCGGATTTGTCAAACCCCGCCATCCCCAAAATTGGAAAGGCGACCCCCATCGGGGCGACAAAGGCCATCTTGGAGGCTGCGTTTTTCAGAGCCAGATAACTGGCCGCTCTGGAATGACCACTATCGGCTTCGTCCTGCGCCACGATATCCGCCAGCATGGAGGTCGGCATGACCGCATCACAGGTCATACAAGCGCCCAGTCCCACGCAAATGGCCTGCATCAAAAGAGCGTCGCCTGCCCCAACCATGTAACTGGCCACCAAAACAACCGCGCAAATCAAAATGGCGCTCATCCAGGTTCTGCGCTTGCCGATTTTCTTGGACAAGAGAGTCCACACCGGCACGAAGAACGCCGTCGCCAGCAGGAGCATCAAGAACATCTGTCCGACCAAGGCCTTGGCTTGCAACACGTGGGTGACAAACAGCACCAGCAGGCCAACCGTCATGGCGTTGGCCGCCTGCACCGCAAAGAACGCGATCATCAATTTGCGAAACGCGCCCTGCCGCAAGCAGTTGCGCCAAGCGCCCCAAAGGCTTGGATGGGTTTGCACAGTTTTATGTGTGCGTTTTGGCGTCCAGATAAGAAAGGCAGCCATCGCAATGGGCATTGCGATCACGAAAATCAGCGCCAGTGTGCCAAGCGACACCCCCATCTGCGCACCGATGATCACGGGCACCAACGACGCGACCAAAGCGCCAAGAATTTGAAAGAAAGCTTTGGTTCCGGCCAGCACCGATCGCTCGTGCACGTTAGGAGAGATTTCTAATCCGATGCTGGAGTATGGCACGTCAAACGCTGTGACACACAGCAAATAGCCGGAGACCACGCAGAACAGATAGACCGGGCTGATGTCGTCTGGCGGTGAGAGCAGAAGCCAAGCAAACAAGAGCACGCCCGGGAAGGAAAACAGCATCCATGGCACCCTTGGGCCGAGCCGCCCGCCAGTGCGGTCACTCAACGCGCCAATCAGCGGATCCGTAAAAACGTCAAAGAACCGGCCAAACATAAACACGGCGCCGACAACGGCCAGCCCAAGTCCCATGTCGATGGCGTAAAACGTCGGCACAAAACTGACGACAGCAAAGCCTACCATGGCCAAAGGCGCGCTGAGACCGCTGAAACAGACAAGCTGCCAGCCATTCATAATTCGATCAGGTGATTTCATTCGTAGTCCTCAAGTCCCTGACAACACTTTGCACGCAATGTTGTTTCCAAAGAAACAACTTTCTGTTTTGCCTCAGACAATCACCCGTTTGGGTGATTGTCGTAGCGGCAGCCAACTCCCTAAAATTTAGCCTGTTTTTTTGCGGTTCCGGTCCGTGTTGAGGACACAAATTAAGGTTTGGGGATGGGACGCAAAAGACGTCCCATGACACTATTGGAGGGTAACCCATGGGATATCGTGGTCGCGGCTATCACAGAAACACTGACATGGAGGTGGACGTTTCCGGCGCCTCACGCGGGCAGTACATTTGGACACGGCGCGGCGATGACGCGGTGACCGGATCATCCCACAGGGACGTCATTTTCACCGGACGTGGTGACGACACCGTCGAAGGTGGCGGCGGCAACGACGTGATGTTTGGTGGCCGCGGCAAAGACACAGCGATCTTCTCGGGCTCCGTTTTGGACTATCAGGTGCTGAGTTTTGGCCGCGGTCGCTGGAACCTTGTGCAAGGGGCCGACGGTTGCGACTTTCTGCACAGCTTCGAAGTGCTGCAGTTTGATGACTTTGCGCTTGATCTCACGTCAAACAACGACCCGCTGGTGATCTTACGCGACGACGGTCTCGAAACCTCTGAAGGTGAGGCTCTCAGCTTCCAAGTTGACTTCTACGATCTTGACGGATCATCCGTGGAGCTTGTGTCCGCCAGTGTGACCGGTGGCGGGACATTGACCACACAAAACAGCGGAGCCAGCCAAGTGGGTCAGTTTGGTGTGGGCGGCGGCACAACAGTCTCCTTTGATCCCGGCAACGCATACGACAGCCTCGGCGCTGGCGAAAGCACCACAGAAACGGTCACACTTGTGATTTCGGACGGTCAAGGTGGCACCACCACTGTGACCTATGAGATCACCATTGAAGGGCAAAACGACGCCCCTTTAGCATTGGCGGTTTCGGCGACCGCGACAGAAGACAGCCCTATCCTTGTGGCGGCGGACTATAGCGACATCGACACAAACGACACGCACAGCTTCTCCATCGACACCACTGGCACGTTGGGGACCGTCACCAAAAATGGCGATGGCACCTTCAGCTACGATCCAACCACTGGCTTCAACAGCCTTGCAGCGGGCGAAAGTGCCACAGATACATTTACTTACACAGTGGATGATGGAAATGGCGGCACCTCGACAGAGACCGTGACCATCACCATTCAAGGTCAAAACGACGCCCCTGTCGCCATGGCTGTGAGTGACACCTCCGACGAAGATGGTCCAACCATCACTGTGTCCGCTGATTTTTCGGACGTCGATGCCTCCGACACATTCACCTTCAGCGTCGATACAACCGGCACCCTCGGCACAGTCACCAACAACGGAGATGGAACGTTTGACTACGATCCAAACGGCGCCTTTGAACATCTGGGATGCGATGAAACGGCAACGGACACTTTCACCTACACTGTCGACGATGGAAATGGCGGCACATCCACAGAGACCGTCACCGTCACTATACAAGGGTCAAACGATGCACCTGTTGTGTCCAGCGCCGTTGTCGAGACGCTTTCCGAGGACAGCCCGGTCACCACACTGGATTTGCTGGCAAACGCATCCGATGCGGAGGGCGATGCCCTGGCCATTTCCGAGGCCGAAGCAACGTCTTCCGACGGCCGGTCGTTGTCGGTTGCAATCGATCCTGTTTCCGGCGCGATCACGCTGGATCCGGCGCAATTCAATGACCTCGCAGTAGGTGAAGAGGAAACCATTGCAGTCACTTATGACGTTGTCGAAGCCGATCGCGGGTATACAGATGTCGCCGCCGGCGAAACCCTCGACAATGCCGGGACATTCTTTATCGCCGATGACGACACCGGCAGCCTGATCCGGATTAAGCGCAGCGCCAGCATCAACACGCCTGACCAAGCGATTGCTGCGGCCGGCGTTGAGAATGGCACGCTGATCGTGGTTGATGGCAATAGCTCCGGTCTTGGGATCAGCCCGCGACTGATTATCGATGGTGTGGCGTCAAGTGTGGGGATCGATGGCATCGATCTTGGCGGGTACACCGGTCCGACCACTTCGGACACCGCAGAGGTTCCCGCACGTTTTCTGCTGGTCAACGGCGATCTGAACAACGAGACGATTATTGTGGAAATCCCGCGTGCGGATGCCGATTGCGGCGATGCAAATCATGTCTTCACATTGACCGGCGTGTCTCAAGGCAACGGGATTTCGTACACAACGCCACTGGTGGGCGGCATCGGTCTTGAAGTCTCCCCGGAAGGTGTGTCTGCAACCGCGGAAATCACGATCCAGGGCGCGAACGATGCGCCAGAGGCGGCGGCGGTGACCGCTGATGTGAATGAAGACGGCCCGTCGGTGACAGTATCCGCCGATTTCTCGGATGCAGATGCGTCTGACACGCACACATTCAGCGTCGATACCACAGGCACCCTTGGCACCGTTACCAACAACGGGGACGGCACGTTTGACTATGATACCAACGGAGCCTTCGAAAACCTCGCAGTTGGTGAAACCGCCACAGACACGTTCACCTACACGGCGGATGACGGCAACGGTGGGACATCCACGGAAACGGTAACCGTGACCATCACTGGTCAAAACGATGCCCCCGTGGCCGAGGCCGTTGTTGGCACGGTTGCAGAAGACCCCGCCAGCTTCAGCTCTGCCAGCATTGGTGGCTACATCATCCCCAACCTCGGGCGGTTTTATGTCTATGACTTTGACACAGGCACAGCCGTCTCTATTGCGCGAGACACCGGTGCGAACAACACCTATGATCAGATGGCAGCAGCACATCTAAGCAACGGCAACGGCATTGTCATGCAGGCCAACCCCAACAATGAGGGGTGGGGATTTGCCGCTCTGACCTATGTTGATGGGGTGGGACCTTTCGTTCAAGCGTCGAACCTTGATGTCACCGGTGGCAACGGCGCCGTTGACCGCTCTAATGGAGACTGGATTGCCTTTGGCGACAGCAACGAAAACGTCGACAGCATCGCGTTTGATGTTGTTGGCCTTGAGCTGAGCAACGGAACAACCGTGGACGCTCAGGTCTCGATTGGGCCATTGGACTATGAAGTCTTCAGAACCGACGACCTTCGTGTCGACGGCGCGCAGTTCAGCTCTTCCATCAATGGCCCCAGCCCATCGGTCATGGTCGCGGCGAGCGTCACCGATCCTGACAGCGACACTTTTGTGTTTACCGTGGACGACAGCGCAACCCTTGGGTCCGTCATCAACAACGGGGACGGCACGTTCACCTATTCCGCTGATGGCATGTTTGAACATCTGAACACGGGTGAGACTGCCATCGACAGCTTTGCGTACACCGTAGACGACGGCGAAGGTGGAATGGACACGGAAATCGTCACACTCACCATTACCGGTTCGGATGATTTCCTGTTTGCGTAGGTAACGAGTGCAACTATTTCGGCAGGCGCTATCATTGGCGCCTGCAACGGCTCGGACGAAAAACGAGTTAGTCGGGAATGCCCGGATCAATGTCGCTACAATCACCCCAAAGTCTAATGTGCTTCGCTGCGGCGCAGCTTTGTGACCTCCAGCCAACGGCGGCATTGGGCCGATTGCATCCCTTTCCCAATCTTCTGTGCTCTTTGATTACAGCGCATCATATTGGAAAGGCCTCCCATGCCCCGCTACATCACTCTTCGTCCTGATCTTTACGAACACCTCCGCCGGGAAGCACTGGTTCACGACCGGACGATCAAGGCTCAGGCATTGCACTGGCTGGCGATCGGCAAAGCGGTTGAGACATCTGGCCTTTACAGCCAGGCTGAGCTGTCGTCTTTGCTTGATCGTTTCGACTTGAAGACACGGCCCGAGTAGGTCACGCAATCCCTAAAACGCATTAGGGCGCGGCCAAAGCCGCGCCCTTTTTCTTTGCGATCCTTACAGAAGGCCCCCTCATG
>JAAENN010000197.1 GCA_024224295.1 Shimia sp. | reverse complement strand
GGTACCACGTGACCACTCTCAGAAGGTGAACCGCAAAATGTACCGCGGTGCGCTGCAGTGCATTATGTCTGAGCTGGTGCGTCAAGAGCGTCTGGTTGTTGTGGATGAGTTTACTGTTGACTCTCCCAAGACCAAAACGGTTGCAGCCAAGTTGAAAGACATGGAGCTGAGCAGTGTGTTGATCGTCACTGATAATGTTGACGAAAACCTGTTCCTGGCTTCACGTAATTTGCCGAAGGTTGATGTGCGCGATTCTCAGGGCGTTGATCCGGTAAGTCTGATTGCTTTCGAGAAGGTGCTGATCACTGTGCCGGCTCTGAAGAAGCTTGAGGAGGCCCTGGCATGAATCAAGAGCGTATTTTGCAGGTGCTGCGTGCGCCGCACGTTTCTGAAAAGGCCACGATTGTGGCTGATCAGAACAACACCTTCGTATTCAAGGTTGCTAAAGATGCGAGCAAGCTGGAAATCAAAAAAGCCGTTGAAGCGCTTTTTGAAGTGAAGGTTGAAGCTGTTCGTACCGCCAACATGAAAGGCAAGTCCAAATTCTTTGGTCGCGTTGCGGGTAAGCGCGTTGACTGGAAGAAGGCCTATGTTTCCCTCGCGGAAGGCCAGGACATTGACTTCCTGGGCGCAGAGTAAGGAAGGGAGTAAGGAATAATGGCGATTGTAAAGTGCAAGCCGACTTCTCCGGGCCGCCGCTTTGTAGTCAAGGTGGTCAGCGAAGAACTGCATAAAGGTGCTCCCTACGCGCCGCTGTTGGAAGCCAAGAGCAAAAACGGTGGTCGTAACAACAATGGTCGCATTACTACCCGTCATAAAGGTGGTGGTCACAAGCAGAAATACCGTTTGATTGACTTCCGTCGTAACAAAGATGGTGTAGTAGGCATTGTTGAGCGTCTGGAATACGATCCGAACCGTTCCGCGCACATTGCGCTGGTCAAGTACCTGGACGGTGAGCGTCGTTATATTCTGGCCCCCAAAGGCCTGCAGGCGGAAGACCGTATCCAGTCCGGCGAAGATGCGCCGATCAAGCTGGGTAACGCGCTGCCGCTGCGTAACATTCCGCTGGGTTCCACCGTGCATAACGTGGAAATGAAGCCCGGTAAAGGTGGTCAGTTGGCCCGCTCTGCAGGGACTTCCGTGCAGGTGCTGGCGAAAGACGGTCAGTATGTGACCCTGCGTCTGCGCTCCGGCGAGATGCGCAAGGTTCACGCCGACTGCAAGGCGACCATCGGTTCAGTATCCAACAGTGAGCATAGTTTGCGCTCACTGGGTAAAGCGGGCGCAACGCGCTGGCGGGGTGTTCGACCCACCGTTCGCGGTGCGGCGATGAACCCGGTCGACCACCCACATGGTGGTGGTGAAGGGCGCTCTTCTGGTGGTCGTCATCCGGTAACCCCCTGGGGTGTACCGACCAAGGGCCACAAGACCCGTACAAACAAGCGCACTTCCAAGATGATTGTGCGTGACCGTCGTAAGTAAGGGATAAAGAGAGGTTCAGGCTGTGCCACGTTCACTGAAAAAAGGTCCTTTTGTGGATCACCACCTGCTCAGCAAGGTGGAAGATGCGGTGGAAGCCGGCTCCCGTAAGCCGATTAAAACCTGGTCCCGTCGCTCCATGATTGTTCCGGAGATGGTGGGTCTGACAATTGCTGTGCATAACGGCAAACAGCATGTCCCGGTAATGGTTACCGAGCACATGGTGGGCCACAAGTTGGGCGAGTTCGCCCTGACCCGCACTTACCGCGGGCATATCGTGGACAAAAAGGCTAAGCGATAAGGTGACAGCCATGGCTACTGAAGTTGCAGCCCGTCTGCGCGGCGCAAGAATTTCGGCTCAGAAAGCCCGCCTCGTAGCGGACCAGGTCCGAGGCCTGGAAGTCGAGAAGGCGCTGAATCTTCTGGAATTCAGCCCGAAGAAGGCGGCAAAAATCGTTAAGAAAGTGCTGGAGTCCGCGATTGCAAATGCGGAAAACAACGACGGCGCTGACGTTGATGAGCTGAAGGTGTCCACGGTTTACGTGGATGAAGGCATGACCATGAAGCGTATTCGTCCGCGCGCCAAAGGCCGCGCTGACCGAATCCTCAAGCGTACTTGCCACATTACTGTGAAAGTCTCAGAAGGTCAGGAGTAACCAGATGGGTCAGAAAGTTCATCGGGTCGGTATTCGCCTTGGCATTGTCAAAGAGCACAACCCGCTCTGGTATGCCGTACCGAAGTCTTACTCAGTCTGCCTGGTTACCGACCTGCAGGTACG
>JAAENN010000196.1 GCA_024224295.1 Shimia sp. | reverse complement strand
CCTTCTTTTCTACCCAGTCTTTGATGAAGCTGAAGCACTCGCTGGAATGTCCGACCGCAAAGTAATTCACCCAACCGCGCAGGATCGGATTGATCAATTTCACGACCCGATCCACTGGTTGCGACTGGTGACGGCGGAACACGTCCTTGAGTTTCCAAAGCAGTTCCGTTCGCTTCGTGAGCTTGGGCGTGTAGTGCGCACGCCATACGCCCCGAAGAGAGCGGATGCGGCGGAACTCGAACCCCAGAAAGCCGAAGCTTTCGCCCCGGCCAAGGTCTACGGTTCGACTCTTCTCCTCATTGATCTCGACTTGTAGTTCGGCAATCTCCTCCCTCAGCCGCTTTTCCACCGCCGCCATCAGCCAGTCATGCCGCGGGTGGACGTCGATCAAGATCACCAGATCATCGGCATACCTTGCATACTCGATGTAGGTGTACTTGCCGAAGCGCGTGGTCTCCTTCGCCCGCTCCAGCATCCTGTCCACTTGCGTGAGATAGAGATTGCTGAGCAGTGGAGAGATCACCCCGCCCTGCGGAACGCCGCGCTTGCCGTTGGCTTTGAGCATAATCTTCAGCAGATGCATGACATCCGCGTCATCCACGCGCCGTGCCACCTTCGCCAGCAACCGGTCATGCCGGATGTTGTCAAAATAGCAGCGCAGATCGACGTCGATGACACGTGTCTTGTGCTGAACGATTGCCTTGGCCACCCGGTCAACCGCTTCATGAGCTGTCCGTTTGGGACGATATCCAAACGAGCCTGGTTGGAAGTCCGCCTCGAAGACCGGCTCCAATATGAGCTTGAGCGCACCTTGAACCACCCGGTCCCGGATGGCAGGAATCGAAAGGACGCGGACTTTGCCACCATCCTTCGGGATTTCCCGCTGCCGGGCGGCGAGCGGCCTGTAGGTACGGCCAATGAGTTCGTCCTGAACCTGCTTAAGGAAGACCTCTACACCTTGCGCTTCGATGGCCGCGAAGGTCACTCCGTCACTTCCCGGAGCCCCATTGTTCGCTTTGGCCATCCCATACGCCTCGCATAGCGTCTCCATCTTGCAGACATGGACGTACAGTCCCCAGAAACGCCAGGACGTATCAGCCTTCGCCTTGACGTATATTCTCCTCCTCAGGTCCTGCAAATCGATGGACGCCTTTATCATCTCGTCCTTGCCTCCCTGATTGCCAGAGAT
>JAAENN010000195.1 GCA_024224295.1 Shimia sp. | reverse complement strand
GAGCCGCTGGCCGTGGCGATACATGCCGTGGCCCAGGCGGGCGAGGTGGCCGGACAGTCGGTGCTGATCGCCGGCTGCGGTCCAATCGGCCTGCTGACAAAAATCGCCGCCAGGGAGGCCGGGGCGGACAGGATTGTGATGACCGACATACTCGCCAATCGCCGGTCTGTAGCCGAAACCCTGGGCGCGACGGGGGCGCTTGACCCTACCGCTGAGAATTGGCAAGAAGCACTGGCCGACGCCATCGGAACCGAAGAGGTTGACGTGGCCTTTGACGCCGTGGGGATTGCCCCCACCTTCAATCAGACTTTGGATACGGTGAAACCGGGGGGCGTGGTGATTGCCCTGGGCGGCTGGCTGACCGTACCGGTGCCGCTGCCGCGTATCGTCTCCAAAGAAATTCAGGTGCGCGGTACGTTCAACTTCACCGTTGACGAATTCAAGCAGGCCCGGCAATGGCTGTCTGAGCAGCGTTTCGACCCCACAGCCTTGGTTACCTGCGAGCCGACAGCAGAAAGGGGTAGAGATTTGGTTCATTTTAACCGCCAGCGCATCGCGGAGGTTAAGTCAGCAGTAACCGCCAGCATATCGTGTAGCTTTTGTTCTATTTTTTCGACAGCGGGTATGGAAATTCTTTGACCAGCTTGCCTTTGTGGTAGACTTTCAATTTCTGATATTTGGTATAGATGGTGACCTTAACATACTGAAACTTGAGACGCTTGCCAACTTTGAATGACTGTTCCAAAATGTTGACAGTGCCCTGAACTGATATCAGTCGGATAAAGGTGATCTTCCCGGCAGCGACAGGTAGTTTCTGCTCTAAGGTGAAATTGGCTGGTAGCTTGCACAGCCGCTTGCCACGTCGATATTGGGTTGCGGTCCGGGTGCCGAGTTTAACGTGAACGTGCTGTTCGTTCACAGTCGTCATTAACTGCCGGAGTTCACGACGGACATCACCAGGTCGCCGGAAGGGCCGGTTCAGGAGCAAAGGTTGGAACCAGCCGTTGAAGTTCTCGACCGAGCCATTGCGCTGAGGCTTAGCTTTGGGGATGAATATTGGCTCCACCCCCAAACGCAGGCCCAAGCGGATGACCCGACTGAGAAACCGAGCGGCGTGGCCAAAGCCACAGAACTCACGGCCGTTGTCGAACTGAACCTTCTCCGGCAAGCCCAACTGTTGCCAAGCATGCACCAGGAACTCCAGAACCAGGTCCATCTTACGGCTGTCAACGAACTCTACATAGATGGATTGATCGAAGACGTCCTTGCAGACCAAGAAGTAGTAGCGGGTCGAACTCCCTTTTAGATAGCGAGGCCCGACGACATCGACTTGGTGTACATGGTTGGTGTCTCTGGCTTGTGGCCCTGGGTATTGATTGCCTGCTATGCGAGGGGCCAACCGTAGCGGTGGGCAGGACAACCCAGCACGTGCCACGATGCGTTCGATGGTCCGCAGGCACGGCAAGGGCGAGCCCCCCAGAGCTTCCAGTTCAGCCCGGATCTGGGCCGCACCAATTTGGCTGTAGCGGGTCTGAGGCGTAGCTCGTGCGGCCAGCCGACGACGGATACTGATCACCGCCCGCTCAATGTGAGGTGGCGTCCGATTGACTACTTGGCGATTGCCACGGGTCAGATCGTACAGCCCTTCTGGCCCTGACTCCAAATAACGGTGCCACCACTTGTAAAACCAAGTTTCCGATCTTTTTAAGGTTCGACAGATACTCTCGACACTTTCACCTGCCAGACGCAGCCGAATAGCTGTCTGGCGAACGGATAGCTCGTCTTTCATAATATAACCTCCTGTTAACCGCTGGCGGTTACCAGGAGAGAGTATAGTGCATAGCACTTGTATCAGCCGAGGGCATCCAAACTACACGACAGGATGTCAGTCCCTGACAAACCAAACCTCCACGTTATGCTGTCGGTAACGAGTGTTCCGAACCTCCGCGTTTCGCTGTCGGCCAGGGCCTAAACGATGCGCTGTCGGCTCGCACTTACCAATGTGCGACCCCTGGCCGACGGCGTAGCGGTCTTTAAAGAACTGACTGAGTATTGCTCAAAGTCGATTAAGGTGGTGCTGTCGATAGAACCACAAGCAAAATGATTTACGATTTACCGAGGGCCAGGGGCTTTCGGTGGCGCTGGTAACCGGCGCCTTACGCGGCATCGGCGCGGGGGCGGTCCTGGTTCTGGCCCGCAGGCCGTGGAGAACTACCTGCGTGCGGGGAACTCGCACAGCGCTCAATTGATGGTACTGGATGCTATTGCGACTGCCCTGACTATTCACTGGCCGGATGAATCAAGCGATACGGACTAGAATGGAGGAAACACCGCTATGCAGTCTGAAAGTGCCACCACCTCGACTCGCCGTCTTGACGACCACGCGGCAGCTCGGTACAGACGCCGCAACCTCACCGCCAAAACGATGCGGATAGCCAACCGAGTTGTTGCCTATGCCTTGCTCATTGCTATTGTTTTCAGTATGGCTATGCCGCTCTTC
>JAAENN010000194.1 GCA_024224295.1 Shimia sp. | reverse complement strand
TCCGTAATGCGCGACCCTTCCGGAAGCCTTGCAACTGTTCGTGCCATAGATCATATCCCCTGCCTGATTCGAACAGACAGGATCAATCAAATTCCTTAAATGAACATTATTGGGGCTAGCTCCAATTATTCATGAGACGCGCTGATTTGGTTGGCGGGCGTGGATTAAGCTGTTGAAATGGCGTATGGTTTTGGTGTTGAAACAAGACCGCCCGCCACCGGCAGAAAACCCAGCCCGCCATGACCGACGATACGCTGTTTCTCCCCGGCCTGTCACCTGTCGAACACCTCGAACTTCACGCCCGTTTCGATGGCGGTGCGCTGTCGTCGGACGGCGGCGTGCTTGCGCTTCGCGAGATCGAGCGGCGGTTGAAATATGCCGACATGATCGCCTCCTGCATCAAGGACGAGCGCGACCCGGGCCGCACCCTCCATTCGCACACGGTGATGATCCGCGAGCGCATGTTCGCGATAGCTTGCGGCTATGAGGACTGCGATGACCTTGATGAGCTGCGCCATGATCCGGCCTTCAAGATGGCCTGCGAACGGCTACCGGACTCAGGTCATGCGCTGGCGTCCCAGCCGACACTTTCAAGGCTGGAAAACGCTCCATCATGGCGCGAGCTTGGCCGCATGGCGGTCAAGATGATTGATCTGTTCTGCGCCGGCTTTCGGACCGTGCCCGAACACATCATGCTCGATGTCGACGATACGAGCGACCGGGTTCACGGTGGTCAGCAACTGTCGCTGTTCAACAGCCATGCCGGGGGTTACTGCTTCCAGCCGATCCATATCTATGACGCCGCCACGCAAAAGCCGATCTGTTTTCTGCTGCGTCCAGGCAAGCGGCCTTCAGGCAAAGAGGCGGCACGGGTCTTACGTTTCGTCATTCGCCACATCCGGCGCAACTGGCCCCGTGTTGCAATCACCGTGCGCGGTGATGGGCACTATGGGACCCCCGAAGTCATGGACCTGTTAGAGCAACGGGACTGCTTCTATATCCTCGGCCTGCCGGGTAACACTACGTTGAAGGAGATCTCCCACCCGTGGTGCGATGACGTCGCCACGCGGCGGGCGCTGGGCAAGAAGAAGGGAAAAGTCCGCCGCTTTTTCCAGACCCGCTATGGCGCGAAGAGCTGGTCGAAATCCCGCCGCGTCATCGCCCGTGTCGAGGTTACAGAACAGGGCAGCGATGTCCGCTATATCGTGAGCAACCTGCCGGGCCGTGGCAAACATCTCTATGAAAAAGTCTACTGCGCGCGCGGCAACATGGAGAACCTGATCAAGGAGCACAAGCTCTACACAAAATCCGACCGCACCTCCTGCCACCGCTGGGAGGCCAACCAGTTCCGTCTTTTCCTGCACACCGGCGCCTACTGGCTGCTTTTGTTATTGCGCGGGGCGGCGCCGAAACGCTCGCGATGGCGAACGGCGACATTCGAAACCATCCGCCGCACTTTCCTGAAAATCGCAGTGCGCGTCGAGCAGCTCAAATCACGCATTAGGATCGCCCTGCCGAGCGGCTGTCCGCAACGCCAAATGCTCGTTGTGCTGATGGCAAGCATCAAGGCCCAAAGCCCGTAAGCGGCCCGGCATCCCCCTGCCGGCCGAGCCCCTGACGTCAACCCTCAACGCGTGCCACAAGTCCTGCCCATATCCTCACCGTCAACCCGGCCGATTCCGCACGCACATGCAACATCGAACTGGTGCGGTGAATAATTGCGGCTAGCTGGGCGTGTTTTTGTAAAGATTGATCGATCGTAGTTTGCACTTCGATCACGTATTCCCGCGATAGGCCTTGTTCCTTGAGTGTTGCGAGTGCCTCCTCATAGGCCCAATCGAGAAAGTAGTTGGGACTGTAGTAGCCCGGAGGCGTCGCTGCGCTG
>JAAENN010000193.1 GCA_024224295.1 Shimia sp. | reverse complement strand
GCAATTGCAGCGAATTCGTGCTTTGTCCCGCAGAGCACCAGTTCCCCCAACTGCCGGTTCTGCACTTGCAGCGAAAGTCCGGTCTGAGGAGTTGCACTGAAGCGACATCGGATGCTTGTGGAAGTCCAATTGGCAGCGATCCACACCTAACTTCGGGGTTATCCGGGGCGGACTACCCGCCCCGGCACCGCTGTCATTCGGTGACTGGATCTTCATCGCGGCGCGGGAAGGCGACCATTTCGACGTCGGGGAACATGCTGTGTTTGACGTTGATTGAGGTGATGTTGCCGCTGTCGTCGGTGTTGACGAAGAGGACGCCGCAGCGGTCCCAGAAGTTCTTGCCATCTTTTTCGCCGGATTTGACATTCAGTTTCAGAGTTTGCGTAGCCATTTTTTTGATCCTCACTTTAAGTGTTTCGATGAACATGGCCAAAGCGGGCACCAAGGGACTGTCAGCGAGAAACTTGCCTCGCGAGGAATGCGCTGGCGCAGGGCAATTTTCTTGTTGAAGCGGGGCTTGCCCCGCGTCTAGCACGGCTGCCCGCTTATGTTCAGCAATCAGAAACACAGCGTTGAGGACCTGAGTTTGGCCGTCAATCTCTGGGCTGGCCCGTCAAAGCTGGCCTGAAACGCTGCAACTCCTGTAATGGGCCTGCAGATTGCTCGCAGTATATATGATCTACCGATCATAAAGCGGAAATTTGATCTGCGGATCATAAGGCATGAAAGGCAACCGCCCGACGTCGTATGCCAGCAGCAATGGCTTCCGCCAATGGCTGTGGAAACCCATCCGGCAGGTCTGCTAGTGTCTTGTCCAAGCCGGGTTCAAGCTCAGACGCGGTGCCCGACAAGATCTCTTCCGCTAGCGCCACACCAAAACCTGCCGCCTTCGTAGCCTGCAGGAAATGGCGGGGCACCACCTCGTTGATCCGGTAGTGTCCGTCGACGGCCATCGCGAGGCGCATGCGGTTCTGACGGATTTGACCGTCATCTACCGCTTTCTGGGCGCTCAGCACGTCATAAAGCGGGGTCATGCGGAACCCGCCAGGGCGCAATGCGATGCTGAAATTCTTAGCGTGCCCGTCTGTCGCGCCCAAGAGCCAAAACAGCACCTGCGCACGGAAGAACGCGCGCTGATCTGTTTCAGGGTCATCACTACCATTCAGCAATCCGATCCCTTCGGTGATCCCCGGACCGCCATCCATTTGGTATTTTTGGCTGGGTGGGACTGTCAGCGCTTGGCAAAAGTCTTCTTGCGGGAGGCGGATCAAGCGGCCATCCTTGGTCCAACGCCGATCAAACCGCGTCACGACAAGGCTCCGCACGTCTTCAAAATCGGCAATCTCGACCTCCGCCACATCCATGCCCATGGCGCGGCAGAAGCTCATACAGAAGAACTCGTTCTCGACGCTATCGGACAAATCGATCCCTGCAGGCAGAACGCCAAGCTGGGTCTTGAGGATATGGGTTGTTGGGGTGAGCCCTGATGGACGGATCCACGCGCCCTCGTGGCGCAACAGCGCGGTTTTCTCCTGCGCCCCTGCGATGGAAATACGGAAGTCGTCTTCCTCGTCCAAGCCTAGCGGAGCGCTTGCGAGGTTGCGCAGCATATCCGCAATCTGTGCCTCGGAAACGGGCTCTCCCGCGGGTGCGCCAACCTCGGGGATCTCACCCGAAACAAACTGCAAGGCCCCCACACAATCGCGGCCGATCTTCTCCAGCATGTGCCATGCGTCCGTGCCGCCTGCGCGCACTCGAGCGGCAACGCGTTCACGTATCGCCTGATTGTCCGGCAGCAGGTTTTCCAAGTAGGCGATCACAGGGCCGCCCTGATGCGCCTCTTCGCGCAAAGGCAGTGACAACGAGATGGGCATGGCATGTTCCCATACCAACCATTCCGGATCATAGGTAAAGCTGATCGCGCCTGAACCAGCGAGACGCAAAGCCCCCACCAACCGCCCGTTCAGAAGCACTTGCATCGTGCCGCTACGCCCGTGTTTGGCCATCAGAAGATATCCTCAATCTCAAGCGAGCCACCGCGCTCCACCAATCGGAACTCAAGCCCAAGTGCCGCCATGACAGCGAGCACTGTGGCGAGCTTCGCTCCCGTGTCGCCATTCTCGAGCGACGAAATCGTCGCGACGCGCAAATTCGTGCGCGCGCTGATATCGCTTTGGGTCCAGCCGCGCGCTTTGCGCGTCCTACGGAGTGCCTCTCCGATTTGCTCGGCCGTTCGTGCTGTGAGATCCATGATGTGGCTCCTTTTACGGCACAGCGTAAATCAAAGTAAATTACGCCACAACGTAAATATTCACTTTTTACGCCGTAGCGTAACAATCGAGCCGCACTCATGCCTGCAATCCTGCAGCGCGCACCTGCTCAACCGTCACCAGATTTGACGCGACCAGGTCCTCAATCTGCCGGTTGGTGATATGACGGCACAGAGGGTGGCGCACCTGGATCCACTCAGCGAGGCTGGCGCGGCCCTTCGCTTCGGCCTCTCGGGCTTTCTCACGGTCAGCCTGAACCTCGGCAAGCCCCTTCTCCCATCGACGCATCTTGAACCAGTTGTCCGAGAAACAGACCTTGCTCCGCGTGTAGCCCTCGCTCTCCTTCGCATAGGCTTTGACCGCCTGCAGCAGGTCATCGGGCTTAACTCCGGCCTTCACAGTTGCCGCGATCAGGCGAAGGCTGGTCCGCGGATTTCGGATCCTGTCCTCGGGATAAGCCGCGAGGATTTTCTCAGATTCAAAATCCTCTACCTCCTCCGCCGCCTCGCGCCTGCGCGTAGGTGGTTTATGGATGGTTTTAGGATGGTTTGGGGTCCACTGTGGACCCCCTACCCCGTCCACCATGGACCCCGTACCCGGTTCACTCTGGACGGGGTCCACAGTGGACCCCGTCTCGATCTCGGGTTCCGCAGTAGATTCCAGCTGAGAGACCCCGTCTAAAACAATGCGATAAATGACAGTGTATCCGTTCTGGCAGCGCCGTTGCCCAGTTTGGATCAGAATGCCCTCTTGTAGAAAATCGTTGATGGTGCGCTTCACCGTGCTTTCGCCAAGTTCGGTGTGGCGCTGGATCGTACCTTTGGAGCACCAGATGCCCGAGCCGTCGTCGCTCGCCTTGTCCGCCAGGAACATGATGATCTGCTTGCGCGCAGCGCTGCCAAAGCGGCGCTCGGCGCATTCATTTGCGATGCGCCAGCTCATGGTCTCAACGCCAATTGGGTTGAGGTCAGACCGGAAATGCCGTAGGTATTGGGACGGAAATATTCTTCTATGCCGTTGAGGTGGGTGGCCGCCGCCTCAGCGGTTTTTCTTTGCCTTTTCGCCAGAGCGGGAGACTGAGAAAAACCGTTTACTTGGGCCTCGTAACCTATTGAAAAGTGACCCTGAACGAAACAAGTCCGTTTACAATTTTTCCCTTTGAAATCAACGAAATTTTCCGGATTGCAAATCCGTGTACACCGGTTCGATTCCGGTACTCGCCTCCACCTTTTTCCGGGACTTACAGAACTTTGCGTCTTGGGTAGTTTGGTTCACATGCTGGTTTATACAACCGTTCCACAAACCTTCCTTTACGTGACATCAGAATGCCCTTCGCATAGCTTAGCCCTATGAATAGTGAGGAATGGTCAGATCTCGAAAACGACGCCATCGTGGCAGACTATTTTTCGATGCTTTCTAATGAGTTGGCAGGCAGACGATACAATAAGGCAGCCCACAACCGTGCCCTGCAGGAGCTGATTGGTCGGTCCAAAGGATCGATTGAGTTCAAGCACCAGAACATCTCGGCCGTGCTCAAGGGACTGGGAGAAACCTGGCTCAACGGCTACAAACCCGCCTTCAATTTCCAAATGTCTTTGGTGGATGCCGTTGCCCGACGCCTCCATCACCGTGGTGAATGGATCCCCGAAAAGCCTTCCGCTTCCTTCGCAGCGTCGGAAGCCCCCGGCCCCATCTGGATTGGCACGCCGCCGACCATGCAGAACACGCCGCCCCCAAATGAGTTAGAGCAAATGCAGGCCGTAGCCCGCAAGTTCGACATTGCTGGCAGGGATGAGAGGAACAGATCTCTAGGCAAGGCCGGAGAAGAGCGCGTTCTACATCATGAACGCGCCATTCTAAGCAGTGCTGGCCGACACGACCTTGCCCAGAAGGTGCGATGGGTCAGCCAGGAGGACGGTGATGGCGCGGGGTATGACATTGCCAGTTATACACCCGAAGGGAACGGCCGACTGATTGAGGTGAAAACCACGAACGGTTGGGAGCGAACCCCTTTTCATATCTCCAGAAATGAATTGGCTTTCGCAGATTCAAACCGACACAACTGGACCCTTTTTAGGCTGTGGAATTTTTCGCGGGAGCCGAGAGCTTTCGAAATACGACCTCCCTTGAACGCTCATGTCGAATTGACTGCCACGAACTTCCAAGCGCGTTTTCATTGAGCAGATGGCGCATGCCAACGCCACGACCCCACCCAACTGAACGAAAGGACAATAGCCACCACTTTTGGACGTAATACCGCCCCCTAAGCAGCTTTGTGACGACACGCAAAGCTGCGCGGGTATGCGGTAAAAATCGGACCGGTCATTTGGGTGACGCACCCCCAAAACACCCGGGAACAATCCGTCCATTTCCGCCCTCGCCTCCTCGTTCATCGCCTGCAAGGCCATGGATCCCGAATAAAGGCGTTCATTTGGGTGCCCGTTGGAAAATACAATTGGATGCCGCTCAAATATCAAATGCAAATAGGTGGCACTCTGCCGTCCTTGGGCGACACGCGCCCCCGTCACGAAGTGATGTAAGTGGGTCGCGCAGCCCAAAATGTCACTGGAGGGCAACAACACCCCATATTGCGGTAACACCGTCAACGGCCGCTCCCCCAAAACACCAGAACTAATGTGCATCGGTCGCAACTTGGGTTGCTGCAACAACCTGTCTTGGGAGAGTTTCGTGTTGCAAATCGGCACAATGGAAAGTGGCCCATTGTCCATTATGGTGACCAAATCGCCCGGCTTCAGGCTTTCATTCGGACGTTCGCGTTACGGCGTCAGGATCATTGCCCGCCCCACCGTAAACGATACCATCACCGTCATCGGCATAGATGGTGTCGTTGCCACCAACCTCTGGAACACCTTCGTCCCACCTGTGAGCCGAGAGATGATTATTAGTCGAATACACACTACCAAAGAAATCGACTGGATTGTCCCACTGGACAGCACCGCCATATCGGCATTGTTGGTATTCTCTGGAGCGAAATAGAATTTCGCCATCAACGCCGCAGCGTTTTCAGACGCCCCATTACCCTCAAGCCGCTCCTTCGATAGGAGGCTCGTCCGCTGCAGCATCCTGCTCTACTAGGAAGCGAGACTGAAACTGCACCATCCAGTCAATCAGCACGGCCTTTCGAATTGGCTTGGTCAGGAAGTCATCCATGCCCGCATCCAAACAGGCCCGCATTTCTTCATCAAAAGCATGCGCCGTCAAAGCCACAATTGCTGGCTGCGCAATCGGAAGTTCCCGAATTTCCCGGGTCGCTTCAATGCCACTCTTTCTTGGCATCGACATGTCCATAAAGACCAAATCAGGTGCGAAACTCTGCACCATATCCACCGCTTCGACGCCATCCTTGGCAAAGTCCAGTTCAATAGGTTGATCTGCAAGGTACTTTTTGAGCAGGAAGCGATTGGTTTTATTGTCCTCCGCCACCAGCACGCGTAGCCCCGGCTGCAGCATCTTTGTTCCAGCCTGTCCCATATGTCCCGGTGCTTCCTGACATAAATCTGCCACCTCATAAGGCACCTCCAGACGGAAAATCGCTCCCTCGCCTTCTTCGGATTGCACTGATATCGCCCCGCCCATCACATCCAGAATGTGTTTGGAGATGGACAGCCCCAGTCCGGTCCCGCCAAACTTACGTGTGGTGGCGGCCTCAGCCTGCGAAAAATGGTCAAAGATCCGGTCTTGATTCTCCTCCGAGATGCCTATGCCCGTGTCAGACACTTCACAAATCAATCGTTTTCCGCGGGCGTCCTCAACATGGCTTAGCGTCAGATACACGCCGCCTTCCTCGGTAAATTTAATTGCATTGCCGACAATATTTGTCACCACTTGCCGCAAACGCCCGTCATCCGCCTTGATGAACTCCGGAGCTGAACTGTCTACGCG
This sequence comes from Shimia sp., assembly GCA_024224295.1. GTDB lineage: Bacteria > Pseudomonadota > Alphaproteobacteria > Rhodobacterales > Rhodobacteraceae > Shimia. The sequence goes on along the minus strand of JAAENN010000193.1, from coordinate 20,394 downwards.
ACAGCTCAACTCCAACCCTTTGCTGCGTGCCGCAGGCATCAACAGGTCCAATGTCTCTTGCAAACAGGCGCGCGGGGCAAAACTCACCGGGTGCAGTTCCATTCGGCCTGCATCCAATTTGGACAGGTCCAGAATGTCATTGATAATTGCCATCAAAGCCTGAGAGGACCCGCGTATGGTATCCGTATAGCGTCCCTGTTCCTCATCCAAGTTGGTTTCTGACAACAAATCGGCCATACCAATCACACCCGTCAAAGGAGTGCGGATTTCATGGCTCATATTGGCTAAGAACTCTACCTTTGCCCGCGCGGCCTCTTCGGCTGCATGCCGTGCTTTGCCCATCTGCTTGGCCAGCTTACGACTCTCGGTCACATCCCGTTCGATGGAGACGAAAAATTCCGGCTCCCCATCATCACCAGAAATCGGGAACAGGTTCACGTCCAACCAGATTCTTTGGCCGTCCCGGGTCACGTTTTGCACTTCCCCCCTAAAGGGCTGCCCCGCTTCCACCGCCAAATCGATCGAATTGATCGCCTTAAGAGCAGGGTCAGCCCCCGTCAAAAGGTCAGCAACAATTTCTCCTTTTGCCTCAACAAAAGAAAAACCCGTGATCCGGGTGAAGGCACTATTGACCCAAACAATCTTGCGCTCGCGAGTCGTTATGATCACACTGTCATTGGCATGACGCGCGACAAGTGACAGTTGCTGCAGCTCGGTTTGATGCCGGTCCATGCGCGCATACATGGCCTTCATCTCTGCCTTTTGACGTTCCAAGTCCTGCGTAATTCGGAAGTTGCTCAAACCCGACTTTGTGAAAGCGAGAAACATATACAACATGCAGAACACCAGCATGGTGCCTGCCACATCCATCATCACAAAAGGCGTCCAGCTATTCGACCAGAGCGCCTGCAGCCCCACATACATAAAGGGAGCCATGATGTAGAAGGTCAGTCGTGTAAACGCTGCCATGGGGTTCTTCGGTAAAACAATGGCTGCATTGACTGCGCCAAGTCCCAAAGCACCAATCACAAACAGAATATTGGCGTCATCCCCGAGTTTAAAATAATAGACCGACACGCCGGCCACCACCGAGATACCTTGCAAAGCGCTGGTGATTGTGGCCCACCTCTGTCCGCGTTTTAAACTGCCCACCAGTGTTTCCCGTCGAACAACTGTACGCAAGACAAGGCAATCAATCGCGTCTCCCGACAGGAGAATTATGTAGCTTAATAAGGCGGGAAAAAAATCCACCGCATAGTAGCCAATCGAGCACCCCAGCGTGTAGAGCACCAATCGCACCAACAGCCGGTTCACACGCTCGTCCGCATACGACAGCAAAAGCTTGCGCCGCGTACGCAGATCAGACTCTTGCGCTGAAGGCCTCGTGAAAGGGCTGAATATGGTGGAAGTGTCTTTCATTTGGATTTCAGGCTGCGGCTCCGCGTTCGCGGAAAGTAAAGCCTCCAAAAGGTTAACATTCGCTGAGGCGACTTCACTACCAAAGTCGTAGATACGCACGCCCCACCCTAGGGGAAACCTCGTTACTAAAGATCAACCCTTAGTAACATCCGGTATGAAACCAATCTGGCCGCCTTGCGACCGGAGACAATCTGCCTCTAACCTCCCTTATTTTTCGTCTTTTTCTTTTTGGCGGCCTCTTGGCGATTCACCCAACATCCCTGAATGATGCAGGAAGAAAGCGTCTTGAACGTGTTCAAAACGCAGCAAAAAACCACAAATGCGACTCTCATTTCGCCCATTCTAGGCGATGTCACGCGGATATATGGCCCAGTGTTTTCCATCTCGCAACAGTTACAAAATCCGATGACGGTACGCACACGTATTTAAAGTCGTTCGGGTTTATGCCGCTTCACTTCAAACCCTTCGGATTCATCTGGTGGCTCAAAATAAAATGCCAATTTGTCAAATTGGTCTTTGGACAGCTGAAACTCGTGACGGCCTGCCTGATTGCGCGCCCTGGCCCGCTGCCAGCAGACGTCCTGTGGTACATCCAGAAAGTGCAGCATGGGTGTCACTTCCGCCTCTCGCGCCAGCCCGTTCAGCCAGGCACGCACCTCAACAGTATTTGCAGCAAAATCCATCACTACGGACTGGCCGCCCTGCAACAAGGCCACAACATGCGGTCCAAGTGCTTTTCGCAACCGCATGTTACAACGCACATAGTCGGCCAGCGTGAGCAATTCGTCTGGAAAGAGTGCTGACAGCCACTGGTCCTCAGACAGCAAAATCGCTCCCTGCTCCTGCGCCAACTGTTGCGCCAATGTAGATTTCCCGGAAGCGGCATAGCCGCAAACAAGGTGAAATTTAGAAGCGTGCAAAGACATGGGACCTCCCCAGTCAGAATGGATTTGGAAAACGACACAAATTCCCGGCCCGACCAATCAGACCGGGCTGCTAATGCTCATCGCTTTGTGTATCCAAAACTCCATGCCCCTGCTTAAAAAGCTGGGCGTCCCCTGTCCAGTCTTGAGACGCTCAACTTTCAGCAGGCGACAAACGACTGGACAGCAAATCCCCGGTCTCCGCCAGGATCGGATACCCCACCATCGCAAAGGACGTGTTCACCTGCTTCAGCACCCGCAAGGTCTCCTGATGGATGTTGCTTGTCTCAATACTCTCCGAAAGCCCCTCATGCAGGCGTTTCAGATGTTTGCGCTGCAGTTTCTGTTCCACGCCGCGCACCTTTTCTTTCTGTGCCACCAACTCGCGCGCATCATCCGGCTGCCCCGCCATCATCACGCTCAGCGCCAGCTGCACATTGGCCAGCACACGATCATGGAAGTCGCAAATCTCCTGTCGGCCTGCGCTGGAGAAGTTCAACCCTTCCAGGTCCATCCGCCGCGCCAGTTCTACCAGGTTACGCGCTAGTACATCTGACGCCGCCTCAAGATTTGAGGCCAGCAGCGAAAGCTCCATCGCACCCTTTACGGTCGCCTTGTCCAACTCATGCTGGTTCAACTCCGCCAGATAGAGCTTGATCTCCTGATGGGTCTTACGCACTGCCGCATCGTTAGCACGGATCGCATCAGCGCTTGCATCACTCCAAGTATCAAACAGCCGCTGCCCAGCGATCAACATCGTTTCCACCCGCTCGCCCATGCGCATCATCTCACGAGAGGCATTGGCGAGCGCGCGCGATGGTGTTTCTAGCGCAGCCGGATCAAGTGCAGAGGCAATGGCTGCCTCATCCGCGACCGGCGCGGCCACAAACCTCCCCGCCAATTTGGCAAACGTTTCCACAAACGGCAGTGCCAACACGCAGAGCACCGCGTTAAACACCAGATGCAGTTTAATGGTCTGTGTCGCTGCAGCGCTGCCCAGCCACGCCAAGTCCACTTCAACAAACCGCAGCCCCAACAGCACAACTACAGCTCCGCCGCCACGTAGGCCCAGGTTGGCCACCACAATCCGGCGCGCCTCTGGTTCCGCGGCCAAGGTCAGCACATAGGCAATCATCGCACCGCCAAGATTGGCCCCCAAAACCATCGCCATCGCGGCTTCCGTTGGCAACGCGCCCTGCGCCACCAAGGTCACAAACAGCAACACAGCCGCCACGCTGGAATGCACCATCCAAGCAAACACCGCGCCAATCACAAAGGCTGCAAACAAGTCTGCACCCAAATAAGACAGCATCCGCAACGCCGCTTCGCTTTCCATCACCGGCGCAGTGGCTGCCCGCAGCATATCCAACGACACAAAAATCAGCGCCAGACCAATCAAGATCCGCCCGGTTTGACGCTCGCGCCGCTGTTGCCCGCGCAAAAACAGCGCCACACCAAGCACCAACAACAGTGGGATCAACCAAGTCTGCCGCACCAAAAGCACCTGAGCCACCAGCGCTGAACCCACATCAGCGCCAAGAATAATTGCCAGCCCAACAGATACCGTTACGGCGCCATTGGCGGCAAAGTTGGACACCAGCATCGCCACCGCCGTGGAACTTTGCAGCAGCATCGACACCGCCAACCCAGCGCTGGCCGCAAGACCACGGTTCTTCGCAGACCGCCGCAACCACAGCCTGAGCTGAACCGCAAAGGCCCGCTCCATCCCCGTGCGCACCAAACGCACCGCCCAAATCAAAAGCGCCGCAGCGCCTGCAATGTTAATCAGGAAAAGGAGCATGTTATGTGTCTAAGTCCACTTCTTTTTTGGGCCGCTTGCGACAATCGCACGTCACGCATGACCCGGCATCGGGTTCCCCAAAGCCATCCACTATGTAGGCATTGCCCTACAAGATGCCCGCATTGCGATATCACGTGCGGTCACAAACCGGCACCTTACAGGGCAAGACCGGCTCGCATCAGTCGCGGCCTGCGAGTTACTCCGCAACCATCTGGTCCGGGCCTTCATTCCAGACCAGTCCACGCTCCAAAAGCACCCGCTGCGCACGTCCCGGATAATCGGTGACAATCCCATCAACTCCGGCATCAACCATGCGGTGAAGATCATCAACTTCGTTTACCGTCCAAGTCGTCACCAAAAGGCCCAGCTCATGCGCCTGCGACACCACCTCCGGCGTGACATCCAAGTAGTGCGGGCACCACATGTGCCCGCCTGCTTCGACAACTGCCTGCGACACCGGCACATCCATACTGGCAAAATCCGGCGCGACCGATTTAGAGGAGTCCTCTCCCGGATCATCCGCATTCTTGGGCATGATGGTCAAAAACGACCGCGGCATATCCGGCGCAATACGTCCACATATCTCAAGCAGGTTCCAGTCAAAGCTGTGCAAAACCGTTCGCTGTTCCAGCCCACGCACGCGCACGGCCTTCACGACTTCAGACACCAATCTCTCGGTCATCTCTGGAATATGCGCGGTCTCCGGATCAGACTTCATCTCCAGAAGGAACAACATCTCTGCGCCCTGCGGCTTAAGCGCCATGTCCAGCAGGTCACCCAGTGTCGGAACCCGCACATTTGACATAAACACCTGATCCGGAAAGCGCTGACCATAAACCGTGCGCCCGTCCAGACCTCCAACATCATAGCTCTGCAACTGCGACAGCGGCAGCGCGGACACTTTCAGCTCTTCACCCTGCAACCACTTGCCATCCGTCCCACGCGTTGCCGCGTTGAGCAGATGGTGGTTATGCGTCACCACCGGAATATGATCCCGCGTCAGCACCACATCAAATTCCAACGCCACAACGCCGGATCGCACAGTGAATTCAAATCCCTCAATTGTGTTCTCGGGCATCACACCGCGCGCGCCCCGATGTCCGATTAGACGAACCAATCCGGGCGCACCGTGAAAACCATCTAACTGAGGAAACTGCGTCATGCCTCGATCCGCTTGCCTGAAGTCACGTCAAAAACATGCAGATCCTCAGCTGCAGCAGAGAAGCTCATCAACGTGCCTGCCTCCGCAGTCACATGACCGGGGACACTGGCCACAAACTCGGTTTCCGAGTCTTCAAGAACCCCGTGCACCAGCGTGTTGGCGCCCAATTGCTCAACCATCTGCACGATGATGCGGATGGCGCCCGCGTCATCCTGAACCAAATGCTCCGGCCGCACGCCCAACGTGATCTGACCACTGGCCTGCGCCCCGCCGGCAAGCACCGCCCCGTTGCCCAGCGCCACTGTGCCATCCTGTGCCGTTGCTGGTAGGAAGTTCATTGACGGGCTGCCAATAAACCCAGCAACAAACACTGTCGCAGGACGGTCATAAAGCTCAATTGGCGTGCCAAACTGCTCAACATACCCGCCATTCAGAACCATCAACCGATCCCCCAGCGTCATGGCTTCCACCTGATCGTGGGTCACGTAAATCGAGGTCACGCCCAGGCGTTGCTGCAGCTTGCGGATTTCCAGACGCATCTGCACCCGCAATTTAGCATCCAGGTTGGACAGCGGCTCATCAAACAGGAACACCTGCGGATTGCGCACGATCGCGCGCCCCATCGCCACACGCTGACGCTGCCCTCCAGAAAGCTGACGCGGCTTGCGATCCAGATACGCACCAATCTCCAAAATCTCCGCCGCCTCTTTCACGCGACGGTCAATTTCATCCTTGGAGATTTTGCGGATTTTCAGGCCATACGCCATGTTTTCGCGCACCGACATATGCGGGTAGAGCGCGTAATTCTGGAACACCATCGCAATGTCGCGATCCGCAGGTTCCAGTTTATTGACCACTTTGTCGCCAATGCTGATCTCGCCAGAGGTCACGGTCTCTAGACCAGCGACCATGCGCAACAACGTGGACTTACCACAGCCTGACGGTCCCACGATGACAATCAATTCGCCATCTTGGATTTCGCCTTCGACATGGTGCAGGACTTCGACATCGCCATAAGTTTTGACAAGGTCTTTGAGTGAAATGGATGCCATTCTCAGGATCCCCGTTATTTATCAGTTTCAGTAAGGCCCTGCACAAAGAGCCTTTGCATGCCAACAACCACAAACACTGGCGGGATCATCGCCAAAAGCGCGGTCATCATGATGATGTTCCACTGCGGCGATTGCTCGGCCGCCTCCAGCATCTGTTTGATGCTCATCACAATGGTGGTCATGTCGGTGTCGGTGGTGATCAAAAGCGGCCAGAGGTATTGGTTCCAGCCGTAGATGAAGAGGATCACAAACAGCGCGGCAATGTTGGTCCGGCTGAGCGGGATCAGGATGTCCCAAAAGAACCGCAGCGGCCCTGCCCCATCAATGCGCGCACTTTCCAGCATCTCATCCGGAATGGTCAAGAACACCTGCCGGAGCATAAACGTGGCCGTCGCAGACGCAATCAGCGGGATCGACAGGCCCCAATAGCTGTTGAGCATGCCCAGGTTCGCCACCACCTCAAAAGTCGGCAAAATCCGCACTTCCACGGGAAGCATCAGGGTGATGAAGATCATCCAGAAGAATCCCATGCGGAACGGGAACTTGAAATAGACAATCGCAAAGGCCGAGAGCAGCGAAATCGCAATCTTGCCAAAGGCTATCATCAAGGCCATCGCCATCGAGTTCAGCAACATCCGCCAGACCGGCGCGCCTTCTGACCCAGAGAGCCCCGCGCCAAACAGCGTTTGTTTGAAGTTCTCAAAGAAATGCGTGCCCGGCAGCATAGGGATTGGTGCCTGCGTCATACGCACCGCATCATGGGTGCTGGCCACAAAGGTGATCCAGATGGGCAGCGCCACCATAATCACACCAAGGATCAGCACGAGGTGGGACATGATCCCAAGGATACGACGATTTTCAACCATCAGTATTCCACCTTTCTTTCGACATAGCGGAACTGAACCACCGTCATTGCGATCACAAGGATCATCAGGATCACCGACTGTGCCGCCGACCCGCCAAGGTCGAGGCCCACAAAGCCGTCGTTAAACACCTTGTAAACAAGGATTGTGGTGCTGTTCGCCGGACCACCCTGGGTCACCGCATGGATGATGCCAAAGGTGTCAAAGAAGGCGTAAACCGCGTTGATCACCAACAGGAAGAAGGTGGTGGGCGAGATCAGCGGGAAGATGTGATCCCAGAACCGGCGCACCGGCCCAGCCCCATCAATCGCCGCTGCCTCAATCAAGGAGCGTGGGATCGACTGCATCGCGGCGAGATAGAACAGGAAGTTATAGGCAATCTGCTTCCAAGCCGCGGCAAAAATCACCAGCGTCATCGCTTGGCCGCCGTTGAGATAGTGGTTCCAGTCAATCCCAATGAATTCCAGGATATAAGGGAAAATCCCCAACGTCGGGTTGAACATAAACACCCAAAGCGCACCGGCCAAAACCGGCGCAACGGCGTAAGGCCAGATCAACAGCGTGCGATAGGTTGTGGCGCCTCGCACCACCCGGTCGGCAAACGCTGCTAGGATCAGCGCGGACCCCATCGACAGCACAGCCACAGCAGCGGAGAATACAATCGTACGCCAGAAAGTCTCAAGATACTGCGAGTCCTCAAACAGGATCTGGAAGTTCTCGAACCAGACAAATTCAGTAGACAGCCCAAAGGCATCTTCGATCAGGAATGACTGATACACCGCCTGGCTAGCGGGCCAGATAAAGAAGATCAGCGTGATGATAATCTGCGGCGCCACCAACAGGTAAGGCAGGGCAGATGTGGGGAAGTGGACGCGTTTGAGCATGCGGCCCTCAAGTCAGGGTGGGTCGTTAGACGGAAACACGCCCGGCAAACACATGTGGTCCGCCGGGCGTAGGAGAGGGTCGATTATTTGGCGGAACGCTCAAACTTGCGCAGCAACGCGTTGCCACGCTCGGCGGCTGCGTCGAGAGCTTCCTGAGCGGTCTTGTCACCGGCCCACAGCGCTTCCATCTCTTCGTTGATCACGTCGCGTACCTGCACGAAGTTACCAAAGCGGATGCCGCGGGAGTTGGCGGTTGGGGTATTCAGGCTCAGCTGCTTGATTGCTGTGTCTGTGCCTGGGTTGCTGTCATAGAAACCCTGATCCTTGGACAATTCCCAAGCCGCGGTGGTGATTGGCACATAGCCAGTTTCCTGGTGCCACCACGCCTGTACTTCTGGCGAGGACAGGTAGGTCATGAACCGCGCCAGACCTTTGTATTCCTCGGATTCGTGACCCGCCAGAGCCCACAGGGTTGCACCACCAATGATGGAGTTCTGTGGCGCGTCCGCAGCAGCCGTATCCAGCGGCAACATGGTCTGACCAAACTCAAACTCAGCCTGAGATTTGATCGAGCCATAATATGCGGAAGAGTTCATCCACATGCCGCACTCACCGTTGGTGAACATCGGCAGGGAGTCACCGCGACGACCGCCATATTTGAACAGATTGCCTTCAGACATTGCAGCAACATCATCTAGACGCGCGGCCAGCTTGTCGTTCTGGCTGAAAGTGAACTCAGTGTCGAAACCGGCAAAGCCGTTTTCTTTGGTGCCCATTTCCATGTTGTGCCAGGAGGAGTAGTTCTCCAGCATTACCCAGGACTGCCAGCCAAAGCTCACGCCACAATCCATGCCGTTGTCGACCAGTGCTTGAGAAACAGACTTCACGTCATCCCAAGTTTTTGGCGCTTCAACACCGGCAGCCTTCAGCGCATCCGCGTTGTACCACAAAACTGGAGTAGAGCTGTTGAACGGCATCGACAGCAGTTCGCCCTCTGGGGTCTGGTAATACGAAATAACCGCTGGCAGATAGTCGCCTTTGTCAAAGCTCTCGCCGGCGTCTTTCATCATCTGCTCAACCGGATAGATCGCGCCTTTGGCGGCCATCATGGTTGCGGTGCCAACTTCAAATACCTGCACCAGATGCGGGTGCTCTTTGGCCCGGAATGCCGCCACAGCAGCGGTCATGGTTTCGGTGTAGTTGCCTTTGTAGGACGGCACGATTTTGTACTCAGACTGGCTGGCGTTGAAATCCGCCGCAATCTTATCTACGCGCTCGCCGTTGGTGCCGCCCATGGCGTGCCACCAGTTGATCTCGGTTTGTGCGGAAGCCATGCCAGCGGTCATGCCAGCGGCCAAAGCACCAAACAAAACTGTCTTAAATTGAGTCACAGGAAATTCCTCCATCTGCTGTGCTGGCGGGATCATTGAAAAGTTAAAGCCATAATGCAAGTGAAGAATTTATAACAAATCTCATAACAATATGTTATAGTTTAACCAAACAGTAAACATGCCGCATTGCAGTAGGTACGAGGTAAGACATTGAAATTCCAACTAAGACAGCTCGAAGCTTTCCGCGCCGTGGCCGAAACAGGCAATATGACCAAAGCCGCCAAACGCATGGGTGTTTCACAACCAGCAGTAAGCCGTTTGCTCTCAGATTTCTCCCAATCTGCCGGTATTGAACTTTTCACCCGCCACCGGGGCGCGCTCGAACCCACCAGCGACTCACGGTACCTTCTGGCCGAAGTGCAGCGCATCCTGGACGGCCTCGACCACCTCGACGATCTGCGCCGCGACCTGATTGAACGCACCGGTGGCCACGTCCGCATCGCTTGCCTGCCCGGCTTTGCCACCAGCCACCTGCCCAGTGTATTGGTGAAGTTTCTCAAAGATCGCCCAAACGTCACCGTGACCCTGGAACCGGACCGGCCCGAACGCATTCTGGAATGGATCATAGGCGAGCAATACGACTGCGGCATCACCGACGGTTTTCTCGGCCACCCCGCCACCCGAAGTCAGGATTTACACATCAAATCCTCATGCATCCTGCCGGCCGGTCACCCGCTCGCGGAACAGGACCACATCACCCCGCGTGACCTTGCCAAAGAACGTCTAATTCACACCCGCCGCGACAGCCGGTTCTATCAGCACCTCTCCCGCGCCTTCTCGGAAGACGGCGTGGAACTCAACAGCCTGATCGAAGTGCGCCAGTTCACAACCGCCTGCACCATGGTAGGCCAGGGCATGGGCGCATCAGTGGTGAGCGCGCTAGATGCCGAAGCCTACCGCGCCACCGGCATCGTGATCCGCCCGTTCAAACCCCAGCTGTTCCACCGACTCTCGATTTTACAGCCAGCCTCAGGCCTGACGTCCCCTGTGGTTTTGGATTTCATAGACGCCTTCATAGAAAGCCTGCAACCTTATGTGGCGTCCACCAAAGAGGTCAAACGCGCTTGACGGCACCGCCACACAGCAAAACTGTCACAAAAGAAATAACGCGGTGTTATGCGCGGAACGCGATTTTGGAGGCTCCCAAAATCCGGGCGCCTTCGGGCACGACCGCCGAGGGAGGAAACAAGATGGATCCCCGAATGGAGCCCTCGCAAACACCACCAGCAAAGCAGAACGCCAACCGAAAGCTTGCACGTTAGACCGGCAAAACATCAATGTAGAGGAACTGGATATGTCACTACTCTATGGGGAGGATAGTGGCGCTCTGGGGAGGATTCGAACCCCCGACCCCCTGATTCGTAGTCAGGTACTCTATCCAGCTGAGCTACCAGAGCGCGTTATGTGGGGCGGTTTAATGTGAACACTCAGGGGGCGCAAGGGTAAAATCAAAGAAAAATCAGATTACAGCAACTTCCCCTTTTGGGAGGCATATTTCAAAGGTGGTTCCGGTCGATCCAGTCTGCAAAAGCGTGAGCATTCCACCGTGTCCGCGCACCAATTCTTGCGAAATTGCGAGGCCCAAACCAGACCCGCCTTTGCGAATCCCGCCCTGGAACGGCTGGTATAGGTGCTCTTGTGCCTTAGGCGGCAATCCCGGCCCGGTGTCTTTCACTGTGATCAGCCAAGAGTCGTCATTTTCCGTCGCACTTACCGCGATCTCTCCCGGCTGACCGCTTGCCACAATCGCCTGACGCGCATTGCGCACCAGGTTACTCACCACTCGAAACATCTGTTCTGGATCGGCCCGAACCATGAGCCCGGCCGGAATATCCTCGCCAAAACTCAGATCATAGTCTTCCACCGCCAACCGCTCCGACGCGATCACATCCCCCACCGTCTCGCTCAACGCAAAGCGCGTCAGCATTGGCGCGGGTTCTTCGGCTTTACCAAAGGCCAAGGTGCTTTCGCAAAGATGCACCGCACGAGTGATCGAATTCACCAGCTTAGGCGCCAGCCGCCGCACCAGCGGGTCTTCACTGCTTTCAATGCGATCGGTGAACAACTGCGCCGAGGTCAGAATATTGCGCAGATCATGGCTCACCTTGGCCACCGCGCCTCCCAATTGCGCCAACCGCTCCCGTTGCTTGAGCGACGCGGTCAGTTCCGTCTGCAACGCCAGTAGCGCCTCTTCCGCCTCACGCAATTCCGTCACACCGGCTTGCGGCTTAATCAAACTGCGCGCATCTTCGGGGGCTGCGGCGTATGTCTGCATATACCCCACCACGCCTTTAATAGGCCGGACCAGAATCGCCCGCACCGCCAGGAAAAGCAAAAACGCCGTGACCACAGAAATCACCGCCGACAGCGCCAGAATGCGCACACCGTAGTCGATCATCGACATGCGCAGCTCTTCGGTGTCCATCGTCACCTCGATCAGCAGCCCCGCATCTTGCACAGGCGCGCCAATCACCCGCACCACCCGGTTTCGGGTCTCAAATAGCTGCATCATCGCATCTTTGATCAAAACGCTCGCTGTAGCGCTGCGCATGTCATAGGTCGCGCTGATCGGTTCCGGAATGGGAGAGCTCAGAATCAACTGCCGCATCTCGTCGCGTCGCAGCACCACGTTGTAAACGCCCGCGTTCTTAAGCAGCTCCTGCTCCAGCTCCACGTCAATCATGTCATCCGCGAGAAGCGCAAGCGAGGCAATCTGCGCCCGTTCTAACCGCAACAGCAAATAATCTTCCCGATAGCGCGCAATCGACGGCACAAAAATCAGGATTTCAGCGAGCATCACAAAGATGACCGTCAGGATCAGGAACCGACCTGAAAGCGTGTTGAGCATGTTTCGCGACCGTTCTGGTTACGGCAGCCAGCGTTGCACCAAGCCAACCACCCGTTTCACCTTAGGATTATCAAACAGTTGGGGAGAGAAATAGGCCCCTGCAACCCGCTTGTTGATTTCACCCACTGTTGGGTACGGCGAAACCATGCCAGCAACCGCGCTCATCTTCAGCTTATTGGCAATCACAAGCGACCACAGGTTAACGAGTTCGCCAGCCTGCGGCCCCGCAATCGACACGCCCACCGGACGCCCCTTCACCACCATCGCCTTGATCAGCCCATAGGCATTACGCTCCGCGATCAGCCGGTCGTTGTGGTGGCTCTCAAACCGCGTCACGGTCAGTTTATCGCCATACTGCGCCCGCGCTTCGGCTTCGGTCAGCCCAACCTGCGCCAGCTCAGGGTCTGTATAGGTCGCATAAGGAATGTGGTCCGTACGCGCCTTGGCCGGCAGACCAAACAACATTGAGCGAATGATCACTCCAGCCTGGTAACCCGCCACATGAGTGAACTGCGCCCCGCCCGCAACATCACCAATGGCATAGACTTTCTTGTTGGAAGTCTTCAGCGAGGCGTCGACCGAAATCCCGGTCTTATGTGTCTCAATCCCTGCAGTCTCCAAATTGAGCCGCGCCATATTGGCCTTCCGCCCCACGGCCACCAACAGATGTGAACCGCTAAAGCTGCGCCCGTCCTGCGCCTCCACCGTGATCACGCCTTCTTTCTGTGTCACCGCCTTCGCCATCGCGTCTTCGGCAATCTCGACGCCTTCCTCACGCAGCCGCTCCAGCACAATCGCCGCCATCTCCGGATCATCCCGGCCAAGCGCCTTGGCACCTTCGATTACTGTGACCTTGATGCCCAACCGCACATGCGCCTGCGCCATCTCCATGCCAATGGGGCCGCCGCCAATGATCAACAAATGCTCCGGCGTCTCGGTCATCTCAAACAGCGTTTCATTGGTTAGGTAGTCCACCTGATCCAAACCGGGAATCGGCGGGACCAACGGGCTGGACCCAGTGGCAATCACCACACGCCGTGCCGTGATCTGATGCTCCCCAGCCTGTACCACCTTCGGACTGATGAAATGTCCATACTCTTGGATCACCCGCACGCCAAAGCCTTCAAACCGCTCCACGCTGTCCATAGGCTCTATCTGCGATATCACATCCGCCACATGCGCTTTGGCCGCGGCATAGTCCACCTGTGGCACCTGATCGGACACCCCAAAGGCGCCGCTCTTGGTCTGCTGATGCGCCATCTTGGCGCTCGCCAACAGCGCCTTACTCGGCACACAGCCAAAGTTCAGGCAATCGCCACCCATCTTGTGGCCCTCAAGCAGCACCACGCTTGCGCCCATCTGCGCCGCACCTGCCGCCACAGACAACCCACCAGAGCCAGCCCCGATGACAAGCACGTCCGTCTTGATCTTTTCCATGATTACAACGCCTCTTTGCCGCGAATGAGTTTCAGCACAACCGGCAGAAACGCCAGCGCCGCCAGGCCAAGAATCGGCAACAACACATGTGGCTCAAAGATGATGCCCAGATCCGGCGTCTCGCCGCGGGCAAACACCTCGCCCAACCCGGCCCCCACCGACGTGTACACCAATCCCCCGGGAATGATGCCAATGAAGGTAGACACCACATAACGCCACAGCGGCACGCCCACCAACGCCGGGATAAGGTTGGCTACAAAGAATGGCACCAGAGGCACCAGCCGGATTATAAACAGCATCGACCACTGGTTCTCATCAATCCCATCCTTAATCGCTTTTATTTTACCCTCGCCCGCATCCATCTTCGCCGCCAACCGGTCGCCAAGCCCCCAACGGGCCGCCAGAAATACCACGGTGGCCCCAATCGTCGCTGCGCCAACGTTGAACAACACACCCGGAAAGGTGCCAAACAGAAAGCCACCGGTCAGGGTGGCAATGGTCGCACCTGGCAAAGAGAACCCCGCGATCACAACGTAGATCGCCATGAACACCACCACCGCCAGCGCGTAGTGCGCATCACGGTAGGCAATCAGCATCTCGCGATTATCGCGCAAGGCTTCAAAACTCAGGTAGTCACCCAAGGCGTAGGCGCCCAGCACAGCCCCGGCGACAATCGCCGCCAGCGGCAACATGCGTGCCCATTTGGATTTGGTTTCTTGCGAGGTATTCGTCACGTCCGACATCTTTGATCCGTTTTCTTGACCTTACCCCAACATGGCTGACGTATTGGTAAAACAACAGAGACCTCACGGGCGCTTGATCACGACGCCGCGTTTCGTGAGGAATTCTTGGTTAACCGTAACAAAGGCCTTTCATTCCCCTCAATTTGTGCCCGAACTCACCTAAGAAAAGCTGTCCATTGTTTCATCCGACCAGGCTTCACGCGCGCCAATCAAGAAACCAGCAGGAGGACTCCGCACTATTGTTCCTTTGCTTTTCAAACATTCCTCTCACAGCCTTGCCTTTTTGCCAAAAATCCCCCATCTGACGTTTGACTTATCCGGCAGGCCCGTCTAAAGACCGGTCTTCGAATAGATAGGCACCGCGAATCTCGCGCCGGGGCCCACTGAAACAACATGACGGAGACGGAGCGATGAAACGCACCTACCAACCTTCGAACCTGGTTCGTAAACGCCGCCACGGTTTCCGTGCGCGCATGGCCACCAAAGCTGGCCGCAAGATCCTGAACGCTCGCCGCGCACGCGGTCGTAAGTCGCTGAGCGCGTAAGCTCACCGACCGTTGAGACGGAATGACACCGCCGGAGACCCCCACGGATGGCAAAGCCACCAACGGGACAACGTCTCCGGCGGTTTCCGTTTGTCTGGATGACAAAGCGGATGTATCTCTGCCCGTCCTAAAAAAGCGCAGTGACTTTCTCGCCGCCGCCCGCGCCCGCAAGCAGGGCACCGAGGCGATGATGATCCAGGCGCGCAAACGTCGCGCCGATGAAGACATCGACCCGTCGATCATCCGCGTCGGCTTCACCTGCTCCAAAAAAGTTGGCAACGCTGTCGCCCGCAACCGCGCCAAACGCCGAATGCGCGAAGTCGCCCGTGCGATTCTCCCGATACACGGCCACTCCGGCTGGGATTATGTTTTGATCGGTCGCAAGGTCGAAACCGATACTCGCGACTTCAAAACTCTGCAAGGTGACCTGAAATGGGCGCTGCGAAAATTACACGCCCCACGCACGTAAGTCTTTGATAGGGTGATCGTTTTTCAGATAAACAAACAGGTTATCTAAAATCTAAGACACTCTGCGTCTTTACCATTTGTACACCATTTATATATCCATCCAGTCGAATTTGTTTCGGGGCGAAACCGTCATTGAGCAGTATGGAGTGGATAAATGAGAGAGACAGTGGTGGTCTCCTTCTCAACAGAAGAGCATGATGCAGATCACGTGGCCAGCGCCTTAAAAACGTTGGCGGCGCGTGCCTGCAATATGCCTGGTTGCATCAGCTACGCCGCCACCACGCTCGCGGACTCACCGTCCGAATTCCATATCCAGCAAAAGTGGGACAACGCCGCCGCCCGGCAGGCCTACCTTAACTCCGCCGCTCTCTTTGAATTCCAATCCGCCGTGTTTGGCATGCTCTTGGACCTCACCGTGGCCAAGCAAGCCCCTCTCCGTCCACGCCGCCCCACATGCGTCGCCCTGGCGAGTTAAGCCACACAATCCGCTTCCCAAATTGTCTCGGCTTTAAGGCCGGATTGCCATATTCTTTCACTGTTAAGTAAACTTTTCTGGCGCAGGCTCGACCTATTACCGCTGCCTTCAAAGAATCGGCAAAGGCTTTCAAATGACCGTCATCATTATGGCGTCCTTTTATCTCGACTCGCCCAACCGCGCTCGCGTGCGCGAAGGTCTGCTGCGCCTCGCCCAACGGGTACTCAACGAGCAAAACTGTTTGCGTTTTGACGTCCACACCGGCACCGGCGATCCGGGCCAGTTCATTCTTTTCCACCGCTGGGAAAGCCGCCGCGACTGGCAGTACTTCCTGAACAGCGACGCCTTGCATGACTTTCAGGATCTGTTTGAGGATGGGGTCACCGATTTGATGATCAAGGAGCTGACCCCACATTTTGTCCCCTCCTCCGTGCCCTCCGTGCACGCGCGTTAAGACTTCGCTGTTAACAAACAGCCCCACCTCCGCAAAACAGTCGCGATACCGACGCAATACCGACGTTCCAAATCGGGTTAATTTGCCTCCTTTTTGCCAAATCGGCACTTCAACCCTCCGGTGTGCCTTGGCACTCCTGACAAGAGCGGTTAACACGCTCTGACAATGAGGCTAGCCAACATGAAGACACAAGATATGAATCGCGATTGGATCGCCACCGCCCGCACCCTGTCCCAAGCCCTGCCTTACCTGCAGCGCTACACCGGTGCGACCGTGGTCATAAAGCTTGGCGGACACGCCATGGGTAGTGACGAAGCTATGGATGATTTTGCCCGTGACGTGGTTCTGATGCGCCAGGTGGGCATCAATCCTGTGATCGTGCATGGCGGTGGCCCCATGATCAACGCGATGCTGGAACGCCTTGAAATCAAATCTGATTTTGTGAACGGTAAACGTGTCACCGACGCCGACGCCGTCGAAGTGGTGGAGATGGTGCTCTCCGGCGTCGTCAACAAGCGCATTGTGCAGGCGATCAATGGTCAGGGTGGCAAGGCGGTTGGCTTGTCCGGCAAAGACGCAAACCTGATTGTCTGTGACCAAACCAACCCCGACCTCGGCTTTGTTGGCACCCCTGCCGACATGAACCCGGCGATTCTGCATGAGCTCTTTGCCAACGACACCATCCCGGTGATCGCGCCTCTTGGCGCAGGCCGCAACGGCGAGACCTACAACATCAACGGCGACACTGCCGCCGGCGCAATAGCCGGCGCTCTGGAAGCGGACCGCCTGCTTCTGCTGACCGATGTGGCCGGGGTGAAGAATGGCGAAGGTGAGGTTTTGACGGAACTAAAAGCTCAGCAAATCCGAGATCTTACCGCAGATGGCGTGATTGCAGGCGGGATGATACCCAAAACCGAAACTGCCCTCGCCGCCATCGAAAAAGGCGTGCGCGCTGTGGTCATTCTGGACGGCCGCGCCCCCAACGCATGTCTGCTGGAACTCTTCACCGAACATGGCGCAGGTTCGATGATCCGCGCCGACTAAAACCGCCCTTTTCATATTCTGAAAAACAAATACATTGAGAGAGCACCATCAAGGATGCCTCTCAATGCAACACGAGCTTCTGATCCGCCTGAGCGTTTTCTTTGGCCTTTTTGTCCTGCTTTCTGCGATCGAAACACTAGCGCCACGCCGCCCGCTGAACTGGTCCAAAACCCGCCGCTGGCTGACAAACTGGGGTCTTTCCTTGCTCAACACGGTGGCCCTGCGCGCGCTGGCCGTCGCCTTGCCATTGCTCGCTGTAGGCGCGGCCTCCGATGCGCAATCCCACGGCTGGGGTCTGTTCAACATTCTGGACCTGCCCGTCGCGATCAAATTCATTCTGGCAATCCTGATCCTGGATTTTGCCATTTGGTTGCAGCATCTTATCACCCACAAAGTCCCACTCCTGTGGCGCTTGCATCGCGTCCACCACGCGGACCCCGACTTCGATGTCACCACCGCCATTCGCTTCCATCCGGTAGAAATTGCGCTGTCGATGGCCCTGAAAATCGGCCTGATCTACCTGCTTGGCCCTGCCGCGTTTGCTGTGCTGGTTTTTGAAATCCTGCTCAACGGAACCGCCCTATTCAACCACGCCAACATCCGCCTGCCTACAAAATTGGACCGTATGATCCGGCTTGTTTTGGTCACTCCGGACATGCATCGTGTGCACCATTCGGTGCATCGGGATGAGCACGACAGCAACTATGGATTTGCCTTGTCGATCTGGGACCGTGCGCTAGGAACCTATATCGCGCAACCCCGTGCAGGACATGATAAGATGACCATCGGACTAGAGTGGCAAGACCCCTGCCCCACCAAACTTTCCTGGAGCTTGCTCCTCCCTTTCCGCGCCAAATGACGCTGGACGCCATTCAAACCGCCGCCGCAAACGCGGGCTTGCTCACCATGGGCGCGCTGCATGAGGACGATACAACCATTGTGCTCTTCGGCACCGGCCCAGATTTCTGGGCCGCGTTTAGCGTGTCGCCGGAATACCTGGATGGCAAAAAGCACCCAGTCGACCGTTGGTCCAAGCGCGTCGTCGGCGACCTCGCCCAAACCTTTGACGGGACATGCCAATTCCCCTCCGACGGCCCGCCCTACCCTCCATTCATCCGCTGGGCCCTGGACAGCGGACAGTTCTTTCAAAGCCCTGTGGGCATGATGGTACACCCCGAAGTGGGGCTGATGATTTCCCTACGCGGCGCACTGATCTTGCCGACAGAAATCCCATTACCTCAGCAGGTTATCCCCTCTCCCTGTCTCACCTGTGAGGCCTCCTGCGCCACCGCTTGTCCGGTTGATGCACTCAGCGCGGAAATCGGCTACAATATCTCCGCCTGCCACGCCTTCCTGGATTCCGAGGAGGGCGTACAGTGCATGTCCAGTGGTTGCATTGCCCGCCGTGCCTGCCCACACTCAGCCAAAGCCGGGCGCACAGGCGCTCAATCCGCATTGCATATGAGGTCCTTTCACCCATGAGCCGCACCTTGATCCTGATGCGCCACGCCAAATCAAGCTGGGACGACTTCATGCAACCGGACCACGCCCGTCCCCTCAACGCACGTGGACGGACCTCCGCCGCTGCGATGGGCGAGTGGCTCACAGATAACAACTATTTTCCAGACGAGCTACTTTGCTCTACTGCGGAACGTACCCGCGAGACCTACGCTAGCCTTGGTGTCCTCGCCGCGACAACCCGCTATGAGGATGCTCTCTATCACGCGGGCGCGGATGTGATGCTGGGAGTCCTGCAAACAGCGCAGGCCAATACCGTCCTAATGCTTGGCCATAACCCCGGCATCGCCTACTTCGCTGAAATGCTGGCCCACAAACCAGCCAACCACCCGCGCTTTTCAGACTATCCCACCTGCGCCACCACCGTTCTTAGCTTTGACATCGACAGCTGGTCTGACGTCAAGTTCTCTCAAGGCACTGTTTTGAATTTCGCCATTCCGCGAGAGGTTATCGCGGCGCAATCGAACCCCACTTGATTAAGAGCCTTGACGGAGCCTCTCGTGCACCGCCGCGTCTTTCTGCTGGCCGCCGCCAGCCTGCCCATAGTCTCTCTGCCTGCTCTAGCGGACACTCCCACCATCATAAAAGTTGTGAAATCGCCCACCTGCGGCTGCTGCGGTGCCCGGGAAGAGCATCTCCGCGAGGAAGGCTTCATTGTCGACAGCCACGCCATCCGGGATGAACAGCTCTGGGACATCAAAGCCCGCCTGGGCCTGACGGATGAGACCTCCTCCTGCCACACCGGACTGATTGATGGCTATCTGGTCGAAGGCCATGTGCCAGCATCTGACATCCGCCGCCTTCTGGCGGAGCGTCCCTCTGCACGGGGCATCACGGTTCCCGGCATGCCCATTGGCTCTCCCGGCATGGAAATGGGCGGCGAAGTCGACCCCTATGACACTCTACTGATCCGCCCGGATGGTCGCACGGAAGTGTTTGAAAGCCATAGCTAAACGCAAAAGGCCGGGCAAATGCCCGGCCTTCTTTTTGATCTGTGATCGAGATCAGTGCCCCAAGATCTGGCTCAGGAACAGCTGGGTCCGTTCGCTCTTCGGGTTGTTGAAGAACTCTTCCGGCTCGTTCTGCTCCACAATCTGACCTTGGTCCATAAAGATCACGCGGTTTGCCACCTGACGAGCGAAGCCCATCTCGTGGGTCACGCAGAGCATGGTCATGCCCTCTTCCGCCAGTTCGATCATGGTGTCGAGCACCTCTTTGATCATCTCTGGGTCAAGCGCCGAAGTCGGTTCGTCAAACAGCATGATGCGCGGCTTCATGCAGAGCGAGCGGGCAATCGCCACACGCTGCTGCTGGCCACCGGAAAGCTGACCAGGGTATTTGTCGGCCTGCTCCGGGATCTTCACCTT
>JAAENN010000192.1 GCA_024224295.1 Shimia sp. | reverse complement strand
GCTTTGGAGAGGTAATGGAGCCATCGCAGCAGCAGCATGACGATCAGGGCTGTCCAAATCTGGATCCGCAGAGCGTTCTCGCTGGTGCCGATGAAGGTCCGGATCTTGAGGTTCTGCTTCACGGCTTTGAAAAACAGCTCGATTTTCCACCGCTCGCGGTAGATCGCAGACAAGGTCGTCGCCCCAAAGTCTCGGTGGTTGGTCAGCAGCACGATCTCGCGCTCGTTCTCGTCATCCCAGACGACCACCCGCCTCAGCAGATCCGGACAGTCCTCCTGCGCCTTGGCGCTGGTGAGGCGGATGATCTCGTCGGCGCGAATCGGGCGGTTCTGCGGCAGCGGGCGCGCTTCGACGACCTCGTAGCGGGTGCGGGCCTTCATCCGCGTGACGAAGAAGAGACCCTTGGCACACCATCGGCCGAAGAGAGCATAGTCGTTGTAGGCCCGGTCCATGGCGATAATCGAGCCGGGGTTGAGGTGCAACGATCGGGCGACCTTGACGTCGGCTTGCTTGGCCTCGGTGATCAACACGTAGGAGGGCATGTAGTCGTCGTGGTCGAGCAGGACGTGGACCTTGACTCCACCCTTGGCGCGGCGGAACTTGGCCCAGGGAAAGAGCTCCAGGCACAGCGAGATGGTGGTGGCGTCCAGCGACATGAGCTTGTTGCGGAACCGAAACTTCGACGGCCGGTGATTTCCCAGCACGCCCTTGGAGCGGAACCGCTCCAGGGCCGTCCAGAACAGGTCCTCATAGAGGCTGGCCGGTCGGTGTTGGTTGGCGTAGGCCAACGTCGACTTCTTCGGAGCCTTGTCGATCCCCACATGAGTGAGCTTGCCCAGACAGCAGGCCAGGCCGTTGCAGATCTCCCGCAACGAGTCGGCTTGAGCCAGCTGGCAGAACAGCATGGACACGAACTGCGTCCAGCAGGTGAATCCTTTGGCGCCACGCTCGGCGCCGTGCTTCTTGACCAGTGCCGCGAACTCTGTTCGCGGGAAGTGCTGCAGCAGTTGACTGAACAGACTCGCAGTCTTTACCATCGTCAGGCCCTCCGTTGTCTCTGTTTACCATTCGGGGTCACGACGGTCCCTGGCAGGACCGTCCGGAGGGCATTCTACTGCTGCCGGCTGCCGCGGCCGGCCAGCCATCTGCCTCGGACAGCCTGCCGCCCCGGCCGTCCGCCAGTATCGGTAGCCGCCCGTTTCGGCCGGCCAGCCGGCCATCGCCAACCAGCGTCAGCAGCCGCTGCGCTGCCCGTTCCGGACCGCGTTAGGCGCTATCGCGGCGCAACGAATGAATGTCCTCAATGGGCGTGAAAAATAGTTTTTAGCCAACGCAGGATCGAAATGCTGTCTTGGACAAGAGTGATTAGAAGTATGCCCGCTTGGAGTTCGAGGCCTCTTAGAGAATTCTGGCGGTGATCGTTGACGCTAAATGAGAACGGGCTGCTCGATATGTATGCTTTTGGCCAATAGAAATGGACTCCCCAATCTCTGATCAATTTCCTCATTCTAGACAGACTTTCGCCATCTTTGGTTACCCGAAGCTGCTCATACAACTTCTGAACCTCCTCCCAGGTTTCATTCTGGCCCGTCACTGATGCGATGGC
>JAAENN010000191.1 GCA_024224295.1 Shimia sp. | reverse complement strand
TCCTTCGTCGATGATGTTCCTCCTGGTTGCGGACGTAATGCTCCGCCTCGTCGCCGTCTTTCGGACTGATTGAAAACATGCCGTAACCGCGCTGCCAGTAGAACTTCGTGTATTGGGCTCCAAGCGTCTTGACGAACTTGGACGACTCGCGTTTCACTTGCTCAACGAACTTCACCGGCGCCACCATTTTGCCCATATCAAACAGAATATGAACGTGGTCGGCCACACCACCGACGACTACCCAAGGCGAATCCAGGTCGCGGATAGTCGTCGCGAGATAGCCATGTACACGAGGCCGAATTGCCTCCTCCAAGAATGGTTCGCGATTCTTCGTGCTGAAAATCAAATGGGCGTAAAGCCTCGTCAGGGATTGTGGCATGGGTCGATCTTCTCCTGAGGTAAGCCGTCAGGATGATGGTGAACATGGCCTTCGGCCAAACCGAGCTGCTTGCATTCTATTCCTGGGGCGTTGCCGGCGTTGCCGGCGTTGCCCCAGGCTACGGTGACGGATGGCCTTCGGCCAAAAGAACCCAACAGCAAATCCTCTTTCGGCGGATACCTGCGGTCGGTGAAATCGACCGCCGTCACGAACGCTGGTGCGGAATCTGCGGCGGTTGGACAACCCGCCCGCAGGAGGGAGTGCAGCCTTCCTGCTGGCGGTGTCGCCACCTCTGCGGATTTGGCGGCTTGCTGCAGACTTCGCCCGGAAACGGTCCGAGTCAAAGGCAAGTGTGCGGCTAAGGAATTGAGCCAAGTCGCGTCGGCCGATGCAACCGACCGCTCGAAGCTAAACGGCCAAATGCGAGCGGTGATTCACACCGCCGCTGGAAACAAGTCGGCGTCCAAACGCAAATCTCTTTGGCCGAAGGCCTCTCGTCATCGTAGCCTGGGGCAACGCCGGCAACGCCCCAGGTGTAAGGTGTATCAACGCGTGTTTGGCCGAAGGCCATATTCATCCGTCGCGGTGCAGCCCGGTTAATCCCACACGTACTGTTCGTCGAACTCAATGCCGTAGCGTGTCAGCATCGCCCGATATTCGTCCTGAAAGGTCCTTCGTCGATGATGTTCCTCCTGGTTGCGGACGTAATGCTCCGCCTCGTCGCCGTCTTTCGGACTGATTGAAAACATGCCGTAACCGCGCTGCCAGTAGAACTTCGTGTATTGGGCTCCAAGCGTCTTGACGAACTTGG
>JAAENN010000190.1 GCA_024224295.1 Shimia sp. | reverse complement strand
GGACGTTTTGGTCACGATACGAGGGAGGAATTCCTGGCTGCGGGTGACTAGCCTTGAGTTCCAATATGGATCACGAAGGTACTTCAGTATGGGCCGGGGTTTCCCGGGGAAGTGTCTGCCGCACTGATATCAGGTGGCTGGAATACCAGGAAGACGGTGGCCTCGACACAAACCAGCGCCACCAAGAACTGGCCCTGCTGCTGGGCGGGATTGATCTGGCCCAGACGAAGCCCCGGCCCTGGTACCGAAAAGTTACTTCAGCGGAACGAATATCGGACTAACATATCGGACTAACTTACTTGTAAGTGAAAACATTTCATGTTATAATTGTTCTTACATTCGTGAGTGTTACTCCTTCCAGCCAGCCCACCGAACCGGAACAGATCACGGAACTCAAGCGGCAACTCCATTGGGCTCAACTGAAGATCCAGGTGCTCGAAGAAAAGCTGCGGTTGCAGCGGATCAAGAAGTATGGGCCGGGCAGCGAGAAACTCAACGACGCGCAACTGCAACTGCTGGAGTTGGAGCCCAGCGTCAGCAATGAGGAAGTCCAGGCGGAGAGCGAGCGCGAAGCCGTGCCGACGCCGGCGCCGGCGAAGAGGCGGCGGCGCAAGCATCCGGGACGGCAGACACTGCCCGGAGATTTACCGCGCGAGGAACGGGTCATTGGTTGTGCGCCGGAGCAGTGCACCTGCCAGGCGTGTGGCGAGCCGATGAAGGTGATCGGCTACGACCGGAGCGAACAGTTGGATGTGGAGCCGGCTCGATACTTCGTGCTGGTCACCAAGCGCGAGAAGCGCGCCTGCCAGTGCTGTGAGCAGGGTGGGGTGGCCGCGGCGCCGGCGCCGGCGCGGATCATCGATAAGAGCCTGGTCAGCGACCGGGTGGTGATCGACACGGTGGTGGCCAAGTACAGCGACCATCTTCCTTTGTACCGGCAGAGCGTGATTCTGGAGCGGGAGACGGGGCTGAAGATCAGCCGGGCGACGCTGGATGGATGGGTGATGCGGGTCGGTGAGTTACTGACTCCGATTGCCCTGGCAATGCGCCGCGAGTTGGTCAGCGGCAGTTATATTCAAGCCGACGAAACACCGGTGGATGTGCAAATCCGCAATGGCCGGCCGCAGAACCATCAGGCCTATCTGTGGCAATACGGCCGGCCGGGAGCCGGCGTGGTGTTCGACTTCCGCCTGGGTCGCGGACGCGACGGGCCGAAGCAGTTTCTGGGGCTGTTTGAAGGGATCCTGCAGACCGACGGCTATATCGCCTACGAGGGAGTGGGCGGGCCGAGGGTGGTGCATGCGGCCTGTTGGGCGCATGCGCGCCGGGGCTTCGTCGACGCGGGGAAACTCAGCCCGCGCGATGCCGCGGCCGCGGGCGTGGTGAAGCGGATCGATGACCTGTTTGGGATCGACGCCCATGCCCGGGAACGAAACCTCGACTTCGCGGCACGCCACACTCTGCGGCAGGAACATGCAGCGCCGTTACTGGACCTCATCCGGGGTGACGTCGAGGCCGCGCTGGCCGACGCTTTGCCGTCCAGCACGCTGGGCAAAGCCGCCAAGTACACGCTGGGGCTATGGCGGAAACTCACCCGCTTCCTGGAGCATCCGGAACTGGAGCTGAGCAACAACTTGGCGGAGAACTCCATGCGTCCGGTGGCGGTGGGACGGAAGAACTGGCTGCACGTGGGCAGTCCCTCGGCCGGGCCGAAGGTGGCCGCCATTCTGTCCGTCGTCGAAAGCTGCCGCCGGTTGAAGCTCCCGGTCCGCCACTACCTGGCGGCCGTTCTTCCAGGCCTCGCCGACACCAGCATCCAAAGGTTGCCCGAACTCACCCCCGCCGCCTGGGCCGCCCGCAGCCGATCCACAGACTGACGCCTGTCAAGGGTGCAGTTGCTCTGACGGATACGATGCACCGTCTGTCAAGGGTGACCGTCAGAGGACTTTCCCCAGAAATCTCAGGTCTCCCAGACAAGCGCCAGCTCCAACTGTCGGCTGGTGATCAGTTCGGGAGGCGCGTTGGGGCGGGTTTGGGCGAGGACCTGGCGGATTCCGTCGGCCAGCGCATAGAAACGGAACGGCGGAATTCCAAAGAAGCGCTGTGAGATGACCAGCAACTTCTCGCAAAGGATCCGCAGCTTCATCTTCTGGCCGAGAAACGTCGCCGCGAAGTAGGCGGCCGCGGTCACCAGCACCACCAGGTTCTTCAATCGCTGGTATTTCAGCACGCGAATGTCCTCCAAGTTGTAGCTCTGTTTGATGAACCGGAAAGTTTCCTCAATTTTCCAGCGTGTGAGGTAGACTTGCACGATCCACCAGAGGGTGGACGAGTCCCGCGCTGCCGAAAGGTTGGTCAGCAGCATCAGCGGCCGCTGGCCGAAACCACTGACGACCACCAGCAGCAGCGTCTCGTCTCGGTCGGGCAGGCGAATTGGCTCGGCGCCGTAGCGCAACTCCAAGGTCTCTTCCACTCCGTCGTGAATCTTGATGATCTGAGCCTGGTGGCGCAGCCGGCACTTGCCGGCCACCTCGGCCACGCTGCCTCTCAGCTTCCGCCGGTCGATGACCGAACGCTTGCCCATGGAGCGGATGACAAAGCGCTCACCCCACTCCAGCAAGGGTTCCAGTAGCTTCTTGCGGTCACCGCCGCGGTCGATCGCCCAGATGCCTCGCCGCTGAGTGTGCGTGCGAACCAGATCGATCGCCCGCAATATTTCCGCGTTCTCACTGGTGAAGTCCGCGGCCTCGGCCGAGTACAGCTTCTGGTACAGCGGGACGATCTCGCTGCTGTGTACCTCGGCGCCGGTGACGTCGCAGAGCCAGTAGCCGTCGTGCAGTTCTCCCGTACTACCGTCGCGCACCGGGGCCAGGTGTTCCATCTTCTTGGCGTATTCCTTGCGAATGTCGCTGAGGTCCAAAGCCAACACCGTGTTCGTTTCGATGCGTTGGCTGCCCATCTTCACCAACTGCCGCGTCAGTTCGCTCTCCAATTCTTTGACCTTCAAGTTCCGCGACAGGCGGTTTTCGGTCTTGATCAGCGGGATCTCTTCTTGGAGTGATCGGGCAATGTTGCTGAGCTTCACATCCTGGCTCGCCTGGATGCCGAACAGCATCTGCGAGACGAACTTTGTCTGGGGCTTGCTCAGGTTGCTACAGAGTTCCGTGGAGAACTTTGTCAGTTGGGCTTTCAGCCGAGATCGTACTTTGCTATCGTGCAT
>JAAENN010000189.1 GCA_024224295.1 Shimia sp. | reverse complement strand
GGCCATGCGTCAGAACTAGCTCGGTTGGCTTGCTTTTCTAAAGCCGAGTTTCCCTTCCCGCACATTCAGCCAAAGTGCCGCAAGGATGAGGGCCGTGGACAGGTAGAACGCCGCTTCTGGTACGATTTGGAACAGGGCAAGGTCTGCCAGCACGGCAAACACCAGCGACAAATATTCAAATGGGGCCAGCTTGGACACTTCGCTGTGTTGGAGGGCTAGTGTCATCATGATATGGGCAACACCGCCGGACAGGCCTGCGCCGCACAACCAGACCCAGGCCATTGGCGTTGGGGCAACCCAGCCCCCTAGAAGGGTCACCAACCCAGCAACCGAGCACGTTGCGGCAAAATAAAATGCGATGGCGCCGGCATTTTCGGTTTGCGCCAGACTGCGGATTTGCACTTTGGTACCGGCGGTGAAGACGGCCATCGTCAAAGCCAGCCCTGCGCCGGAGAGGTAAGACGTATCCACCGTGGTTGCGGAAGCTTGGGGCACAACCAGTACCAACATGCCCAGAAACCCGAGAGCCACTGCGCCCCAGCGGGCTGGCGTCATGTGTTCGCCTAGGAACATTTGCGCCAGTATTACCGCCAGAATCGGGGCGAGGTAGCCAATGATAGAGGCGTGCGCCAACGGCAGGTACTCCAGTGAGGCAAAGGAGGCGAACAAGGCAGCACAGCCCAGTAGGCAGCGCAACACATGGCCGAGCGGGCGTTTGGTGCGCAGCCCGCCGGGGAAGTCGCCTGTCCACATGAGGAACAGCACCAAGGGAACCAGGGCAACTGCGCTGCGGAAAAAGACGATCTGCCCCAAAGGCACCTCACCTGTTAAAAATTTCACGCAGACAACCATCAACGTGAAAAAGAACGTGGCGCCAATGCGCAGCGCAATGCCTGTCGTATCCATAACGTGCTCTTTTTGGTTAGGTTTTGCCTGCCATGAGATCGCGAAAGCGGTCTCCGGTGAGGTTGATGACCATCACCGCTAACAAAACGGCGAGGCCCGGGAAAATCATAATGTGCGGCGCGGTTTGCATGTAGGCTTTGCCATCCAAAAGCATGGCCCCCCACTCGGCTGACGGCGGTTGTATGCCAAATCCAAGAAAGCTCAAGCCGGAGACGGACAAAATGGTGCGTGACCAGCTGTTTGTCCAAAGCACCAACAAGGATGGCAGGATGTTTGGCAAAAGGTGCCGCCACAGGATCAGCAGACTGCTCAGACCATTCAAGCGCGCTTGGGTGATGAAATCACTTTCCCCGAGATTGACGGTAAGTGCCCGTGCGAGTCGGGCAAACTTCATCCAACTGACCATCATCAACGCTATTACAAGATTGGTGGTACTGGGGCCAAACAGGCCTGCGAATGTCACCGCTGCAATCAGTTCCGGGAAAGCAAAGAAACTATCGGTCACGCGCATCACTGCAAAGTCGCCCGCCGGGCCAGACCGGGCGGCAAAGATGCCAACGAAGGTGCCGACCACAAAGCCAGTGAGCGAAATGGCAAGAGAGAGACCCAAAGACCAGCCCGCGCCATAGAGAAGTCGCGTGGCGATGTCGCGTCCGAGGTGGTCTGTGCCCGCCCAATGCGCGGCGCTGGGAGGTGCTAATCGGTCTAAGAAATCGGCTGCCGCAGGCTCATAGGGCGTCAGCCATAGGGCGAGGCTCCACAGGCTTAGGAGGGCAAGGCATACGAGAGCGATCTGTCTTGTGAAGTGGCGTAAGGGATCCACAAGTTGGCCTTTTGAGATGCTGAAAGACTGGCTTAGGCTCATGATGTTTTTGCTTTGTTGAGGTTTCGTGGGTCACAGAGGTGTTGAACGGCATCAATCACTGAGTTGATGACCACATAGGCGGTGGCAAAAAACATCACGAGGAACATAACCACAGGCAGATCACGCGACAAAACCGAGCCCGCTAATACCGAGCCGAGGCCGGACCGCGAGAATGTCAGTTCCACGATGATGGCGCCTTCCAGCAGGCTGGCCATATCAAGGCCAATCATCGTAAGTGCGGGAACAAAAGAATGACGTAGGACGTGGCGCGAGAAGATTTCCCGCTCCGGGATTCCGCGCAAGCGCAGGGTTTCGATAAAGGGCTGGTCGTAGGCTTCGAGCATAAAGGTGCGCATGAGGCGGGTTTGCGAGGCCATAATCCAGAATGCCAGTGTTGTAGATGGCAGGATGAGATGCCCAAAGGTGCCCGTTCCATATGCAGGTAGCCAGCCGAGGTGCACGGACACTCCTAGAATGAGCAGCAATGCAAGCCAGTAACTAGGCATCGCCGCGCCAATGGAAGAGATAACCACCGCGCCGCGATCCCAGATGGTGTTCGGGTAACGAACCGCAACAGCGGACAGCAGGAAGGCGGCAGCTAACCCAATGGCCAAAGAGGTCAGCGTGAGCGTGACCGTTTCGCCAAGGTTGTCGACAAAGATCACCCAAACCGGTGTTCGGGACGAATAAGAGACGCCAAAATCGCCGCGCAAAACGTCGGCCAGCCAATGGATATATTGGTGAACAAACGGCGCATCGAGGTTGAACTCTTCACGGATGCCCTGCAGCACTTCTGTCGGAATGCCAAAATCGCCCGGGTAGCGGGCATGTGCAATTGCCTCGGCTTTGTCGCCGGGGGCGAAGTAGCTGATGGTGAAGGTGATCAGCGTGATCCCGATCAGGACCGCCAAAAGGCCCCCAAATCGAATAAGAAGCGTTTTCATGCGGCGGCCTTCGGTAATGCGCCGAGGCTTTGCGCCGCTGCAACCAAATCTATGGCATAGTCACTTTGCGGATTGGCAAAAAACGCAGAGCGCGATTGATAAGCCGAGACCGTACCATCGCGCAACAGCAGCACTTTGTCGGCATAGGCCGCGGCAAAGCCAAGGTCGTGGGTGACGGCGATATAGGTTGTATTGGTTGCCCGACGCAGGTGTTCCATCCGGTGGGCAATTTTTTTCTGCACCAAGGCATCCAGCGCGCTAAGAGGCTCATCAAAGAAGATAAGTTTCGGTTTCGCGATCAGTGCACGGGCCAAGCACGCCCGTTGCGCCTGCCCTAAAGACACTTGGGACGGCAATCTGTCATAGAATTCTTCAGACAACTCCACGTCGCTTAATACCGAAAGTACACGTTTACGCAGGTGGTCTTTTGGTAGTCTTTCCTTGTGCAGGCTTTCGGCAATAGACCGTCCAAGAGATTGGCGCGGGTTTAGAGCGGAAAGGGGATCTTGCATCACCCAGCGGGCTTGAGGCAATCCCAGTCCGGAGGGTATCGCCCCACACACCTCGAAGTTTGACGGGGCATAGGTGAAGCTGTCACAGCGGGCGGGCATCATGCCTTGCAACGCTTTGATCAACGTTGACTTGCCCGCGCCGCTTTCTCCAACGATGCAGAGCATCTCACCTTCGTATAGATCAAAGCACACGCCAGAGAGAAGCTGTTTGTCTCCCGCAGACACCTGCAAGTTAGAGATAGAAATCAGCGGTTTATTCTGCTGCACGGCACAGGTCCTCGGAGGTGGTTTGCCAATGGCGATGCGCTACTAGGTCTTTTGTGTAGGCGGCCTGCGGTTGGGACAGCAGGGCTTCTGTTGGGCCTGTTTCCACAAGACGCCCTTGCGCCATCACTGCGATGTGACTGGCAAATTGTGCGGCCATGCCAAGGTCATGGGTCACCATCAAAACAGAGATGCCTTGCGCTTTTGATATTTGGCGAACCTCTTCTAGAACCTGCGCGGCAATCAACGGGTCCAATGCAGATGTTGGTTCATCCAAAATCAACAATTTGGGTTGCTCAATCAACGCCATGGCGAGCAGAAGGCGTTGCTGCATGCCGCGGCTCCATTGATGCGGATAGCTTTCATCCATCGGTGGCAAGCCAAGCGAAGAGATTACTGCTTTTTGTTCCGCAACGCTTAACCGGGATTTGCGCTTGGCGACCTGCCGCCATTGCCAATTGAGCCGCCGCAGGGGATCAAACCCATGCGCCGGGCTTTGCGGGACTAAGGCAATCCCTTTGCGATGTGACACAAAGTGCGCGGTACAATTCCAATGTTGCCCATCAAAGGTGATATGGCCTGCCGAGGGGCGTGCAGGTTTGCGCAAGCCCATGATCAACCGCAACAAGGTCGACTTTCCCGCACCAGAGCCGCCAACAACGGCGAGCCAATCGCCATGGTGGAGTTCGAGATTGATGTCATGCAGGACACCCTGCCTGCCAATGGCGGCAGACAGGGCATCAATTGTCAAAAGCGACATAGGTTTACTTGGCAATCGCCAACTCCGGAGAGGCAAAGTAAGTCTCAGCTGGGTGGATTTGGTAGCCTTCCACCTTGCCGTTGCCCACTGACACCTGCGTTTTGTGGAACACGGGGATCACAGGCAGGTCACGGTTGATGATCTCTTGGACCTCCGCGTAGATCGGCTGTCGTTCCTCGGTGGTGAACAGGCCACGGCCTTTTTCCAAAAGTGCGTCGAGTTCCGGGTTGGAGTAGCCGGAGACGTTGTAGCTTGCCCCAGTCGCGACCAGCGTGCTTGGGAAGTAATCGGGATCACCCTGTGGGGCTGTACCCCAGGCCTGCAGGTGAAGGTCGATCTCACCCGCTTTCAGTGCATCGTTGTTTGCGCCAAATTCACCCATGGCGATCTCTGCACCTAGGCCAATCTGCTGCAACAGAACTTGCGAGATTTCTAGCGTTGGACGCAGGGCCGCGCGTCCTTCATAGCTTCGCAGCTTCAGAACGACGTCTTTGCCGTCCAGTTCGCGAATGCCGTTGCCATCCGTGTCTTTGATACCAGCCGCATCCAGCACTTCGGCTGCCTTTGTTGGGTCGTATGGCAAAGACAGCTCCGCGTTGGACCAGGACGCCATATTGGCAGGGAACAGAGTGTTGGCAGCGGAGCCACCGACGCCCACCAGGGACGCCGCAACAATAGTCTCGCGGTCCAAGCCCAGCGATACCGCCTCACGCAGTGCGGGGTTCGCCAAAGGACCGTCGGTCATGTTGGGCTGGAAGAAAAACAAGCGCGTTGTGGCACCGGTGAACAGTTGGCCTTCGCCGCTTTCTTTCAGTTTCGCAAAGTCTGGCTCTGGGTAGTGCGTTACAAGATCCACGTCACCAGCCTGCAACGCCAAAGCGGCGACGGATGGATCAGAGATTGCGTCGATCTTCAGTTTGTCCAGCTTGGGCGCACCGCCCCAATAGTCAGCAAAGCCTTTCACTTCGTAGGACTTCTCGGCTTCTGCCTTCACAAACACAAACGGGCCTGTGCCGATCAGTGGCAGTTCTTCGTTGCCTTCTTTCATTACCGCCGCGGAAGGCTCGGTCAAAGACCAAAGAAAGGCGGAATTCGGCTCTTTGGTGGTAAAGATCAGTGTTTTGTCATCCGGCGTTTTGATGTCGGCAATGCCCAGTAGCTTGGACAGGCGCGGGTTGTGTGCCGCATGACCTTCAACGTCTAACTTGGCAAAGGACTCTTTCACAGATTGTGCGGTAACCAGAGTCCCGTCATGGAACGTCACGCCGTCACGCAGAGTGAGCTGCCATTCAGTAGGGGACAGATTTTCATAGGACACGGCGAGGCGCGGCTGCATCGACATGTCATAGTCCAAACCAATCAGGGTTTCAGACACACCAGCGCGGTTGCTAAGCCAGCCGTTTTGGCGTGCGCGCGGATCAGGAATGCTGCTTTTGGGGCCAAATGGCGCAGCAACAATCATGGTGCTTTCTGCTGCAAGCTGGTTGGCGGAAAGGGATGCAATGGATGTGGCAATTGCCAATAGAGATACAGACAAAGACCGACTAAATTTCGGCGATACAATCGACATTAGAGAGTTCCCTTGAACCAAGTTTATGTTGAACCTCCCCTTATGGCATATGTTATATCATATTAATAATAATCCGACTGTTTGGGTGGGTTTTACCCTCTGGCATCACTCTAATGTACGCGTCTTTGAGATAGTGATGCTGTGTAGCTGAACAGGGTGTCTCGTGAACTATACCAATGCGCTGCCAACTCTTCGGCCAAATCCGAATATTCTAACCTTTGGGTTAGTTGATTTATCTTTAGATTGACGTTCCATACAGCCGCGCGGGCTTTAAGCCGTGCGCTTGCCTTTATTTTGATCTTGAACATCTATCGAGGTCGCTGTGAAAATTCGACATCAACCCGCTGACTCTGACACGAGCTGGACCGTGCAAGCCCCCCTGACGTTTGAAACGCCGACAGGAGAGGCGGTGCGGATTGAAGCGTGGTCTCTGGCGGGGCTGCAATGGCCAGAAGAATCCGGGGCCTGTCCCCAGACTGGTGTGTTAAGCGTGCCGTTCCAAGGTGTGGATGTACGCTTTCCTGTGCGTTTGACCCAGCCAAATGATGACAGCCTATCCGAATTTGAAGGTCTGAGTGGGCGGCAAAGAGAGACACTTGCGCTGTTTTATCGTGCGCTTCTGTCCGGCCAAATGGCCAGTAGCGGTGACGTGATCACCAGTTTGGACACGCCGGTAGACCTCGTTCCTATGAGCGAGACCGAGGAGGAGAAGGAAGCCAGCATCAAAGGACGCTGGCCGACACCAGTTCGCGTAGTCCTACATGTTTTGATCTACAGCTCGATTGCCATGACAGTGGCCACCATCCTTGGTGCGTCTGTGTTCAACAGCTTCACCCAAATAAACGTGCAACATGGGCGTATCGTGGCGCCAATCGCGGAACATCTGCCCGCCAGCGAAGGCTATGTTAAGTCGATTTCTGTGCAGGCTGGAGAGGCCGTTGTTGCCGGGCAGGTACTTGTGCGCCTGAAAGATCCACAAGCCTCGGGAAAGTTGGATTTGGCTCGGGCAAAACTGACGCAGGCGCAAAATGAACTGCTTCAGATCACCGAGACTCTCGAAACGCTGACGGGCTATCACACGGTCGCCGCGCCGGACGTGCGGGCGGCGGCGATGGGGCAAGCTTATGCGCGTTTTGTTGGGGATCGCGGGTTCGAAAACCTGTGGGATCTCTGGCAGGACATGTTGTCGAAAAACCCGCGGGCCGCGATTGCGCTGGACCCATTTCAGTTTGCGATGACTCGTCTAAGAGAGGTTGAGGTCGCACACTTAACTAAAGTGCGCGGACTGCGAGCAACGCGGGATGCGCATAAAGCAGCGATCTCGCTTAGCCACGTGCGTGCGCCCACGGACGGCGTGGTACATGAAGTTTTGGTGCGCAAAGGCCAGCCCTACGACCATGATGATATGGCGGTGGTGTTTGAGGGCGACACGCCGCGTGTGGCACAAGGCTGGGTCAGCGAGCGTTTTGCCGAAACGATCTTTGTCGGCATGCCAGCCAGCATTGGCATCAACACGATGGGGCAGAAGCAAAGCTTTCCAGGTGTGGTGACGGATGTTCAAGCCGGTGCTGATCCCCGACGCCCCGGTGAATTTGGCATCATTG
This sequence comes from Shimia sp., assembly GCA_024224295.1. Classification (GTDB taxonomy): domain Bacteria; phylum Pseudomonadota; class Alphaproteobacteria; order Rhodobacterales; family Rhodobacteraceae; genus Shimia. Next base: position 7,794 of record JAAENN010000189.1, on the reverse strand, counting down.
TTACTGTCTCGCCGCGCGATTTGAGCGCGGCAGACACCAAAGTGGCCCTCCGTCGCGATGCCCCGGTTAATCTCGAGTTGCGTCGCCCTTGGGCGCAACGGATGATTGAGCGCGGCAAAACGCTGTGGTCACCCAATGTATGAACCGGAGTCCGAATATGCCTTTGACAAAGACCTGACCACCCGGTTGCGGGACCTGCAGACGCCGATAAAACCTTATTGGGCGCGCTGGTCCCTCCCGCATTTTCTGGCGCTTTTGGCCGTGATCACAGCTTTCTATTGGCTGCTGGCCAATGTGCCCAATCGGTTCCTTGACCCCAACGCAGGCCACATCACAGTGGTGCTTGGCACATTGGGTTTGTGGCGGTTTGGCTGGTGGTTCACCCATTCCATTCGCGCGATGATTTATGCCCGTTTCAAGTGGCCGGGCATGCGCCAGCAGGCGGATGCACTTTGGGAGGCAGGCTGGCGGCCCAAAAGGCTGCATATCCAGATGACCACCTATTACGAGGAGCCATCGATCACAAAACGAGTGATAGGGTCCATCCTGGGCCAAATCCGGCGCGAGCGCATTCCAACGACGCTCTATATAGGCACTGGCAGCGCCTATGATGAAATGATCATCCGAGACTTTGTCCAGACCTATGCTCAAGACATCCCCGATGATCTCGCCGAATTGGTGTTCATCCGTCAAAACCAACCCGGCAAGCGAATGGCGATTGGCCTGATCCTGCGCGCGATTAGCCGGACCGCAGCCGATCCAGAAGACATGGTAATTTTCATGGATGGTGATGCCTTGTTTGGCGACGATGTGCTTAAGAAGACCCTGTCGATGTTTGCCTATGATCCGGAGTTGCAGGCACTGACCACCGACGAAGAGGTGATCTGTTACGGCCCTCAGTGGATCGCCAAATGGCTCGACATGCGCTTTGCCCAACGGCGGCTGGCAATGCAGAGCCACGCATTGTCCAACCGTGTGCTGACGTTGACGGGGCGCATGAGCGTGTTTCGCGCGCGTCATATCGTGGACTCAAAGTTTATCCGTACCATTGAGGCCGATCATCTGAACCACTGGCTTTGGGGTCGGTTCCGTTTCCTGTCCGGTGATGACAAATCGACCTGGTATCGCCTGCTAAGTGTTGGCGCGAAGATGACCTATGTGCCGGATGCCACTGTCTACACCATTGAAGTGATCAAAGAGAGCGGGCTGATGCGGATGATCCAGAACTTCCGCCGGTGGTCTGGCAATATGCTGCGCAATGGCAGCCGGGCGATTGCCTTGGGGCCGCGCCGGATGCCGTTTTTCATCTGGTGGTGCGTGGTGGATCAACGCCTCGCCATGTGGACCATGATGGTCAGCCCGATCATGGCGGTTTTGGGCAGTATGATCGCGCCCGGGTATTTCTGGAATTGCCTGATCTGGGTGTTGTTTTCCCGTGTGGTGTTGTGCCTGTTTTTGATCGGCTACAGCCGCCGTGCGGATATGACATGGCCGTTTATTCTCTATCTTAATCAGGTGATTAACGCGTCTGTGAAGATCTACATGATCTTTCACCTTTCCAAGCAGAAGTGGTCCAATCGCGGCAATCAAAGCGCGGGAGAAGGCACCAGTTTTCTGGATCGTTTGCGCAATGGCTTCGCGCTATTCCAATTGGTTACAGCTACGTCGGCATTTCTCACCTTGTTGATGCTGTATGTGGGGCTGATTGACCTGCCCTTTTGAGGCACAGCTATCCTTTTGCGCAACTCCATACCCCTCCGACAGCCCAACCCACGTCACCTTCACAGCTAGGCTGATCTCAACACACAACGAAAGGATGTTTTCATGATCACGCCTGTCATTCTCGCCGGAGGGTCCGGCACACGTCTGTGGCCTGTGTCGCGCAAGAGCTTCCCGAAGCAGTTTGCCAACCTGCTCGACGGTCCGAGTCTGTTTCAGCGCACAGTGGATCGAGTGATCGCCCCCGGTTTTGCAGAACCAACAGTGATCACGGGGGAGGATTATCGCTTCATCGCGCAAAAGCAGATGACAGAAATTCAAGCCTCCTGCGGGGCATTGATTGTGGAGCCGGAAGCCCGCAACACCGCGCCGGCAGTATTGACAGCTGCGTTGGTGCATAAGGACACGCCTGACAAAGTGCTGCTTGTGGTGCCCAGCGACCACCAAATTACCGATGATCGCACCTTTCGGCAGGTCATCGCTAAGGCTGGTCGGGTGGCACAGAAGGGTTTGATCGTGACCTTAGGCATCAAACCTGATCATGCGGCGACAAGCTTTGGTTATTTGCGTGTCGAGGGCGGCAATGAGGATGCCCTCATGATCTCACATTTTGCGGAAAAGCCGGACGCGGACACCGCCGCCGCGATGCTGGAAGAGGGCAACTGGTTGTGGAACTCGGGTATGTTCCTTTTCCGAGTGGACACGGTTTTGAAGGCATTTGAAGCCTACGCGCCGGACTTGATTGGTCCCGTTGAAGCGGCAATGGCACTGGGTGGCGAAGATCTTGGGTTCACGCGTTTGAACGCCGAAGCCTACAAACGCTGCGCGGATATTTCATTTGATCACGCCATTATGGAAAACCTTCAGGAATGCGCGGCGTTGCCACTGACCTGTAGTTGGTCAGATTTGGGCAGCTGGCAAGCGATCAAGGATATTGGCGAACCCGATAGCAAGGATACGGTGACCGCTGGCAATGCCACCGCGATTGATTGTGAGGGCAGCTTGCTGAAGTCCGAAAATCCAGATGTGAAGCTGGTGGGCTTGGGCCTCAAAAACGTCATGGCGGTAGCCACTGATGATGGCATCCTGATCGCGGACCGTAGCGAAAGTGCCAACGTCGGTCAGGTGGTGGAAACACTCCGCGCCGAAGGGGCCACGCAAGGAGATGGCTTCAAACGCTGCTACCGCCCTTGGGGGTATTACGAAACGCTGTCTCTCGGCCCGCGGTTCCAAGTGAAACGTATTATGGTGGAGCCAGGTGCAAAACTGTCCCTGCAAAGTCACGTGCATCGGGCCGAACACTGGGTGGTGGTCAATGGCTCCGCAAAAGTGACCGTGAATGACGACGTCAAATTACTCACCGAAAACGAGAGCACCTACATTCCGCTGGGCGCGGTGCATCGGTTGGAGAACCCAGGCAAGCTGCCGCTGCATCTGATTGAGGTCCAGTCGGGGTGCTATCTCGGTGAGGATGACATCATCCGCTACGAAGACATTTACCACCGCGCTGAAGTAGCCTGATCTCTACCCTCGGGATCGTTCGCCAAATTATAGCCCACCCAGCTAGGCGGACGCGACAAACCTGCATGGAGTTCCATGCAGGTTTTGTTGTGTTCAAGCCTCAAACAATCAACTGACTCTCGAAAGGATAGCGGGCTGACCCTCGGGGCGTTTAGGCTGACCTATTTCCAGAAAAATTGATGCAAACAATCCTCTAAATTGAACTCAACTAGGAGGACGACATTATGGAATACCGTAAGTTTTCACCACAGGACGCAGAGATTGTCGTCCCGGCCCCACGCCAAAAATCCAGCATCAGTGTTGTGGGTCTCGGGTATGTAGGTGCCGTCTCAACGGCTTGTTTGGCGTCTCTGGGCCATCGGGTGGTAGGTGTGGATTTGGACCAGACCAAAGTCGCTCAAATTGGCCGCGGTCAAAGCCCGATCCACGAAGATCGCCTCACCGAGACGCTGTCTGCCGGTGTCGAGGATGGCTTGATTAGTGCGACCGATGATCTGCGTCAGGCGGTGATCGACACGGATGTGACTTTTGTGTCTGTGGGCACACCCACCGCTGCGGATGGTGGCTGTGACTACAACTTCATCAAGCTGGCGTCTGATGCGATGGCACAGGGTTTGCGCGACAAAGAGGGCTTTCACGTCTTTGCCATGCGTTGCTCCATCCCGCCGGGCACCACGATGAAGGTCATGGCGCCGATTTTGGAGGCCGTGTCGGGCAAAGTGGTAGGCCGCGATTTTGGCATCTGCTTCAACCCGGAGTTCCTTCGGGAGGGTGTGGCGATTGACGATTTCCACAACCCACCCAAAACTGTGATCGGGACCACCGATTTTGCCACAGCGGAGATCATGCGCCGCATTTATGCGCCGGTGGATGACAAGCCGATCCTGACCACCATCGAAGTGGCTGAGACCATTAAATATGTCGACAATGTATGGCACGCCACCAAAGTGTGTTTCGCCAACGAGGTTGGCCGCCTATGCAAACCCTTGGGTGTGGACAGCCATGCTGTGATGGACATTTTTACGCAGGATCAGAAACTCAATCTGTCCCCTTATTACCTGAAGCCAGGTTTTGCTTATGGCGGCTCTTGCCTGCCAAAGGAGGTCCGGGCTGTGCAGCACGTGGCCAGCACGTTGGGTGTGGATCTTCCGATGATCGGCGCGCTGGAGCAGTCCAACGCGGAGCAAATCCAACAGGCTGTGGAGATGGTTCAGGAAACGGGCGCCAAGCGGGTTGGTATTCTGGGGCTCGCGTTTAAGCAGGGCACGGATGACCTGCGCGAGAGCCCGATTCTGGAAGCGATGGCGGCGCTGCAGCAACAAGGTGTTCAGTTGGTTGCCCACGATGATGCGGTCACCAAAGACACGCCTCTGGACGGGCTGTCCAGCTACACCAAATACGGCAGCCAAGGTCTGGCGCAGCTGGCGGAATGTCTGCCTGACATGCTGCGCGAGAATGTGGACAGCGTCATGGCGGAGGCCGACGTGGTTATCGTCTGCCATGCCTGCGACACCTACCGAGAGGCCGTACAGCGCCACAAGAATGTGTCGGTGGTGGATGTTGTCCGGCTGTTTGATGCCGAGCCGCAGGATCTGGCGATCAACGGTATCGGCTGGTGATTGGCCGCCTACTCAAGCTTTTTAGACATAAGTGAGGACATGATATGCCCCCAAGTAACCTAAATCTCATCACGGGAACTGGCCTCTCTGATCTGTTGGACGGATCGGGTGCAGGCGACCTTGTCGTCGGACTGTCGGGAGACGATACCATCACCGGCGGCGCTGGAAACGACGCCCTTCACGGCGATTATGAGCAGGACAACCTGTTGCAGGGCACCGACGATGCGACCGGGTTCACTGACTATGCCAACACTGGCATCTGGACGGTTTCAGCGCTGGATGACGGGCATCAACAGATGAGCCAAACCATCACCACCGAAGCTGGTGGTGTGTACAATCTCTCGTTTGATTTGGCGGCTAACTTTGCGGCGGGCCAACCTGGCGCCACCATCGAAGTCGTGATCAACGGCGAAGTGGTGGGCACCTATTCGACAGAGAGCGGTGCTTACAATGCGTTTGAAACCAGCTTTACAGCCTCGGGGGGGGAAACGGAGATCACGTTGCGGTCCCTTGATGGTCCAAATTCTGGCCCGCCTATAGATACATCCGGTCCGATTTTTCACTACGCACACGAGATGCAGATCGGTGGGCAGACGGTTGAAGTGGCCGCTTTTGCAGATGGACAGGCAAATCTCTATCAAGTGCTCAACGGCACTTTGCATGTGTTTGATGTGGAGACGCAGAGCTATGAGGTTGCCGGGGCGGCAGGCACCGTGAATGTCAATTCCATGGGCTACAACGCCGAAGACGACCTCCTTTATGCCATTGCCGTTGGTACCGGGGTGGATAGCCTTGGCAATGCCGTGGCGCAATCCGACCTGATCATGTTGGATGCGGAAGGCAACAGCTACCGGATTGGTGAGACACCCTATCGGTCCTGGACCGGTGATTTTGACGATCAAGGCAATCTTTGGTCGTTCCAATCCAGCATGGATCGGATTGCCGTGATTGACGTCGACACGCTCGACGCAAATGGTAATCCTGAGGTGACGGTGCACAGGCTTCCCAGCGCACTGGTGACTCATCGGGTTTATGATGTTGCGTTTGATGCCAATACGCAATGTTTCTACGGCGTGGCACGCCCGCCCTCAGAAGGCGCAGACACCATTTTGCTGGTGGTGGATATCTCCAGCGGCGCGCCGGAATTTACCATGGTGCCGGTGACCTCAACTGTGGTCGATGGTGTGACGCTTGACGGTGTCCCAGCTGTCACATTTGGGGCCGCGATTATGGATGCGGACGGCAATCTTTTTGTCGGGGGCAACAACGGCGACCACGACATGAACAACGCTACGGGCAACAGTGGCGGCATTTATCAGGTGGTTATCGACCCGGACACGGGCGAGGCCAGCCTGATGTTGCTGACTGATGCGCCCAGCTCCTATTCCAACGACGGTGCTGCGGATCCGACCGCAGAAAGCCCGTTTGTTGAGGTGGATCTGTCGTCTTCCGTTTTGATCCGTGATCTCAGTCTGGTTGCGACCACAGAAGGGGAGCTTACTTATGATGACGTGCTGGAAGGCAACGGAGGCCATGACACTTTGAATGGTGGCATTGGCGAGGATGACCTGATTGGCGGTGGTCTTGGTGACACGCTTTCGGGGGGCGATGGTAATGACTATCTACACGGCGGTGCAGGGCCAGATGGAAACAGCACTATTGTGTCTCATTACGACAGCGATGGCCTGCGCTATGACCAATTTGGCAATCTGCTGCCGGAGAATGATGACTTTCTACTTGGTGGCGAGGGCAGCGATACGCTTGAAGGTTCCGCAGGCCATGACACGTTGGATGGCGGAGAGGCTTCAGACATTTTGAACGGGGGGTCTGGAGCGGATGTTCTCTTTGGAAGTGCAGGTGACGATACGCTCTCGGGCGGTGGTCAGAATGATGTGTTATCCGGCGGGAGTGGCGTTGATGTTTTGCGCGGTGGTTCCGGAAATGATGAGCTTTCAGGCGATGCTGGCAACGATCAGCTGGAAGGCGGTTCCGGCAACGACAACCTTTCCGGTGATGATGGCGCAGACCAGCTGGTAGGGGGCAGTGGCAACGACACGCTAGATGGTGGAGTTGGAACTGACGAACTGGTTGGCGGATCTGGACATGATGTACTTAGCGGCGACGACGGCAGTGACAGCCTGTCCGGTGGCTCCGGCAATGATACGCTGGACGGTGGTTTGGGAAGTGATAACCTCCGGGGCGGCGTGAATGACGATGTCCTGACGGGGGGCGAAGGCAGGGATAGCCTACGGGGTGACAGCGGCAATGATGTCCTGTCTGGCGGCTCTGGGCGGGATTATCTCAGCGGGGCGTCCGGAAATGACACGCTGGACGGGGGGGCAGATGCCGACCGTCTGTATCTGGGGGAGGGTAGCGACGTTGCCTCTGGTGGCGGCGGCGCGGACACTTTCATTTTCCGCAGCGATGATCTGGACGGATCACAAGACAGCATCCTCGATTTTTCAGTCTCTGAAGGGGATCGTCTGCACCTGCGCCGACTTGAGCTTGGAGTGAGCGAAAGCGAGCACGCCGCTTGGTTTGAAGACAATGTAAGTGTCAGCGGTGAACATGTCGTCATCCAGCTGGGAAGCAGCACGACGCTTCTGCTTCAAGACGCTGCAGAAGATTTTGCACAGCTGTACGACAGCTTCGTTTTTTAAAGAAACGACGCAGAGGCGGGCTTACTCAAAGCCTGCCTCTTTTGCGATCAAAGCCGCCTGTGTGCGGTTTTTGGCATTCAACTTCTTACACAGCGTGCGCACGTGCAGTTTGATGGTCACTTCCTGCAGATCAAGATCCCGCGCGATCTCTTTGTTCGACTGCCCTTTGCACAGCCCGGTCAAAACTTGTTTCTCACGCTGGCTCAACTGCTTCTCAAAATCGCTTTCTTCCGCCTCACCACCTGCGGCAAGAACACTGGCCGGCACAAAGGTTT